>JBBPIC010000207.1:0-1100 GCA_038040525.1 Acidobacteriota bacterium | reverse complement strand
TTATTGACTTCTGCATAATATAGTGACTATTTCAGAACAGTTCGGCTTGTTTCCAGAAAGCGGTGATGAGCTTGGGCCGTCGGCGCATTCGGCGCAGAGCCGCCCGTCCGTGCCAGCCCAATTGGCTCACGTCTTGGGCGCAGAGATTGGGCAGTTCGTGCTGCTTGAGATGACCCCAGATGTATTCGGCTGGGTTGAGTTCGGGCGCATAGGCCGGGAGTGTCTCGGCCCAGATTTTACCTTTCAGGCCGTCCAGATAATCCCGCACCGCCCGACTGCGGTGGATCATCGCCCCATCCCAGATGACCAACAGCCGGCCGCGTACGTGTCGCTGGAGGTGTTGAAGAAATTCAATGACTTGGGCGCTTTTGATCGGACCGGGATGCAGACGGAAGTAGAACCGCCACAGCGTCAGTCCGGCGATGACCGAAAGGTTCTTCCACGTGAAATCGAATTCCAGCACCGGGGTCTGGCCTTTGGGCGCCCAAGTGCGCACCCGATGCGGCTTCTGACTCAAGCCGCTTTCGTCGAGGAAGACGATCGTCCGACCCTGTTGGCGGGACTTTTTTTTAGCGCGGGCCAGGTGCTTTTCTTCCAGCGCTGGATGGCCGCCTCGTCCCGTTGGCGGGCGCGAGTGGTGGGCCGCTGGCAACTCCAGCCTAATTTTTGGAGCAGCCGACACATGTGGTCGGAATGGTATCGAACATTCCAGCGTTGCCGGATCAGCCGGGCCATGCGTTGGGTGGTCCAGAGGGCGGTGGCAAAACCGTGGGCTTGGGGCCCCGCCTTCAAGGCGTCCTCCAAATCAGCCAATTGCTGCTCGGAAAGCTTGGGCTTGCGACCTGCACGTCCCGCTTTTTTCAAGGCGGAGCGGCCGCCGCGTTGCCAATCCTGGCGCCACCGGCTGGTGGATTGGCGATGGACGCCCAGCCGCCGCGCGGCCTCGGCGGCGCTAAGTCCTTGGTCGAAGAGCTGGCTGGCTTGCAGTCGGCGTTGTTCCAGTTGGTCGAAATCGCGTTTGACGCCTTTAGGATTACCCATGCCCCGAAACATATCACGAGGCCTAATCCGTGTCACTATATTTTGCAGACATCAATAAG
>JBBPIC010000204.1:0-1146 GCA_038040525.1 Acidobacteriota bacterium | reverse complement strand
CCGCGGCGAATGCGCTTCTGGGTGAGCTGACGCAATCTTAACTAGTGTATTGAGTCTATCGCTTCTTTAAATTTGATGTTTTTGTTCATGATTTTCTCGACTGGGGCCGTCCAAACGAAGACGTGTGGATGCTGGTTGTTGTTATCGATGTAATCGAAGATAGCCTCAATCAGAGCGGGAACGTTATGGAAACTGCCGCGGCGAATGCGCTTCTGGGTGAGCTGCGCAAACCAGCCCTCGACCAGATTGAGCCAAGAACTAGAAGTCGGGGTGAAGTGCAATTGGAAACGCGGATGTCGCTTCAACCAAGTCCGCACCCGCGGATGTTTATGCGCGCTGTAGTTGTCGACGATGATGTGCAGCTTCAGGCCAACCGGTGTTTCATGATCGATTCTCTTGAGAAAACGAATGAATTCCTGATGCCGATGACGCGGCATGCAGTCGCCGATCACTTTGCCGTCCAACACATTCAGAGCAGCGAACAGCGTCGTGGTGCCATGGCGTTTATAGTCGTGAGTAAATGTTCCGCAACGGCCAGGCTTCATTGGCAGGCCGGGTTGAGTTCGATCCAGCGCTTGGATTTGGCTCTTTTCATCCAGGCACAACACCAGCGCCTTCTCCGGCGGATTCAAGTAGAGACCTACTACATCCTGCAATTTTTCGACAAACAGCGGATCCCGACTGAGCTTGAAGGTTTTGGCCAGATGCGGCTTGAGCTGGTGCTGTTTCCAGATCCGGCGCACCGTGGCCTCGCTCAGCCCCTGCGCTTGGGCCATCGTCCGCGTGCTCCAATGCGTCGCTGCCGGAGGCTTGGTCTGCAAGGTCGCTTCCACGACGGCACGCACTTTCTCCGGCGAGATGCGTGGTACCCGCCCCGGTCGCGGCGCATCTTTCTCCAGTCCCGTCAGCCGCAGAGCCAAGAACCGCTGTCGCCACAGTTGTACCGTCGGACGCGACACTCGCAGTTGCTCCGCGATGTCCTGGCTCAATACTCCGTCAGCTGCCAAGCAGATAATCTGCGCCCGCTGTACCAGCCGCGCCGGCATACTTCGGCCACGCGCCCATTGGTCCAAAGTGGCTCGTTCCTCGGACGACAACTCGATCGCCGCTGCTTGTCTGCTCATCGCATTGAGCATAATAGGTTAT
>JBBPIC010000208.1:0-1094 GCA_038040525.1 Acidobacteriota bacterium | reverse complement strand
TCCTGGAGGAAGCGTTTGCGCGGTCCAGCAACCAGTCGAAGATCAGGGAGCGCACTCGCCGGGCGTCCTGCCAGAACCCCCGCAACTCTTCCACCAGCGCCGCCTCCAGATCAGCCAGGCTCCAGAACACCCGGTTGCACAGCACGTCCTTGAGTTGGTCCCACAGCCCTTCCACCGGGTTGAGTTCGGGACTGTAGGCCGGCAGCGTCACGATCCGTACGTTGTCGGGCAGGCGCTCGTCCCCGTCCCGCAGGTGGAAGCCCGCGCCGTCCTGGATCAGCACGTGCAGCGCGGCCGGATCGCTCCCGCCCACTTGCTGGTAAAATTTCCTTTCGTGCGCCTGGTCCACCGTCTCGGCCAGCAGGAACTGCGTGCGTGCCAGCCCCACGCCCACAGCCCCATACACATAACCCCACTGATAGACCTGCTGGGTGGGCGCCACGGGTCGGTGCCCGGCCAGGCCCCACACCCGGCGTGTGAACCCGTGCAGGCCGTAGCGCATCTCATCCTGCACCCACAGCCGCACCGGACGGCCTTTGGGCAATGCCAGGGCGGTTAATTTGGCGGGCAGCGTTTCCCGAAATTCAAGCGCGGCGGCGGGATTTTTTCGGACGTGGCTTGGCCGCGGCACCCGCAGCCGCGCGCCGGCTTTTCCCAGGCGGTTATACAATGTGCTCAAGGCCAGTTTCACGCCGTGGGTTTGTTGCAACCACCTTTGCATTTGCGGCACGGTGCGCCAGCGGCCTTCCTGGAGTCCCGCTTCCCACTGGGTTCTGGCCGCCGCGTGGAGCTTGCCGGGCTGGCCGGGATTGTCCGCGCGTTTGTCTCGCAGGAGCGCTTCCACGCCGCCGGTACGGAAGGTGTCGAACCACTCCTGAAGGGTGGAACGCGCCCGGCCCACCGCCTGAGCGATCTGAGCCAAAGATAATTCGCCCTGGAGCCCGAGTTGGACGGCCTGGAGGCATTCGCGCTGCCAGCCGGCGGGTTGGGTTTTGAGGAGGACGGCCACGCAGTCAGCTTGGCCCTGAACATCGAGTTTGCGCCGAGGTCTTGCCATGCCCCAAGCCTCTCAGGCCCCGCCCCAACGGTCAATC
>JBBPIC010000205.1:0-1134 GCA_038040525.1 Acidobacteriota bacterium | reverse complement strand
GTCTGTATTCATCACGAATTTCGGGCCGGGAACGAGCCAGCGGGAGCGCGGGCTTTGGAGTTCATAAGAGCTTATGAGCGGAAGCTTCCCCCAGGGAAGAAACTCTATCTGCGCAGTGACAGCGCGTATTACCAGGCTGAGGTGATCAATCACTATAGCGAGGGCGGACGGACCTTTAGCATCACGGCTGACAAGGATTGTGCGGTAAAAGGGGCTATTTCTCAGATTAGAGAGGACCAGTGGCAGAAGTTCGCACTAAAGGACGGGATAGCCACTGACCGCGAGATTGCCGAGACCGTACACTGTCTTGAGCATAGCAAGAAAGCGTTTCGGTTGATCGTGCAGCGTTGGTCCAATCCGCGGCCGAGTCTGTTTGAAGCCACTCCTTATTGTTATCACGCAGTGGCCACGAATCGGGCGCCGAGTGCTAGTGAAATAATTTGGGAACACAACCAACGTGGTGAGTCGGAGAATTGGCACAAAGAATTGAAGCTAGGTTTCGGGATGGAGCAGTTGCCGTGCGGGCAGTTAGCAGCCAACGCGCTGTTCTTTGCGATTGGAGTTTTGGCTTACAACTTGGGCGTGCTCTTGAAAGCCGAAGTGTTGCCGGAAGAGTATCGCCACAGCACAGTGCAGACGCTGCGCTGGCAGTTGTATCGCCTGGCCGCGAAGTTAGTGCGGCACGGACGGCAATGGATCCTGAAGGTACGCACCGACAGCGAGAAGCTGGCGTTGCTGTTGGCGGTGAGAAAGAAATGCTATGAGCTCAGCTGAAAACACTAACAGGTTTCTTCGGGAAGGCTCTCTGAAGGCGGAGCCGTCGCTGCCTGGCGCTCCCAGAAAGCGGTTAGGAGGGCAGATGTAAACCAGTCGCGAATTAATCCGGCCTAAGCGTTCACTAGCGCCTGAGGCTGCGGGCTTCGGCGTCATATATTCAGTGCTGCACCTATCAATCGCGGATTTCGGGTACCGTTGTCAGACTTGACTAGTGGCGAGTTTCTAAATAAGATTGAAAAGTTAATACCCCTTCGACGCCATTTCGAACCCCCCTGAAATCAAATCCGGATTGATCTCCCCAGCCGGAAACAATGCTCGCCCGAAGTAACGCAGGGCTGGGAGGAAAACAGAATGTTC
>JBBPIC010000199.1:0-1420 GCA_038040525.1 Acidobacteriota bacterium | reverse complement strand
TGATTTTATTTGGGATTTCGCGAATTTTGAGGGGCGTCGAGTGAAAACATCGTGGAGTCCTCCATCGGCAGTTCCAAGGAAAGTTGCGTTGGCATCAATTCGGCCAAGAGCGAACGCGAAGTCCGTCGCCCGACCAACACCCGCGCGCGCAGGAGGACGACCGCATCGGCCAGCAACGCCATCGCCCAGGTGAACCGCAGCCCGTTGAGGAATACGTTACCAAGGCCCAGTTGGTTTTTCTCATACGACTGCGCCGGCTCAATCCACGGGCGCACTTGTTGCAAGACCCGTTGCGCCGTCGGACTGGCCAGCGGCAGCAGACCCAGCAACGTCTCGTGCTGCGCAGGCCGATAGGCAAATTGTTTCGGGCAGTGCGCCGCTTCCCAACATCGGCCACAGAGTTCCGGGCTGGCTTCCGTTCCGAACCAATGTTCGTCAGCCCAGCCATCGTAGCCCAACCAGGCCAGCGGTTCGCCTTGCGGGCAGGCGGCTTGATTCCAAGCCACGTACGGTGGCACCAATTTCATATCGCTACGCAGTTTGGTCAGGACCGCCACGTGCCAGCGCTCGCGGCACCGGCGCTTGGCTTCGGCCGCCAAATAACCCATGTCGGCCACGATCAACGGCGGACACCAATCCCATTGCCGCTGGCAATAATGCAGACTGGGCACCAGCAGCCCGCCTTCGGACACATTGGCCGGGACGACCCAACTGACCAACGGAACCAGCAATACCCCGACAAGGTAGTCGTGCAGCCACAAACGGAGGGTGTGCTTCTTGTAGCCGACAAAGCAGCGGCTTTGCCCGGTTTTGAGAGTGCGTCCACCCAGCGCGGCTCCCGCCGCCGAGTAGTGGCCAGTGCTTTTTTTTGAAGCCCACACAGGCGGCGGGCAAGTCGGTGGCGTCGATCAGCCCGACCGAACGCTCCCGCCACGCATAATGATCGATCACGGGCTGAAGCAGATGCGCATTGATCTGCCGCAGTCCGGCGACGCCCAAGCGGGCCCGGAATTCGTGCAAGACGCGCACGCCGGGCGCCTGGGTTTGGCGACGCAGGCCGGCAAACTTTCGCCAGGCGCGCTGCTCCGGCAGCATTTTGACCAGGAGATTCAAGGAATGAACCGGAGAGAGCAGACTCAGCAGATGCACCCGATAAAGTTGCGCCGCAGTGTACTCGCGACGTCTCCCGCCGGTGGCCGCTGTGGGCCAGCCGTGATCGATAAAATCGTCGGGAACAAAAGGAGCCAACAGCTCGAGAAGTTCAGCGGTGCCGGTCGCAGGAAGGTCAGAGTTCATGCATACCAGCCTGCCTATTGAAACCTAACTCGTCAGCGGTAATGACCCGCCTGGTGTTTTTCGACGTAATCCGCTCGCTCAGAGATTATTGCGGAAACTTTCGCAACACCCTCTTTGATGTCTC
>JBBPIC010000197.1:0-1490 GCA_038040525.1 Acidobacteriota bacterium | reverse complement strand
TAGATCGCCTCGTGCGAGATCCGCATCGACTCATCATCGGGGAAGTCGATCCGGAGGCGGTTCGCGATCTGCTCCGGGCTCCACGCTTTCGCCCAGCGTCGGTCCTGTCGGCGACCGAGGCGACGACCGATCCAACGCGCCTCAGGGCCCTCCACCGGCTCTCCCTCGGGCCTGGCGATCGCGCCGGCGAGGCGCTCCTGTACGTACTCACGCAGCGCGTCGTTCGCAGCGAGCTTGGAGACCTTCGGGCGGCTGGCGCGTCGCTCCGCGTGCCACTGCGCCGTCGTGGCTCGATACACGACCGCGTGGCCGCGCGTCGACGCGTTGCGGCGCAGCTCCCTCGAGACCGTCGATGCGGACCGACTCAGACGGCGAGCGATCTCACGCACCCCGACACGCTGGGCGTGCAGGATCGCGATCTCTTCCCGCTCAGCAAACGACAGATAACGCCCCGACAGCGGGACCAACGAGATTGGCGGCATCCCACCACCGTCGCGAAACCACCGGCTGCCAACCGCCGGCGACACACCGGCAACAGCCGCGGCATCCGTGCTCGAGACGCCGGCCCCGATCGACTGCCAGAACCGCACGCGGTCCTCCCGCCGCGCCACCGACGGCCGACCCGGCGACGAGATCTGACCACGCATCGCACGAATCTCCTCCTGACGCTTGCCGCCACCCATCGCGCACCACCTCCATCACGAGGTGTTGCGACGACCAGTTGAATCCGCCCTGGCTGCCGCGGTCGCTGTGGTGGATCAGCTCGATGTCCACGCCCGGGCCGCGCTGGCCGAGCGCCATCCGCAACGCGTCGAGGACGAGATCGGTGCGCATGTGGCCGGCGAGCTGCCAACCGACGATCATCCGGCTGTAGGCGTCGAGCACGAACGCGAAGAAGACGAGCCCTTCCCAGCAGCGCAGGTAGGAGAGGTCCGCGACCCAGAGCTCGTTTGGGCCCGCTGCGGCGAAATCGCGCTGGACGAGATCCGGCCGGCGGGCGGCCTGCGGATCGGGCCGTGTCGTGCGCCACGGCTTGCCGCGCCGCTTCGCGCCGACGATCCCGTTGCTCTTCATCAGTCGCTGCACGCGGCAGCGCGGCACCTGCTCACCGGCGCGTCGCAGCGCCTTCCACATCCGCCGGTAGCCGTAGGCGTAGTAGTTGGCCGCGTGCAGCTCCCGGATCCGGGCGAGCAGCCGCTCATCCTCAACCACGCGCACGCAGCGGTGGCCGCTCCGCCGCTGGTAGTACGCGGACACCGACACGCCCAAGGCCGTGCAGATCGGCTCGACCCCGAAGCGGCCGCGATGCTCATCGACGTAGCGGCTCACCTCGGTCGGTCTGGGTCGAGCTCCTTGGCGAAAAACACGCTCGCCGACTTCAAGATCTCGTTCGCGCGGCGCAGCTCGAAGTTCTCTTGCCGCAAGCGCTTGATCTCTTCGCGCTCCTCGCTCGTCGGCAGATCGGGCCTCAAGCCCTGATCAGCCTCCGC
>JBBPIC010000200.1:0-1388 GCA_038040525.1 Acidobacteriota bacterium | reverse complement strand
TGAAGAAGTGCTATGAGCGGCCCACCAACTGAGGTAGTTTTAGGTTGATTCGAAGCAAACTAAGACTGCCCACAGAAGGAGGCCGCAAGAGGATGGTACGTTCAAGTAGCTTGTTCAGCCAAGTGCTGGGATTGGTGTCGCGTCATGAGTTTGAACAGGATGTGAGAGCCGTGAAGTCCGATCGGCATGCGAAGGGGTTTAGTAGCTGGTCACAATTCGTGGCGATGATTTTCTGTCAATTGGCCCAGGCGCACTCGTTGCGAGAGATCACGAATGGATTGCGCTGTTGTGTGGGGAAGTTGAATCATCTTGGGGTGCAGGAAGCGCCGAAGCGATCGACGCTGGCCTACGCCAATGCGCATCGGCCTTGGCAGTTGTACGAGAAGCAGTTTTACCGCTTACTGGAGCGATGCCGGGCAGTGTCGCCGGGACATAAGTTTCGCTTCAAGAACAAGCTGTTGAGTATGGACGCCAGCATGATCGAGCTGTGCGTGACGATGTTTGACTGGGCGCACTACCAGACGACGAAGGGAGCGGTGAAGCTGCACTTGTTGTTGGATCACGAGGGTTATTTACCAACCTTCGCGTTGTTGACGGACGGGAAAACGCACGAGGTGCGGGTGGCCCGCGGGGTGCGGCTAGCGCCGGGCAGCATCATTGCTATCGATCGTGGTTACACGGACTTGGCGCTGTTCAGCCGCTGGACTAGTGAGGGCGTGTGGTTCGTCACCAAAATGAAGCAACAGTTGGTCTACCAGGTGATTGCTGAGCAGGTGGTGCCGCAGCAGCGAAAGATCTTGCGTGATCAGATTATTGTGCTGAGCAGTGAGAAGGCGCGGCGAAAGTGCAAACAGCAATTGCGGCGGCTGGAGGTTTGGGATGAGAAGAAGCAGGAGGTGGTCGTGCTGTTGACCAATCATCTAAAGTTTGGCGCCTCCACTATCGCCGCCATCTACAAGGATCGCTGGCAGATTGAGATGTTCTTTAAGGCGCTGAAACAGAACCTGAAGGTGAAAACCTTCGTCGGGACCAGCCCCAACGCGGTGCGCATCCAGATTTGGACAGCACTAATTGCCATGCTTTTGCTCAAGTACTTGCAGTTTAAATCCCGGCTCGGCTGGGCGCTGTCGAACCTGGTAGCGTTGTTGCGCTGGAATCTCTTTACTTATCGAGATCTGTGGGCTTGGATTGATAATCCCTACGAAACTCCTCCGGAAAATGCCGGGCCTGAGCAGCTGATGCTGCCAGCGAGGCTTTTGGACAGCATACCAGTGGTGCTGACCTGATACCCGGCACTAATTGAGGGGGTACAAGTCTATAGGGCTCAGTTTTGATAACCAGCCAGCAGGGTCGAAGAGGCTAGCACTAAACCCGTCCAAAGACCGCTC
>JBBPIC010000203.1:0-1236 GCA_038040525.1 Acidobacteriota bacterium | reverse complement strand
GATGAATGGGTAACCATTAGACACTTGCCAGTTTTTGGGCGTCCGACTTTCTTGCGCTATCGTTCCAATCGGTATCAATGTCAGGATTGTGAAGGTCATTCAACGACAACCCAAAGATTGGAATGGCAGGATAACAATAGTCCACACAGTTTTGCCTATGATAACCATATCCTGTTGCAGTTGGTGAACTCCACCATCGAAGATGTCAGTGTCAAGGAAGGGCTCTCTTATGACAGCGTGGTGGGAACCCTGGAACGACGCCTGGAGACCAGCACAGATTGGACCGGAATGGCAGAACTTGAAATTCTGGGTTTGGATGAAATTGCGCTGAAGAAGGGACAGCGTGATTATGTGACTTTGGTGACCGGACGGTTGTGCAGTGGTGAACTCGTGATTTTGGGGGTCTTGGCTGGACATGAAAAAGCCACCCTGGTTGAGTTTTTACGCTTGATTCCGCAAAGAATCCTGAAAACGGTGCAAACCGTCTGTTGTGATCTATGGGAGGCCTACATCGAAGCAGTGCGAGAAGAAATCCCCACCGCCCGGATTGTGGCAGACCGCTTTCATGTTGCCAGGCATTATCGTGAAGCCGCAGACCAGGTGCGAAAACAAGAACTTCACCGTTTGAAGAAAACTTTGCCAAAAGAAGAATATCAAAAACTCAACGGTAGTTTTCGAGCCTTTCGCAAAAATGCCAAGGACTTGAATAGAGAAGAACGCAAAATCCTGAGACGGTTTTTTGAGCATTCTGCTTTGGCCAAACAAGCGTACGCCCTGCGAGAACAATTGACTGCCATCTTTGACATGCACCTCTCCAAGCCACAAGCGCAATCCAAAATCCTGCGATGGATCCAACAAGTTCAAAAAACTGGCCTGCATTGTTTTGACAATTTCATCAATCTGCTCCATGTCTGGTGGGAGGAAATCACCAACTACTTCATTCAGCGAGAGAGCAGCGGCTTCGTCGAAGGCTTCAACAACAAGGTCAAGGTCCTCAAACGCCGATGTTATGGCATATTCAACCTTGACCACCTGTTCCAGCGCATCTATCTGGACCTGAATGGTTATCGCTTATTCGCTGCTTCCAGCATATCTGCCTGAATCACGGCAATTCCCAGTGAGCCAAAGCAAAGCTAGAAGAGCCTGACACGGTGCTATAATAATCTTGGAAAGCTTCCATTTTTGCCTTCACTTGATATGAGAGTGCACTTTTCCTGTCAATTCTAAGCTTTTTGT
>JBBPIC010000209.1:0-1072 GCA_038040525.1 Acidobacteriota bacterium | reverse complement strand
TGAGATCACTACTGTCCGGTTAAGCGTTTTCGGAAACGCTGTAACTTTATGATAACGAGAAAGAAACAGGCCAAAATGAGCTTCTACGATTTGAAGTCTTTTCCTGGTTTTTCGGGCCTCGGCCCGGTGAGGATATCCCTCGAGGAGGGATACCGTGAACCAAGGACAAACCATATTCGCTCAGATCATGCAGTTTCTTTCTCACGACGAGTTCTCTCGGTGCGTTCAGCGCTTCGATGGGAACCGATACACGAAGCGCTTCTCTTGTTGGGATCAGTTTCTCGCCATGGCCTTCGCCCAACTGACCTATCGCGAGAGCCTTCGCGACATCGAAGTGTGTCTGGCAGCACAGCGCAGCAAACTCTATCACTGCGGGCTCAGCGGACCAGTGAGGCGCTCCTCGCTTGCCGATGCCAACGAACATCGGGATTGGAGAATCTACGCCGATTTCGCGCGCACGCTCATCGACATCGCTCGCCCGCTCTACGCAGACACAGACCTGGGCTTGGACCTCGACGCAACGGCCTACGCGCTGGATGCCACGACTATCGATCTGTGTCTTTCGATGTTCCCTTGGGCCAGATTCAGAAAGGCCAAGGGTGCTATCAAGCTTCACACAATGATCGAGATTCACAGCTCTATCCCAGTGTTTATCGATATAACTCACGGCAAAGTTCACGACGTGAATGTCCTAGACATCCTCACACCAGAGCCAGGCTCATTCCTGGTAATGGATCGAGGCTATCTAGATTTTGCTCGTCTTTACGCCCTCCATCAGGCGCTAGCTTTCTTCGTCATCCGAGCCAAAAGCAATCTTCAGTTCCGGCGTCAGTACTCTCATTCCGTGGACAGGTCCAGCGGCGTGAGAAGCGACCAGACTGGCATCTTGACTGGGCCGCTAACTTCCACTTTGTATCCCGTTCCATTGCGGCGCGTGACTTACTACTCCGTAGAGACGGCCAAGCGCTTCGTCTTTCTGACCAACAATTTTTCAGTAGCTCCTCTCACCGTCGCCAGTCTATACCGCTCTCGTTGGCGAATCGAACTCTTTTTCAAATGGATCAAACAGCAT
>JBBPIC010000183.1:0-1684 GCA_038040525.1 Acidobacteriota bacterium | reverse complement strand
TGAGACGCGCAACCGTGATCTTGCAGCGCTTTACGACGTGCCTGCCGCCGCCAGCCAGTCGTTAGAGATTAAGCCCGTCCTAGAAGAAGTCGTCAAAAAAATTACCGAGATATTTGAGTTCGACGCGGTGAGGATTTTTATCTTAGATCCAAAGCGGGAGACATTGAATAAAATAGACACGTTCGGAATAGCCCAGGATGAAACCGGCCCTAGCAGCCCGTGGTAGAAGTGCGATTTTTACAAAACGCACGGAATCAGTGCGAAGCGGTGACTCCGGATCGCAAATAGTCTCAGATCGATTCCTCGGCGGCGATGCGCGGTCACGCGGTCGCGCAGGACTACCCACAGAGTAAAAAAGAACGCCCATACCGCAGCTAGACGCCCCTGCAGGCCGCGTGGCGTTCCAATGCCCGTCAACGTGCGCATCCACAGGCCCAGATTGCAGGCCGCCACATGCACCAGCAGTCGTTTGAGAATGTTGCCGTGCCCGCGCAGATGAGTCCGGCGCATCCCACCCGTCTCGTAGAGGTGAGCATTGGGTCGCTCTAACAACTCGCCTCTTTGCCGCATCAACTTCTGCCCGCGCTCGCCCCGAATGCGCCGCCGATTGGCATACACCGCGTCGCGCTCGGCCTGCTGATCGATCCAGTGCTGCCGACCGCGCTCCGGTTCACTGAGGTAGGTGCGCAGTCCCAGGCTCTGCATATCGAGCACGGTTTCCTTACTGTGATAGCCCTTGTCGGTAACCAGTTCGTCCCCCGTCTTCACCTTGTCGTCGATGACCGCAGCTACCGCTTCCAACTGCTCGATCGCTTCGGGCAGTGTGATCTGCACCGTGGTGGTGTCGCCTTGATCGGCTTCTTGCAGCGTGACGGCGACGATCGCGCCGGTCTCCAGATCCACTGCATGCTCGGCTTTGTGCGCTAAATGCGTCCGCCCATCCTTCATCTTGGCAATCCGCGCATCAGGATCATACGGATGCTCCCAGTCCTGGTTCGACCCTTTGTTCTTACGCTTGCGATCCAACTTCGCCAGATCGGCTCGCGTCGGAGTCTCAATGCCGGAGGCTTTAGCCAGCTTGGTCAAAAACTCGTTATACGTCTCCCCGGTGTCGCGCCGCACGATGCTGCGCAAAGCCGCGTTGGCTTCGAGTGTGGTGGCGTCTATCGCAAGCGTTTTCCCTTTGATGAGTCCGGCGATGCCCAGACACTGAAGCACCCATGTGAACACCGTCCGATGGGTTTCCAGGTCGATCAATCGCCGCGTCCGCGATATCGTCGAATGATCCGGCGCGGCCTCTGTCAGCGCGAGTCCGAGAAACGCGCGCACTCCCGACGAGTCCGCCGCGCGCCACGCCATGGCGCGTTCGGAGTCCAGGCATTCGAAGTAGCCAAGTAATAGAAAACGGAAATATCGTCCTGGGGCGAGACTGGGCCGCCCCATCTTCTCGGCATAGAACGGCTGGCATTGTGTCTGGACAAACTCGTCGAACCCGTGCTCGGCCAACAGCCGATTGAGTTTCTCGTAGAACGGGTGACTCACCGACTTCGGCAGCTCGCTCACCGCCACCCACATCCCTCTCTGCTCTTCGTGTTTTCGTTTTCCCATCGCCATGCAAAAAACTGTACACGATCTATCGTTCCTGTCGATCCCTTACACTAACTATCACCCAGTTTATTCTCGA
>JBBPIC010000202.1:0-1327 GCA_038040525.1 Acidobacteriota bacterium | reverse complement strand
GTCATCAGGCGGCGGCGACCTTCTTCTCCGTCAAGTGGTTTGTTCGTAGCATCCGTTCTCCATCTTCGTAGAGAGTTCCTTCAGCGACCTCGGGAAGAAGCTCTGGGTGGTCAAGACGGCGGAACGCTTTTTCTGCTACCAGCAGCACTCGCCAAATCAACGCGGTCGCGTTGGCCACCTTCTTGTAACGCTTGCCGGCGGCTGTGCGCAGCCGCACAGCCGCGAAGGGTGATTCCACCGGATTGGTCGTCCGTAGATGTTTCCAATGCTCCTTCGGGAAGGCGTAGAAGGCGACCAGGCGATCCCAATCTCGCTCCAAAGTCTCGACCGCCTTGGGCTGCTGCTGGCTGTAGCGCGACCGAAACTGCTCGCGCAGTTGTTCGGCCTCGCGTAGCGTCGCCGCATACGGTATACGGCAAAGCAGCTCCCGCGCCTCGCTTTGCAGCTTCTTGGGCAGCGCATCGAGCACGTTGATGATCTTGTGGTTCCAGCACCGCTGCTCGGCTACCTCGGGAAGAACCCCCGACAGAGCTGCCCAAATCCCCAGGTGGCCATCGGCGATCACCAGCCGCGGCGCGCTCATGCCACGGGCCAGAAGGCCGCGCAAAAGGCAACTCCACGCCGCCTCCGATTCACGATAACCGCTCTCCACTGCCAGCAGGACTTTGCGGCCATCGCGCAGGCCCGCGATCACCACCAGCAGGCAGGCCTTGTCCTTCTCCAAGCCCGCCTTGACGTAGATCCCATCCGCCCACAAATACACCGGCTCGATACCCTGCAGGCTGCGCTGGCGCCAAGCCTCGTATTGCGCCACCCACTTGCCGCGCAGTCGCTCGATCGAGCTCTCCGACAGCGGCGCTCCATCACCCAGCAGGCCGCGCAACGCAAGCTCGAAATCCCCCTGGGCAAGGCCGTGCAGGTACAGCTGCGGTAGCAGCTCTCCAACCGCCTCAGTGCGCCGCTTGAACAGCGGCAGAATTCGACTTTCGAACCGCTCCTCGAGACCCCGGACACGCGGGCGCTGCACCTCGATCGTGCCCCCCATCAGTGCCAGCTTCCGCGGCTTGCCGTAGCCGTTACGGTACACCGGCGGTGCGTCCACACCCACCCGGCGTTCGCTCTTGCGCCGCCCCACCAGAGCGGTAACTTCCTCCTCTAGCAAGACTTGGACAAACTCCTGGATCCGCTCCCGCACCATCGCCTCCAGCCTTTCCCAGATCGTCCTTGACCCAAAGCGCTCGACAGTGCTCTTCTCTTCCATGGCGGCGTTTCCTCCTTGGCCGGATTCCCCGGCGGTCGTCACTGACCGGGAAGGTTACGCCGCCTT
>JBBPIC010000198.1:0-1440 GCA_038040525.1 Acidobacteriota bacterium | reverse complement strand
TGGAGGGTTCAGGCTGTCAGGCGGGAGAAAGCCTTTGGGGTTTTGGTCGGCCGGTTTTGCAGGCCCCCCAAGGCGGAGCCACCCAGACAAAGCTTCGCCCTGGCCGGTCACGCGCTTGATGTTTCCAGCCGGACGTGTTCAGGATTTTTTGCGCCGCGCCACCACCGCCCGCTCTCGTTGCACTCCGGCCCACAG
This sequence comes from Acidobacteriota bacterium, assembly GCA_038040525.1. Classification (GTDB taxonomy): domain Bacteria; phylum Acidobacteriota; class Blastocatellia; order Pyrinomonadales; family Pyrinomonadaceae; genus PSRF01. The sequence continues at coordinate 1,245 of JBBPIC010000198.1, read as the reverse complement.
TTCTTCCAGGCTCGCCACGCCCAGCAGATAAAATTGAATCAATTCCATCATCCGCCGGTTGGGCGCTTGCCCGGTGTAGAGTTGCAAGAGCAGCGCCGCAATCAGCGCCAGGTAAATCTGTATAGCCACGCCTTGCGGCGACTCGGCCAGCCAGTGCCGGCAGCCCAGAATGCATTTGACCCAGCGGAAAAACAGCTCGATCTGCCAGCGCTGTTTGTAGAGCAGGGCCACTGCGCCCGCCGAAAGTTCTTCGGGACTCAGGTTGGTCACCAGCCGCAACACTTCCTTGTCGGTCTGCACCCAGACCACGCGCAGCCGGATGCTCCGGTAACGCGCTTTGCAACCCAGCCACACCCAAGCGGCCCGAATTACTTTGGCCTGGCGGTCGGCGTCGGTCAGCGGCAGTTCTTCTTCCACGTTGATGACGGCCTCATCGCGCAAGCGCACCACAAAAGCCACCCCGGCTTCGTCCAGTTCGCCGAAAAGCTGGTAGTCCTCTCCGTAATAGCGATCCGCGACGTAGCCCTCGCCGCGCTGCCATTGCGTGCGCCAGGCGGCCCGCTCGCAGCCTTTGCCCGGCGTGATGAGCGCGCGCGCCGGAGCGTTTTGCCTCAGGTCCAAACTCAAATGCAAGCGCACCTGGCTCTGGGCCTTGCCTTGACGCCGCCACAAGGCCCAATACATGCGCGGCAACGCCTCGAACAAACTGCCGTCCTGAATGAGCCAGCGCCGTCCCGCCGGACCGGCCTGGGTCCGGTCGGTGGGCAACTGCCGGCTCAATTGCGCAAAGACATCAGCCAGGAGCGCCGGGTCCAACACCGCTTGGGCTTCGGAGAAACTGCCCAGGCTCACCGGCCGGGAGCAGACCTCCTTTTGCACCCGGTCCAGATGGCTGGCCGCGCAAAGTCCGCGCAGGGTGCGCACCACCGGATTGAGCAGCCCCAGCAAAAACAGGCTCAAGTAATCGGTGTGCTTCAAGAGCCGGGCGGGGTCCGACCAGGTGGAAGGCAGTGGCACGGTTTGCGCCGCACGGTCCAGGCGCGCCTTGAAATCCTCAATGAGCCGCCAGCGGGAAAGGTCCCGCTCGGTCAGTTTGATTTGCGAGGCGTGTTTTGCGGCCACGTCGCGAGCAGGCCAGAAAACCGTACGAGGTACAAGTTACAATCGTGTTACAAGCGCTCACCGTTGGGCCACTGCCCACCGGTTTGGAGGAGCGCGCCCTGAAGTCATCGCCGCCGCTGGCGC
>JBBPIC010000201.1:0-1357 GCA_038040525.1 Acidobacteriota bacterium | reverse complement strand
TGTAAGAGCAGAGCGGCCAGCTGCGATGGAAGTTGCAGTACTTATGTTCGCCGAGAGCGCTTAGCAACGAACAGCAGGCTGCTTCTGGGCGTGCACTAGCAACCCACCTCCGCAGTGGCTTCCGAAGTCATCCCTCAAGAGTCGTGAATCGGTTAGCTGACCAAACGAAGTATTTCATCTGCCGTCAGTGCCAGGATCCCGAACATCAGACTGGCCATCACCTTCGGCGCTCCGCGTACTCGTATCGTCCGAGCACCGAACTCATCTTTCAGCCGCGCATAAACTCTTTCGACACTAGTCCGCTCCTTAAACCGCTGCGCTTCGTGCGGAGCAAATTCTCTCTTCTCGCTACCTTTCCTATTGTTATAGTCAATGATCGGTTGATGACCAAGTGATTGGCTGTGCTCTCTGATTATCTGAGTATCGTAAGCTGCATCCATCAGGTCATACAAATTAGTCACCCGCTGCGCCGTCATGGTCGCCAGCGGCAAGGCAACTTGGCTGTCGTGCACAGAAGCCGAGGTTAGAATACAGCTGATCGGTATCTGCCCGTCGGCCACATCCAGATGTAGTTTGTAACCGGCCCAATACTCTGGATAGCCTTTGCTATTGACCTTAGTCCCGCTGTCACAGCCTGTCGGTAGATCTTTGATCATCTCCTCAAGAGTCATCTTTTGCTGCCGCTCCAGTCTGGTGACCGGCTTGACCCTCTCCTCGCCCTTCTTGGGCCGCCCAGGCTTTTTCTTCGGCAATTTCTCCTTCTTTACTCTCTTTTTAATTCGTTCTCGAGCTTCTATCTCGGTAGAGTCCCGAGAAATGTGGCCTACCAAACGCGGCGCTTCGTATTTCTCAATCAACGCCCTATGCACTTCTTCCAACAACTTGCTCTCGGAAAATTCTGCAAACGCTCGCGAAAAAGTGGCCTCACTAGGTACATCGTTCTTTCGCTCCCATCCACACAATCGCCGTAAACTTGTGTCGCTCTCCAGTCGCTCAAGTAACTGCCGCGTCGTCCCCATGTTGTAGACCACCTTAGCTACGAACGCTCGCGCAATTGCTCGGCGGTCTTTTTCCGGTCGTCCTGGCCAACCTCGTACCGCAGTGATAAAACTTTCGATCCTTATCAGCTCCAATATCGAAACCAATTGCCGCTGCTTCTTACTCAGTTCCCCGAGTTCCTCCTGCAGGAACGAAAACAGCTTTCCTTGTATGCTCAGCCAGCACTGTGATAGCGTTTCCGCTGAGAAGGACATGGTGATCTCTCCTTTGTCTGCGATGATCGTCTAGAAGCGTCATTCTAACAGACAATAGATAGCGCGGGGTTCGAGCCGTTCACCTCCGTGGTGGCGTAGATTCC
>JBBPIC010000194.1:0-1542 GCA_038040525.1 Acidobacteriota bacterium | reverse complement strand
TTTCCTCCTTCGCCGTCGGGTAAAGTTCGACCCACAGCCCCAGCGCCGAATCAAGAAGAGGATTGGCCGCGGGTAGTAGGTCTATTAAGGCAGACAGCGAGTGAACTCGAGGGCTTGCAGAAGGCAATCACAGGGCCGGTCAAAGAGTCACTTAGCGCGCTAACTAACCAGGTTGCCGATCTTCAGGAAGAGATCAATATACTGGCTCTCCTCAAGATGATGTGGGTGTGGGTAAGGCCGGGTCGAGCTGAATGCCGCCGCAGGTGAGGAAGAGCATCCCGATAAGGGCGGAGGCAGAGTGGTAGCCGTAGGCGCGCCGAGTGATCATTCGGAGCTTGGCATTGAGGCCTTCGACCAATCCGTTTGAGAGGCGCGATCGGATGTAGGCAAGGATTCCGGATAAGTGAGCCCGGATCGTTCGAGCAACACGCACAAAGGGTCGCAAACGGGAGTGCGAGGCCCAGGCCATCCATTCGAGCAAGGCCTGATGGGCGCGCTTGGGTTGCAAATAATCGAGCGCTCGAACGAGGGTTTCTTTGAGCAAATAGGCGCGGTAGAGCGGACGATTCGTCGTCTGCACCGAGCTGAGGCGCTGGCGCTCTTCGGGAAGGAGGTTCGAACTGTCGCGCAGGAGCGCCCAGCGGGTGTTTTTTACCGCCGCCGCTTGCTCGGGTGTGTCGGCAAGCTCGCGCACCAGCGCACGGCGAACTTCATCAAGGGCATCGCTGGCCAGGCGCTGGACATGGAAACGATCAAAGACGATCTCGGCGTTGGGCAGGTTTTCCCTGGCCGCCTTATGATAGCTCCCCGCGAGGTCGATGCTTACGGCCTCGATCGCCGCACAAGTCTTTGGTCCCAAAAGCTCAAAGAAGGGGTCCAGGGTTTCGGCCTTGTGGCCCTCGGCAGCCCAGACGATGCGTCGCCGCTCGTGGTCCACGACGACGGTGAGATAGCGGTGGCGCTTGCGGAAGCTGAACTCATCGATGCCGATCAACCGCAGCGACGCCAGCCGCTCCGCCGACAGGTGGCGAGCAACGACGCGCGCCACGATCGAGCCGACGGTGGCCCACGAGATCCCCGTCAGCCGCGCTACGTGGGTCTGGTCGGTGATCTGGGCGAGGTAGGCAACCATCTCTTCGAAAGCCGTTGTGAAGCGACTGGTTGCCTCGCCCCAAGGAAGTTTCTCGGTCCGCACACCGCACTGCGGGCAGTGAACTCGCCGCGGTGCGTAGGCCAGCCGCACCGGTGTCGCGCCGAAGGGCAGGTGCAGCCACCAGCGCAACGGGCGGCGATCGTAGATCGACGCCCGACGGCCGCATCCTCCACAGCGGGGCCGGCGCCAACGGGGCGCTACCTCGACCGAAAGCTTGCCGTCAGTCTGAAACAGCACTCTGATGACTCGCAAACCCGTGACTCCGAGCAAACGGCGGAATAGAGTTGTCACGCGCATGGGATCTCCTGGTTCTCTTGAGCTACCTTCGACAAGTGCTCAGGAGAGCAGAGTCCTGTGCGCCTCGCAAGTCCTTCTCTTACCTGATCTTG
>JBBPIC010000206.1:0-1124 GCA_038040525.1 Acidobacteriota bacterium | reverse complement strand
GTATGTTGCGGCAGCAGTCTCTGCCATCGGCGTATGGCTCTTCTACGTCTTCGTCCTGTTTTTCCGCGGACACGCCGATGGTGGTGACAGATAGGCTCTACTGGCTCTCACAAGCATACGGCTGCTTATTGGCATCAAGCGGACCGCTCGCCTGACAGGGCCTAGGTCTGCTTCTGACCCATAGATGGGGTAATCGGCCGGCCGACTTGTGGATAGCTGAAGATTTGGGGTGCTGCGCTTCAGGCTGATGGTGAAACGAGGTCCGCGTTTGCGGCCTCAAGCATCAGAAGGAGAAGCGCAGCATGGACCATTTTGCTGGACTAGACGTTTCGGTCAAGGAGACGAGCGTCTGCATCGTGGATGACACGGGCAGGATCGTGCGGGAAGTGAAGGTGGCGAGCGAACCCGAGGCGCTGCTGGCGGTGCTGACAAACCCCGCCTGCCGCTTCAAGCGGATTGGATTGGAAGCTGGGCCGCTGTCGCAATGGCTTTTCAGCGCTCTCGCTGAAGCGGGCTTGCCGGTGGTCTGTGTCGAGACGCGGCACATGAGGGCGGTGTTGAAGGCGCAGATCAACAAGACGGATCGCAACGATGCGCGCGGCATAGCGCAGATGATGCGGGTGGGGCTTTATCGTCCGGTGCATGTGAAGACGTTACGCAGTCAGAAACAGCGGATGCTGCTGACCCATCGCAAGCTGATGCAGTCGAAGGCCATCGCCATTGAGAACGATCTGCGCGCCACCTTGCGCAACTTCGGTCTCAAGGTGGGCGTGGTGGGGACGGTAAAGTTCGAGGCGCGCATCAAGGAGCTTGTCGAGAACCTTCCCGACTTGGTCGTGCTGGTCGAACCGCTACTCATTGTCCGGCGGGTACTTCGCGAGCAGATCGGCATCCTGCACCGCCGCTTGCTGGCCATCGTTCGGGATGATGACGTGTGCCGGCGCCTGATGACGGTCCCCGGTGTCGGCCCGGTGGTGGCGCTGACCTATCGTGCCACCGTCGACGTGCCATCGCGCTTCAGAAACTCCAAGGCGGTCGGGGCGGCGTTTGGACTGACGCCCTCTAAGCATCAATCGGGCGAGAGCAACCGAACTGGCGGAATATCACGGTGCGGAGATGAGATG
>JBBPIC010000177.1:0-1839 GCA_038040525.1 Acidobacteriota bacterium | reverse complement strand
TCGTGGCCGTAGCCGGTACGGATACGGCAGCGGTATTCATCGTATTTACAGTCGAGGATGTAGTGGCAGCTTGTTTTCGATGGTCCAGTGGCCACGGTTGATTTCGAGCAGACGGCGGGCATCGGCTTGTGCAGCAGAGCGACTGGTGATGCCGTAGGCCATCTCGCGTGAGGATTTGCCAGTTTTTTTGTCGATGGCGATTCGTTCGATGGCGAAGGCCTGGCCGACATGGGGAAAGTTGAGATAGCCGTTGAGCGCGGTGGTCGTCCAGATGTTGCGCGTTTCGATGCGCCCGTGATCGGGCGGATCGTGCATCACGAAGTCGGGTTGTTTTCGATCCTCAAACATCAGGGCAATATCCTCCAGCAGCGTGGGCTGATTGGCTTTGACGGTGAAGTGATAATGGGCCTGGCGCTTGACCACCAAGTAGTCGGCGAATTTGCGCTGGGTGTGCAGGGCATCGGCGGTGATGTCCTTGTCTTTGAGATCGAGGCTGTCGAGTAGCGGGATAGCCATGGCGATCTCGTTGGTTTGTTTGAGTTCTCCGCTTGGATCGGCTACGGGCAGAGCAGCGACTTTTTTTGAGTGTAGCAGGACTTGCTGTGATGGCCGACCACGCTCATGACATGGGTTTGATGGCCGTTTTTATCAAGCGCGTTGCACATCGTCTTACCGTCGATCGCCACAGTGGAGTCCTGTTGGCCGTAGGCTTGATTCCAGCGTTGTACAGAGCGGTCGAGGTGAATGGGATCGACACGAATCATGACGTTACGGATGATCGATTCGCTCGGCACCAAGTAGCGCCCGTTGACCCGCCGGCAACGAAACCGCTCTCTGGCTTTGGGACCGAGGCTTTGCGCCCAGTCCGCGATCGCCTTGTAACCGCGCATGCCACACAGAGTGGCCCCACAAATGATCGCCAACACCGCACTGAGGGGATGGCGTCGTCCTTGGGCACGGCGCGGATCAGCAATGTCGATAAAGAAATCAGGCAACGATTGCATCTGTTGGGCGCTCAACATCATCTTGGGGACTCCTTGACGATAAGGTAATGGCAGTACGGGACGCGCTAGCAATGAGCGGGCATTGTTTTGTAAAGGTTTGACGAACACTTTTTTGGGCGACAGCACGGCGGCGCTGTAGCCCTGGCGAGTGCGCCGATAGCCGCGGGTCAGGCCCAGATACGACCAGTTGGCCGCGCGATAGACGGTGCCCTGGAAACGTTTGGGGTCGACGAAAGTCTCCAAGAGCAGCAGTGGATGGCCAAAGCGTTTTTGCCAGTCGTCAGACAACCGCTTTTGGCACAACGACAAGATCTTGGAGCCTAGATTGGGACGATGCCAGTGGGGCAAAATAAGAAAACGGCTGTTGTTGGCGATCAGTTTGAGTCGGTCGTAATCATACTGACGGTGAAAATCCCAGCCAATCCACCGATCGCGCACCGCGCATTTCCACGCGGCGGCGGAAAAGTTCAACAACCCCACCCACTCTTCGTGATAGGTGGCTGTGTACCACAGGGTTTGACCGATCTTGGGCAGAAAACCCAAGTAGTGATGGGTTGCCATCAATTGGCGATGAAGCGGCTCTTCGTTGCGCTCAACCGGACGCACTCGCACTTCGTCGAGGTTCAAAACCGATCATTCCACCTTTCCTTGAGTGAAATCGGTTATACAGGATTACGAGCGAGATGTCCAGACATCGCGATACCTCACTAACAATCTTGAACTTTCTCGCTAGGACGAAGTCACCCTGGTCCACACTCTGCTCGATGGTCATCTCAGTGACTTTCTTGCCCGTTGGATCGTTGACCCATACCTGGTGAAACTCATCCGCCCAATC
>JBBPIC010000009.1:19872-142750 GCA_038040525.1 Acidobacteriota bacterium | reverse complement strand
TCCGCGAAGGCGGCCGCACGGTGGGAGCCGGCACGGTGTCGGAAGTTGTGGAATAGTCAGTGGTCAGTTGTCCGTTGTCAGTTGTAAGGAAACAGCTGCATTAGACGGGCAACTGACAACGAACAACGGACAAAGAACAAATCAATGTTGAACGAAAAGATCAGAATCAGACTGAAAGCCTACGACCACCGCGTGTTGGACCAGTCCACCGCGGAGATTGTGGAGACTGCGAAGCGGACCGGCGCCAGAGTGGCTGGACCGATACCTTTGCCCACGGTGAAAAATAAGTGGACAGTCCTTCGCTCACCCCACGTGGACAAGAAATCACGTGAGCAGTTTGAGATCAGAACGCATAAGCGTCTGATGGACATTCTCGATCCCACGCCGCAAACGGTCGATGCGCTGATGAAGCTCGATCTGCCGGCAGGCGTTGATGTCGAGATTAAGGCTTTTGGCCGGCAATGATGCCATTGCCAATTTCCGATTGCCAATTGCCGAATTGGTTATCGGGGCATGGTACCGGACGACTGACAATCGGCAATTGGAAATCGACAATGATTAACGGAATCATCGGAAGAAAAATCGGCATGACCCAGATTTTCGCGGCAGACGGCGCGGTTACGCCTGTTACCGTCATTAAGGCTGGGCCATGTGTGGTGGTGCAGACAAAGTCTGCTGCAGGCGCGGACGGATACGACGCCGTTCAGCTTGGTCTGGTCGACGAGAAACCGCCCAAGCTTAAAAATGTGACCAAGCCGATGCGTGGACACTTCGAAAAAACTGGCGGCGGTGTTCCCCCGACTCGGATTCTCCAGGAATTTCGTTTGGACCGATCCTCGGGCGAGATGAACGTGGGTGACAAGATTCTTGTCGATCAGTTTTCCGACGGCGACGTTGTGGACGTGGTTGGGAAGTCAAAGGGACGCGGCTTTGCCGGCACCGTCAAACGCCATCACTTCAGCCGTGGACCGGAATCGCATGGTTCCATGAACGTACGCGCGCCCGGTTCGATTGGAGCGTCAGCCTATCCTTCGCGAGTTATCAAGGGCACGCGTTCGTCAGGCCACATGGGAGACGCCCGAATCACGATCAAAGGGCTAACGGTGGCCAGGGTTGATGCGGAAAACAATCTGCTAATGATTCGCGGCGCGGTGCCTGGTGCAAACGGAAGCGTTGTAGTGGTGAAGAAGGCTGCAAGGCAGCGAGGAAAATGACCGGAGACGGACGACCGGTGACCGGAATTTGTTTTCGGTCTTCGGTCGCCGGTCCTCGGTCGGCTTGGAGTTGAAAAACATGCCTACAGTTAAGGTGCGCAACTTAAAAAATGAAGAGGTTGGCGAAGTCGAGTTGTCCGACGCAGTGTTTGGCGCGCCACTGAATGAGGCTCTGATTCACGCGGCGGTCAGAAACTACATGGCTAACGCCAGGCAGGGAACGTCTGCGACCAAGACACGCGGTGACGTCTCGGGCGCTGGACGGAAGCTTTGGAAACAAAAAGGCACGGGCCGGGCGCGAATCGCGTCGCTTCGCTCGCCACTTTGGAAGGGCGGCGGCAATGTCCACGGCCCTCAGCCTCGCGACTGGTCTTACAACATGCCGAAGAAGATGCGTCACGGGGCCTTACGCTCGGCGCTTTCTGAAAGGGTTCGCGAAGGCAAGGTCGCCCTGGTTGACGGCTGGGCACTTGAGAAGCCGAAAACGAAAGAGTTTGTGGGCGCGCTGAAGCAGTTAGGCTACGAAGGCAAAACGCTGATTGTTGATTCGCTGGAAAACGAAAACCTGCTGCTCTCGACCAGGAACGTGCAAAGTACGAAGGTCGTCAACAGCTTTGGTCTGAACATCTACGACCTGCTTTATCACGACAGTCTGATTATTTCCGAGGCCGCGGTTAAGGAACTCGAAGATCTACTGGGCGCAAAGAAAGAAGCTGGCGGCGCGGGGGACTCGGACGAGCAAGCTGATTCGGCGACCTCTGAAGAGGCATCACAGGCGCCGGCGCCGAAGAGAGCGCGCAAGACGGGTGTGAAGACCGCAAAGCCTGCGACGAGACGGAAGAAGGAGGCGGCCTAAGAAATGAGAACGGTTTGGGACATCATCAAGTCGCCGGTGATTACGGAAAAGGCGCTGGTCGCCAAGGAAGAGACGCAGGACACGGGCCAGTTGTTGACTTTTCGAGTCGATCGGCGGGCGACGAAACCGGAGATCAAATCGGCGGTTGAGTCGATCTTCCAGGTGAAGGTGGACCGCGTGCGCACGATTAACTTCATGGGTAAGACGGCGCGGCGCGGACGCTTCGAAGGACGAAAGCCGTCCTGGAAGAAAGCTTACGTGACTCTGAAGCAAGGCGAGAAGCCGGTTGATTACGGCGAATCAATTTAATTGCCAATTGCCAAATGTCGATTTCCGATTGGCATCTTGCTAGAGAGTTTCAAATCGGCAATCGGCAATTGAAAATCGGAAATGAACTATGGGAATAAAGAAACTAACCCCAACCTCCCCTGCGCGACGGTATCAAACTTATCTCACGAGGGATGAGTTGACCGCCGGTGCAGTTCCTGAGAAGTCGCTGCTCGAGCCGAAGAAGCGCATCTCCGGGCGCAACAACGACGGCCGTATCACGGTGCGCCGGCGCGGCGGCGGTCACAAGCGCTTCTATCGCATTGTTGATTTCAAGCGTGACAAAGAAGGCGTGCCGGGCAGGGTTACGCAGATCGAATACGATCCGAATCGGTCGGCCCATATCGCCCTGGTTACTTATATCGATGGCGAGAAGCGCTACATTATTGCCCCGACCGGCATTGAAGTCGGCAAGACCATCATGAGTGGCGCCGATGCGGACATTCTTCCCGGTAACACTTTGCCGCTGATCAATATTCCTCTCGGCACGCAGATTCACAACATTGAACTGCGACCAGGAAAGGGCGGACAGATGGCCCGGTCGGCCGGCGCATTTGCACAGCTCGTCGCCAAGGAAGGTGACTATGCTCAGCTTCGCATGCCGTCAGGGGAAGTAAGGCGAGTGCCTCTTGTCTGCAAGGCCACGATTGGCCAGGTGGGCAACATCGAGCACGAAAATGTTTCGTACGGCAAGGCTGGAAGATCGCGATGGAAAGGTATTCGACCGCATGTACGTGGCGTCGCGATGAACCCTGTGGACCACCCGCACGGAGGTGGTGAGGGCAAAACGTCAGGCGGTCGTAATCCGGTGACACCCTGGGGCCAGCCCACGCGCGGTTACAAGACGAGAAGCAATAAGCGAACGCAGCGAATGATTTTGAAGGATCGAAGAACGAAATAAAACGATGAAGTATGAACGCTGAATTATGAATTCAGCATTCATCATTCCGAATTCATCATTTGGAGACTTATGGCACGTTCAGTTAAAAAAGGCCCATTCATTGATCAGAGCGTTCTCAAGGCGGTCGAGCGCGTGCGCGCCGGCGGCAACCGTCCGCCTGTGATCAAGACCTGGTCGCGGCGTTCGACGATTACGCCTGACATGGTTGGTTTGACTTTTGGTGTGCACAACGGCAGACGCCACCTGCCGATTTACGTAACTGAGAATATGGTGGGCCACAAGCTGGGCGAGTTTGCTCCGACGCGCACCTTCAAGGGGCATTCCGGCACCAAGGTAGAGAAGGCGTCGAAGGTGGCGCCGTCGTCACCGCCAAAATAGAAGTGAATGGTGAATCGTAAATGGTAAATAGATAAACGGATCTTACTATTCACCATTCACCATTTACCATTTACGAGTAACGAGGTAGAGATGGAAGCGACAGCAAGTGCGAAATATCTTCGAGGGTCAGCCCAAAAGGCGAGACTGGTAGTGGATATGATTCGCGGCAAAGACGTCAACAAGGCCCTGGCGATTCTCCGGTTTTCGGCCAAGCGCGCGTCCAACTTGATTGAAAAGTGTGTGCGTTCGGCGATTGCCAACGCTAACGAAGCTGCGGAAAAAGCCAACGTAGCAATCGACCCGGATGATCTTTGGGTGAAGACAGCGTTTGTGGATCGTGGGCCAACCAAGAACCGGCGGCGCGTGCGACCCGCCCCGCAGGGCCGGGCCTATCGCGAGCAGAGACACTTTTGTCACATAACGATCCTGCTCTCTAACGACCAACGGCCCGAACCCGGGACCAAAGGTAAAACCACCGGCAAGGACTCGGCTACCAAGCCTGCCAAGCTGGCTGAAAGCAAAGGTCGCAAACGTGGAGGCGCAGCGGCAGCGCCGCGGGCGAAACGGTTAGCACCTAAACCCGAGCCGAGGGACAAGGCAGAGACAGCCGAGAAGAAACCGACCAAGCGCGCTTCCAAGAAAGCCGTCGCAAAGCCGGCCGAGTCAGAGTGATCGACGATCTGAGATCTCAGGTTGATCTCAGATCTCAGATTTGAGATTTCAGATCTGAGATTGTGTTTGATTGAAAACGACGGGAGACGATTGTGGGTCAGAAAGTTCATCCATACGGATTTCGCCTTGGCTATAACAAGGATTGGCACTCGCATTGGTTTGCGAAGAAGCAATATGGCGAGTTCCTGTTAGAGGATCTCAGGCTGAAGAGGGTTTTGAAGCAGCGTTTCGCGGGCGCAGGCGTTTCGCACGTCGACGTCGAGCGGGCCGCAAACAGGCTCAAGATTGTAATCTACACGTCTCGTCCCGGAATCATTATTGGGCGAAAGGGTGCTGAGATTGACAAGCTGAAGAGCGACCTTTCCGCCAAGACCGGCCGCGAAGTTCTGGTTTCAATCCAGGAGATCCATAAGCCGGAATTAAACGCTCAGTTGCAGGCGGAAAAAATTGCTGCGCAGCTCGAGAAGCGAATCGCATTCCGGCGCGCTATGCGCAAAGCAGTTGAAGAATCACTGCGATTTGGCGCCCAGGGCATAAAGGTGAAGGTCAGCGGACGACTCAACGGCGCTGAAATCGCCCGCAGCGAGTGGCACCTGCAGGGACAGCTTCCCTTGCACACTTTGAGAGCTGACATCGACTACGGTTTGGCGGAAGCGCGAACCACCTTTGGACAGATTGGCGTAAAAGTATGGATCTACCGCGGCGAAATCCTCGACGCCAAGGCGGCCATGGCCCGCGGCACCGGTTCGGATCCTATTAACGAGACGCGGGTGGGCGAGCGTGAGCGCCGGCCGCGAACGCGTCGCGAGCGCGAAGGCGGAGGCGGTTCTGACGGCAGACGGCCGCGTGGGGAAAACGGTTAGCATTGGCGATTGCCAATTGCCGATTGCCAATTGAAACGGCAATAAATCGGAAATCGGCAATTGGAAATGGTGAAACAGCTATGTTGATGCCGAAGAAAGTTAAGCACCGAAAGCAGATGCGCGGACGCATGACTGGCGTCGCGACTCGAGGCAGCGAGATCAGCTTTGGTGAATACGGGCTCAAGTGTTTGGAGCCGGCCTGGATTACGGACCGGCAGATTGAGGCCGCGCGTATTGCGATGACTCGACATATCAAGCGGGGCGGCAAGATCTGGATCCGCATGTTTCCGGATAAGCCAGTGACCAAGAAGCCGGCAGAAACTCGTATGGGCAAAGGCAAGGGGGCGCCGGAATACTGGGTCGCGGTCGTCAAGCCGGGAAGAATTCTCTATGAGATCGAAGGAGTCGACGAGAAAACCGCACGCGACGCGATGCGTCTCGCCGCTCAGAAACTTCCCATCAAGACGAAATTCGTGAGACGCGCGGATCAAGAGGGAGGCCTAATCTAGTTATGAAGCGGCGTGAAGAGTTGGACAAGTATCAGGATTTTTCTGAGGACGAATTGAAAGCCGAGACCGCCCGTTTGAAGGAGTCTCTCTTTCGTTTGAAGTTTAAGCTTGCTCTCGGTGAAGTCGATGCAATCAAGCGCATCCGCGAGGAGAAGAAGTCGCTGGCACGGCTGCAAACGCTTTCGCGGCAACGACAACTGCAGGCAAGTTAGACCAGAGGTAGCTAGCACAGATCTAGATCTGGCAATACAGCGCAGACAGTCGGGTCGGCGCTACCGAGTGAGAATAATGGCAGAAGAGAATCAAGAAGAAACCAGCGCCAACGAATCTGAGATCTCAAATCTCAAATCTGCGATCCCGGAAGTCAAAACTGAGGGCTCAGGCCTGAGTGCTGAAGCCAGGGCCGCGGGCAATGACCAGGCAGCTGACGGCAATGGCAAGAAGCGCGCGCACCGCTCGCAAAAGGTGGGAGTGATTACCTCCGACAAGATGCTGAAGACCGTAGTCGTTCGCGTTGACCGTCTTGTTCGACATACGAAATACCGGCGTTATGTCCGTCGCACGTCGAAATTCATGGCCCACGATGAGCTCGGCGCTACCGTAGGCGATAAGGTGCGCATCGTCGAGACCAGGCCGATGTCGGCACGGAAACGTTGGCGGGTAATCGAAATAGTTCAGAAGGCAGCGAAATAGGAACAGGTGCCAGGTCTCAGGTGCCAGGTGCCGGCAGGCAGGTAGCCGACACCCAACACCCGACACCCGACACCCTCGAACGGAGTGAGTCATGATTCAGATGCAGACCTCGTTAGAGGTCGCCGACAATTCGGGCGCGAGACGGGTGGAGATGATCATGCCCATTGGCGGATCTACAGGAAAGATCGCAAGCCTGGGTGATCGGATCAAAGTCACGGTTAAAGAGGCGTCACCCGATGGCACGATCAAAAAAGGTACCGTGCAGGATGCCGTGATTGTGCGAACGCGCAAAGAAGTGCGACGCAAGGATGGCACCTACATCCGGTTTGATCAGAACGCGGCAGTGCTGATTAAAGAGGACGGCACTCCCATTGGCACGCGCGTCTTTGGGCCGGTAGCTCGTGAATTGCGCGACAAGAACTTCATGAAAATCGTGTCGCTGGCGCCGGAGGTTATTTAGGTTATGGCTGGAACCAAAAGGTCCAAGATAAAGAAAAACGACCAGGTGGTGGTGATTGCCGGTCGCGACAAAGGCAAGCGCGGCCGAGTGCTGGAAGTTGCGCCCACGACGGGGAAGATCAAGATTGAGGGTGTGGGAGTGATCAAACGGCATCAGCGTGCCAATCCGCAGAGTAATCGCGGTGGCGGCATTATCGAGAAGGAAGCCTTTATCAACATTTCCAACGTGCAGCTGATCGACCCGCAAAATGGCAAGCCCACGCGCGTCAAGTATAAGTTTGACGCCGAGGGTTCTAAGTTCCGTGTGGCCTCAGCCAGCGGGCATTCGTTGGAGAAGTAGGGCGGGTAAGTAGTGAATCGTAAATCGTAAATAGAAAAAGACGCGTTCTTCCGATTCACGATTCACGATTCACGATTCACGAGGTTTGAGATGGCAGCAAGGTTAAAAGAGCGGTATCAAAAGGAAGTGGCTCCGGCGATTGCCAAGGAGTTTGGGATAACTAACCCGATGGCCGTCCCGCGCGTCGAGAAGGTTGTTTTGAATATGGGTATGGGGGAGGCGATTGCCAACGCCAAAATACTCGACACGGCAGCTGAAGAACTGCGCACGATCACCGGTCAAAAGCCGGTTATCACCAAGGCCAAGAAATCGATTGCCTCGTTTAAGTTGCGTCAGGGGATGCCGATCGGTGTGATGGTCACCCTGCGTGGCGACCGCATGTATGAGTTTCTGGATCGGTTCGTTTCGATCGCCTTGCCTCGAGTAAGAGATTTTCGCGGGGTTTCACCGAAGGCATTCGATGGTCGCGGCAACTACACGATTGGCGTGCGTGAGCAACTGATCTTCCCGGAGATTGACTTCAACAAGGTTGATAAGCTGCGGGGAATGAACATTACGATTATTACCAGCGCGCGAAACGACGAACAGGCACGTGCGCTTTTGAAGGGATTGGGGATGCCCTTTAGGGCGTGAATCGTAAATCGTGAATCGTAAATAGAAAAGTGGTTTTCGACGATTCACCATTCACAGTTCACGTTACGGCTACTATTTACGATTAACGATTTACTATTTACGAAACAATGGCAAAGAAATCATTGATTGCGAAATCCCAGCGCCGGCCCAAGTTTGCGGTCCGCGCCTACACGCGTTGTAAAAGGTGTGGCCGCGCCCGAGGCTATCTGCGGAAGTTTAATTTGTGCCGCATCTGTTTTCGCCAGTTGGCGCTTGAGGGACAGATCCCCGGCGTCGTTAAGTCTAGTTGGTAATAACATTGCCGATTTCCAATTGCCGATTTCCAATTTCGGGATTTCAATCGGCAATCGGCAATTGGCAATCGAAAATGGAGTAGTAGATGACTGATCCTATCGCCGATATGTTGACGCGAATCCGCAATGCGATTGCGGCCAAGCACTCGCGCGCGGATATCCCGGCTTCGAAGCTGAAACTTGAGATTGCCCGAATCCTGAAAGAAGAGGGTTATATCAACAATTTTGTGCTGAAGGGCGAGGGCCTGAAACGCACGATTCGAATTTTCCTCCGTTACGATGCGCGCGGCACTTCGTCCATCACGCACCTGGAGAGAGTTTCGCGTCCCGGTCGTCGCGTGTATGTGGGCTCCAGCGAGATACCGAAAGTGCTGGGCGGTTATGGCGTGAACATAGTCTCCACGTCAAAAGGCTTGATGAGTGGAAAAGCAGCTCGCCGCGAAAACATGGGCGGCGAACTGTTGGCGCAGATTTACTAATCATTGCCAATTGCCAATTGCCAATTGCCGATTTTCGATTGGTCTCCAGCATGTGCTGAGGTTGATTCGAGATCGACAGTCGAAAACAAATTGGCAATCGGAAATCGGAAATCGGAAATAAACATATGTCGCGCATTGGCAAAAAAGTTATCGCGTTACCAAAAGGCGTTTCGGTGACGATTCAAAAGCAGGAGCTCGAAATAAAGGGGCCCAAGGGCACTTTGAAGACCCCGATCCCGGAAGGTATTAGTTTCAAACTCGAGGGCGAGGAATTGCGCGCGGAGCGCACGTCGGACGAGTTGGCCCCGCTGCATGGCCTGGCCCGTGCTCTTGCCAACAATGCGATCGTGGGCGTCACCGAAGGCTTCACGAGACAGATGGATGTAGTAGGAGTTGGTTACAAGGCGGACGTGCAAAGCAAGAAGATAGTCTTCTCGCTCGGCTATTCCCATCCGATTGAGTTTCCTCTGCCGGATGGAGTTGAGGCAAAAGCCGAACGCATGACGACGAAGGGAAGCATTCAGCAGTATCAGACGACTCTTACCCTGAGCAGCATCGATAAGCAGAAGCTGGGCCAGGTGGCAGCGGAAATGCACCGGCTGCGCAAGCCCGACGCTTACAAGGGCAAAGGGATTCGTTACGCTAATGTGCCTATTAAGTTGAAACCCGGCAAGACGGGCAAATAACACATTGCCGATTGCCAATTGCCGATTTCCAATTGATAACGGCAGTCGGAGTGAACGTTGAACTGAGTTCAAATTGGCAATTGGAAATCGGAAATTGGAAAATGAACGATGGCAAATACGAGCAGAGCATTAATCAGAGAGGCGATTCACAGGCGTATTCGCCGCAAGGTGAGGGGCAGCAGTGAGCGGCCCAGGCTAGCCGTCTACCGGAGCATCAACCATATTTATGCGCAGGTAGTTGACGACCAGTTGGGCCAAACGATTGTTTCGGCATCTACCGCTGAGAAAGATCTGCGTGGTTCTACCGGTGGCAATATCGACGCTGCGCGGAGGATCGGCAAGGCCATTGCTGAGCGGGCCCTGGAGAAGGGGATCAGCAGCGTGGTATTCGACCGCGGCGGCTATCTCTATCACGGGCGGATTAAGGCGCTGACTGACGCAGCCCGCGAAGCCGGGCTAAACAAAAATGAACTGGTGGCTCGCGCTGAAGAAGAGGCTGCCAAAGTCGAAGAGCCGGTTGAAGAAAAGCCGCGCAAGAAAAGTAAAGAAAAGAAATGAGACAACCCAAGCAACGCATTCCAGCCCAGGGCCTGGATCTGAAAGACCAAGTCATTTCCATCAATCGCGTGACCAAGGTGGTTAAGGGTGGCAAGAACATGTCCTTCGCCGCGCTGGTTGTGGTCGGCGACGAGGGCGGACATGTCGGGTTTGGAACTGGCAAGGCGCGCGAAGTGCCCCTGGCGATCAAGAAGGCAGTTGAAGCCGCAAAGAAAAATCTGATTCGCGTGCCCTTGATCAAAAACACACTGCCGCACCAGTTGATTGGTAAATTTGGCGCCGGTCGCGTTTTGGTGAAGCCGGCTTCCGAAGGTACCGGAGTTATTGCGGGTGGCGCCGTGCGGGCTGTGATGCAGGCTGTGGGCGTGCATGACGTGCGCACCAAAGTCCTTGGCTCAACCAATCCGCACAATGTAGTACGCGCAACTTTTGATGCTCTGCTCAGAATGAAGGATCCGATGGAGCTGGCGCGGCTGCGTGGCAAGCATGTAGATGAAATCTAAAGGGCGGGTGAATGGTAAATGGTAAATGGTGAATAGGAAGACGATACTGTCGTGGACCCTTCATCTACCATTTACCATTCACCATTTACCATTTACCAGAGGTAGTTATGCCGAGAAAAGCAAAGAGCCCGGCCGCCGACGCAAAAGGTTCGGCGAGCGAAGGTAAGATTCGAATTCAGTACTACAGAAGCTTTATCGCGACGCCGAAAACGCATAAGCAGATGGTTCGCAGCCTCGGTCTGACCAAGCTTAATCAGATCGTGGAGCGGGTAGACTCACCTTCGACACGAGGCGCCGTCGCCAAGATTCCGCATCTGCTGCGTATTGTAGAATGATGCTTCGTACCTGGTGCTTTGTGCTTTGAAAGAATGACGCAAAGTACTAAAGCTCAAAGTTCAAAGGCAAATAATCATGGCTTTAAGTCTTAACAATCTAAAACCGGCCAAGGGTTCGGTTCATAAAAAGAAGCGCGTGGGTCGTGGGCCAGGTTCGGGAATGGGGAAGACGTCTTCTCGCGGTGAAAAGGGACAAAAGTCCCGATCAGGCTATTCAGCAAAGATCGGCTTCGAAGGTGGCCAGATGCCTTTGCATCGCCGGTTGCCGAAGCGCGGCTTCACGAATATATTCAAGAAGCGCTGGCTGGAAGTGAGTTTAGCGGCGCTCGATCGTGGCTTCCAGGCTGACGAGGAAGTGACGCCCGAGTTGTTACACAATCGCGGAATAATCAAGAAGGCCAAGCATGACGTGGTCGTGCTGGGCAACGGCGAACTGTCGAAGCCCCTGCGAATCTCCGCGCACCGTTTCACAAAGAGCGCCCGGGAAAAAATAGAGAAAGCCGGTGGCGCGGCAACGATCGTTGAATCGAAGTAGCTCACACTTGAGCTTGCCTGGTAAGTACACGCTAAAGGCCGGGGCGGCCAGAGAAGACTATGGACAAGTTTTTTGCAGCAGTTCGCAATATGTTCAGTGTGCCGGATCTTCGCCGGCGCATTTTGTTTACGCTGGGCATCCTGGCCATCTATCGCCTGGGCGCGCACATATCTGCACCCGGGATTAACAGGGACCGGCTGGAGCAGGTTTGGGCCGACGTTGCGGGCACACTGCTCGGAGTACTCGATCTCTTTTCCGGGGGAAACTTCCGTACTATCTCCGTCTTTGCCCTGGGCGTCACGCCTTACATTACGGCCTCCATCATCCTTCAGTTGATGACAGTCGTCTCGCCCCAACTCAAAAAGTTGCAGGAAGAAGGCGAGATGGGTCGGAAGAAGATTAACCAGTGGACAAGGTATTTGACCGTCGTTCTGGGTGGTATTCAAACTTCATTTGTTGCTCACTGGTTACAGGTTAACGGAGTTGGCGCACCGACCTGGGGGTTTCTGCTGACGACGGTTTTGACTCTCACCACTGGTACGATTTTCGTAATGTGGTTAGGTGAGCAAATCACGGAACGCGGGGTCGGTAACGGCATCTCCCTGCTCATTTTTGCCGGCATTGTAATCGGGCTGCCCAATGGAGTTACGCAGGTCTTTGACCGCGTACGCAGTGGAGACACGCTGGAGACGATCGGCGTCATTGCTCTCGTGGCGGCGATGGTTTTGATCATTGCCTTCATCGTTTTCGTGGAAGCCGCCAGACGGAAAATTCCCATCAGTTATGCAAAGCGACATGTGGGGCGGCAGGTAGTCGGCGGGCAGCAAACGACGATGCCGCTCAAGATCAACATGGGGGGTGTGATCCCGGTGATCTTTGCTTCGTCCGTGTTGTCCATGCCGCAGAGTTTGTTTGCGGCGTTTCCGCCCGATCCCAATCAGCCGGGGACGACGTGGGCGAAAGTCTGGACCTTCTTTCAGACCTTTTTTGGAGGGGACCCTTATTACGAGCTGATTTTTATTTCGCTGATAATTTTCTTCACTTTCTTTTACGTCTCGATCGTTTTCAACGTCGAGGAGGTTGCGGACAACCTGCGGAAGCACGGCGGGTTTATGCCGGGCATTCGACCGGGCCGGGCCACCGCTGAGTATCTCAACAGCATTCTGACGCGTTTGACCGTGGTAGGCGCTATCTACCTGGCTTTGGTGGCCTTCATTCCGCAGTTGATGCTGAGTGGATTCAAGGTTGCTCGGCTGCCGTTGATCGGGACGTGGCTTGATTCCTTCGTCAGCAGTACCCCCGGTCTCAGTTGGATTCCTACGGGGATGGGGTATCAGTTCTATTTCGGCGGAACGTCATTGCTGATTCTTGTGGGTGTCGCGATGGACACTGTGGCCCAGATTGAGGCCCAGCTGGTAATGCGAAACTACGAAGGGTTCCTTGGCAGTGGGGGACGTCTGCGGGGCCGAAGAGCCTAATGAATGATGAATGCGGAACGATGAATGCTGAATTAATCTGATTTCCAGTCATCGTTCAGCGTTCATCATTCCGCGTTCATAATATGTCGAAGATCATCGTGCTGATGGGTGCGCCTGGTGCCGGAAAAGGTACGCAGGCGCGCTTGCTTCAAGAGCGCTTGCATTTGCCGCAGATTTCGACCGGCGACATGTTTCGCGCGCTCAAGGAAGAAAATACGCCTTTGGCCGATGAGGTGCGCGCTTTGATGGATGCCGGCAAGCTGGTGCCGGACGATCTAACGATCAGGGTTGTGCGCGAACGGACCGCGCGTGCCGACTGTAAGAATGGTTATATTCTGGACGGCTTTCCCAGAACTCCCGCTCAGGCCGCAATTCTTGAAAGGCTGGCCGCTGAGCAAGGTAAACGAATTCAACCAATTGAGATTGCAGTGCCCAGCGAGTTGCTGAAGAAACGGATGATAGGACGCCGGAACTGCCCGGTCTGTGGAGAGATCTACAACGTTTATTTCAAGCCGCCGAAGTCTGACAATGTCTGCGATCTTCATCCGGAGGCGCAATTGAACCATCGGGCGGATGACAACCCCGGGGTCGTGCAGGCACGATTGGCCACTTATGAGAAGCAAACGAAGCCTTTGCTCGATTACTACCGCGCAGCAAAACTTCTACATGTGGTTGACGGCACAAGGGACCCGGAAGCGATTTACAAGGACATTGAAACCATCGTGACGAGTGACAATAATGAATGATGAATGATGAATGATGAACGATGAATGATGAATGATGAATGATGAATGATGAATGATGAATGATGAATGATGATTGATGAATGATGAATGATGAATGATGAATGATGTATGATGAATGATGATTAGGCCGTTGAGACTTGGCTTTTTATTCATCGTTCATCGTTCATCATTCATCGTTCATCGTTCATCGTTCATCATTCATCGTTCATCATTCATCGTTCATCATTAGCCCTTATGATTATCGGGAAGTCGAAAAAAGAGCTCGAAAAGATGAGAGCGGCGGGACAGCTGGTGGGCCTGGTGCTGCAAGAGTTGAAGACTCTGGCTCAACCCGGTACCAGCACGATCGAAATCGATCGCGCGGCAGAGAAAATGATCCGGGATGCGGGCGCGCTGCCGACCTTCAAGGGCTACCATGGCTTCCCCTACTCCATATGCGCTTCTGTCAACGAGCAGGTGGTCCATGGTTTTCCTTCTGAGTATGAGCTGAAAGACGGCGACCTCTTCTCGATTGATTGCGGCGCAACGTTGGAAGGGTTTGTGGGCGACTCGGCGACTACGGTTCCCATCGGAACAGCATCCGCTGAATGGGTGGATCTGGTTCGGGTCACAGAGGAGTGTTTGGAGCGGGCGATCGAACAGTGCCGCCCGGGTAAGCATTTGGGAGACATTGGCGCCGCTGTACAGGAACATGCCGAAGGGCACGGCTATTCAGTGGTCCGCGATTATGTCGGACATGGGATTGGGCGACGCATGCATGAGGATCCGCAGATTCCCAACTATGGCAAGCCGGGGCAGGGTCCGAAGATCAGAGCCGGCTACGTATTTGCGGTGGAACCGATGATAAATCTGGGGACCCACCACACAAAGGTTCTGGCAGACGGCTGGACCGTGGTTACCCTCGATGGGAAGCCCAGCGCGCACGCCGAACACACCATAGCGATAACCGAGGAAGGGCCGGAAGTACTAACGAAAACCACTTCCGACCGGCCTCCGGAGGGGGTCCTGGCTACGGCTAGTTGAATCCGTAACTCCAACATTCAGCGCGGCTTGGCAAAGCCCAGAGGCCATGCTACTATTTGCAGTTTGTCGGCACGGCAAAAATTCACTCTGAGCGGATATGGCGAAGGAAGAAGCTATAGAAGTTATGGCTAAAGTCCTTGAGACTTTGCCTAACGCGATGTTTAGGGTCGAGTTGGAAGACAACCAACATCAGGTGCTTGCGCACATTTCGGGGAAGATGCGTAAGCATTTCATTCGCATTCTTCCAGGCGATCGCGTTTTGGTTGAATTATCGCCCTACGACCTAAACCGGGGACGAATAACGTACCGGTATAAATAGACTATTTTGGGATTTTCACCCGAGGGTTGCTTAAATGAAAGTCAGGGCTTCAGTAAAAAAGATGTGCGACAAGTGCAAAGTCATCCACCGCAAGGGCGTGGTGCGGGTGATTTGCGTCAACCCCAAACATAAACAGCGGCAGGGATAGCAAATCAAGATTGCGTTTCAGTAAGACTGAGGCAATCCATATTTAACCGGAGAGCAATTAATAGAAATGGCACGTGTAGCTGGCGTCGACCTTCCACCAAACAAACGAGCTGAAGTCGGACTCACCTATATCTACGGAGTTGGTCGTTCGCGATCGAGCTCCATTCTGAACGAGGCGGGTGTTAACCACAATACTCGCGTCGCTGACTTGAGTGAGGACGAGCTTATTCGGATCAGGGCAATTCTGGAAGCGCAGGGTGAGATCGAAGGCGATCTCCGCAAGCGGGTTCAAATGGACATCAAACGATTGATGGACATCGGATGCTACCGTGGATTGCGCCACCGCCGCGCTTTGCCGGTCCGAGGCCAGCGGACGCACACCAACGCACGCACTCGTAAAGGACCCAGACGCGCGACGATCGCTAAGAAGAAGGCGCCGGGCAAGAAATAGTCTGAGAGGTGTCGGGTATCAGGTGCCGGGTGCCGGCTAAAACCTTGTACATCTGACACCCGATACCCGAGGAGTTATGGCAAAAGCAACTGGAAAGAAAAAGGTTTTTCGGAAGAAAGAGAAGAAGAATGTCCCGGTGGGCATTGCACACGTTGCCGCCTCTTTCAATAACACCATGATTTCGATTACCGATCTGGAAGGTAATCTCATTGCTCAATCATCGGCGGGCGCCCGCGGGTTCCGCGGCTCGCGAAAAGGCACACCGTTCGCCGCGCAGCAGGCAGCCTATGAAGCGGCCAAGAAAGCGCACGAAGCAGGCATGCAGCAATGCGAAGTTCGAGTGAAGGGACCAGGTGGAGGCCGTGAGTCCGCGATTCGCGCGATTGCGAATGCCGGGATCAGGGTAACGACGATTCGCGACACTACGCCCATTCCACATAATGGATGTCGTCCGCCGAAGCGCCGAAGAGTTTAAGCATTGCCGATTGCCGAATGCCCATCTCCAATTGGATTCCGGCCCCGGCACGATGTTTTTAGAATTGGCATTGAAGCTCAGTATTGTTGAATTAACCTAAAGGATGAAGGGTTAGCGTTAGATTTCGAATTTCAGATCTCAGATCTCAGATTTCAAATCATTAAAGCGCGACCTGTAAACTTTTCCGTCGAATTTAGACTGGAGGCAGAAAAAAGTTGGCTAGGTATAGAGATGCGGTGTGCCGCTTGTGCCGCCGCGAAGGCGCAAAGCTTTTTCTTAAAGGTGACAGGTGTTACAAACCTTCTTGTCCGATTGAGAAGCGCGGTACGCAACCGCCCGGACAACACGGTAACTCGATGCGTCGTGGCAAGGCACTGGTCGGCTACGGCCAGCAGTTGCGCGAGAAGCAGAAGGTCAAGCGTATCTACTTTGTCCTTGAAGGACAGTTCCGTAACTATTTCGAGCGCGCCGCGCGCATGAAGGGAATTACAGGTGAGAACCTGTTGTTCCTCCTCGAGCGGCGTCTCGACAACGCGGTTTACCGCGCAGGGTTTTCCACTTCGCGCAGACAAGCGCGTCAGTTGGTAAACCATGGCCATGTCCTGGTTAACGGACGCAAAGTAGACATCCCTTCATATCAGGTCAAGGCCGGCGAAGTTATCACCATCAAAGAGGGAAGCCGCAAGAACGCTCATATAGAGAGCGCCTGGCAAACCGCCGCTGGGCGTGGCCGCCCGTCCTGGATCTCACAGGATGGTGGAGACATGTCCGCGCGCATTAGCGGCTTGCCTGCTCGCGAAGACATCGATCGCTCGATCAATGAGCAGCTTATCGTTGAGCTTTATAGTAAGTAGTTTTTTTGAAACCCGCGGGCTGCGACAAGGTGCAGCCTGCGGAAAACAGTTTTTCTAACTCGGAACTTAAAACGCTATGGCTATGGATCAAAATAATCTCTGGACCGGATTTCAAATGCCGCGCCGTCTGGCGGCCGACTCTGAGACACTTACCGAACGCTACGGTCGCTTCTCCGCGCAGCCCTTTGAGCGCGGTTTCGGAACCACTGTCGGAAACTCACTTCGCCGGGCATTGCTATCCTCGATTGAGGGCGCAGCTGTCACGGCCGTGAAAATTGAGGGAGTAGAGCACGAGTTCTCTTCAATCAAAGGTGTAGTTGAAGACGCCACTGACGTGATTCTGAATCTCAAGCAGGTTCCCTTTAAGCTTCACGGGAACGAATCAAAGACCCTGCGAATTTCGAAGGAGACGGCCGGAGAAGTGACGGCCGCCGACATCGAGGCTGATGCTGACGTGGAGGTGCTGGACGATTCGGTTCACATCGCCACGGTTAGCGAAGGCGGGTCGCTGAAAATCGAAATGCGCCTCAAGCGCGGTCGTGGTTACGTTTCCGCCGACCGAAACTTCGATGAGGACCTTTCGCTTGGTTACATTCCCATTGACTCGGTCCACACGCCGGTTAAGAAGGTCAATTACACCGTGGAAGCCGCTCGACTTGGGCAGAACACCGAATTTGACAAGCTCACGATTGAGGTTTGGACGGATGGCTCGGTGAAGCCTGAGGATTCGATTGGTCTGGCGGCAAAGCTTATCAAGGACCACATGTCCATCTTCATCAATTTCGAAGAGGACACGGACGATTTCGCATACTCCAAGATCGAGAGACCGCCACTTCCTCGCAACGATCAGCTGGATCGTTCGGTAGATGAATTGGAGTTGTCGGTGCGTTCGTACAATTGTTTGAAGAATGCCGATATCAGGACGATTCGCGATTTGGTCCAGCGCAGCGAGCGCGAAATGTTGGCAACCAAGAATTTCGGCAAGAAGTCGTTGAACGAGATTAAGGAAATTCTCAACGGCATGGGTCTCGATTTCGGCATGGAGTTTGACGAACAGGGAAATCCAATCCCGGGAACCGGCGGCCGCGACGGCGCCGATCTCAGCGATTTCGAAGGCGACGAGGAATAAGTAAGTAGGAGCGCTTCGTAGCGCCATTGATAAAACAGATACCGGTCTACAGTCATGCGGCACCAAAAAGCACATCGGAAACTTGGTCGAACCAGCGAACATCGAATGTCAATGCTTCGCAACCTGGCAGTCTCGCTGATCAATTCTCGCGCCGAACGCATCGTTACCACGTTGCCGAAAGCCAAGGAATTGCGGCCCTTCGTCGAGCGTGTGATCACACTTTCTCGAAAGGCCACCAACCTCGAGGGGGACAACACCGGCCCGCGGGCCTTGCACCTGCGTCGACAGGCAGCGGGCTTTTTTCATGCCGGAAACATGCAGCAGGCAGCGTTGACCGGAAAGCGCGGACAGGTGAGGCCGGAACGGACCGCCGGCATCGCGGCGCTTAAGCGTTTGTTTGACGAACTCGGAGAACGCTATAAAGATCGGCCGGGCGGTTACACCAGAATTCTCAAGCTTGGTCATCGCGTGGG
This sequence comes from Acidobacteriota bacterium, assembly GCA_038040525.1. GTDB lineage: Bacteria > Acidobacteriota > Blastocatellia > Pyrinomonadales > Pyrinomonadaceae > PSRF01. The sequence goes on along the minus strand of JBBPIC010000009.1, from coordinate 124,421 downwards.
AGACAACGCCGAGCTTGCCATAATCGAGCTGGTTGGCAATCAAGCCGAGCTTGACGCTCTCGAAGCGGCCAAAAAACGAAAGAGCACTGCTTCAACTTCAAAGAAGAAAAAGGGCGCCGAGACCAGGGGACCAAAGGCGGCCCGCGGCCAGGAAGCGGCAGCGACAACTAAGGTCGCCACGAAAGCTCCCGAGCCGGAAGCGGCAGTAGACAAGGCCGCGGAAGAAACTGCGGAAGAACCAGCGGAAGAAACAGGCAAGCCGGTGGATGAGCCTGGCGCGGCAGAAGAGAAATAGATTTCAAACGTGTGGTTAACGCCGAGTGTATGCTCGGGCGGAATTGCCCCAATCGACCGTCGGTATTTACCAACCCGCGTCTTTTGGGGCTCAACACTTTGACGGGTATGGGGGCTGGCGCTGATGGAACCCGCGAAAAAGATGAACAATCGTGAAAGTGAAAAAGCTGCGGACGAACGGCAAACAATAGATGAAGTGCTGGTTGAACAGGATTCCTCTGAACCTGTTCGCGCTCGCCGTCGCCGAAGTCAGCCGATCCGACCTGAGATTCCTGTGAACATTGATGAGCTGCGCGAACTGATCGAGTTGATTCGCGAGCACGAATTTACAGAATTTGAGTTGGAACGCGAGGGTTTTCGAGTTCGTTTTCGACGAGGCGCTGAAGCAGTGGAATCCAGCGCCATTGCAGGCGGTCACCCTCAAACCTTCACAGGAACGACTCAAAGTATTTCACCAGCCGCTGAAACCGGTGGCATCACTCCCACTGCGCCCTCACACCCCGGAGCAAAAGCCCAAACCGAGGCCTCCGAAGACCAGGATCTCTACATCATTCCTTCGCCCATAGTTGGAACATTCTATCGATCACCTTCGCCTAACGCTGATTCATTCGTGAAGATTGGTAGTGTGGTGGAGCCCGACAGCGTTGTTTGCATCATCGAGGCGATGAAACTGATGAATGAGATTCAGGCGGAGACCAGCGGAGAAGTAGCAAAGATTTATGTAGAAAACGGGCAGCCCGTCGAGTATGGCCAGCCGCTGTTTGGAATCAAGAAATAAGTCGACGGAAGACCGAGGACGGTCGACCGATGACGGACGGGACGAAGCGAGTTTGTGGTCCGGCGGTCGGCGGTCAACGGTCGGCCGTCACTCTTTGAAGCATGGACTCTACACACAAGATGATGCCGGAGACTAGAAAATTTAAGAAAATCCTGATCGCCAATCGCGGCGAGATAGCCTGCCGGGTCATTTGGACGTGCAAAGAAATGGGCATCCGGACAGTGGCTGTTCACAGCGATGTCGATCGCGATTCGCTGCACGTACGGTTTGCCGACGAAGCAGCCTGTATTGGGCCGGCGCCTTCCGCCCAGAGTTACCTCAACATTCCTGCAATTATCAGTGCTGCCGAAATCTTCAACGTTGACGCAATTCATCCGGGTTACGGTTTTCTTGCCGAGTCGTCCTACTTTGCTGAGATCTGCGCCGCCTGCAACATTAAGTTCATTGGTCCGCCGGCAAACATCATTAGCTTGATGGGAGACAAGGTGAAAGCGCGTCGGGCCATGGCCCAGGCCGGCTTGCCTGTGCTGCCGGGAAGTCCTGATCCGATAACGTCGGAAGCAGAAGGGTTGAAGCTGGCAAGGGAGATCGGATTCCCGGTGATCGTCAAAGCATCGGCCGGTGGCGGTGGCCGGGGGATGCGCATCGTGCAAAGCGAAGCTGAACTCGGGAAGGCGCTCGAGACAGCGTCAAATGAAGCGGCGGCGGCCTTCAAGGACGGCAGTGTCTACATAGAACGCTACATTCAGAATCCGCGTCACATCGAGATTCAAGTGTTAGCTGATGAACACGGCGATTGCATCCATCTGGGCGAACGCGAGTGTTCCATCCAACGTCGTCACCAGAAGTTGTTGGAGGAGGCTCCGTCTCCCGTACTGTCGCCGGAGTTGCGGAATGAGATGGGGAATGCCGCCGTCGCCGCCTGTAAGAAGTTGGGCTATGCGAGCGCCGGCACCGTTGAATTCCTGCTTGATCAAGACAATAAGTTTTACTTCATGGAGATGAATACGCGCATTCAAGTTGAGCATCCTGTCACGGAGATGGTGACGCTGGCCGACATTGTGCGGAACCAGATCAGGATTGCTGAAGGCGAGAGACTTGGATACAAGCAAGAAGACCTGATGATCGTGGGACACGCGATCGAGTGTCGTATCAATGCCGAAAACCCGGAGACGTTTGCCCCTTCGCCAGGACTGATTACGGCTTTCAATCTCCCCGGTGGTCCGGGAGTGCGCGTGGATACTTATGTGTACGCCGGCTACAAGGTGCCGCCTTTTTACGATTCGATGATCGCCAAGGTAATCACCCATGCGCGTACGCGCGATCTCGCAATTGCCCGCATGCGACGAGCCCTGGAGGCGATGGTTATCGAGGGTATTAAGACCACGATTCCTCTGCACTTAAAGATCATGGACGATCCAAAGTTCAGGGCAGGAGACATTTCGACAAGTTTTATGGAGTATTTTCTGGCGCAGGACCGCTCAAAAACAGCCCAAAATCAGAGCGAAGTAGCGGCTTTGGCTGGACAGTCCTGAGCGTTTGCCGTTTGAAGGCGAGAGGCCTATAATAATCGACTTTTCTGTAGTGAGTGGGCTCGTCTGAGAGGGATAAAAAGATGTCATACGCAGTGATCAGAACAGGCGGCAAGCAGTTTGTCGTGGAGAAGGGCAGCACCATACGAATCCCGTCGGTTGAGGCGGAAGCCGGCAAGTCAATTGAACTGGATGCATTATTGACTGGCGGAGGTGGCGCGAACGCAGACGGGCCAGTTGTGGGCGCGGCTAAAGTCTCGGCGACCGTCGTCGACCATGGTCGCGGCGCAAAGATTGTGGTCTTCAAAAAGAAGCGCCGCAAACACTACAAACGTAAACAAGGTCACCGGCAGGGTTACACAACGATAACGATTGATTCTATTGGAACAGAAAAGTGATGAGTGATGAATTATGAATGATGAAGGAAGAGACGTGTTTTCTTTCTTCTTCATCATTCATAATTCATCATTCAATAGTTGGAGTTGAGCATGGCACACAAAAAGGGAGTTGGATCATCTCGTAACGGCCGCGATTCAAATTCGCAGCGGCTGGGACTGAAGAAGTTTGGTGGCGAGAGTGTTCTCGGCGGCAACATCATCGCGCGTCAGCGGGGAACGAAGTGGAAGCCCGGCAAGAACGTAGGCCGCGGGAAGGACGACACCCTCTTCGCGCTGACTAACGGTATCGTCAAGTTTGAAGACAAGGGTCGAGGCGGTAAGTTTGTCAGCGTCTACCCACAGGAGCAGGCGTCTTCCGCATAGTTTGTGCCAAAGACAAAACGCTATTACGCGACGCCTGAGCCAATTCAAAATTGGCGACCGGCGTCGCTTTCGATTTAGATGTTTATTGATCGTGTCAAGATTCGCGTAAAAGGCGGCAGAGGGGGCAACGGCGTAACGGCATTTCGCCGAGAGAAATTTGTTCCGCGCGGTGGACCATCTGGCGGGGACGGTGGACGTGGAGGGGATGTTTGGTTCGTCGCAGATGAATCTCTCAACACCTTGCTGCATCTGCGTTACAACCCGGAACACTTCGCCGAGCGCGGTCGCCACGGAGAAGGTTCTAATTGTTCGGGGCGAGAAGGCGAAGACCTGATTGTAAGAGTGCCGGTCGGCACTCAGATCTTTGACAGTACGTCAGGCGAGTTTTTTCACGACCTGGCCGCTGATGACTCGCGTTGGTTGGCGGCCAAAGGAGGTCGCGGCGGTTTTGGAAACTCTCATTTTGCGACTTCGACCAATCGCGCACCTCGCTATCACCAAAGTGGCAGCGAAGGCGAAGAGCGAGAATTGCAACTCGAGCTTAAGTTGCTGGCTGATGTCGGTCTGGTTGGCTTTCCCAATGCCGGAAAGTCGACCTTTATTTCGACGATTTCAGCCGCCAAGCCGAAGATAGCTGATTATCCCTTTACCACGCTCGAGCCTCATCTAGGCGTGGTCGATCTCGGCGATTTTCGTACCTTTGTCGTGGCGGACATTCCAGGGCTGATCGAAGGCGCGCACCAGGGCGCGGGCCTGGGCGATCGGTTTCTGCGACATGTAGAGCGCACTAAAATACTGCTCCATTTAGTAGACGTATCCTCGACATCCGGACGCGAACCCGTCAGCGACTACCGGACGGTGAACCGCGAATTGAAAGCTTACAACCCAGAGTTGGCAAACCGTCCCCAGATCGTGGTTGCTACGAAAGTAGATGCGCTCGATGAACCGGAGCGTTTGGAGTCGCTGCGCCAGCAAGCGGAATTGGATGGCTTGGCGTTTTACGCCATCTCTTCCGTTACGAACAAAGGTACCAAGGAACTCGTAGCCGCCGTGGCCGCGAGGCTTGATGAATTGAAAGACGCGAATCAGCAGCGCGAAACGATTGATCTGGCGATTTAGATTTCGCGGGCGTGGGAGAGATGGACGAGAGAAAGCGAATCGCACTTTATGGTGGCACGTTTGACCCAGTGCATTCGGGCCACCTGCGAATTGCCAGAAGCGTTTCAGAGATCTTTGCAATAGATCAGTTTGTATTCGTGCCGGCCCGGATGGCGCCACACAAGGTGGATCGAGAGGTGTCGTCTGCGTTTCATCGCTATGCAATGCTGGCGCTGGCAACTCAGAACGATTCGCGACTCTGTATTTCGACGTACGAGCTCGAAGGTCGCGAACGCCAATATACGGTTGACACGCTCGATCACTATCGGTCGCAACTTGCAGATCGGGCCGATTTGTTTTTTGTTATGGGGCTCGACTCCTGGACCGAGATCACAACCTGGCGCGAATGGACACGGTTGCGAACACTGGCGAATCTTGTCGTAGTGACTCGGCCAGGCTATGAGTTTTCGGCGCCGGAGGTAGGCGACGATCTGGCCACGGCCACTGTCGATGTCCGCGGACGAAGCAAAGAAGCAGCGTCGCTGGTGGAACCGAATCATAAGAAGATATTCATAACTGACGCGGTGAGCCTGGACATTTCAGCCACCAACGTCAGGCAGGCAGCAGGCGGAAGTCGAAGTGACGAGTTAGAAAAAATGGTGCCGCGCGAAGTCGCCGAATACATCAGGAAGTACAGGTTATATAGAAAGAATAATGACTCATAATTCAAGCATCAAGGAACAGGTACTACACCCGACACACTCAGCCCCAACGTCAGTACAAGCCAGGTCCGCCGCAACAGAACCTACAACTATGGCGGAGCTCGATGAAAGAGTCATTACAGCTTTGCGCGCCGCAGCTGAGAAGAAGGCTATCGACATGGTCGTTCTGGACCTACGCGAGATTGCCAGTTTCACGGATTTCTTTGTGATCGTCAGCGGGAGCAACGAACGACAGGTCCAGGCGATTTCAGACGAGGTGTCTGAAACGCTCAAGAAAAGCGGCAGTCCCGCAGCTCGAGTGGAAGGTTATAAGACTGCCGAGTGGATTCTCCTCGACTACGGTGATTTTGTCGTCCACGTATTTGATGAGAAGGCGCGTCGGTTTTATGACCTCGAACGGTTATGGCGAGAATCGAAACGGGTCATCTTGCCGCCGGAATTCGCCAGCGGCGTTAAAGGTGTCAACAGTTCTTTGAGAAGCGAATCGTGATCGAGATCGTGGCGCGTTCGGAAGCAATGCGCGAGGCGGTTCGTCTCGCAGAGCGAGTTGCTGAAACGGACGCGAATGTGCTGGTCACAGGGGAATCGGGGGCGGGGAAAGACGCGCTGGCTTTCTTTATTCACTCGAAGTCAAAACGGGCCCAACAGCCTTTCGTCAAGATTGACTGCGCTACGCTACCCGCCGATCTCCTTGAAGCTGAGCTTTTCGGTTATGAACGAGGAGCTTTCACTGGAGCGGGTGAAGATAAGCCTGGCCGGCTCGAGGCTTCGCATAAAGGCACTCTGGTCCTGGACGAAATTGCCTATCTGACGATTGAGTCGCAGGCCAAGCTCTTGCGGGTGATTGAAACGAGGGAATTCGAGCGGCTGGGTGGCCATCGCACGATCAAAGTCGATGCCCGATTGATTGCGTTAACGAACGTGGACCTGAGCGATGCGGTCAATCGGGAACACTTTCGCGAAGATCTTTATTATCGCCTTAACGTCATGCACATAAAGGTGCCGTCACTGCGCCAGCGTCGGGAGGACTTGCCGGAGTTGGCCCAGACCTTTGTGGACGCATATGAAGCCAAGCACGGGCGGCCGGCGAGCCAGTTAACCCCGGGGGCAATGTCGTTGTTGACTGAGTATGAGTTCCCCGGAAACGTTCGAGAGCTGGCTAACACCATCGAACGCGCCGTGATCATGTCAACCGGAACGCGCATCGACGTGGATCAGCTGCCGGAGTCAATCAGCGCCGCAGTGCGGTTGCAACGAAGACGAACGCAGCCGCCGTCGCTGGCTGAGATTGAGGCTGAATATGTAGACGAAGTATTGGCATTTTCGGAAGGAAACAAGACCGAAGCTGCGCGCATCCTCGGGATCAGCCGAAAGAACCTTTATGAAAAACTGGCAAGGAAGAAGAAGAACGAAGGCGGAAGGATGAAGGATGAGGGATGAGGGATGAAGGGTGAGCGCGCAACGCCGGATTTTCATCCTTCATCCCTCCGCCCTCATCCCTTAGCTTTATGCGGCTGCGAGTTATCTGGACGGGAAAGACGCGCGACGCGAATTTGAAAGCACTGATAGATGTTTATCTGAAACGGCTTTCACACTTCGTCAAGTGTGAAATCTCAGAGTTTCGCGAAAGCCCCGGATCTCAGAAGGCGGCGGGCATCGATAGGGATTCGAGGCGCATCTCAGACGGGCTGCGTCAGGGCTCTATCAACGTATTGTTGGATCCAGGAGGCAGCGAGTGGACTTCCGAGCAACTTGCAGAGGAGCTGAGGCATTGGCGGGACGACGGGACGAAAGAAGTAACGTTCCTCATCGGTGGGCCAAATGGCGTCTCTGATGAGCTCGCCAGTCGAGCAGACAAACGCTGGAGCCTTTCGCGTCTGACCCTGACTCATGAGATGGCGCGCGTTGTTTTACTTGAGCAGTTATACCGGGCTTACACGATCATTCATGGATTGCCGTACCAGAAGTGAAATGGCAATGAATCAAGTAGGGTGGAGGGATATAACGAATTATGGATAAGAGAAGAGTTAGAGTTTTTCGCGATAAATTAATAGTTCGCCGTGAGAGCCTGGTGGGCCAGGTGCAGCAAGCGGAGCTCTACAGCCGCGAGCGCGACTCCGAAGCGACACAGGATCCGGCGGACATGGCGGCCAACGCCTATACGAAGGAATTGTTAGTCTCGATGTCTGACAATGACCGGCAGATGCTAAACCTTATCGATGAAGCCCTGGAACGAATGGACGACAGCGGTTATGGCAAATGCATTCGTTGCGGACAGGCGGTGCCGGATAAGAGGCTGGAGGCAGTGCCCTGGGCGCGCCACTGCGTACGTTGTCAGGATATGCACGAGCGTGGACTGTTGGCCGAAGACGAAGAATAGAAGTTCATTACACTTGATGACATAATCACGGCCTCCGCGGGTTAATTACCCTGGAGGCCGTTGGTCTTTGGCCGAAATCAAAAGCGGGTGCGAACCGCCAAGACGCCAAGTGCGCCAAATAAACCAGCTACCAAGTCAAATGAACAAAAAACCCAGTTGCCGTTCTATCCATTGCTTATTTGGCGCTCTTGGCGTCTTGGCGGTTTGATTTTCATGCTCGTCAGTCGCGCTGCCAGTCTCTGTTACGATTCTTTACTCGCGCTTGTTTATCCGCAGTCGTGTGCGATTTGCAGCGCCAGTGTCGAGTCGCGCGCGCATGGCGTCGCATGCTCACGTTGTTGGCAGCAAACGCACATCTTTACCGGCCGCGAGACCCTGTGCTGGAAGTGTGGACTGCCATCTCTCGGCAGCGCGCCGGTGGAAAAGCAGGAAGAAGTTCGTTGCCGGCGTTGCGATGATCTCGAATTTACTGCGGCCCGGGCCTGCGGAGTTTATGAAGGCGCACTCAGGGCCTCAGTGCTGTCTCTGAAACGGCAGCCACACGCGTGCGCCAGGGTGTTGGCGTTGCTGGTCGAAACACAATCTCGCTATCCCTTGGTCCAAGCCACGCGGATTGTTCCTGTTCCGCTTCACGCAGAACGCGAAAAAGCGAGAGGCTTTAATCAAGCCGGCTTGATTGCCCGGAAGCTCTCGCTTGGCTCCGGCGTTCCGCTGGATGACATCAGCCTGGTTCGAACGTCACACACGGATCGCCACCGCGCAGGGATGGACGCGACTGACAGACGGAAAACTGTAGACGATGCCTTTCGGGTGGTCCGTCCAGCTATGGTAGCCGGTGAACGCATTTTGCTGATTGACGACGTTTTCACCACCGGCGCAACGGTTTCATCGTGTGCGAAGGCTTTGCTGGAAGCGGGGGCCGCCGAGGTGTTTGTTCTTACGTTAGCAAGACCGGTGCGTCGTTAGTTTGTTCTACGCTGAAGAGGTAAGAACGATCCACGAAGTTACACGAAAGGGCACGAAAAAGAAGCTCCTCGTCACTTTCGTGTGTTTCGTGGATCGTTCAGCTTCTGTTTGTTTCACAACACACTGCAAAGATAGAATCCTGACAACATGACTGAACTGAAAACTCTTTACCCCGCGATCGAGCCTTTCGACACCGGCCGTCTGAAGGTGTCTCCCATTCACGAGCTTTACTACGAGCAAGTCGGTAATCCCAACGGCAAGCCGGCAGTGTTCTTACATGGTGGACCGGGCGGTGGTCTAACCCTGGATTATCGTCGCTACTTCGACCCGGCTGTTTACCGGGTAGTACTCTTCGATCAGCGCGGATCAGGGAAGAGCACTCCGCACGCAAGCCTGGAAGACAACACCACCTGGGATCTGGTGGCGGATATCGAACGCTTGCGCGAACATCTGGGCATTGAACGCTGGTTGGTGTTTGGCGGATCGTGGGGCAGCACACTGGCGCTCGCTTACGCAGAGACCCACCCCGAACGTGTTACTGAATTAGTGTTGCGCGGGATTTTTCTGTGCCGGCCGAAAGAGATCAAATGGTTCTATCAGGAAGGTGCGAGCTGGCTTTTCGCGGATGTGTGGGAGGAGTATCTAAAAGTCATTCCGGAAGCTGAGCGCGGCGACATGATGAGCGCTTATTATCGCCGGCTCACTGGCAGCGACGAGAAAGTTAAGGTTGAGGCGGCGCGGGCCTGGAGTATCTGGGAAGGAAGCACGTCAAAGCTCTTCTTCGATCATCATTCAATCGAGCGGTTTGCCGATCCTCAATTCGCTCTCGCCTTCGCGCGTATCGAATGTCATTATTTTATGAACAACTGCTTCTTCGAGACGGCCGATTATCTGATAGAGAATGTCGGCAAGATTCGTCAGATTCCCGGCGCGATTGTTCAGGGTCGGTATGATGTGGTGTGCCCGATGACCAGCGCGTGGGACCTTCATCGCGCCTGGCCGGAAGCCGAGCTGCAAATCATCCCTGATGCCGGGCATTCAATCAGCGAGCCGGGGATAATAGATGCGCTGGTTAATGCAACGGATCGGTTCGCGCTGCAAACTGAATGACAGCACCGAGACTAACATGAAGAAACAAATGATTTATAAACTCTTGTTACTCACGAGTATCGCCGTCTTTTTCGCTGGCATGTCTTTTCAAGGCCAAAGCCAAAAGAAACCAGTGAAAACTCTGCTCAAAGCTGAACGAGTCCTGCCAATTGTAGATTTTGATGCACTTGAACAGAACAGCTCCGAGTTAGCAAAACAACGAAAAAAAGGAAGTCGATACGACCGCAAAAACTCACAGCCTATCGAGGAAAGTTCAAATGTTACCAGTCGTCAATTAAACAATCATTGGTCTGAAGGTATGTCAGCCATTCCTATCACAGACAGTGATGTGGTTTTGATTGGCGGCGTTCTTAGTGCCAAGGCCAACCTCTCGAATGATAAGTCAGGAGTTTATTCTGAATTTGGAATTCAGGTTGAAGAACTGCTCAAGAGTGAACAGAGTATTCAATCAGGAGACACTATTCCTGTTGAACGATATGGCGGGGCGGTGCGGTTCCGTTCCGGATATATTCAGAGGTACGAAGTTAGCGGTCATGGTATGCCTCAACTAGGACAGCGATACCTATTCTTTTTGAAACGTCTGGACAACGAACCGAGCTTCAAAATCATAACTGCGTACGCGCTGTTGCGACCCACAATCATGCCCTTAGATGGCTCAATAGTCGAAGCAGGAAGTCAAGAATACCCGTTTGACAAGTACCAGGGCTTAGAGACCTCAACTTTTCTTCAACTCGTAAAAGCTACAATTAACTAAAAGCACCAGTTCGCTCTGACCTCAAAAAATACCAACGAAAGACGGCCGACCGGCCGAAAGTCCCTAACAAGTTATTGATTAATTATTAGCGTATCAGTTGAGAGTCATCAGCCAGATGTCAGCTTCTGCGGCGACATAAGTGAAGTAAATTGTTCGGTTATCAGGAGACAGGACGGGGCTTCCTATGTCCACATCCTGATCGGTAACCGTCAGAACCGGCTGATATTTTCTGGTGGCGGTGTCAAACAGAAGTATCCTTCCCTGGCTTACAAAGAGCAGGTGCCGGTTGTCATTTAACCACAAGGGCCAATCGCCAAAATCTGTTAACCAGTCGTAGTTCCTCAATTCCAGATCATAAACGCCGATTCCTGAGTGCGCACCGCTGGGCAGGTGTCGAATCCCGGCGAGTTTTTTTCCGTCCCTGGACCATGACCAACCTTCAAACGAGAGGCTTGGATCGCCTAGCGCCGGCAGATAGTCGAGCTTCTGTTCGTTCCAGGCTTTGCCTGGCTCAAAGAGAATGCATTCGTTCCTGGGGACGTGAATGGAGTAGGCAATGCGGCTGCCGTCTGGAGACCAGGGGGAGTAGTGAGCGCCCGGACTTGCGTGACCACTTGTAAGCTGCTGCAGCCCGCTACCGTCACGGTTGATGGCCCAAATCTCGTAATTCCCGCTGCGGCGAGAGCTGAAAGCGATGCGTCTCCCATCGGGCGACCAGCGCGGCCAGAAGTGACTAAAACTGTCGTCCGTGAGGTCTCGCAGCTCTGAGCCGTCCGTGCGCATGATGAAGATATGGCGTTGGTTTCCCATCGAGTAAGATGTCAGCCATTCGCCGTCCGGAGACGCGTCGGGAAACCATAGCTGCATAGAGCCTTTGGTGATTGAGATCGGCGCGCTCGTAACCTTGCCGCTGGAGGGATCGAATGAGACTTTTCTTAGATTTCTGATTTCCTCCTGGGCTATGTAAGCCAGCTGACGTCCGTCGCGAGCCACACTGAGTTGCAGGGCTGAAGTGGCCGCGCCGATGGTTGTGACAGGCTCCGCGTTGCCGGATATCGCCCCGGACTTTTCGTCAATCGCTACCCGCCAAATGTTGACGCTGCCACCTCGATTGCTGGAGAAGTAGAGAAGCTTTCCGTCAGGCGACCAGACTGGATTGGAGTCTGTCGTTGTGCCGTCTGTGACCGCAACGGCGTCCCCGCCGTCAGCAGGTATGGTCCAGATGCTGTCGCGTTGACCAGTTCTGCTGGGCCGGCTCCAAAAGGCAATACGATGACCATGAGGAGAACAATTAGGTTGGAGCGCATCGCCTTCAGTGATCAATCGCCGTTCATTAGTCCTGGTATTAATCGTCCAGAGCTGGCTCTTAGTGGGCCGGGTTGAGGGTTGAGGGATCTTTTCGGTGCCTACGAGAATCCGCTCACCATCCGGCGACCAGGACGGGCTGTAACCAAAGTTCGAAACTCGAATGACCGACTGGCCGGTGGCCCTCATTAAATAAATGCCTCCGCCCTCTCGCTCAGAACGAAAAACGATACGTTCTCCATCTGGCGAAAAGGCGGCCTGTGTGTCATCCGCTTGAGAATCTCTTGTTAGATTAGTGGGATTTCTACCGCCCACCCCCTGGAGATAAATGTCCCAGTTGCCCGCGGCGCGACCGGCATACAGAAGCGACTTCCCATCGGGTGAGAGCGAGGAAAAGAATTCGGGGCCGGACTCATACGTGAGTTGTGTGAAGCTGGCGTTCACAGGTGAGCCCGTCTGTTCTTTGCTTTGCCAACGTGGACGCAGCAACAGATATCCCAGACCCACCAGGAGAAACACAACGCCCAGAGCTAAAAATTTTTTAGCTTCCCGCCTGTTCCACCAGCGCTGAGATAACACCGCGTGACTTGATGACCTGACTGTTTCCTGTGCGGCCTCAGTTGTTTGCCTTTCACTCGAAAACGGAGCGGGCTGAGAACTCTCGACCGGGGGCAGGCCCATTCTGCTCACCAGGTTCTGAAATCGCGGGTCTGAACGCAGGCTATCGAACCCTGGCTCGACGTTCAGGTGGATCATCATGCCATTGCGCCACTCATAGCCCTTTTCCAGACATTCAAACGCGCGGTCATTCTCTTTCAGCCCGACGTAGATCAACGCTATGTCGTAATACCAGGAATGACGTTGCTCCATTCCCTCCTTCAACTGGTCGAGTATGCGTCGCGCCTCTTCTCTTCTGCCTGCCACGGCCAGGACGCGTCCGAGCCCAGCTAACACTTCTATGTTGTCTGGTGAGAGTTCCAGTGCCCTCTGGATTGCTGTGATCGCCTCGTCGAACCTACCCTTTTGCTCGTAAGCCTGCCCGAGCCTGAAGTGCGCCAAAAAGAAGTTGCGGTCCATCTCAAGGGTCTTCCGGCATTGATCTATTGCCTCGTCGTAACGACGCGCGAAATACAGTGCTCCACCCGTGCTGAAGTTCAGCGAGAGCGGATCAAGTTCCTGCGCCCTTTTCTGCGCGCTGATGGCGTGTTTCACCAGCCCCATAACTCTTAAATACTCGCCATAAAAATTGTGCGCGTCGGCATCATTGGGATTAAGTTCAAGGGCGCGCTTGAATTCTCTTTCAGCCTTTTCCCATTCCCAATTGTGCAGCAGGGCGTGGGCCAGCGAGGTATGGGCTTCCGCGAGCGTATCGTCGATCTCTAAAGCCTTCATGGCTGCTGCCTTGGCTTTCGGGATGCCCTCCTTTGAAGCTAGCCCGTACCGGACTACCAGGATCGTGTAGCAGTCAGACATGCCGGCGTAAGCGGCGGCGTAACCTGGATCTTCGTCTATTGCCTGCTGAAAGTGCTCGATGCCTTTCTTGAGTCCATCTTCACTTCTTTTATTCCAGAAGTAACGGCCCTTGAGGTATGCGTGATAAGCCTCGACGTTATCAGGGTAGCGTCTGGTAAGTTGCTTTCTCTCTGCGGTAGTTAATCTGACAAGCAATTTTTCGGATATCGCACGAGAGATCTCCGCCTCGATACCAAGTATGTCTGATGGTTCACAACTGTAGTTCTGGGCCCACAGATGCGATCCATCAATTGCGTTTACCAGTTCTGTTTTTATAACCAGGCGCTCGCCTGACTGTATTACCCTCCCGGTCAATACCGCGTTTACGCCCAGATCTCTGCCGAGCTCCCGGGGATCAACCTCCCTGTCCTTGTAACGAGAAACAGTGCTCCACGCCATCACGCGCAGGTCTGCTAACTGCGATAGCGAGCTGATTATGCTTTCAGTGATTCCGTCGCTGAAGTATTCCAGGCCAGGATCGGCGGAGCTATTGGCAAGCGGCAGGATTGCAAGCGAGTCTATTACCTGGTGTGACTGCGCACCCCGCGACTGGCGCTGTGCACGGTTATCTTTAGAGGAGACAAACCCTGGCCTTCCGGCAAGATCGGCGCTCTGTGGCCCGCTGTCCGTCGAACGTTCCAACTCCTGCTCAAACTCGAACCTGCGCTTGAGGCCCTTTAGATCCGACAGCAACTCTTTGGCGGTTTGATAGCGTTCCTCCCGGTCTTTGCGCAGCGCCTTCTTCACAATCCACTCCAGCTCAGTCGGCGCCTCGGGCGAATAACGGGCCAGAGGGGTTGGCTCTCGATCCAGTATCGAAGCGATCACATCGCTACTGGTTGCGCCCTCAAATGGAACCCGACCACCAACCATCTCAAAGAGCACGATGCCCAGACTCCAGATGTCTGTGCGCGAGTCCACCGGCAGTCCGCGGGCCTGCTCGGGAGACATGTAGTGGGCAGTGCCCATAACCATTCCCTGTTTGGTATTAATCAGAGTCGCGGCTTCAAAATCATCTCCCTTTTGTTCTGTCAGCTTCGCCAGACCGAAGTCCAACACTTTAACGACCCCATCAGGCCTGAGCATGATGTTTTCGGGCTTGATGTCCCGGTGCGCTATTCCAGCCTGGTGCGCCGTCGCCAGCGCAGAAGCCACCTGCGCGGCCACATCCAGCACTTCAGAGATCACCATCTGTGTCTTCGCCATATGCTGCCGCAACGTTTCGCCTTCGATGAGCTCTGTGACGATGAAGTGACGCGAATCTATCTGTCCGATTTCGTAGATGGTGATGATGTTCGGGTGATTCAAGGCCGAGGCAGCGCGGGCTTCCTGCTGAAAGCGACGCACGCGCTCGTCATCTATCGTGAAGTGGGCCGGTAGTGTCTTAAGCGCGATCTTGCGACCGAGCTGGGTGTCCTCGGCCAGGTAGACTTCTCCCATTCCCCCCGATCCCAAGGCGGCGATGATTCGATAACGGCCGAGCGTACGTCCCAGCATGCTAGCCGCCGGTTCGTTGGTAAGCGTCGCTGCCATGACCCCAAAGGCGGGCTGCTCTATGAAACTGCTAGCTTGCTCCTCGTGCACCAGAAAAGACTGGAGATCTTCGCGCAGAGCCTCGTCATCGCCACACGCCTCAGCCAGAAAGGCAGCGCGCTCGTCAGGCTGGCGTTCAAGCGCAGAGTGGAGCAGAGCCTTGAGGTGTTGCCAGCGTTCGGGCGTCACAACCCATTCCTCTTGCTGATTTCCCGATGGAGCCACAATTTAGCCGAGCTCCACTCGCGCTTGATCGTGGCGGGAGAAAGGGAAAGGACTTCCGCCGTCTCGTCTACGCTTAGCCCGCCAAAAAAGCGGAGCTCAACGATTTGACTCTGCTGAGGGTCGATTGTGGCCAGCCCTTTCAATGCCTCGTCGAGCGCGATCACTTCTGAGGCTCGTTCTCGAGAGATGGCCTCTGCTTCGTCAAGCGAAACCTTCTGGGGCTTGCCGCCGCGCTTCTGGGATGCATGCTCGCGCGCATGATCAACCAGAATGTGACGCATGAGTTGGGCAGCCATCGCAAAGAAGTGCGTGCGGTTCTGCCAGTGCACATTGTCTCGGTTGAAGAGCCGCAGGTAAGCTTCGTGAACCAAAGCCGTCGTTTGTAGTGTGTGACCCTTACCTTCACGGCTCATATAACGATGGGCCAGGCGGCGTAGCTCTTCATAGACGAGTGGGGTCAATTTATCGAGGGCCGCGCGGTCGCCATCGCTCCAGGCAGTCAGTAACTGCGTCAGTTCGTGTGGGGAGGGTTGGGTCATGAACCTGGAGCTCTGTCACTGTGCGAGGGCGACACGCCGCTGCAAATCGTCAAAGCGCGGGTCTCCGCGGAGGGGATCTATAGTAGGGCCCATAAGCTGGCGCTTAACGTTTGAACTATCGCGATGTGCTTTTTCCAGGAGTTCAAACGCCTTGTCGTGTTCTCCCAGCCCTATGTGGATAAACAGCCAATTCTCCCAGGGTAACTGGGTATGGTGCTGTTTGGTTAGCCTCTCAAGCTTGGCCAGCACTTTCAGAGCCTCGCTCCTATTTCCCGACATGCCGTGCGCGTAGATGATTGCTTCTAATTGTGATGTGGGGCTTCCGAAAAGTGCTCTCGCCTTCTCAAACTCGGCGATGCCTTCCCGGTACATTCCTTTGCGTACGTAAGTCCAACCGAGCATCGCATGGGCATCCGGAAAGTTCGGATCCATTTCCATTGCCTTTTTGAAATGCTCTATCGCCTGATCGTACTGTCGCGCGCTCGTATAGACTATGCCTACGTCCGAGTTGATGACGACCGATAGAGGGTCAATCTCCCGGGCTCGTTTGATTTCTGCTATCGCTTCATCAAAACGATTAAGGTCATTCAAATGGAGCGCGTACCAGTGGTGGGCTGTGGCGTAGTTCGGGTTAAGTTCAATCGCCCGCTTGTATTCCCTCTCAATCTCAGCGTCGTTGTTCCCAAGGGCAGCCTTAATCAATCCCAGCGATGTGTGAGCTTCAGCGAGCGCATCATCTATTGTTAGCGCCTTTTCGGCTGCCTCCTGCGCTTTCGCCTCCATCTGTTGAAGCGTTTCACCTGGCTGGAGCAAGACATATATCCTTTTCAAGATATAAGAGTCGGCCAGCCCCGCATAAGCCAGGGCGTAGTTCGGGTCGATATCAATTGCCTGCTGAAAGTAAGTGATGGCCTTGGCCAGGCCCTCTCCGTTCCGCTTGTTCCAGAAATATCGTCCCTTCATATATGCCAGGTAAGCATCGACGTTGTTCGTGTAATGCTTGGCCAGACGCTGCTCACTCTCTCCGCCGAGCGTTAGTCTCAAGCCGGCGATGACTCTGCGCGCAACCTCATCCTGCACAGCAAAGATGTCTCCCAGCGCGCGGTCTTGCGGATCGCTCGACCACAGCACCCGGCCGTCCGCTGCGCTCACCAGCCTTACCCCTACGCGCACCGTGTCACCACTCTTCATTACACTGCCTTCCAGCAACGACTCGACGCCGAGTTGCCTGCCCACCTCGCGCGGGTCAACCTCTTTTCCTCTGAAGCCAAAGACAGAGCCACGCGAGGTAACTTTCAATCCGTCAACCTTTGACAGGGCGGTAATCAAACTGTCAGTCATCCCATCGCTAAAATATTCATTGGCGGGATCATTCGTCAGGTTCTTCAACGGTATCACGGCGATGGAGCGAATCGGTGGTAATGGGCCGGTGCTCACCATTAACCGTTGACCGTAAAAATATAATGCGGTGGCGATGAACACGATAACGGAACAGGTCAGAACTATTGGCAGGTGCCGGGGAAATCGTTTCGGTTCAGGCAGAGTTAAAGGCGCAGCGAGTGGATCAAGAGGAGAGATTTTTTGATCTGCCGGAAGCGCATTTTGGTTGACCTCTTCCGCACCGATCTTCCCGGCATGGTTTGTTTCGATTTCAATGCCTGTCGGGTCAGCCGGGGTCAGCTGCTCCTCGACCACCTTGCAAACAAGGCGATAGCCTTCCGACCAGTGAGTTTCGATGAAGCGAGGGTTTTCTGTCTGATCATCTAGCGCCTTGCGAATCGCGCCGACGCACTTGGTCAGGGTCTCGTCGTAGACGTCATGCCCTTCCCAGAACTGGTCCAGCAGTTCGCGGCGAGTCACGAGCCGGTCATGGTGTTCGACCAAATACAGTAAGACCTGAAATGGCTTGCGGGTTAAGTGCACCGGCGCACCCCCTTTGCTCAAGCGCCGCGCTTTCGGCTCGAGCACCAGGTCGCCCAGCAAATACCTTTTGGTTATCTCCGGCGCCATCGGCGGCTCCCGAAAGGGGGGTCTATCCCTATTTCTTTCTAATTTTTCGGGTTTTTCCGAAATCATTCGGTTAGTTTTCAGGACTTTATGGAAGCCCTCGCCTAATTTCCGTGGGTCAGCAAGAGCGAGGTGCGAGTTTTTCCAGAAGATTTTAGCACAGCGGGAACGCATACGTTGGAGTGATGAGAAGAAGAATCGCGATCATGGCTTTTTAAGGCGAACAGTCTGCGCGTACTCGAACTCGGGTTTACATCTGCAAGAACGTGCGGAAAGTCATAACCTTCTCACGGCCCTTAAGAAAGTCCCAAGTAATTTGAGCCCGCCTCGGAGGATTTTCCGCTTACACCAGTGAGGACACGGAATTAGCGCGCAAACATGTGGTCGGTGGGAGAGACAGCTACATCACTGAAAGCAGTGCGGTGACAGGCCCTTTCACTCATTGAAATATCCGCGGGCAAATCCGAACGAGGAGGAAATCAACCATGTATAAGTTGAAACTCAACCGAAAGAAGCTATTTACGTGGGCGCTTCTTCCCGCTTTCACAGGCTTGCTGCTGCTCGCGGGACTCGCCCTTTTGAATGGGGCCACGGAATCAAGGGCCAAAGCCCCTGATCCTCCAGCTGCTAGTCGTGAGAAATACCTATATGTCTGGACGGGCGATCAGGCGCGAACGAACGCCGACTTCCTGGCCGTCGTGAACTTTGACGAAAACTCTCAGGACTACGGAAAGGTGATCACGACGGTGCCGGTACCCGCACCGGGAAATACCTGGAATGAACCCCATCACGTGGGTCTTTCGCGCGACGGTAAGGTGCTGGCTGCCGGCGGGCTCCTGAGCGTTTTGAAGGGCCAGAAGGAAATTTTCTTCTTTGACCTTTCCGAACCGGCGGCCCCGAGGTTTATCTCCGCGGCTGACCCGCCGCAATCGGCGATCACGGATGAGTTTTACCCGCTAGCCGGCGGTGGGTTTCTGGTGACCATGATGGGAGGCGCCCAGGGGCATCATCCCGGGAGAGTCGCCGAGTTCAATAAAGATCTGAAGCTGGTTGCCGAATACCCACAAAAGCCTCCGGACGATGGTTTCAATCCTCACGGCATCTCCGTTCGTCCCGAAATGAATTTGATGGTCACGAGTGACTTCATCTGTCCCTCTACCACCTTGCATGCCGTGCCCGGCGAACTAGGGCTGCGTGGCAGCGTGAGAGTCTGGGATTTCAAGCTGAGAAAGATCTTACGAACAATCAAGATTCCGGGAGCCATGGGAACCATAGACGTCCAGCTCATTCCTCGCGACTTGAAAGGGCGCGCCTACACGGCGGGCATGGCCGATGGTCAGCTCTACCTGCTGGATACACGGCAGGGTACAGCGAAAGCTGTTTTTGACTTTGCCTCAATTGCCAAAGGTGGATGGCCGCAATTGATGCGGCTCACGGCGGATGGCAAGCGCTTGTTTGTCTCGATGAATATGGCGGGCAAGGTGGTGATGTTTGACACTTCAGATCCCGGGGCACCAAAGGTCCTGAAGGTGCTCGATCTCGGGCCCAACTCGGGACCCCACTATGTGTCGCTCACCAGGGACGAAAGACGTCTGGTCATCACAGACTATTTCTTGAACGAAGATGAAGCCGGCAAAGTGCACGCTGAAGGAGACCACAGAGTTCACGTGGCGAAAGTTACGGCGAAGGATCTGACCCTTGATCCTAAATTTCGTCTCGATTTCAACAGCGTATTCAGCTCTGGTCCGGCGCGCCCACACGGCGTTGCTTTCAAGTGAACACGGTCAGCGCCGCGTGCGATCTCGGCATTGAGACAGGCCCAAATACCAAACCAATGAGGAGATGAAGCCATGAAACGAAAAATCTACTTTTTTCTTTTGCTTAGTGTACTAACCGGACTGATCGTCTTTGCCGCGGGAGCTACAGCGGCCCGGCCCGATGATGATGATGGTGGGTACGAAGTCTGGGTTATCGACCAGTCAAACACCAGGGATGAAGACGGAAACGGCACACTGGATAGCGGCGGCACGCTCTATATCTATCAGGGCGATGATGTGTCCGGCGATGATGCCGCTTCGGCCGTACCGGAAACGCTTGACCTGGGCGGTGCTGCCCGCAATCTCTGTGTGGCCCAAACAGGCAGTGCGCCGACGCGTCCTCACATGTTCTTCTTTAACGGGGGGCGTACTCACGCCGCCATCGCATTCGTCGCCACCGGACACGTGCTCTTTATGGATACGGCGACAAGGACGCCCGTTCAATGTCTGGATGTGGGAGTGCAAGCTCACGCTGCCGTTCCCTCTAACGATCAGACGTTCGTCGTGGTGGCGAATCAAAACGGCAGACTCTTGCAACGCATAAACACAAACTATGCGACCAACACCTTCACGCTGGATAACGCCGCCACACTTGATTTGGCAACGTGTACCACGCCCAGTGGCGCGCCGTGTCAGGACCCTGTGCTGCGGCCAAGTAATCGGCCTATCTGCCCTGTCATCGATGACAGCGATAACTTTACCTTCGTCACGCTGGCCGGTGGCGGGCTGTTTGTCATAAACAGTAGAGCCACGCCGATGTCCATCATTGGTGAGTACGACAAGAACACCGTGCACCCCGAAGGCTGCGGTGGCGCTCAAGCCAATAGTCGTATGTACATCAATTCGGGCGGCGCTCTCGAAGCAGATCTTTACTCATTCCCTTTGAGCGGCTACAGCGGCGCGAATCTGCCCAACACTCCTGCGCCAACGCTTGTTTACACACATGACGGCACGGCGTCAGATTCGCACGGCACAACCAAGACTAAGCATGACCGTTATCTTTGGGTCGGCGAACGGTTCGGCAACAACATCACCGTCGTTGATACGGGCGGTAATGCCGTGGTCAACCAGTTCAGCCTGGTCGGCTCGGTGAGCAATGACCCGGCGCCGGATCTGATGGATATTTCGCCCAGCGGCAATCGTGTCTTCATGGCGCTGCGTGGGCCAAATCCGCTTACCGCCAATAACCCAGCCTTCAACAACGCGGTCGGTAGCACGCCAGGACTAGGCATCATCCGTGTTGAGCAGGGCGGCAGAAGTGGCACGTTCTTCGCGCGCGTTCCGATCAGTCACATTGTTGACGGCGTCGAACGCGCCGATCCACACGGCCTGAGAGTCCTCGTCAAATAGATGTTACCTGCAGGCGCGGCCCCGGTGCCGCGCCCGACGCCGAGGGCCAGGGTGCGAACCGCCCATCCTTAACCAATGCTTTAACCAGTCCGCGTAGCGGTAATCAGAACCGGAAGCGGTAGCGACCGGGTCCACGTCGATTAAGAAAAATGCCAGCATTACTCCCATGACCGATTCCGCTCTTAGTTCTGAGGCGACCAGGTCGCTACCGCTTCCAGTTCTGATAGCGGTGTGAACGAACTTTTTGTGCAAAGCCTTCTTAACCAATGCCTACTTGAGGCTCGCTATCCAGACCGACGACAAGCTATTCGTGGGAGAGAGGGTGGGCTCCTACAGCACGAACCTCACCAGCCCCCGAAAGGTTTAGGACCCCGATTTGATAAGGAGTGAAGTCTCATGAGAAAAGCGTTCCTTCGCGTTATCGATCAGAGGCCGGCGTCAACATCCGGCGCGCGACGTCGCTCAGTCCGCCGCGCCTGGCAGTTCGCCCTCCTCGCCCTCGTCGTCTTCGTTACGCTTCTGATCACGCCCTCCGGCTACGCCCGCTTGATCTTCGACACCACCGACCCGGCTTTCAACGAGGCGACACTTGAGCCTTTCGCGCCGGGCGACGCGCCGCTGGGGGCGATGAGCTTCACCATCACGCGCAACGGCGTGCAGTTCACATTCAGCACGACCAGCTCGCGGGGACTGTTCTTCTGCTCGGGCGGCAACTGCACACTCCGCGCGCCCTTCCCAGAGGGTATTGACATCCAGATCAGCCCGGCAGTTGCTGCCATAGGCTTCCAGCACTCGTGGGTCGAGTGTCCCGGCAGGGTGACGTTTAACGGGAGCGCGGGGAGCGAGACGTTCGTCCCATCGAATCTTGGTGGGCCAAGGAGCTTCTTCGTCGGCGCGTCTGACATCGGAGCAATCTCGCACGTCAGGCTCGAAAGCACGTGCACTCCGGAACGCTGGGACGACATGCGCTTCGTGCCTTCGGCTCCACCGCCGCCCTCACCGACCCCGACCCCCCGTCAATCGGACCTCGTGGCCCGGAAGATCGGCCCCGTGTTCGCGGGCAACAACGAGCGCATAACGTTTGAAGTGACGGTCGCCAACAGTGGGCCAGATGCGGCGACTGGCGTGCAGGTCGTTGACTTCCTGCCAAATAACGCGACCTTTGTAAGCACCTCGCCGCCGGCCACGATCAACGGAGGCGTGGCTACGATCAACCTCGCGGATATCCCACCAAACTTTGGGAACCGGCTGGCCACGCTGGACTTCGACACACTACCTTTCCCAGCGTTCGGCTGCTACTCCAGAATTATGAACGTTGCGCTGGCGACCTCGTCCTCGATCGAGGGCAATCCGGCAGACAATCTCACATGGTCAGTCACAAGCTTTGACAACGATGCGCGTCGCGCTACCAGCGGGGAGATCTGCGGCAACGGCATCGACGACAACTGCGACGGGCGCGGCGACTGCGCTGACCCCGGGTGCGGCTGTCTCCCGCCGCTCCGCGCTGTGGGCGGCAGCACACCGCCACAATGCATTTTCCTCCCACCCTTTAGTACTTGCACATCATCACCGCCCTCGACGGCCCCTCCCCCGCGCAATCGCAATGCGCAGTTCGAGAGCTGCGGCCCGTTCGACGACGGCCACGGCGGTACGGTCACGAACCCGCCTTTCTGCTGCGACGGCATACCCAACACTGCTCTCCAGGATCAGCAATGCCGCGCGCCCATCGACCCAAACTTCAAGGAGTCAGACCCGGCGGTCAACGTCGCCGGTTACGGCTACACGGAGGCGGGCCGTGTGATGACCTACACGCTCCACTACGAAAACATAGGAGACGGCGATGCTCATGACGTGAGCATCCTCGATGCACTATCGCCTGACCTCGACGCCTCCACTCTCGTCGTCAACGACGGCGGAACTTACGATCCTGCGAGCCGCGTTATCGTTTGGCGCGATGCGGTAGTGCCACCCCATGAGCCACGCAGCATCAGCTTCCGGGCTACCATTCGCTCGGACGCGCCGCACGGCACGCGCATTCGCAACACTGGCACCATTATCTTTCCGGACGCCGTGCCCCCTTCGCGTATCGACACGAATTTCGTCGAGCACGTCGTGCTCGCACCCGGCAACCGCATCGAGCCCGACCTGAAAGTTTTTCAGTGCACTCAGACCAACCCCGGCGAGTGGCGGGTCGATCTCGTCAACGAAGGTTACGGCTTTGCCTACAACGTCACGGCGGAGATCATCAACCCGCCGGCGTCAGTGAACGTCACCGACGGCACTGCCGACGTGTTCTCGCACCCAGACGACGTGGCCACATTGCTGCTCTCGACTGTCATCCCGCTTGCAGCTACGACGAGCACCGACACCGTTCGGTTCACAACCGAGACGCCTTCGAACCCGTGCGGCGCACTCAGGTGGCGCATCACCTACCAAAA
Source organism: Acidobacteriota bacterium (assembly GCA_038040525.1). GTDB lineage: Bacteria > Acidobacteriota > Blastocatellia > Pyrinomonadales > Pyrinomonadaceae > PSRF01. The sequence goes on along the minus strand of JBBPIC010000009.1, from coordinate 101,300 downwards.
CTCGCGCGGGGAGCAGTTCACACGCGACGTGCAAGACTCGCCCGATCGCGACGCGGACGGCGTAGCAGATGGGTCAGACAACTGCCCCGACACCTATAATCCGACGCAGGCCGACCTGGACGCGGACGGCGGTGGCAATGCTTGTGACTCGGACGACGACAACGATGGCCAATCCGACGCGGACGAGATCGGGTGCGGCTCCGACCCCTTGAATGCAAACAGCACCGCGGCGGACCACGACGCGGACCACAGTCCCGACTGCGTTGACGCCGATGACGACAACGATGGTGTTGCCGATGCGGCTGACATCTGCCAGTACACATCCAACACGGACCAGAGGGACGCTGATGGCGACGGGCGGGGCGACGTGTGTGACAACTGCCCCGGCGTGCCGAATCCGCGACAGGAGGACGCAGACCGGGACGGCCTTGGTGACGGCTGCGAAAACGTCGCCCCCGATTGCAGCGGCGCCTACGCGAGCATTCAGAACATTTGGCCGCCCAACCATCAAAAAGTGGCTATCTCCGTTCTTGGTGTGAGGGATGCGGACGGCGACCCCGTCCAGATCCGGATTGACCGCATCATGCAGGACGAGCCGACCGACAGCGCCGGCGAGGGCAAGACCTGCCCCGACGCATATATCCCGAGCGGCGGTGCAAAAGCGTATGTGCTCGCCGAGCGCGCGGGCGGCGACAACGGTCGGGTCTATACGATCTACTTCACGGCGACGGATGGCCGGGGAGGAAGTTGTAGCGGGAGTGTGAAAGTCGCAGTCCCGCACGACCAGAACCGCAGCGCAGTGGACGATGGCCCGAGGTACGATTCGACCGCATGCCCTGCGAAGAAGTGATCGAAGCAGTGGATGCGCTGCCCGATTATGTAAAGCAAACTGTTAGTTTGCGATGATTGGCTACGGACTTTTCTGGCCTAAACAAGCTCATTACGCCAGATCCGCAAACTAACAGTTTGCGTTACGACTAAGGCCGGATCCCACCCCGGAACCTCCTAATAAGACGTTTCCGGCGTTTGTTTTTTGACACCTTCCGACGCGGTCGCGTAATATCGGACTCCTTATGACCGGCCGAGTCCTAGTGCTGAATGCTTCCTTTGAGCCAATCAACGTGTGCAACGAAAGGCGCGCAGTGGTGATGATCTTTAAGGGCGTCGCTCGCGTCGAAGAGCACAACGGGCATATGCTGCATTCGGCAAAGCTGACGATTCATGCGCCTTCAGTAATCAGGCTGACTGAATATATTCACATTCCGTTTGAGCGCCGTTCGCTCTCTCGGAAGAATATCCTGTTACGCGATCACTCAACCTGTCAGTACTGTGGGCGGCAACATCCGCCTTCGGAGCTGACGTTGGACCACGTGCTGCCACGGTCGCGTGGAGGTGAGTCGACGTGGGACAATCTGGTTGCCTGTTGCAAGAGATGTAACCATCGCAAGGGGAATCGCACTCCGGAGGAGTCGAACATGCACCTCTTGCGTCGGCCACGTGGGTTTTCTTTACATGTGAATCGTCAAATCATGCGCTATCTGGGACGCGCTGACGAGACATGGAGGAAGTACCTTTTCTACGAATCAAATAACGGTGAGAACTAAAGAGTAAACGCCGAAACCCCGAAAGAGGCTGTTATGAATGAAACTGTTTTAGCGATCGCGAATCTGGGACCTACCGAGCTTTTGATCATTGCGGCAGTCGTGTTCCTGCTTTTCGGAGCAACGCGCCTGCCACAACTGGCGAAATCGCTGGGGCAAAGCAAGCGGGCTTTTAAAGAGGGTTTAGACGAGGGCGAAAAAGAAGCCGCAAAAGAAGTTAAAGAGAAGGAAAAGCTGCGAGTCTGATCAAGGCCATCGCCTCACTGCACCAGCGCCTTCTTCCCAACCACCAGTGTCGCCTTAAAGGAAAGCGAAAACTCAGCCTCGTGCGGCTCTTCGTTGATAAGACGTCCGATCTCGTTTGCGACCTCTTCATAGGAACGTTCCGGTAGCGATCGCAGCCAACCCGGCATTAGGAAATCCGATACCAGGGGCGAACTCAAAAACGCTTCGCCTGAATCGTAGTCAAGCTCCTCAATTCTGGTCCAGCTTTCTACATCCGACAGGCCCGCTTCCTCGGCCATTTGTTCTACGGCAAAAACCGACGGCAGTTTCGAAATCAAGCCCTCGACAGCCGACTCGTGTTTAGTCAAGCCCGAGTTGTGCAGCGCTTCCCAGTAGATTGAAAAGAATTCGCCAAAACTGGAAAAGGTGGGAAGAGTAAGCGCGACGACTGCATTGGGCGCCGCCACTCTTACCATCTCCCTCAGCATTCCAGGGATTCGCCCGGCATGAACCAGAGATCCATCGCCAATCACGACATCAAAATTGTTGTCCGGTGAGGGGATGTGGTCCACCTTGCCCTGCTGAAACTTCACCGCATCTCCGAGGACTGTGGCCTTGGCTCGGGCTAACTCGAGACTCTCCTCGTTTTCCTCGATACACAGAAACTCAAGCGAATCGCTGGATCGTTCCTGCAGGGCAATGGCGTGCCCGCCCGTGCCCGCAGCCAGGTATAGCACCTTGCCCTCTTTCGGCATTTTGACATGCTGGTCAATCAGCTCCGCAAACCGCTCGCTCCAATCCGTCGCGACAAAAAGCTCGTGCAGGTAAGCCAATTCCTTGTTCGTTTTCGCCATTTGTGTAGGACAGACATTCCTGTCTGTCTTTCATAGTCTTTCCTTACGCGAATACCAAGAAAAATTTTCCATATATCATTTCACATTTCTCATTTTTCATTGCCGCTTCGATCCTCTTATGGTCATTGTGACGATCCGGGTTCGTGAAATGACAAATGAGAAATTTAAAATGATATATGGAAAATCTGGTTGTCCTCTGATCCCGAGACAGGAATGTCCTGCCGGGGTGACAGACAGGAATGTCTGTCCTACTCCTCGAAATATTTATGTCCTTTAAGCGGTTCAGGCAAACAATCCATTTCCTCTTTGGCGGATGGATCGTTGTGGACATAGCGATAGCCCTGGCCATAGCCGATATGCTTCATCAATGGCGTCACGGCGTTGCGCAGGTGAAGCGGTACGGGTTCACGCGAAGTTTCCGACGCGTCGGCAACAGCCGCATGATACGCTCGCTTCACTGCATTTGATTTCGGAGCGCGAGCCAAATAGATGGTCGCCTGCGAAAGAGGAAACAATCCTTCCGGCAGTCCGATAAGCTGTACGATGTCGGCAGCGGCGGCCGCCTGGACCATCGCTTGCGGGTCAGCCAGACCGATATCTTCTGACGCCAGTATGCAGAGTCGTCGCGCAATGAAAATTGGATCGGCGCCTCCTTCGATCATGCGGGCCAACCAGTAAAGGGAAGCGTCCACATCGGAGTTGCGCAGAGACTTGATCAAGGCGGAAGCGAGATTGTAGTGGTCCTCACCGCCTTTGTCGTATGCGTAATGGGCGCGGCCCATCGACTCAATAATCGTCTCCTCGGTAATGTGGCGGGACCCTTCCTGATCCGGTGGCGTAGATTCGACCGCTCCTTCAAGCGCTGCCAGCGCCACGCGAGCATCTCCTGCCGCGGAGCTGGCAACACGCTCGAGAAGTTTCTCCGCCACATCGGGTTTGAGCTGGGCCAAGCCCCGGTCGCTGTCACTCAGTGCTCGCTGAAGAATCGTTTTCACTTCACCTTCACTCAAGGGATTGAGCAACAGTACGCGACAACGCGATAGCAATGCGCCATTCACTTCGAAGGAAGGATTTTCGGTCGTGGCCCCAATCAGTGTGATGGTGCCATCTTCAACGGCATGGAGGAGAGCGTCTTGTTGCCCTTTGTTGAAACGGTGAATCTCATCAATGAACAGGATCGTGCGTGCGCCAAATTTCTTTTCAGCCCTGGCATCGGTGATGGCGGCGCGCAAGTCCTTAACACCGGAGAAAACGGCGGACAGCTCGATGAAACGCGCCCCGGTTTTTTCGGCCAACAGCCGGGCCAGAGTAGTTTTCCCGGTTCCCGGCGCTCCCCAAAGAATCAAAGAAGGAAGACTCGCCGCACCTTCGAGCAAGCGCCGCAGAATTCGACCTTCGCCAACAAGGTGGCTTTGACCGACGAAGTCTGCCAGTGACCTGGGCCGCATGCGTTCGGCAAGAGGAGCCGAGGTCTCCACCGCCGGCTCTTCCGGCGATTTGCTAAAAAGATTTCCTGTGGTTGAATACGCCATGATTTCGGACTTAAGTTCAATTATCACCCAAACCCTTTCCGTGCGCGACTCGCCGCGGTGGCTTGCACCGTTCGGGTTGGGCGAGAAGTTTAGAGTTCAGCCTTTAGGCTGCGGCTTCGCGACGCAAGCTTAAGCTTGAACTCTGAACTGCCGGCACTGCCCCGTGGTTTTCAGCTTGAAACCCCTATTGAAAACTGAGCAATCTTAGAGGGAACGGAGCGCGAGCCGTCTTCGTATAGTCAACCGAGCAGCGGATAGGCGGCAATCATAAAGGTGATAGGCGGGAGTTTAAGATGAAAGAAGCAACCGACGTTTTAAGAATTGTAGGAATCATACTTTTGGCAATCTTCGTAATTGCCGTGGGCATCCCCATCGTTCTGACTGCTGCCGGCATAACTTTGGGCATCATCAAAATCCTGTTCGGCATCGCCGTCCTGGTGATCAAGTTGGCGGTGGTGATCGCAGTGGGTTATCTGATCCTCGTCGGCATCCGCGCGTTACTGCGGTGAACCAGCGTAAGAGTCTACGGAAAAACTAAGAACCATCCACGAAAACACACGAAACGGCACGAAAGAAATCTCTTTTTCGGATCATTCGTGTGTGTTCGTGTAAGTTCGTGGATCGTCCTGGCTCTATGCGCTGAGTTAGCTCTTCCTATACATTAAAGCGGAAATTGACTATGTCGCCTTCCTGCATGATGTAGTCCTTACCTTCCAGTCTCAGCAGTCCGCGCTCGCGCGCGGTTGCGTATGTACCGGCAACAATAAGTTCTTCGTAGCCCACGATCTCGGCACGGATGAAGCCGCGTGCGATATCGGAATGGATCGCGCCGGCAGCGTCTTGCGCGCGCGAACCCTGTGGGATGGTCCAGGCGCGGACCTCTTTTTCACCGGCAGTGAGAAACGACATCAGGCCAAGCGTGCGATAGGCACTCTGGACTAATTGGTCCACGCCGCTGCTACTAACTCCGAGCGATTGCAGATATTCGCGGCGTTCCTCGGGGGCGAGACCTACCAGGTCGGCCTCCAGTTGCGCGCAGATAATGATGCATTCCGAGCCTTCACTCGCAGCGACTTCACGAATCGCCCGCAGTTGCTCGTCGTCCTCTGGTGAACCGAGCGTGCCTTCGTTGACGTTGGCGGCGTAAATGGTCGGCTTCATCGTCAACAGGAAATAGTTTCGGGCAATCGCGAGTTCTTCGTCGTTTAGCGAGACACTCTTGGCGGGTTGAAACTCTTCCAACGCCGGCTGCAATTTGTCGAGCACGTCGAGTTCAGCCTTCGCCATCTTCTCTCCACCCTTGGCGCCCTTTTGCACGCGCTCGCGGCGGCGCTCGACAGTTGCGAGATCGGCCAGTGCCAGCTCAATCTGGATCGTTTCAATATCGCGCCGGGCATCGATGGTTTCATCGACGTGGACGATATTCTCGTCTTCAAAACAGCGGACCACCTGAATCATCGTGTCGGTTTCGCGTATGCTCGCGAGAAACTGGTTGCCCATCCCTTCGCCCTTCGATGAGCCGCGCACGAGTCCGGCAATGTCGACGAATTCAACACTGGCGGGAACAATGACCTTCGTCTTGACAATCTCTGCCAGCGGCGCCAGGCGTTCGTCGGGCACGGTGACGACACCCACGTTCGGCTTACTAGTGGAGAAAGCATAGTTCGCGATCACGGCGGAAGACTGCGCAGTAACCGCATTGAAAAGCGTGGTCTTGCCTATATTGGGCAAGCCAACAATTCCAGCTCTTAGCATTATTTGACCTCTCGACTTTGAAACTAACCGATAATATTCCGCGGCGCAAACGCGCGATGTAGGTAACAATCAAGAACGATCCACCAAATCACACGAAGTGACACGAACGACATTTCGTGGTAGTTCGTGTGTGTTCGTGCATCGTTTGCCTATGCACTTGGAAAACTGCTGCATTCAATCCTCGTTCGCGTATAATCGCGGCCCAGTAAATCGTCCTTCGGTTTTTGCGTGGAAGAAAAGAAAAGGAACAGACGGGTTTGCCGATCTTAGTTAACTTGCCGTCTCTCACTGCGTGATCATTTCGCTTGCGGTCGTGTTGCTGGTAACGGCTGGCGGCACATTAGCCACTTACCTCTACGAAGAAAAGGCAGCGTTTGCGGCCCGGCTCTGTGCCGGTGCGTGTATTGGAATCGCCGCGTTGGGACTCGTAGGCTTTGCCCTGGCTTCACTGTTAGGACTCACGCCGGTAACAATCATCCTCGCCCTCCTTTTGCTGGTTGGCCTTCCGCTGCTGTCGTTCGGGAACCGAAAGCATCGCGAGATGGTTTACGCTGACCTGACGTCGACCTACCAGGCCATTCGTAACGCTCTGCTTCATCCCGCTCAGATACCCGTCGGTTATACAAGTTTGTATTTGATGGTGGCAGTGGTTCTGTGGACCTGCTTTCAACGCGCAATGCTGTTGGAGCCGGATGGTATGTACACGGGGCTACCTAACAATTATGGAGATCTGCCCTTTCACCTGAGTGTGATCACCAGTTTCGTCTACGGTAATAACTTCATGCCCGAGGATCCCACCTATGCGGGCGTGTTCTTCACCTACCCTTTCCTCACGGATTTTATTTCAGCGCTCTTTGTGTACTGCGGCGCCAGCTTGCGCCAGTCGATGTTCCTGGAAAACTTTGTCGTAGGGCTGGCGCTCTTTGGCCTGGTCCATAACTGGGCCCTGGTGATGCTACGCGATCGATTGGCAGCGGTGATCACGCCGTTATTGGTTTTTCTTAATGGCGGACTGGGGTGGATATTCTTGTGGACCACGTACTCGAATACTAACAGCTTCACAGAGTTTCTCAAGGCCCTCCCAAGTTCGTTCACCATTATCCCGGAAACGACATGGCGTTGGGGAAACGCCATGTCCACATTGCTCATTCCGCAGCGCGGCTTTTTACTTGGTCTACCCCTGGCGGTAATAGTCTTTACTCAGTGGTGGCTGTCTGGAGGACCGAAAACCGGGGGACAGGGAGACGCGGCGACAATGAACGACGCGGAGACACGGGGCCGCGACGCGAGGAAGGAAAACAAACTCGAGAAGTCTCAAAAGAAAAACAAAGAGCGAGGTGTTGCAAAACGAGGGAGCCAGCTCGACGTCTCCGGGTCCCCGCGTCCCCGTATCTCTTCAGTCCAACGAATGATCGCGGCCGGGCTTGTTGCCGCCCTCCTACCGTTGGTTCATGCACACAGCTTCGTAGTAGTCATGATGGTGGGCGCCGGCATAGCGCTTCTGGAAAGGCGTTGGCGTCATTGGTTTGCATTCTTCATTACTGCTTCGTTGTTCGCGTTGCCGCAATTATGGTGGTCTACCCACAATAGTGCGGTTGACGCGAAACGGTTTTTTGAATGGCACTTTGGATGGGACCACGGCAACCAAGACATAATATGGTTCTGGTTCAAGAATTCCGGTCTGTTTATTCCCCTAACCATTGCGGCGCTTCTCTGGGGCGGCAAACAGCGGCTTATCCCGCGCAGACTATTGCTGTTCTTTTTGCCGTTTATGCTTTGCTTCATCGTTCCCAACGTCTTGAAACTGGCGCCGTGGATTTGGGACAACATAAAAGTTCTCTTCTACTGGTGGCTGGGTTCGGCGCCGCTGGTAGCGCTCTTACTAGCTCGGCTATGGAAGCAGGGTCTCACGCAGCGAGTGGCCGCCGGTATCTTGTTTGTCTGTCTGATAGGAGCGGGAGCGCTTGACGTAGCGACAATAATGTTCAGATCCACGAAGCTTGGGGTGTTTGACGCGAGAGGCATTGCTTTTGCCGAGTCGATAAAAGACAAGACAACTCCGAGGGCCCTGGTCATGCACGCTCCCGTTCACAATCATCCGGTGTTCCTGACTGGACGAAGATCGCTGATGGGCTATCCCGGGCACATCTGGTCGCATGGTCTGGAATTCGTTCCCAGGCAGACAGAAATCAGGAGAGTGTACGCAGGTTCGCCGGATGCCTTGTCGATTTTGCGCAAATACGGTGTTGACTATGTGGTGGTAAGTCCGCTTGAGCGAAGTCAGATGCCCGTCAATGATCAATTCTTTTCAAATTTTGAAATTGCAGGAGAAGTAGGTGCGTATCGCCTCTACAAGATCGGCCGGCCGTAAGCGTCGTGTTCCAGAAACGTCTTCGCCTGAATCGGTGCTGGGAGAGCCTATTCCTTCCCAAACGGGCAGCGGTCTGGATATCTCCAAACGATTCTGGGTAATCGCCAGCGTCTGTATTCTTCTGCTGGCTGCGTTTCTCCGTTTTTACGATTTGGACCTGGTTCCGCTTCATCACGACGAAGGTGTAAATGGGAATTTTCTGGTCAGGCTGGTAAGGGAAGGGTTCTATCACTACGATCCCGCAAATTATCACGGGCCTACTCTTTATTACTTTGCAGCGCTCTTCCCAAGGCTCCTGCGGGTCCTCTTTGGAGTGCAGACGCAAAACAGCGTCGGACTGACCACCGAGGCTATCCGTTTTGTTCCTGCTTTGTTTGGGGTGGCAACTGTGGCGCTGGTTTTGACTCTGCGGCGAAATCTGGGAACTCTAGCCACCCTGAGCGCAGCGGCGTTATTAGCCATTTCTCCCGGTGCCGTTTATCTCTCCCGCTACTTTATTCACGAAAGCCTGTTCGTCTTCTTCACCCTGGGCGTGGTCGTCGCAGGATTGAGATACTATGAGCGCGCTAATCCAATCTACTTGTTAATTGCAGCTTTGTCCGCTGCACTACTCTTCGCCACCAAAGAGACCGCAATCATATCGGCCATCGTTTTGCTTCTGGCCCTCGTGTTGACTTACGTGTATCGATTGCTCAGAACGCGGGCGGCGAACTCCGGCGCACCTAAGCGAAAGAAAGGCCGCGCGGACTCACGAGCGCAACAATCTGGCTTCGTGGCAAGGGCCGGCGGACCGCCAAACATTGCGCTTTGGCTGGTAGCTGCCCTGGTCGTATTCCTTGCCGTGAATGTTCTCTTGTACTCCTCCTTCTTTAAGAATTTTCCGAAGGGCGTGTGGGACGCGATCAAGACGTTTGAGTTTTGGACGAAGACCGGCAAGGAAGCCCACGTGCACCCGCTCTCCACTTATGTCTGGTGGTTACTCTTGCAGGAGTCGCCGGTGCTGTTGCTCGGGGCGATAGGCGCGATGGTGTCTGTCGTCAGGTCTACCAGAGCTTTCGCGTTGTTCTCTGCGCTGTGGGCCTTTGGACTACTCACTGCCTATTCCCTGATTGCGTATAAGACGCCATGGCTGGTGCTGAACTTCATCGTTCCTTTGGCACTCTGCAGCGGTTATGCGGTCCAGTGGATTTACGAAGGGTTGACGCGGTTTGAGGTGGGCCGAGGTGCACGGCTGCTTGTCTTAGGGTTTGTATTATTAATTGTGACCGGCCTGGGGCCCGGGCTAATGAGGGCATACACCGAGGAGAAGGTGCATTGGAAGACGTTCATTCCCGGATATCAGACATTCGATCTGAACTTCCGTAATTATGACAATGATAATCAATATTACGTTTATGTTTACGCGCACACCCGCCGTGACTTAGTCAAGATGGTCGATGAGATTAAACGCATTGCGCAGAGAACACATCAGGGAAACCAAACAGGAATTACCATTGTGGCGCCGGAGTACTGGCCTTTGCCGTGGTATCTTCGAGATTACAATCGGGTCGGTTATTTTGGTCGCATGAGTCAATCAACGGAGCCCATCATTGTCGCGACTCAGGGGCAAGCTGCGGAGGTCGAAACCATGTTTGGTGATCGGTACCAGCAGGTCCACTCAGGATCTAATCCGGCAGGGACTTTTTCCTTGAGGCCTGGAGTGGAATTGATGCTGTTTACCAGAAGAGAACTCGTTAAATAGCCAGTTACAGAACCGAGCGCGGGTAGGTAAGGATGCCTGAAGCAACTTAAAAGGTCTAGCAGGGTTGCTGAGAAAGTGCGAATCATTTTATGAAGGAGATTAGGACGATCCACGAAAGGACACGAAATGACTCGAACGAGGACCTTTTTTGTGTCGCTTCGTGTCATTTGGTGGATCGTCCTTAGTTTTTCGCAGGCTGCTAGAAGTTATGTTGCCTTAGCATCCGTCGCTACCGGCGCTCGGTTCTGTAACGAAGGCGATGTCGAATCGTGATGACCAATAAAAGATACGGTGCATTGCTAATCATAGGCGGCGTCCTCGGACTCGCACTCGTCGCGGGGGCTATCCTTTTGGGATCGAGCGAGCCCGACGAAGCGACCTACGATGTCCCCGAGCAACAAGATCCAAGTTCTGGCGCGAGCAGCGTCGTGAAACTCGAGGAGTTTGGAGACTATCAGTGTCCGCCCTGCGCCCAGCTTCATCCCACGCTAAAACAGTTGAAGCAGGAGTTTGGCCCAAGACTTAATTTTGTCTTCAGGAACCTTCCGCTTTCAGAACTTCATAAGAACGCACTTGCCGCGGCCCAGGCGGCGGAGGCCGCCCGGATGCAGAACCGCTTCTGGGAAATGCACGATATGCTTTATGAGAACCAGGATCTTTGGAAAGACGACAAAACTCCCAACTCGACGTTCGTTAAGTTTGCTACGGATCTGGGGTTGGATAGGGCCCGCTTTGAGCGTGACTTCGATAGTGATCAGGTCCGGTTTCGGATTGAAGCCGACCGAGACGCAGCCGTTCGCCTCGGTATTGAATCCACGCCCGCCATCCTAATAAATGGCCGCAAGTTGAGGCCGGAAGCGACAAATCCGGACGGGATTCGGAAGGGGATTGATCTAATGCTTGCCCCACAGCGCGAAAACTCGGCCGCACCTTCCCCGGTGCAGCCCTAGGTCTTCGCCACAAAAAGCCGCTCCACCTCACCGGGGACGCCGTCTTAAGCAATGGGTGTTAACTTTGCTATCTGCTTCATTAAAGGGAAGTGACCTCAAGTTTTGGTTGACATTCTAAGCACCTCGCTCTTATATTGACACACCCGTGCGCGGCCTTTTCCGATTCGGCTTTTAGTTCGGGCTTGGGCCACAATAGACGCTTTCTCGCATGTTCAAACTAAGACGCCTCGAGATCACCGGGTTTAAATCCTTCGCGGACTACACTGAAATTCTCTTCACAGGGGATGGCATTACCGCCATTGTCGGGCCGAATGGCTGCGGCAAGAGCAATGTTGCGGACGCCATAGCCTGGGTGCTGGGCGAACAGCGCGTGAAGCACTTGCGTGGCGGCGAGATGAAGGATGTCATCTTCCAGGGGTCGCGAAACCGGCAACCGAGTGGCATGGCTGAAGTAGTCATGCACATGGTCCGGGATGAGGTGATTGAACACGAGCCCGACATCGAAGATATTGACTCGACGCTGGAACAGATTGATGAGCAAGTGGTCGAACTTGACGCGATCATTCCAGAGGCAGGCACCGGAAAGGCCCTGGTGGTCTCCGCCGGCGTAGATTCGGCCGGGTCCACACCTATTGACCCTGCGATTGTCGAAATCGAGGGTGGTGACAACGGGACGGCCGGCGTTCCAACTGCATCACCCAGACATCATTCCCATAAACGACATTGGCGCCGGCGAAATCTGGCGCTGGAATTTGCGCCCGGGGAATCGGTCTCCGTCACGCGGCGACTCTTTCGCTCCGGTGAGAGCGAATACCTTCTGAATGACAAAGCCTGTCGCTTGCGCGACATTCAGGATCTCTTTTCCGGTACGGGTCTGGCTGGCGGGCATTATGCGATCATTGAGCAGGGCCGCATCGGTCAAATTCTTTCCGCTAAGCCGATGGATCGCCGCACTATCATTGAGGAAGCGGCGGGCATCACCAAGTTTCGTGTACGCCAGCGCGCTGCCGAAACTCGATTGGAATCTGCACGTTCGAACCTCTCGCGAATCTCCGACATTATTTCTGAAATAGATCGTCAGGTTAATAGTTTGCGGCGGCAGGCTGCAAAGGCCCGGCGCTATCACGTCTTTCGAGAAGAGCTGCGTGAACTGTTGCGTCATGTGTATGTCGCGGAGGACCGCAAGCTTACCGCGCTGCTCGATGAAACAGGATTAAAGTTGGCCGAAGCGAGCGAGATCGAGCGCCGCCTTGCCGCTGAGTTGGCCCAGCAGGAGGAAGAGGCCCGCAACGCAACTCAGGAAGCGCGCAAGACGGAAGACGATCTGGCAGCCTCGCGCGCCGCCGCCGCGGAAGCGGTGCTTCGGCGTGACCGGCAAACGCGTGAGCGTGCTTACCAGGAAGAGCAGGTAGTTTCGCTTGAAAAACGAAAGAACGAAGTGAGCTTCGAGATCGAGGCGCTTTCAGAGCGGCTCATTCTCGTAGAAGCCGAGTGTAAGCGTTTGCGGGAAGATGACTCGAGGCTGAGAACGGAAGCTGATGAAAGCGCCGCCGGCTTGAGGGCCGCTGAGGAGTCGTATAGCAGTAAGCTTTCGCTGGCGCTGACCGCGGAAATTGAAATTGAGGAAGCGCGAACAGAATTACTTATGCACACGGGAGTCGCCGAGCGGCTGCGGGAGATTGCCCGACAGCTGGAAGGCACTCTCGAGCGCCTGGCGGTGCAGGCGGAAGGTCTGGGCCATGAAGGCGAACGTGCGGCGACTCAACATGCGGAACGTCGGGCCGATGCCGATGCATTCGGCATCGAGATTAGCTCCGCGAGGGAGCACATCTCGCAGCTAAACGCCGAGCGGGAGCGGGCCGTCGATGCGGTTGTACAGGGACACGAGGCCGTCAGCGACACCGAAGCAGAACTGACGCGCGTGCGCGAGGAGTATTCGCGTACCAGCCATCGTCTGGAAAGCCTGAAAGAGCTCGACGATCGTCGTGCTTACTATTCAGGCGCGGTCCAAATGATGTTTTCCGAGGACGCTGCGCCGCGCAATTTCCACTTCATCGGCACCTTAGCCGACGCGCTAAACGTCGAAGCAAAATGGGAGCGAGCGGTGGAAGGTGTGTTGGGATCTACACTGCAGTCGATTGTGGTGCCCACGCCGGACGATGCCGCGAGGGCCGCCCAATGGTTGCGTGAAAACAACGGAGGACGCGCCAGCTTTTTAGTTGCAGGACTTCACGGCGGAAGTGATGAAACCAACGCCCTGGCTTGCAAAGTCGAAGAACGGCCGGCGTTGTCGATCTCCTTCGAAAACGAATCCGTCCCTGACGACCTCAAAATCTCAGATCTTCTGGGAGCCCCGCGCGAACTGCTATCGGTTCTTCAGCGAACACTGCCGGAGAGAATGAACGCGCGTCTGGCTTCTAGTCTTGACGATGCCATGACGAAGTCGCTGGCCACCGGACAGGTTTACGTCACGCTCAACGGCGACTGGGTTGCGAGCGGTCAATTTGTCAGCGCCGGAGATGCGCGCGCTCTGGAAGAAGGCGCCGGGCTATTGACCTTCAAGCGTGAGCTTCGAGAATTGGAAGCGCGCGCGCAAGTTTTAAGTACCGAGTCGAAGTCAGCCGAAGAGGCTGCCACCGAAGCGCGTACACGCCTTGTGGAACTTGAAGACGCTGTGGTCATTCTCAATGAGGCCATCGGACGCGAGGAGCGTGAGGCGATGGCGCGGCAGGTCACGGCGACGAATCTCGCACACGAGATCGAACGCGCTGAACGCCACCTGAAGGTCGTGGCCGATGACGCCGCCAGGGTTGAACACGAACGACTCGAGGTGGAACGCCGTCGCGCGGCTGCCATCACTGATGCCGAAGAGGCCGAGTCGGCGCGCATCGCCGCTGCGTTGACTGTAAGCAGTGCGACATCGGTGCTCGCCGAAGCTCGCCGTGCGGCCGAGGCCGAGAGCGAAGGCCTGGCGGTCCAGCGTGCGACCGCTGCGGCAGCCACAGAAAGACGACGGAGTACTGCGGCGGAACTGCGACGCATAGAATCCGAGTTTGCGGACGTTGCCGGCCGGGTCGAGCGTCATCGAGTGGAACTCGTGGATACGACTGAGCGCATCGGGGTGCTGAGCGAGTCAATCGCTGACCTGTTGCGCCAGGCAAGCACGGTCAACGAGGAGAAGGAAAAAGAGGAGCAGGAGATATCGGCGCTTACTGCGCGTCTTGACGAGGCGCGTCAGCGAGCTGATGCGCTGGCGACGCAGCTCTCAGATCTGAACAAGCATGCAGCCGAAGTTCGGGATTCGCGAGCGGCGATTGAGGTGCAGCGCGCTGAGGCGCAGGCGCGGCTTACATTTGTTCGTGAAAATTGTGCTTCTGAGTTGAACCAGTCGTTGGAAGAGCTTGCGCGCGAGCAGCCCGTCGACGAGCAGTTTGATCTTGATGCGGCACACGCGCGTGTCGAGGAATTGCGTACCCGCATTGAGGGTTTCGGCGCGGTCAACATGATGGCGCTGGAAGAGTTGGCGGAAAACGAAGAACGTTTGTTGTTCCTCTCAACGCAGCGTCAGGATATTGTCGACAGTATTGCTTCGACGGAAGAGGCCTTGCGCGAGATTAAGAGACGTTCGCGCGAGAGGTTCCGTCACGCATTCGAACAGATCAATAAAAACTTTAGCGAACTGTTCCTGGAATTGTTTGGGGGCGGCCGCGGCGAAATGAGTTTGATTGAAGCTGACGACGTACTCGAATCCGGCATCGATGTGATTGCCCAGCCTCCGGGCAAGAGACTTCAGAATGTTTTGTTGCTCTCGGGCGGTGAAAAGGCGATGGCCGCTCTGGCGCTTGTATTGGGCATCTTCCACTATCGGCCTTCACCGTTCTGCCTGCTTGACGAGGTTGATGCGCCCCTCGACGAAGCCAATGTAGGTCGATTTACGGATAAGGTTGCGCAGATGTCCACCAATACGCAGTTCATCGTGATTACTCACAACAAGCGAACGATGGAGATGGCGAAGGCGCTTTACGGTGTCACAATGGAAGAGGTGGGTGTTTCGAAACTGGTTTCAGTGAAGTTTGAGTAGGACAGGCATTCCTGCCTGTACACGCTAAATTATCGCGAAGTTTGAGCTTATAGGCGGGCCCAGCCCGCCTTTTTACTTGGCTGTAACGCCTCCTTGGAGTGCGCCGCCTTGTCGGCGCTTTGGTCAACCGTGGAATACCTCAACCTTCGACGCTAGCATGGGTGCGATACGAAGCGGCGCCAGGCCGCCGCGGGCCAAAGCGCCGACAAGGCGGCGCACTCCAAGGAGGCGCACTACAAACTGTTAGTTTGCGGAGCGCTGGGGAAGAAGCTTCTAGGGATCCACGAAGTCACACGAATTGCACTAACGTTTTTTCGTGTTGGTTCGTGTAATTTCGTGGACCGTCCGTCCTCGCGCAAAAAAAACTAAACCGGAAAACGGTCTCAGCGAGGTTAGGAACTTGCTCCCCCTTCGCTTAGAATACGCGCCGCAGAAAGTTTGATGACCATAAAGAATTTCAAAATCGTCCAGCTGCTCCCCGCCGCGTTAGTTATCTTGAGCGCGGCGGCCTTTGCTTTTGCTCAACAGCCGTCGGGAAACAAGCACAATACGCGTCCGGAAGTTTTAGGTCCGGCATCGTCCGATTCGAGCAACAAAGCTATTGCGCATTACTCCTACGAGTTTACGCAGCCGGAATTTTTTGTGCGGCGCATCCTGATCGAGCACGATGCCGCCGGCCGTGGAACTATCAGTTTTGAAAAGCGGAACGAGGAGACGCCGGTTACTGAACCCCTCGATCTGTCGCCGGCGACCATCTCGCGGATTTCGGCGCTATGGGAGATGCTGCGTTTTCTCGAGTCTAAGGAAGACTACCAGGCGGACAGAGAGTATCCGCATCTCGGCACCATGCGGCTGAAGATGGAGCAGGGCACACTGAATCGCACTGCGGAATTCAACTGGACCAATCACAAGGATGCTACTTCGTTGGTTAATGAGTATCGACGGGTGGCCGATCAGGCGATGCTGCTTTTCGACATCTCTGTATCTCGCGAAAGCCAGCCTCTGAATGCTCCCAAGCTGATGGAGCGATTTGAACTCCTGTTGAAGCGCAACGGCCTCTCCGATCCTAAACAACTGCTTCCGCTGTTAAAGGAAATCAGCACAGATGAATATTTGCCCCTCATCGCCCGCAACCATGCCTTGCGTTTGATTAAGAAGATCGAAAAGTGAGTTGACTACCCGGGGCGTTGCCTACAAAGTGCTTAGCTCCCTGTCCGCGTGACGGATGAAAGTAGCCCAGCGATTCATCGGTGGGAAGGAAGGAATTCTTAACCTGGTCCGACAGAACTGCGATCCACGAAACAACACGAAATTGCACTAACAATATTTCGTGGCAGTACTTCGGTTATCTGCGCCGCACCGCGGATGTGTCATATCTAAGCTGGATCCAGACGATGAACACCACGGGTGGCGATTACCGCATTATGGTTAACGGCTTCTTGAATTCCGTCGAGTATCGCAAACGCTTCCCTTGAGACCATAGTGTCATGAAGTCAGTACCACCACGCGGTAGCGGGTGGGTCCGCTTCCTTAGTTGCCGCATAGATTTACATGCGACCCACCCGCTACCGCGTGGTGGTACTGACTTCATGCCCCCTGACGAACAGGCGTATAGAGTACAACCTTCAGGTTGCGCGTTCGCGACCACGCACGCTAGCTTTCTCGCAACCGCCAACTAGCTTGTCTCCACACAGCAGGCTGAGGTTCAGCGCAGAACAAATTAGAAGCTCCCTAGCGCCAGCTTACAAAATTCGATCACGCGGTTCTCGGACCAGAAACGGTCCTCGCCGTTGGCAGAGCGGGAAACGAAGGCAACGTGGCCGCCGCGTTCGGGGCTGATGACAAGGATGTATCGGTTGTTGGTGATGGCCGGATCGCGAATGGGTGCGAAGGGGATGAAGGGATCATCTTGCGCGTGGATTATTAGTGCCGGCAGACGAATTTGATCGATGATCCTAATAGAACTCGCCTTGTAGTAATAGTCCTCAGCGCCGGTAAACCCGTGGGCCTTTGCGGTGAAGCGATCGTCGAATTCCCTGAGGGTGCGCACTGAGTCGAGGCCGGTTATGTCGTAGAGCTCAGGGAAGAGTTTGTGTTTGGCCCGTAGTCGCTGTTTCAATCGGTAAACGAAATCCTGATTGTAGATCCAATTCGAGCGTTTCACGATCTGGTCGGCGCTGGCGGTGAGATCCACTGATGGAGAAACCGCACAAACCCCGAGAATCTGTTTGGGTGGGTCAACGCCATATTCGCCTGAGAGTTTGAGAACCATGTTACCGCCAAGTGAAAAGCCCACCAGAAATATGCGCGACAGATGATCTTGCTCAATTAATTGCCGCACCACCTCGCGCAGATCTTCAGTTAGACCACCGTGATAAATCGTCGTAGTTAGATGCTCGGTCCCGCCGCACGTTCGCAGGTTCATACGGATGATATTGAATCCGGCGTTGAACGACTTGTCGGCCATGGCGATCATATAAGTTGATGCGCTCGAGCCTTCAACGCCGTGCCAAGCGATGATCGTGGGATGTTCCTGGCGGTTTGCCTGCCAGCGGCAGTGGCCGAGGACCTTTACGTCAGATGCGACCTCGAAGATTCGCTCCTCATCCTGTGGCGATTCGAAGCGATACCTCCGGGGCCAGGCGAAAGCAGCCAGCGTTTGGGCGTGGCCGTTGCGGAAGATAGGATGTGGGATGAACGGGTGGTCAGCAAACGACTGGGCTGTGCGTGCGAGCAGCGAGCGAACTCGGTCGGCTGGGTTATTACTTTGCACTACATTGTTGGCCTTAAATTATAATCCGAGTTTAACTTACAGGAACGGACGGAAGAAGCGAAGCTGAATAATGTCATAACTTCGTTCTAAAGTGTCATTAGGTCAGTATCACCTCCGCGGTAGCGACCGTGGGAAAAGTCCGGTTTCCAGCGCCAAAGGCGCGAGATGTAACAGCCCAGGGCAACGCCCTGGGTGAGGCGTCCCTGAACTTGGCAGCGCTGAAGGCGCGAAACAAAACGTTAGCAACTGAAAAAAATGGTGATTGCGCTGCCTTTAGCATCATCCCGCGCCTTCAGCGCTAAAGGGTTTGATATGGTCCCGCCTGGGCCGATGGCCCAGGCTTTCACATTTCGCGCCTTTGGCGCTGGGACCGATTGCCAATTGGCCTTTAGCGGACACCCAATCGGCACTTGGGCAATTGGCAACCGACAATGACGAATTCAGGGAACATGACTTGAAACCACCTCATAACAACTGGAAGTCGCGAACCAGGCTGGACTTGATAATAGAGGTTTGGGAAGCTCTCGACTGTGAATCGGTAGGCCGTAGCGAGCTGGAACAGATTGAGCAGGCTCTCCTTGGACGATTTGGTCAAGGCGCTATTGAGAGTCCCGCGGCTATAGCGCGAACGCTCGCCGACGAAGGTGCTATGCTGCGACATCCCGAGGTGTTTGAGTGTGACTTCGAATGGCGAGAACAAAATCTGGGTTCAAGTCTCACGACGCACCTGGATTTCTCGGGTCTTTCTCAAGCTGTGGCGTCTTTTGGCAAACTTGAAGAGAAGCGACATCAGATCGGCGGCGACAACAAAGAGCTCGATCGGCTGCGCGACATTGTGACGAAAGCTCGCCGGGAGGTTCTGCTGGCGGAGCGAAGCAAGGTCCTCAGCGCCGAACAACGAGAAGAGGCAAAGGAAATTTCCGAGTGGCTTGCCGTGTGGCTTCGATCGCCTCAGCTGTTTCCCGATTGGCTCGACCTTCGTATGCGGGCCACTGAATTCAGGAAGAAGTTTCAGTAAAACGGACGTCTCCTTGGAGTGCGGCGGCCCGGCGCCGCTTTGGTCCGTTGACTGGTTGCAGGCGATTCCACAATCGAAGGAGCCGACCTCTTTGGTGACGTCGCGGCGCCAGGCCGCCGCAGGCCAAAGCGGCGCCGGGCCGCCGCACTCCAAGGAGGGGCAACTTCCCCGAGGTAAGTCCTGGTGATGAGTATTTGGAACTTTCTTTCTCGTTGGCGCGAATTATGAGAGACGGCAGCACATTATTCGTGATGAATGGACGAGACGACTCCTCTGACAACGAGCTGCTCCAGCTCATGAAAGCCGGCGACGAGCATGCTTTTGCCTCGTTGTATCAACGGCGCCACGCTGGCATTTATCGCTTTGTTCTGCAGATGTCAGGGTCCAGGTCGCTGGCCGAGGATGTTACGCAGGAGGTGTTCCTGGTGCTGATTAGAAGCACTGAGGTTTTCGATCCGGCTCGCGGTTCACTGAGCGCGTTCCTGTACGGAGTTGCGCGCAACCAGACTTTAAGTCGTCTGCGGCGGGACCGTTTTTATGTTCCGCTTGAGTCTGACAACGGCGAAGATGAAGCTTCGTTGACCTCGATCTCGAAGCCGCTGGAAGAATTGTCACGAACTGAAACTATAGAGTCTGTTAGAAAGGCAGTACTTAGTTTGCCGGAACGTTACCGAGAGGTAGTCGTTCTTTGTGAGCTGGAAGAGATGAGTTACGCGGAAACCTCCGAGATCCTGGGTTGCGCTATTGGAACCGTGCGTTCGAGATTGCACAGGGCCCGCTTACTCTTAACGGATAAGCTGCGACCGGTGGAGAGTGAGGATGCAGCGGGAGATGTCAAGACGGTAAAGACCGCGAGGTGTTTTGCATGAATTGTCAAAGCTTTGAAAATAGTGTGACTGATCTCGCGCGCAGGCATCCGTTTGAAGCTACCGCGCTTGAAGAGGTGCTGGCGCATTCGGAGTCTTGTGCGGCGTGCGCGCTGCGGTTGGAAGAGCAGCGGTCGCTCAGCTTAGGTCTCCGCAGCCTGGCAGAGGAGATGAAAGCGGTCCCAACTCCGGCCCAGGTCGAAGCACGATTGCTTGAAGCATTTCGCGGGCAAGTGCTCCTGCCAGGCCGCGCTCAGGGCACGACTCGTCGTTGGATTGCCGTGGCTGCAGCTGCGGTCCTGCTGGTTGCCTTTGGATTAATCGCCTTACGGTTGACATCGACGCCGGCTCCATTGCCGATAAGAGCTGGTGAACAAAAACCTTTTGAGACTGTAGCGACGCATCAGGTCGCGCCAGGACCGCTTACCACTTCAACACCGGTTCTATCATTCAACCAGGACAAACGGGTGCGACCCGGAAATCGCACATCTCGTCGCCCTGCAGCCAAGCTCGTTGCTAAGCATCGACCGAAACCGACTCAAGATCCGGGTCTCACTGCAGTAAATGCTAACGCGGTGGCCGAGGTGATGACGGATTTCATGCCGTTAGGCGATACGAGTACAGCAAACCTTCAGGAAGGCGCCCAGATGGTGCGCGTTGAAATGCCGCGTTATGCCATGGCCAGGTTTGGTTTACCGGTAAACATGGAACGTTATGACGAGAGAGTTAAAGCGGATCTGTGGGTAAGTGTTGATGGCCTGGCTCGCGCCATTCGCTTTGTTCAGTGATGCGCAGTTTCCAGCTTGAACTGTAAGCCACAGCGTTAATGACATTGATTTGGATCCCTTCAAAGACCCGACAAATGCCCGCTGCGAGCGGACGAATTGTCATTACCCCAGGACAGACAAGAATGTGTGTCTCACATAAAGGAAGAATGCCATGAAAAATGATCTCCGAGTTTTTGCCAGTGTAGCTTTGATGGTCCTTATGGGAACCACCGCTTTACCCTTATTGGCCCAGGAGCGCCAACCTGCGCCTGACCGCGTAATGATTGAACGTCAAAGAACGGAGCAGGGACCAGACGGCCACGGTCCGCAGGGACCGGATCGCGTGATGATCGAACGTGAGGCAATAGCGCAGGGCGGGGCGCACGGTCAGGAACCTGTAGACTATGTTTTTCTGGCCACCGAAATGAGCTTTGGCGGAAAGCTCGTCAAAGGCGCACCTTATTCAGCGCAGGCGGTGACGGAGAGCGTACAGACTTTAACTGACGGGAACCGAATTGTTACCAGGTCGACAGCCGCGGTCTACCGGGATACCGAAGGACGTACGCGTCGCGAGCAAACGCTCAAAGGGATAGGACCATTTGCGAGCGGTGGTGAGCCGCCGCTGACGGTGTTCATTAATGATCCAGGCGCGGGAACGAGTTACACGCTTGATGCTCGCGCGCAAACCGCCCGCAAAATGACGCCGATGCGTGTCAGGGTTTCCTCTTCGAAAGACCCGGCATCATCCTACAAGGAATTAGTAGTAAGCTCGCCGCCGCCGGATGGGGAACAGTACAAAATTGCGATCCAGTCTGCCGGCACAAATGATAAGCGACGCACCGAAGCAGGTATGGCGATGGGAATGACGAGCCCGCGCGGCCGTAATACCCGCACAGAGTCTCTTGGAAAGCAGAACATTGGCGGCGTGGAGGCTGAAGGAACTCGTACGACGGTGACAATCCCCGCGGGTGAAATCGGCAACGAGCGGGCCATCGAGATCATCAGCGAACGTTGGGACTCGCCTGAGTTGCAGGTAATAGTAATGACGCGTCACAGCGATCCACGGTACGGCGAAAACACATACCAGCTTACGAACATCAACCGCAGCGAACCCTCGCGCGATCTGTTTGAAGTGCCGGCTAATTATACGGTGATAGAAAATACACCTACCCCCAGGACAGGCCAGGGCGCGGGGATCAACGGCGGGGTCCTGAATGGAAAAGCCATTTCTCTTCCGCTCCCGGAATATCCCGCGATTGCCCGTGCGGCTAAGGCATCCGGTACTGTTACCGTTGAAGTAACTATAGACGAAGAGGGAAACGTTATTTCCGCCAATGCCGAGTCGGGGCATCCGCTGCTGCGGGCAGTGGCTGTTGCAGCGGCCAGGCAGGCAAAGTTTCCACCAACCAAGCTTAGTGGGCAGCCTGTAAAGGTGAATGGCGTCTTGGTCTACAACTTCGTCGCGCAGTAGAGATTTGGTAGGACAGACATTCCTGTCTGTCGAACGTTGGATGGAAGCCTGTCAAGGTGAAGTGACTAAACTGTCCTACCATTTTCGTTTGGCCGGCTGGCCGCGCCGGGAGAACAAGACGATCCACGAAAGGACACGAAGTAACACGAAAGAGGCCTCTCTTCGTGCTGGTTCGTGTCCTTTCGTGGATCGTCTTGTTCTCCCGGGTTGATTCCAAAGTCCGTCAGGCAGGAAGGTCTATACACGCATGGGCCACGAGTTTGACTCGTGGCCCATTTTACCTTTCGCATCAAAGAAAACTACTCATCTTCTTCGCCGCCACGAATTCTTCCTTCAGCCCTTGATTGTTCGATGACCTTCTGTGCCAGATTTCCCGGGACGGGATCGTAGTGAGAAAACTGCATGTGAAACGACCCACGCGCAGCGGTAATCGAATTCAGTGTTGACTGGTAGTTGAGCATTTCAGACATTGGCACCTGGGCTTTGATTACCTGTTGTTTGCCACTTGTCTCCATGCCCTGGACCCGGCCGCGACGTGAATTAAGGTCACCCATGATGTCGCCGCTGTTTTCCTGAGGCGCAGAAATCTCAACATCCATGATGGGTTCAAGGATCGAAGGCTTGACTTTCTCCATGGCCGCGCGAAAAGCCTTTCGTCCGGCGGCGCGGAACGAATGCTCATCGGAGTCGACGTTGTGATACGAGCCGTCAATCAATTGCACCTTGAAATCCACCAGGGGATAGCCGGCCACAGCTCCCGATTGGGCCGCCTCGATAATGCCTTTCTCGATCGCCGGACGAAACTGCTGCGGCACTGAACCGCCAAAGATCTTGTCTTCAAAAACGAAGCCGCCGCCCCGTGGCAGAGGCTCGAAAACGACCTTGCAATCCCCAAACTGGCCCCGGCCACCAGTCTGTTTCTTGTGACGTCCCTGCACTTCAGCCCGCTGCGTAATAGTCTCTTTGTAAGGAACCTTGGGTGGATGAAGGGTCACTTCCACGCCGTAACGCTTTTTCAGTTTCTCAACCACTGTCTCAACGTGTAGCTGCCCGGAACCGGACAGCAGAAACTCTTTTGTCTGGGCGTCACGCGTGAAGTGGATTGCCGGATCCTCCTCAAGGATCTTATGCAAGGCTACACTGATCTTTTCCTCGTCCTGACGCGACTTCGGCTCAATCGCAAAAGCAATTGCTGCCTCAGGATACTCGACCGGATCGTAAACAATCTGCGCTTGCTTATCACAAAGCGTGTCGCCTGTTTGCGTCTCTTTCAGCTTTACGCAAGCCACTATGTCGCCGGCGAGAACTTCCGGAACCTTGTCGAGTTGCTTGCCCTGGACTGAATGCAGCATGCCCAGGCGTTCCATTGTGCCGCGACTTGAATTGAATACATTTGCGTCGGTGTGCAACTTGCCGCTGATGACTTTCATGACGTTGATACGTCCGGCGAACGGATCGGCAACCGTGCGGAAACAGTATGCGGAGAACGGTTCGGTCTCGCTGTATTTGCGCGCGATCTTTTCCGCATCAGGAGCGGCGTCAACTGGCCTGCCATATTCGGCCGTATGATGGGCCGGGTCAGGCGCGTACTCAACGATGGCGTTGAGCAACGCTCGCAACCCTACCAGCGTTTCTCCTGAAACCGCGAATACCGGGCAGAGTTTGCTCTGCGCGATGGCCTTGTTGATGTTGGGAAGTATGTCTGCTTCGTCGAGCGTGCCGTTTTCGAAATACTTCTCCATCAAACTGTCGTCGGATTCAGCCACCAATTCCACCAGGCGCTCCCTTGTCTTCTCGACAAATTCGCGACCATCCGTGGGAATGTCGATCTCCTTTGCTTTTCCGTCGGCCCCCAGCTCATAAGCTTTCATGTGGACCACGTCCACCACGCCCCGAAAATCCTTTTCTTTTCCAATCGGAAGGGTAAACGGAATAATCGCGCGGCTAAAGGCTTTCTGCGCGCTTTCAACCGCCGCGCCAAAATCGGAATGCTCCTTATCAAGTTTGGAGATGGCCATCATTCGCGGAACGATAAACTCGTTTGCATAGGCCCAGGTTTTTTCTGTTTGGACTTCCACTCCTTTGACAGCATCAACCACTACGAGTGCACAGTCGGCCACGCGCAGGGCGGGCCGTGCATGGGCCACAAAGGCGGCGTAACCGGGGGTGTCGATAAAGGTTATTTTAGTATCCTGATGTTCTAAGTGAGCGAGTGCGGTATTGAGTGTAATTTTGCGGGCAATGGAATCTTCGTCGTAATCCGTAACTGTCGTACCTTCCTGGACCTTACCCCAGCGCGGTGTGGCTCCGGCGACGTAGAGAAGCGAACTGATGAGTTGCGTCTTCCCTACGTCGCCGTGTCCGATGACCGCAAGGTTGCGAATAGACTCCGTAGCGTAGGATTTCATAACGATAATTCCTTTCGAGAGATGAAGTAGGACAGACATCCCTGTCTGTTAGCGTGGAATGTACTATGGCGGAAATCCAAACCATTTTCCATTTTCCATATAACATTTTTCATTTGTCATCGAGAGCGACCGCTGACGGACGACCGCCGACGGACTAAAAGGAAACATGAGTACCCCCTCGAGAAATGTCTGGCGGCGCTGTCGGTCGGCGGTCATCCGTCATCGGTCGCTTTTTGGTTCCGGGTTGCGAAGTAATTTAGCCGAGCGGGGAGGGGAAGGCAAGTGGCCGAAAGGCGACGCGAGCCATCTATTTCTCGGAGTTTTGCATCAAAGACTTACCCAGGCATTTGGATAGTTTTGGAAAGGAAAATCATGTTTTATCGGAGATTAGTTTCATTTGTCGCAGTGCTTGCTTTGGCCTTAACGGTCATTGTTTCAGGCTTCGCGGCAGATTCAAATGACAAAAAAGCCGGTCGGGTTTATGAGCCGTTGAATTTGGCGATCCTCATACAGGATGATCTTACCTCGCAGGTTAGCAACGAACTCGGAGTTACCCGCGATTTTATTCGCTCGCTTCCGAGTGGATCGCGCGTAATGGTGGCCTATATAACCTCGGGGTCTTTGCAGGTGCGACAGCCGTTTACGACCGATTTGGAGAAAGCTTCCCGCTCCTTGCGGATGCCAATCTCCAGCACTGCGGCTTCGCCGTATAACCCTTACGTTGAGGTTGTCGAAGCCTTGAGTAAGTTTGAGGGAGATTCGACAAACAAGAATGCAGTGCTGCTTATCTCCGACGGACTCGACACGTCCCGCGGGTTCGATACCACCAGCGCGGGTCAAACGCTTGACCTGGAACGGGCCATCAAACACGCCAACGATCGCCACGTTGCGGTCTATGCGTTTTACGCGCCCTCGGTGGGGTTGACTAGTCGCAGCCGTTTGGCCGCGAGCTATGGCCAGAGTTCGTTGAACCGCCTAGCAAAGGATACAGGCGGAAAGGCGTTTTTCCAGGGAGTAAGTGGATTCGTAAGTTTCGATTCCCACTTCAAACGCCTGAGACAGACGCTCAAACGAGCAGTCGACGAGGGTTTCATAAAGGGGAGTGCAACATACCTTGAGAAGGGAAACCGCCGCGGAATCGAAACCCGCGGCGGTTTTTTGTAAAGCAAACTGTTAGTTTGCTTCGAAGACCTAAGAACGATCCACGAATCACACCAACCCCCACGAAAACGGCATTAGTCCGAGTCATTTCGTCGGCCTTCGTGGATCGTCGTCCTGGTGTGACAATCAATACAGAACCGAGCGCGGTAGCGCCGGATGATGGAGACTACGTTCGGCAAATTGTTGGATCGCATACCATGCCTGACAGCGGTTCTTACGAAACTAACCTTTAGCATCCGGCGCTACCGCGCTCGGTTCTGTAATAGCGTCCCAACCTCAATGAATAACGATCCGACACCGCCGACCCCGCCAAACAATCTGACTAGCAACATCCCCTGGAGGTCCACCACCATAATTTCCTTGGTCTGGAAAGAAGCGTGGTGATAAAGTTAACCGCTGGAAATTGCATGTTAGGTCGAAAGAGGTTTTCCAACCTGCTAGAGGCTCACTACTAGCTCAAATAACTGGCTGGCAACGTGCGCGAATATTGTCTAATCGTCGAGGGGGCGTATCTTTCGGAATCCGAAGCCGAACATGCCTTGCGCGATCCTTTCATCGAGGATTGGGTCGAACAAACAGGACGATTCAAGATTCATAACATGGACGAAATACAAATCGCCCCAGGGGTCAAGCTCGGATCTTTGGGCGTTGTAATGCTGGACGATCGCTTGTTCGAAATTGCCGGAATTGATGAACAATGCCCTTTGACCGAGTTGAAGGCCAAGGGCGTGGCCGAAGCACTGCGGCGCCAGGACATGTTTGACGAGATCGAAGTTAAGCCGCGCGACGAAGCCATCGGCGACAGCCTTGAGCGCCCAGCCTCCGATGAGTAAGAGTGTAAAACTATTGCCGGCTGCTGCATCTTTATGGCCCGCAGTCTACATTCTCCTTTTGGGCGTCGCCTTCTACCCAGTATTCTCCAGCGATAGTGGACCTCCGGAAATCCGGGCCCTTATCATCCCAATCCAGATCCACACGATTCTTCTATGTATCGGTCTAATGATGTGCGCCTTGGTCAAGCGCCGGATTGGCGATAACCTCCTCAAGCGAATAGGCTTTGATTGTGAGTGAAAGGAAAACATTCTTAGGCGGACGCGTCGTAGTAGTCGTCGCAGACATAACGCGCCAAACTCTCGACGCAATCGTCAACGCCGCCAACGCCGCGCTAATGGGCGGCGGCGGAGTTGACGGGGCAATTCATCACGCCGGCGGGCGCACTATTCTCGAGGCATGCCGGGAAATTCGGCGAACACAGTATCCGCAGGGCCTACCGACCGGCGATGCTGTGATCACTACAGCCGGAGATATGCCCGCCCGATATGTTATTCACACCGTTGGCCCAATCTTCGGACAGCACCGGGGAAAGGAAGCGGAGTTGCTCGCTGCTTGTTACACAAATTCCTTAAAACTAGCCGCCAGCCATGGGTTGACCTCCATAGCATTCCCTGCGATATCAACTGGCGCGTTTGGCTATCCTTTGCCTCAGGCCGCGAAAGTCTCGTCGGAGGCAATAGAAGGCTATCTCAATGAGGACGGGCAGATAAAAGAAGTGAGACTGGTTTTCTTTGGTTCCCAGGATGCTGCCGTCTTTCTCAAGCACCACAAATTCTCGGTCTGAGTTGGTTCTGGTCGAATCAAAATGCGATCCACGAAATCACACCAACCGACACGAACGGATTAGCGCTTTAGTGCGATTTCGTGGATCGAATTCAGCCTCTATTTTTCACGTCAATTCAGATAATCGGCGTCGCTATGCTATAAGAACCGTTTTGTTTTGCTGCCGAACATGACCGTCAGAGGCCTGTCCTACAAATTGCAGTGATTGAAACTATCGAACAACCGAACAAGAAACCCCCGGTCGAGCGTCCAATTCTTCCGACTCCCCTACAAGCGCTCGAACATCTCTCCTGGAACTATTGGTGGAGCTGGTCCCTTGATGGACCAGGCGTGTTTCGCGATCTCGATGCGGACCTCTGGCAGGAGTGTGAACACAACCCTCGTCTGCTGCTGTCACGCGTTTCTGAGTTTCGACTGGCGGAGATGGCCACGGATCCCGTCTACCTCGATAGGATAAACAAGCTCACCGTTGCTTACGATCGCTACATGAGCGACCCGTCAAGTTTGACTCAAACCTGGGGAACGATAAGTTCTCAACATCCGGTGGCATACTTCTGCGCTGAGTATGGCATTCACAATTCGCTTCCGCTTTACTCAGGTGGCCTGGGCGTACTCGCCGGCGATCATCTCAAGTCTGCAAGTGATCTGGAGCTGCCACTCGTCGCGGTGGGTCTCTTGTATCACTACGGTTACTTTCGCCAGCGTTTAAGTCGAGAGGGCTGGCAGGAAGAACGCTACGGCGAGACTGATCCGGACGAACTGCCGCTTCATCAGGTAAAGACCGAAGACGGCAAAGGGTTGTTAATAGAGGTCCTGATTCGCGAGCGGGTTGTGCGGGCCCAGGTGTGGCGGGCGGACGTTGGCCGCGTTGCTCTTTACCTTCTGGATACAAACATCCCCGACAACGAAGAGACCGACCGTTGGGTGACGGCACACTTGTACGGCGGCGATCGCGAGACTCGCATTGTCCAGGAGATGCTGCTGGGTATTGGCGGTGTGCGATTGCTGCGAAAGTTGAAAATTGACCCGAGCGTTTTTCACCTCAACGAGGGCCACTCGGCTTTCTTGACCCTTGAGCTGGCTCGGGAGTTGACCGGGTCGCAAGGTTTGAGTTTTTCAGACGCTGCTAAACAGGTGAAACAGCGATGCGTGTTTACTACGCACACGCCAGTGGCCGCCGGAAACGATGAATTTGACGTTAGTTTGCTTGAGCGATCGTTTGGCTCGATCTACGAAAAAGAGCTGGGTTTGAGTCATGAGGATTTTGTGGCCCTGGGCCGGATCGATCCTAAAAACGCGAGTGAGCCTTTTGGGCTGACACCCCTTGCGATTCGAATGTGTCGATCCACAAACGGAGTCAGTCGTAAACACGGTGAGGTTTCACGCGCGCTTTGGCAGAAGCTTTGGCCCGGGAAAAAGTTGGATCAGATTGGCATCACGTATGTCACGAATGGAGTCCATGTGCCTACCTGGGCTGCGCCGCTGCTGCAGACACTTTATGAGAAATATGTTGGCGAGAATTGGCCGGTTATGTTGCGTGATCGCAATCAGTGGAAGAAGGGAATAGCGCGAATCTCCGACGCGGAGTTGTGGACAGCCCATTCACTTTTGAAACAGCGTCTGGTCGCTTTTATTCGGCAGCGCTCAATTCTGTCTCGGCTGAACCGAGACGAAAGTGCGGAATACACTGACGCGGCCCGGCAGATGTTCAACTCGGAGGTCTTAACGGTCGGGTTTGCAAGACGTGTGGCGGGATATAAACGCTGGAACTTATTATTAACCGATACGGAACGCCTGCTGCGGATTATTAACAATGAGGATCGGCCGGTGCAGTTTGTGTTTGCCGGTAAGGCCCATCCACAGGATGGTGAGGCCAAGCTCGTTTTGCAGCAGGTTGCCACGTGGAAGTATGACCCGGCGGTCCGCGGCCGAGCTGTATTTCTCGAGGACTACGATCATGAGATTGCCCGCCAGCTGGTGCAGTCGGTTGACGTTTGGATGAACGTACCGCGCCGGCCACTTGAAGCTTCAGGGACGAGCGGTGAGAAGGTGGCGATGAACGGCGGACTAAATCTGTCCATTCTGGATGGCTGGTGGATGGAGGGGTACGACGGAGAGAATGGGTTTGCGATCGGTCGAGACATGCGAGATGGAATCGGCGCCTCAAACGTCGACGCCGGCGATGCCGAATCGCTTTACAGTGTTCTGGAAAGCGAGGTTGTGCCGCTTTACTATGAACGTGACGAGGATGGTCTGCCGCGCAAGTGGATCTCGATGATGAAACACTCCATCGCTACGCTGGCACCGGAGTTTAATAGCGATCGGATGGTCGAAGAGTACGCCAGGCGAATTTATTCAGGTGCTTAGGGCTTCCCCGAACCATGTGGCTTCCTCCCGCCGCAAGCTAAAGCTTGAACTCTGAACTGCAGGCCAGTAGTTCAGAGTTCAAGCTTTATTAGGTTGCTCTTTCGGCACCATGCAGGCTAGCTTCTTCCCCGCCGCAAGCTAAAGCTTGTACTCTATACACCTGTAACCCACGAGTCCTCTCGTAAGCCTCGTCTATGTTAGACTAGCTGCCTTCGATGTTCCCGAGGATGCTCCCAACGGGGGGATTTAACCGAAGAACTTGCTATGGTGTTAACCGCGTAGAACTTCAAGCTGGATGTATCGCTTCGCAATCAGATCCACATGAAACACTGCACCGTTTGCAATGCCAAATACGATGATGGTGTGAGCTTTTGCCCCACGGACGGCGAAGTCCTGGAAGAAGATGCAGAATCGTTAGTAGGCACCGTCCTCGATGGGCAATACAAGATCGAATCCCTGCTCGGTAAGGGCGGCATGGGGGCCGTTTATCTTGCTCGCCATATTCTGTTGGGGGACCGCGTCGCCATAAAAATTCTGCCGCCCGAGGTGCGCAACAACGCCGAGTGGTTGCGACGATTCAGGCGCGAAGGCCAGGCCGCCCGCCGCTTTCGTCATGCCAACGCCGTTACAGTTTACGATCTGAGGACTTCAGCCGACGGCACTATCTACATGGTGATGGAATATGTGGAGGGACAGACCCTCGATGCCGAGTTAAAAAAACGCGGCCGCTTCACTCCCGCCGAAGCTTTTGAAGTCCTTAATCCGATCATGAGCGTCTTGAACACAGCTCACGAGATGGGCGTGGTCCACCGCGACTTGAAACCCGAAAATATCATGATTGGAAAGTCAGGCGGGGAGGCGGCAGTAAAGCTACTGGATTTGGGTATCGCTAAGATGCGTGAAATCGCCGGCGCCGAGAACACCGGGACGACGGAACTGACTATGGCCGGGCAGGTACTGGGGACGCCTTATTACATGTCGCCTGAGCAGTGGGGAGAAATAGCGCGGGACGGTAATTTTGAGATTGACGGCCGTGCCGACATCTATAGTTTGGGCCTGGTCGCCTACCAGATGATTACCGGCAAGCGCGCATACTCCGGAGGAACACTTCATGAGTTAAGGCGCGAACACCTGGCGGTTAGTCCGGCGCCATTGCGCGAAGTTGCTCCGGATGTCTCCCCTGCCTTCAGCCAGGCAATCACTCGCGCAATATCAAAGGACCGCAACGACCGCCAGCCCACCGCGGGTCAGCTCGCTTCAGAACTAAAGGCCGCCATCGGTGACACAAGCGGAACCGTCGACGGAGGTGCAACTCTTGTCGCTCCGGCGGGAAG
The DNA here is from genome assembly GCA_038040525.1 of Acidobacteriota bacterium. GTDB lineage: Bacteria > Acidobacteriota > Blastocatellia > Pyrinomonadales > Pyrinomonadaceae > PSRF01. The sequence goes on along the minus strand of JBBPIC010000009.1, from coordinate 70,408 downwards.
TTCCTCTGGTAACACCAGGGAGATACCGGGAGCTATCAATACACAGTCAGACCTGGACGCGCCGACTATCGTCGGATCGGACGCTATCCCCACCAGCCCAATGGGCGCCGGCTCGCCGGTAACGCCTTCGCACGCAGCTAATCGACCTGCTGTGGTTTCAGCTCGGCCAGAGCCTGCGCAACGCTTTGGCGCGGCCGCCGCGGACATGTCATCGAGTGTCACGATTCAGCAACCGCCTCGGGAACAGCCTAAGTCCCGTGGAAAGTCGCTCGCTCTGGCCGGCGCCGGTGCACTTGTTTTGATTCTCGCGGTAGTTGGGATTGGCGGTTTCCTGGCGTTTAGTTGGTTCAAGAACAAGCCGGCCGAAGGCGGCGGAACGACCGCAGGAGCTGGCACCACGTCCGGCACGAGCACAACGGCCATGAAGGAGTTTGGCCGCTACTGGCTGGAAGTGTTACCCAGCGCTTCTGTGGCGGAGCCGATGCGCGTGGCCGGAGCGGTGCCACTGAAATCGGGACAGGCATTTAAGTTTCATTTTCAGCCTCAGGGAAATGGTTACATTTACATAGTGGGCCCGGGAGAAGGCAGCAAACCCACCGCGTTTCTAACCGACAAGCCCGCGCCGATCTCCGGGTTAGACAGCAATCAGGCTACCAGGGAGACCGACTTCAGCTTTCCCAGCGGCCTGCAAAATTGGTTGGAACTTGATAAGAAGCCGGGTACGGAAGACTACACAATAATTTTTTCGCCTGAACCATTGAAAGCCCCCGCGTTTCTGAGCGAGCAGGCAACCGGAAAACCCCTCAGTGAAACAGAAAGAAGAGAGTTTGAAGACTTTCTTGCCCGGTACAAGACAGGGGAAGCAGTGACTGAACTGAATAACCAGGATGCCGAGGGCCCTTCCGTGGTAATCAAAGTGCCCCAGCCGAAGGAACCAGGGGCTCCCGTAGTTTTCACCGTGCGCATACAGCACAATTGATTTTCGCCGTTTACACAGTTTTAAACTGAAGAAAAGGTTTACGAATGAGAAAAAAAATCATCTTCCCTAGTCTCTTTTTGGCCATGGCAGCGTTGGGTTCATTGCAGGTAATAGCGCAGCAGGAGGAAGACGTCCGCGGAGCCTTCCTGACTACTCGACCTAAGACGACGGAAAAAACGACGTCCGCAAGGAAACCGAGCCGACGCCGACCCAAGGCCGTATCGTCTCCTGCCTCACCGACAACGCCGGCTGTTACCGGCGAGAAGACCGTCACAGTGACTATTGCGGGTTCGGGCACTGCGGTAAATTCATCGCGGCCACGCATGGGTTTGGGTTTGACGATGTTCATGCGCGACTCAAACGGATTGGCGGTTCGCACGGATCCATCGCGCGAGTTTCGCAAGGGTGATCGAGTACGCGTCTTGTTGGAGACCAACGGGGACGGTTATCTGTATATCTTCAATACCACCAACGGTGGTCAACCGGTGATGATTTACCCGGATCCTGAACTGGACGAAGCGGGAAACTATATTCAGGGCCACGTACCCTTCGAGATTCCTTCGAGCCTTGCAGCGGAAGAACGGTTGCGCTGGTTCACCTTCGATCAAAACAGCGGCGCCGAGAAACTCTATTTTGTTTTCACCCGGGAACCGCTGGCGGGCGTTCCTATGGAAGACGGCCTAATCGCCTATTGCCGGGAAAATGCCGGAAAGTGTCCCTGGCGCCCTGGAACAGAGGTGTGGGAGCAAATCGGTAAAGAGCTGGGTGAGCCGACTAAAGTCGTCAAATCACAAACTGTTGGAACCGCTCAAACGCCTGGCGAGCACCAAGCTGCGACCCGCGGAATAGGTCTCAATCGAGACGACCCGGAACCTTCTTTGATTAGGTTGACTACTTCCACAAACAAAAACATGCTCGTCGCACCGCTGGATTTGAATCATAAGGCGGAAATTGGAACACCAGTCAAAAACCCATAATAGATAGTAGGAGAAATTGCTGTGAACACGACTGCCAGGAAATTCATGACCCTTATCTTGAGTGTGGTTCTTGTATTTGGTTCCGCCACGGCGGCCTTTTCCGGGGTAACGCCGGCCGAGCCAGGCTCTGCGGTTCAGCAACCAGACCAGGCTTCGGGAGCGCTGCACGAAGGCAGACGGTTGCTAAAGCGAGGAAAAACCGACCAGGCTCTCGGTCAATTCCAAACTGCGCTCAACCTCTACACTGCCGCGAAAAACAGAAAGGGAATAGCTGCTGTCCACAACGAACTTGGTGATCTCTATATGCGACAGGGGCAGGCGAAGACTGCTCTCACTCATTATGAGACAGCCTACGAAACACTTAGCGGTGCCTTGGGTGACGAACAAAAGAACGCCGCCGCAACAAGTACAGCCGCTCGAATGGCCGACTCAACCGCAGGAACAGTTGCCGATGCGGCAGCCGGCGCCAGCGATACAGGTTTCAACGCGCAACTATTCCTCGCGAAGATCGGTGATACAAACTACCGTTTGGGCCAGATGAGTGCTGCCGCCTCGTCTTATTCGCGAATGACCGTCAGAAAGCCCGAAAGCGCTGCCAAGAAAGCCGGGGGCCTTTTCGGCAGGATGGCGCCAGCCGCCATTCTTGGTGGTGTGACGGATAGCGCTGCACTTGGCTCAGCAGCCAGTGCGGTCGGCGGCGCCCTCGTGGCCAAGAACGAGCTCGACCAATATCGCATTGCGATCGTTTACATGACCTACAACCTGGGCATGGGCCGAATCGCTTTCGCCAATAACGATCTTCCCGCGGCACGTAAGTATTTTCAGGAAGCTATTGACGCTGGTAAAGCCGGATTGCCAATGCTTACCAATCTCGGTCAGACACGTCGCTTCCGCGCCGCCGCGCTCACCAGTCTTGGTGATGTCACCGTGCGCGAGGGCAAATACAAGGATGCGGGAAAACTCTACGAACAAGCTGCAAAGGGAGCCAGGGACGATAAGCGTTTGGACTTGATTTGGCCGGCGCAGCGCGGGCAGGGTCGCAGTCTGTGGTTGCAGGCGACCCAGGAGAAGGATCCGAAGAAGGCGAATAGTCTGCGAGAGTCGGCGCTCGTTAATTATCGAGAGGCCCTCAACGCCATCGAGACATTGCGTTCGGGAAGTCTCCGCGCAGACGAAGCCCGCACAACGTTCCTGGCCACCACCAAGGATGTCTTCGACGAAACCGGGAGCGCCCTCGCCGAAATGGCATTCCTGTCGTCGCCCGGCGGTGGTGCGCTTTCAGGCAAAGCTCTCGAATACGCGGCCGAGGCATTTCAGGTTACGGAGCAGGCGCGCTCGCGTTCGTTGCTCGACCTGTTAAGCGAAACCGGCACTTCCATCACCGAGGGCATTCCAGCAGATTTACTCAAACGTAAAAACGAAAACCTGGACCGCCAGCAGGCAATTGCGGAAGAAATAACGGGTGCAAGTCTGGTCGCGGACCGGCAGAAAAGGAAACCGTCGGAACTGGAAGCTGAACTCGACAAGCTGCAAACTGACTTTGACAACATTGAAAATCAAATCAGAACGGCCAATCCGCGCTACGCGAGTCTGACTACCACCAAACCTCTTACTCTCGCAGAAGTGCAGCAGAAGGTCCTGGATGATCAGACACTCCTGCTCGAGTACAGCCTGGGAAATGAGACTTCATATCTCTGGGCGGTGAGCAAGAACGAAGTGATGTTATACAAGCTTCCTTCGCGATCCACCGTCGAGAAACTCGCCACGGACCTTCGCGCCCAACTGATTCCGACTAAACTCCAACGGCGAATTGTCGGTATTGATGTCATGGCCGATTCGCAACGCGGACTGGGAGTTAGTGCCACCCCTTTCGCTGAAGATGCGGCCGCCTTTGTGCCGGCCTCCAATGCGCTCTACAAGGCCGTGGTAGAGCCTGCCGCTTCCGTAATTGGTACCAAGCGGTTGTTGATAGCGGCTGATGGCGCGCTCAACTACGTTCCGTTTGAGGCGCTGGTGAAGTCTCCTGAAGTGACTGACTATTCATCGCTTCCTTATCTGATTAAGTCGAATGAAATCGTCTACGCTCCGTCGGCATCTGTGATCGGTGCGATCCGTCAGCAACAAACTGCACGAGGAGCGGGTCCGATTCTGGTCCTCGCTGATCCCGTTTTCAATTCCGCCGACACGCGTGCAAAAGGCACCACCCTGGCAAACGCTTCCGACACTCGAGGATTGGGCATTCAAAGTGCTCTCACAGATGTAACGGGAACGGATTCGAAGGCCTCCGCAGAATCCGCGAAGATGCAGGGCTTGCCTTTGGCGCGGTTGGCTGGGACGCGTGCCGAAGCCGATCAAATCGTCAAACTCGCAAAACTTTCCGGCGCGCAAGCAGACATCTGGCTCGACCTCGAGGCCAGCGAGGATAATATCGACACAAAGGACGTCAGCAAGTACCGCATTCTGCACATCGCGACTCACGGCCTGCTGAATGCCGAGCGGCCGCAGTTTACGGGCCTGGTACTTTCGTTGATTGGGAACAAGAGCGAAGACGGCTTTCTACGGACTGACGAGGTTTTCAATCTTAAATTAGGCTCACCGTTGGTCATGCTTTCGGCTTGCGAGACGGGCCTCGGCAAAGAGAAGCGTGGTGAAGGTGTCATGGGACTCACGCGCGCATTCATGTATGCCGGCGCACCAACCGTCGGAGTTAGCCTGTGGTCGGTTGCTGATAGATCGACCGCGGACCTGATGACCGACTTCTACAAACGACTGCTTACGCCGGGAGCTTCAGCCGGAGCCAGTTCACCTTCCACCGCAATGCGCGACGCGCAACTGGCGATGATTGCCGGCAAGAAATACAGTGCGCCATTTTACTGGGCGCCGTTCGTTCTGATCGGCGACTGGCAGTGAGTGCAAGAGCTTTCGTGTGGTTGCATCGGGGCAGTAGCCCGACCGTAAGGGAGGGCGTAACTTCACGTATGAACGCCCTTCCTGACGGTCGGGCTACTGCCCCGATTTCGTGATCGGCTGGATCCTCCACTGTACATACCCGATGCGGTGTGTCTCATACTTAATCGTATAATCGGTCGTTTTCAGCCCGTCTGACCCTCATATTCATTGGCTATTTGCTGTTTAGACTATGGCACGCTGGTTGTTATGTACCCCTGTAGCAGATTGCTCGACCCGAACGATTATGTTGCGAATCGAGCGTTTGGAAACGGGAGGGGACATTGATTATGAATAGCAAAAGTTTTCTAACACGCATTTTGATGATTGCAATGTTGGCGTTCGTGGCGGTGCCGGCAGCGGTTTTCGCGCAGGATCGGTATCCACAGGACAATAGCATCTGGAATCGGAACCAGGATCGGGACCGTCGCGACCGTGATGACGACCGCGAGGGTTGGCGGCGTGGACGTGACGGTCGCTGGGAACGTGTCGACGATCGCTGGGACAACAATCGCCGCAACCGGCGCTACAACCGTAACGATGATGGCTACAACGATGATGGCTACAGCAACTTCGGTGGATCAATCCATCTTCGTCAGACCGCGTTGAATGCAGGGTTTGCAGACGGCGTCAAAGAAGGACGGAAAGATCGAAGCAAAAATGAACGATTCGACTTCCGCGATGAGAACAACTTTCAAAAGGCAAGTCGTGACTACAGTTCGCGGCTAGGCGACCGAGGGTTGTATGCCACCTACTACCGTCAGGCTTTCGAGAACGGTTACCGGGATGGTTTCGCGGGTTACTAAGAAGTAATTGACTCGAAACATATCAGCGGGAGTGAAGGCGTAAGGCTTTCACTCCCGCTTTTCTTTGATTGGGAAACCCGATCCACGAAACGGGGCAGTAGCCCAACCGTAAGGAAGGGGGTTCATACGCGACGTCACGCCCTCCCTTACGGTCGGGCTACTGCCCCGCGGTACTTTGTGCGAAACAAAACGATCGGCTACTATCAAATCAACCAAAATCAGGGGTGGGTAGATGGCAAATCACTTCTTTAGAATTACAGACAAGAAAGCAATTGATGAGTTGGCCAATCAGTCGAAAGATCGGCCGGTAGTGATATTCAAGCACAGTCTGACTTGTCCAATCAGTGCTGCGGCTTTAGACCAAATGGAGCAATTTGACGGTGGCGTCGCACTCGTAGAGGTCCAGCGGGCCAGGGATGTCTCGAATGAAATCGAGAATCGACTCGGGATTCCCCATGAATCACCACAGGTGATCGTGTTGCGTAACGGCCAGGTCGCTTGGAACGCCTCACATTTCAAGATCACTGCCGACGCCGTGTCCCGGGCAGTTCGTATGGCGGAAGGCCAGGAACAGGGGCAGGAAGCAAAAGCAGGAGATTGAACGACAGCGGCAGGTTTGCCCTGTCACGCTTTGCAGCGCAACCCAGATGATCGAAGCAACTGAAAGACGCGGTCCGGCAATTGAACCTCGGGAGATTAAGCAGGTAGGTGATACGGGCCTGAATATCACCTGGGGCGACGGCGTTACGAGTCCCTACAAAGCCGCCGAGCTGAGACGTGCCTGCCCATGCGCGCAGTGTGTTAACGAGTGGACTGGCCAGCGGGTGTTAAAGCCGGAAGCCGTGTCAGAAGAATTGGTTATAGCAGACATAAGTATTGTAGGACGTTATGCCTTGAACTTCCGCTGGAGCGATGGCCACGAGACCGGTATTTACAGTTTTCGGTATCTACGAGAATTGGGCGATGCGGCCCAGGGCTAGGTAATCGCAATATAAATGAAAGCGGAAAGTCTCGCGGTCTCGAGAGTATTCGCGGTTTATATTTATTATGAAAACTGCGAAAACTGTTCTTGTCATTGAAGACGACGATGTGCAGCGGGAGCTGATGCGCCTGACACTCAAAAAGCATGGTTATTGGGTGCTCACCGCTGAGGATGGGGTGAGAGGTTACGATCAAGCGGTCAGTATGGCGCCCGACTTGATCGTCACGGACGTAAAGATGCCTTGCGCTGACGGCATCCAAGTCATACGCCATGTTCGTGATACTCCTGAAATCGCGAAGACCCCGATCCTGGTGACGACGGGTTACGGAACCGGCAATGCCGCCTTTACGCTTGGGATTGGCGCCGACGGTTATGAGCCAAAGCCGCTGGATCCGGAAAGTTTTGTGGCCTCGGTGGCGCGGCTGCTGGCTCGGTGAATTAATGATCGGCGTGGGATAGGATTCTGAACTCTAAGGGAGCAACCCGACTAATGGAAGAGCGCGATTTCTTTAACGAAAAGCAGGAATTGAAGAAAGCGACATACAGTTGTCCTCACTGCCGTGAACGTCTGGAATATGAAGTCCGTTGGCTCAAGCGAACTAAGAAACCAGGACCGCCGCGTGGCGCGAACGAACACGACCGAATGCGCTTCCAAAAATCCCGCGACTACATGGTCAGAATTGACGACATGCTGGCGTGTAAGAATATGCGCTGTCGCCGGCGCTTCGAAATTCCCAGTTCCCAATCAGTTGTTTTCATCTAACCGCAAAGACAGGAAAACGATCCACGAAATGACACGAATCTTTTTTCGTGAAGTTTGGTGTGACTTCGTGGATCGTTTTACCGTCTGGGAAGGCGAAGGCGCTGGGACCCGGTCTGGAACTGCCGACATATTCTGTGTCGCAAAAATCCTTCTAGTGAAAGACGGGCCGGCTTCCCTGGCAGTGCCTCCTCACGTAGCCTAAACAAAAACCTCGAAAACAAAGGACTAAAAGGAGGGAAAGTTTCCCACTTGCGCTCCATGGGACGGAATCTGCCATGGCCCCAACCTTGCTCCAGGGCCAAGCGGAAAGAGACGACACGATCCTGGGAGTCATAATGGCAGCACAACAATTTGCCGGCGCAGATAAAACAAACACTTCATTCCTTTCGCCGCTGGAGCGCAGGCTAGCGCCTCTGGTTATCCCGAGAATCCCTGGTTGGCTTGAGACCTATCATCTGACCATGCTGACCCTTCTCTGGTCGCTATTGATCATGGTTTTCAGTTTTCTGGCGGCCAGGAATATCCGCTGGCTCTGGATGGTCTCTCTAATGATCGCTTTTCAATGGGTAACAGATCACTACGATGGTAAGGTCGGTAAATTTCGTAACACCGGTCTGGTGAGGTGGGGTTACTACATGGACCACCTGCTGGACTATTTTTTCCTTTGTTCGATCCTCATCGGCTATGCCTTTATCCTGCCCGAGCGTTCGCGGTTTCAACTAATCCTGATGTTGGCCCTGTTTGCTGCCTATGATTTCAGCACGTTCCTGGCATTCTCCGCGACGGACAAACTCAAGATCAGTTACTTGAAGTTTGGACCCACCGAATTTCGGCTGGCCTTAATTATCATCAACGGCTTGCTGATTTCGTTTGGTACGAAGTACATGATCAACGGATTGAAATGGGTCAATGCCGGAGCGGCAGTCGTACTGGGGGTCTTCGTCTACGGCACCCAAAAGAAGATTTGGGAGCTTGACATGAGAGAGAGATACCCCGAAATGAAGGTCAAGACCGAGGTAGTCCGCGAGCACCCTTTCGTGGCCGTAAAAGAGTGTCCATGACTAAGAATTGAAGGGATTTTGGCCCCACTTCGCCAACCATTTGCCTGCTTGGGATCGTAAATCTAGTTATAACGGTACAATTCGAACGGAACTAACCCACTCTGGCTTGACGTTTGCTGGTCATAATGCAAGATTGATTAACCGACCCGTTCTAAGGGGCAGAGAACAATCAGGGAACTCTCCGAGGGGAAAATCGTTTAATCAGCATAAGTAATAATAATTGGGGAAACACAAGGGTGTTTAGAAATGTCAGAAAAGAAAACCATCAAAATCATTAAAAAGGACGAGCGGGTTCGTAAAGCCACGCCTGCCGTAAAAGGAAACACAAAAGCTCAAACCGCGCGCGAAATGGTTCAAACCGTCACGAATTGGGTTAACGAGCTTCAGCAGAAACGCCGCGTAGAAACCACCCACGCGATCAAATCACTGCTTCCTAAGACCCCGCGACCAAGCGAGGCTTAACTCCTTCATATTCAAGTTGAGTTTCCTTCTCAGATTGCCCGTTGAAAGGCAGCTGGGGAGGAACTCTGTGCAGCGTAGGCGTCTTTGTCATCTCTTAGGTTGGGGAAGCAACAGGCGCATAGAGTACAACTTTCAGGTTGCGTCTTCAGCCACCAGGCAGCCAGGACTTTAGGGTTGCTTCTTCGCCACCACGCAAGCTAAAGCGTGTACTCCGTACGCCTGTTGCTTCCCAACCAGTCCAGCGGCACTGCAATAGCATTGACACGCATCATCGGCGGCGATAGCATTCGAAAACCCTTCAACGTAACAACTTCACTGGAACCGCTCCAGAGGTAGCGGCGGACATGCCTAAAAAATCTTCCTCAACGCGCAAGGGGACTAAAGCCCGACCGATTTTTGAAGGGGTGAGAAAACCTTTAGCTCCGCCCGGGCACCCGATGAGCCATGCGAAGCCGGAAGAGAAGGCCAGACCCGCCGGCCGCAAGGCCAAACATAAGCTGAAACCGCAGGACGCTTACGGCTTGGAAGACGCCGAGTAGATCCCTGGAAAGTCATATGTTGGCGGCGTAGTCCTAAAATGAGTACCCTAAACAAGGACACTGAAACGGAAGTTGCGCCGGCGTTTATTCACAAGGCGCGACAACATCTGTCGGAAGAATATCTTCCCAAGATTGAACGCTGTCTGGAGCGTCTAAGTGATGGACAGATTTGGTGGCGTTCAAATCCCCAGTCGAACAGCATTGGAAATCTCATCCTGCATCTTTCGGGAAACGCGCACCAGTGGATAGTGTGCGGGTTGGGAGGCGAGACTGATGGGCGCCAGCGGCAGGCGGAATTTGATGAGCGCCGAACTATTCCTCGCCTTGAGCTATTGGCGCTGCTCCGTAAGACAGTTACCAAAGTCGATGACACGCTCGCCCGGTTTGATTCCCAGAAACTTCTTTCTGAATATCCGATTCAGGGGACCACGAGCACTGCGCTCGCGGCCATCTTCCACGTAACCGAGCATTTCTCGATGCACACCGGACAGATAATTCTGCTCACCAAGTTGTTGGTCCAGAATGACTTAAATTTTTACGATTTCTCTACTGGGAAGCCGGTGCACACCTGGCATCAGGCAGATGACCTTCACTGATGCTCAAGAAGTTCAGAGTTCAACTGCTGGTTGCGCAGTGACTCGCTCCATCGGCCTTCTTTCCGCGCAACACACTGACGGAACTCTACCTGATTTCGCATACACAATGTTTGGGACTGATGCAGTTTGATTATTTCAGGTGAAACGTAATCAGGTACGGAACCCAGCGCGGTAGCGCGGGATCCTTCAGGAAACTGAGTATTAAGAAGTGTTTTCGACCTTACGGCTAAGTGGCCTCTGGGATCCCGCGCTACCGCGCTGGGTTCTGTAATTAGGTACACCGCCCCAAACTGCATCCGTACTCAGTGTTTTTCTGTCTTTCAAAAGTCTGCCGTTCATGCTTAATATAGTGGCCCTGTATTTCGTCTGCAATTTGTTTAGAAAAGAATGACAGGCAGAAAGGCCTGTCCTACTTAGGAGGTCGTATCTGAATGACTTATGTCGTTGCAGAGCCTTGCGTGAATTGTCGATACACTGACTGCGCACTCGTTTGTCCGGTTGAGGCTTTTCATCTCGATGACGATATGCTGGTTATTCATCCCGAAACATGTATCGACTGCGATGCTTGCGTTCCGGAGTGTCCGGTAGAGGCTGTTTTCGCTGAGGCAAATGTCCCGGCCGAATGGACGCCATACACTCAGATCAACGCGGACAGGGCTTTAAGTGGTCTTCCCACAATCACTGCGCGGATGGACCCGCTGTGCGAGTCGGTAGTGGCGTCACATTAGGTATTAAATGAACAAGGGCACAAAGCTTCTGCTGGGCGGCCTGGCGCTGGCTGCCGGAGCATTTGGTGCTACCGGCGCCTTTTTAAGAAAGAGAAAGCGAATGGGAGCGAAAGAACAACGTGCGGCTGACAACCCTTTAAGCGTTTGGGCAAGACCGGGAATGACAGTCACATTTAGGGCTGAGCTAATGCCGGGCCGCGATCGCCAGGAAAGGACAGCTCGGATTAGGGAGTTGCTGCCAAGCGGGCGCGTGTTATTGCACGAAGTTGAGGGAGAGCACGCTCAGAACGAATTCGAAAGGATCGGATAAACGTGCGAAGGTAAAGCAAACTGTTGGTTTGCTTAGCGCGGAAGACAGAACCTCACCCGGGTTTCCAATAACCCACGCAGCACAAACTAACAGTTTGTTTTACTTCAGATTAGAAGTTGTAAGTTCGCCCGGGTTCCATCACACCCAACCCCGGGATTCCAAGCGCATTGAGTTCATTGATGATCGTCTCGCGGTATGCGGGCTTGATGTGTACCGCCAGGATCTCCAGGCCCTTGTGATTCAACTTGCCTAACTCGCGCTTCAACGAAGCAGGTGTGAAGTGACGTGAGACCTCGGCAAGGCTGGCCATCGAATCGGGAAAAGAAGCCTCGATTAGGAGCGCGTTCACGCTGGGAGCGCGATTTACAATATCCCAAAAGTCTTCCGTTTCGTAGGTATCAGAACTGAAAGCAACAGTGCTGGCGCCATCCGCAACCACCAGACCCACAGTCGGCACGATGTGATTGACCGGCACGGCCGTTACCGTCAGGTGGGCCACCTTAAATTCCTCGCCGATTGGAATCGGAACATATTCCATTACTGGACCATAGTCGTTTTTCAGTTCCGAGAATCTCGGATATACGTTCCAGTTGAAAATGTCCCGCTCTAAAAGCCCGATCACTTCCGGCGTTGCATAAACTCTCACCGGCCTCTTCAGCACCGGGTAAAGATCGTCAATAAAGATGGGAAGGCTGGCGATGTGGTCCATGTGAGGATGGGTCACAATGATGTCGCGCACGTTTTCCCGCTGTTCGACGGACAGTGCCAGCGCAATGCTGCCGGCATCAAGAGCCACACATTCGTCGATGAGAAAACAGGTCAGACGTTGTTCTAAGGTTGCTTGGCCCTGACTATCAAAGCTGCTGGGTAGGAGTTGGATTCTCACTGGTCAGTTTGGGGCAAAACCGCCTTCGCCTTTGTGCGGGTTAGTATATGTCAAGACCCGGTACTTCGGTGAATTTTGTTAGTCGCTGAATTTTTGTTCAATGTGAGCGCAATCGCCTGAGTAAATCTTCCATGGCCATCCGGTAGGCTACTTCACGCTCATGTGCGTCAGCCGAAGCGAGCCCTCGGGCAACACGACTGCGGTGGAAAGCCAGTTCGCTGGCCGTTTGATTGAGTTGCCTGGAGGCTCGCCAACCCTGAAACCCGCCTTTAGACAGCGCATTGTATGAAGCTCCCATGCGACCGAAAATTGAGCCGAGCTGCTTATACTCCTGCGGAGTCAGCACGCCTCCCTGGAAATCCGGTGTAAGAAACTCCCGCACCACCCGGCCCTCGCGGTGAAGCGAAAGGGCAATTACTACAAATATGATGCAAATGGCAGGAAACATTATCAGTGCGTACATGACAACGAAACCAGCGCCGCCAAACAGGAAAACAGAACCATTCCAGATCGTGTGCAGTGCTATCGCGGCGCCAAGGCCCATCAGCGGTGTAATTATCTTGACCAGAGTATTTTGAGATTGGCGCGCCAGGCCGAGACCAATTCCCGTCATGCTTGTAAACAGCGGGTGCGAGAAAGGGGCGACTGCTCCGCGGAGAACAAAGACAAACGTCAACGCATTTCCGCCCCCTTGCAGTACGGCCCTGCCGTAATACTGGATGTTTTCAGTCATCGCAAAACCAAGACCAGCCATCGCGGCGTAGACAATCCCGTCGATCACACCGTCGAATTCATCCTTCTTCCAGAAAAAGAAAATGAAGAGAATGAGGGCCTTCGAGATTTCTTCGACAATCGGAGCTGAAATGACTGCGCCGAAGGTGTTTCCAGCATTAATATCTTCAGTCACGATAGTGACGGCGATGCCGCTCGCGGTATTTATTACGAAAGCGAAGAATACGGCAACCAATGCTCCCCAGAAAAAAGCGGAAGCCAGCATCCAATAGGGTTCCGACTCATAACGATCGATCCAAAGCACCAGCATTAAGTAAACAGGCACCGGCAAGGTTGCCGAGATCAGCCCGATGAGAAAGCCCACCGGACCAGTCTCGAAACCTATTAATAAGAGAACCAGAAGTCCCAGGAGAACGGCGACAAGGGCAGCTATAACGAAGAGGATGATCTTGATCACGCTGCCGCTGCTGCTGCGCGGCTTAATAGCGACAGGACGAGGGAAGTTTTGATTGGCGTTGTAGGGAGAAGGATTGTTCATGACTCTTCACTCAACAACCGGGCAAATCAAGATCAAAGGCATTTAACGCCGCAGAGTATATAGCAGAGCGCGATTGCAGGGCGAGCAGCAAGGAGCGTCACAGTATCGATCGCGTTAGATACGGTGCTGAGCCTCACCGGGCGCACGTTTGGGCCCGTCCTCCATCTATTGAATAGCTAGCGCCGGTAATCCACGAGGCCTTTTCCGACGCCAGGAAGTAGAGCAGTTCGGCTACTTCTGATGCTTCCCCAACCCTGCCGAGCGGGTGCGTTCCTTTCGAATGTTCAAGGAAGGCATCATAGTCGGCCTGGGCCATGCCGCCGCGCTTATGTATTTCCGTAATCACAACTCCTGGATTAACGGCATTAACGCGCACGCCTTTTGCAGCCAATTCGAGCGCAGCACACCGGGTTAGTTGATCCAGCCCAGCCTTCGATACGCAATAAGCAATTACGCCTGGAAACGCGCGCAATCCCGTAACGCTGGATACGTTCACGATATTTCCACGACGCTCTATCAAGGTGGGCAAAAGTTTTTGCATCAGGACAACTACAGCGCGCAGGTTGATGTTGAGCATAGCTTCCCATGCTTCCAGCGTCGTCGTTTCGATTGTCCCTGTTGAGATGTGACCCGCCGCATTCACCAGCACATCAATGCCCTGGAAATGTTTGACTGCGGTCGCCACTGCCATTTCAGCTTCTTTTTGATCCGCCAAATCCGCGCGAATAGCCAGGCATTGCGAGCCTAGATCACCAATCTCTTTTTCCAACTCGCTCAGCGCCGCTCCATTTCGACCTACCGCGGCCACCCGCGCGCCACCTTGAGCAAACCGCAAAGCAGACGCTTTTCCGATTCCTGACGTCGCGCCTGTTACCAGCACCGTTTTTGTTGCAAACTCCTTGTCCATTCTGATTTTTCCCGTCCTGGCTGAAAGCCTTTGAACATGTAGCAATCTTGTATTGACAGCAGAATAGCAAAAAGCCGACTATTGTGGCGTTTTACGTTTTCAGGAGCGCTCCAAGTCCTTTTTGTCGGCCACCAGAGCGTGCAGGATTGCGTGGCAGGCTTGAGTCAACATTCAGAGACGCACAATTGGGCAACCACTCAGCGAACGATTTTTTCCCCAGAGCACCGCGCCATGCGCACAGCTCCGCACAGTCGTCGCAAGGTGGGCCTCCGCGCGGGCGCGTGCCTTCGAGCTCGGGATATTTGCTAGGCGCCGCTGTAGCGGCCTTTACCTTGTTTCTGGCGCTCTGGTGGATGCTCGTTAGCGGAGGTGACGAAGCTCCGTGGATCCCAGCGGGTCTGGCGGCGAGCGTGGTGTTGCTTGTCGCTGTGTCGGCGCGTGAAGTAGTAATGCGACGAGCGTGGACGCGTTATCTGCTCGAGCACGGTGGCGAGGTTTCAAGCAGAACAGCACGTGAGAAGAAAGCCTCATCAGGAAAGACGCATTCCTCCGCCTTATTCTCGGCCTCCTGGCGCAATATTCAAAGACAATCAGATAAAGCGGATTCAGGCTCCATCCCGGACTTGCATCTCGATGTATTTCATCTTTGCCAGGATTATCTGGCATCCACTGAAGATGCTTTGCGTTCAAACAACCTTCTGACGGAAAAAAGAATCGCAATTAAGGCCGGCCAGGATCGCGTGCGGGGTGTGCGGAAGCATCACTTGTTAACCTGGGCACGCGACTCTTCACGGGTGTTAACGTTTGAAGCCCAACAGAAGGCACGCATGTCGGAAAAGATTGAGGCTGCGAATCGCGCGCTTCATTGTCTGGAAACGGCGCAGAAATATTATCCTGGGGAAGCTGAGCTGAATGAATCAAGCGTCGCGATTCGCGAGTTCGTTGCTTCGGTCAAAGTGGCTCACTGGGTTGAATTGGCGGAGCGCTCGGCGTTCAAGGGTCATTACGCCCGCGCTATCGAACGTTATAAGGACGCGCTCTTCTATTTGAATCGCGAGACCATGAAAGAGGACGTTAGAATCTCCAGTGCGGAGAGAATCGGGCGGGAGATCGAATTATTGCGAACGCGGCTTCAGGAACAAAAAAGCCTCAAGGCGGCGACCACCAGGGGAAACAAGAGAAGCAACGAGGATGAAGTGCTGTGACGATTGCCCAGAGGTGTCCAAAGTGCCATGGATCGCGGATTAGGAAGGGTTACAAACCTACGCCGAAGCTTTTGCGGCTGGTTGGCTTACGCCATCTTTTATGCAATGATTGCAACTTGCTCTACACGGGTTTCGCCATAGGCGCCCTGGGTTCTGGGCGAAAAAACCGAACAAAGAATCGTTCAACGGAGAAACGTTCCGCCGCGAGCGAGCTTTCTCAGGCAAAGGATAACCAGGTCTGACTTTCGCGGTGTTTGCGGCATCGATTCCGTCCACCGTTACATCCCTCGGAGGGTTAGTAACTCTCGGGGTTTTGAGGTTTTATTATTATGAAAAGAAATCTTCTGTTGGTTGCGATTCTGGGCAGCTTGATTTTCCCAACGTTGGTCCAAACTCAGGAACCGCAACAACAAAGCGCTCCATCAGCCCCCATTGGTTCTCCAGTGACTTCAGTAGATACGCAGGGAATAAAGAACTATCTTCTGGGGCCTGGGGATGTGATCGACGTGAGAGTTTTTGGACAAGGCGAGCTCAACGCCATGGCCGAGGTCGACAGCGACGGCAACATAAGTTCATTGCCGTTTTTGGACAAGCCTATTGTTGCGAAATGTCGCACCGAGAAGGAAGTCCAGAAAGACATAGCAACAGCCTACGCGAGGTACATCAAGAACCCACAGATTAGTGTTCGCACAGCCGAAAGGAAGAGTCGGCCACCGGCAACCGTGACAGGCGCTGTGAGAACGCCCACGCGAGTTGTAATGATGCGGACGGTTCGACTCAACGAGATCATGGCGGCTTCCGGGGGGTTCACGGAGCGGGCCTCAGGTACAATTCAAATAATCCACTCTGAACCAATAATGTGCCCGCAGCCAGGCGAAGAGGCAGGAGCGGCGGCAATCGATCCCAATAGGGCGCTCGAGATCGTAAAGGTTTCCGATTTAAAGGCAGGCAAGCCGGAAGCAAACCCCGTTATTCGACCGGGAGACTACATTCTGGTCACAGAAGCCGAGCCCGTTTATGTTACTGGGAGCGTGCTCTATCCACAGGGAGTTTTGCTTACCGATCAGCTTACCTTGAGCCGAGCACTCGCGATGGCTGGGGGCGTGCGCAAAGAAGGCAAGTCAAACGATGTTCACATTTATAGGCAAAAGCCCGGAGCGACTGATCTTGAAGTCATTCGTGTGGACTACAGCGCAATCAAAAAGAATAAGAAGCCTGATGTGTTCCTGCGGGCTTACGATCAGATCGATGTGCCCGAGGCGGGATTATTCTCCTCAGGTCGAATAGGATCGACGTTGCTCGGCGCAGCGACAGGTGGTTTGGGCAGCGTGATCAATTCCATTGGACCGGCCGCACTCCCGCAGAAGGTAATTCGTTAATCTGAAACGACTCGAAGGGTGGCGCGAATTGCCCCACTATCGTAGAGAGGTTTATGGAGTAGCAGGAAAATGAAGCATAAGAAAAGCGTCGCGAGCGAGAGACGTCGCCGAAAACTTTTTACCTTTGGATGGAGCGCATTGCTTGCTGCCGTTACGATCACGCTGATCTACTGGGAGATGACAGCGGTCCTTTATATCCTCGCAACCCTGGGAGTAACTGCGCTACTCGTGGTAGTAGCGCTGTCCGAACTTCGTCCTGCCGGAGAATCTTTAGAAGATTCAACCCGTATCAATGATTCGGCTGCAATAGGAAGCGGAATCACATCGACATTTGGCGCTAAGCAATCCTGAATATTCGGATTCGTATCCGAAAAAGAGATTCGTTTTTGCCTTACGGTGAGAAATTTTACTCGCTTTCCTACCTCGCATTTTTCAAAAATTATTTAGTCTGACAGGCGGTTGAAAGTTTAATCGGTCTGTTGCATAATCCGCCTGCGTTCACCTCCCCGGTGAACGAAGCGGTCGCGTGGGGTGAGGACACGTGGCCTTAGGGTGGGGACTGTGGGAGGTCCCCGCCCGCTTATTTTTTTTGGAGGTCATTACAGAACCGAGCGCGGACCGGGGTCCCCGGCGGGGCGGCCCCGCTGGAGTCTGTCGGGATAACCTTTAACTCTCTGTGCGATCTCTGTGAACTCTGTGTCTCTGTGGTGGATTTACCAGGAAAAACAGCCACCACAGAGACACAGAGAACACTGAGGATGCACAGAGAAAGACGATTGTCTATTTTCCCGACAGACTCGCTGGGGTGGTGGATGCGCCGGATGCTAAAGGGTATTCAGCAAAAGGGCTGAAAGATCATTCGTAGGTTCTTCTGTTATCAAACCAACCTCTAGCATCCGGCGCTACGCGCTCGGTTCTGCAATCGCAAACTAACAGTTTGCCTTACGGCCCTATTGACGTATCCCTGAATCAGCGTAGAATTCCACGACAAAAAAATCACACGAGAGAAGGCCTTGCCTAGTTAACCCCAGTCTGTCTGGTCCATAAGATGGTTCTTTCCGAGAGATCAAGGCGAAGGTTCAAGCTCTGGTTATTCAGAGGCCTAAAGGACACGGGCCCGGAGGCCCCGAGCAGCGCCAGTCCTCACAAGCAACACCCCTGGTGGCAAGTGATGTGTTTGACCGGCGTCGACTATTTCTCGACGCTTGGTTATCAGCCTGGAATAGCCTTTCTCGCCGCTGGCGCTCTATCGCCAATTGCCACTCTGGTTCTGGTCCTGCTTACCCTCTTTGGCGCGCTTCCGATGTATCGTCGCGTTGCCGAGGAAAGCCCTCATGGCGATGGTTCCATTTCAATGCTGGAGAATTTGCTTTCTCGCTGGAAGGGAAAGTTGTTCGTATTGGCCCTGCTCGGTTTCGTCGCTACAAGTTTTATTATTACGATTACGTTGTCAGCAGCAGACGCTACGGCCCACATTGTCGAGAACCCGTTTGTACTCGATCACCTTCATTTCCTTCATCACCGAATCCCCGTAACGATAGTCCTGATAGGAGCCCTGGGAGCCATCTTCCTCAAAGGATTTAAGGAAGCTGTTGGAATAGCAGTTGTTATAGTCGCTGTCTACCTGCTTCTCAACCTGGCTGTTTTGATTACTTGCATTGTTCAAATCGTAACTCAGCCTTCGGTGGTTTGGAGTTGGCAAACTATGCTTTTCCAGAATTACCGAAATCCTCTCTTGATGATCGGTACAGCTCTGGTTGTCTTTCCTAAACTTGCACTCGGCTTGTCGGGTTTTGAAACCGGCGTAGTGGTAATGCCATTGGTGCGTGGTGACCGGGACCTGAGCAAAGAAGACCTGGAAGCTATTCACACCACTCGCAGTGCACGGCCGGGCGGCGATCCCACAGGCCAGGAATTATTACGGGGCCGCATACAGAACACGAAGAAGCTCCTCACGACCGCTGCGGTAATTATGAGTTTTCTGCTGGTGGCCAGCAGTATCTGTACTACTCTCTTAATCCCAATCGAAGAATTTCGACCTGAAACAGCCACGCAAGAGGCCGGAAAGGCGAATGGGCGTGCGCTTGCTTACCTGGCGCATTTTTATTTGGGAGATATCTTCGGCACAGCTTACGACATCAGCACCATTGCAATCCTTTGGTTTGCCGGCTCGTCGGCACTCGCGGGTTTGTTAAATATTGTCCCGCGTTATCTGCCGCGCTACGGCATGGCGCCGGAATGGGCGCGCGCGACTCGCCCGCTGGTCGTTGTGTTCACTCTCATCTGCTTTATTGTGACTTTCCTTTTCCGCGCCGATGTGGATGCGCAGGCTGGAGCGTACGCCACCGGGGTCCTGGCCCTTATGACTTCAGCAGCAATAGCCGTCACGCTGTCAGCGCGCCGGCAGGGCGAGAGGGTCCAGTGGGCATTCATGGTCATTTCTCTCATATTTGGCTACACCACAATCGTCAATATCATCGAGGAACCGGAAGGGTTAAAAATCGCCGCAATATTTATCGTGGTTATTGTCATCAGCTCCCTGGTCTCGCGTGTGTGGCGCTCGACCGAGTTGCGTGTTGAGCGGGTTGAACTTGATGACACGGCCCGCGAATTTATTCGCCAGGCAGCGAAGGGAACAATTCGAATTATCACCAATCGCTGTGATGCCGGCACGGCGATGGAGTATGAACTCAAGGAAAGAGAAAAACGCGACGACAATCACATACCGTCTAGTGAGCCAATCATTTTCTTCGAGGTGACGCCGGGAGATGCTTCGGAGTTTTCAGGCATTCTGAGAATCAGAGGGGAGAAGGTCGATGGCTATAAGGTTTTGCGGACAGAATCGCCCGCAGTCCCCAACGCCATCGCGGCATTCCTGCTTTTCCTGCGCAATGAAACCGGCAAACTGCCGCACGTCTATTTTGGTTGGAGCGAGGGCAATCCGCTCTCCTATCTCATGAAATACATCGCTTTCGGAGAAGGCGACACTGCGCCCGTAACCCATGAGGTTTTGCGCCAGGCGGAGAAGAATCCTGAGCGTCGTCCAGTGGTGCACGTAGGCGGGTAGCAAGCGACTGGGGCGATAGCGGGTAGCATCGATATCCAGCCTGAAGGGCAGCCCTCCAGGCTGATAACGTAAGCCCCATCCCCGCGCGGTTCTGTAACGGAGTTTCGAGTTGATTCGAAGATATTAGAGGAGTAGTATCCGGCTGTTGAAAATTTAATGTCTGCCGAAGTTGCCGCCCTAAGGAGCGCGCAACGCGGGGGAACCAGAGGGTTTCGCTAGTCGAAACCAAGGGGCGAATCGTGGGGCTCATGTTGGGCCGGTTCACGTAGAACACTTCCAGTTCAAGCCCGTCAGCTAACCTCGTAGGCCACAGGAAGGGCAGTGCCTCGGTCTCGTTTAGGCGTGGAGCACATTGCTCCACGCCTTTTCGTTTTTTTGGAGCAACCAGGCATTTTGATAACGTGACGTTTAATAGACGATTTAAGCGCTGGTTATACAGGGGCGAAAAGGGGAAGCAGTCAACTCACGAACAGCCTTCTGCTCACAAGCAATATCCGTGGTGGCAGGTTATGTGTTTGACCGGCGTCGATTATTTTTCGACCCTTGGTTACCAACCCGGCATCGCTTTTCTGGCTGCTGGCGCGTTGTCACCAGTAGCTACTCTCATACTTGTTCTGCTCACACTCTTCGGTGCTTTGCCTATCTACAATCGCGTTGCCGCGGAAAGTCCCCACGGAGAAGGTTCAATATCCATGCTGGAGCATCTGCTACCACGCTGGAAGGGCAAGCTCTTCGTGCTGGTGCTGCTGGGTTTCGTAGCCACTGATTTCATCATCACGATGACGCTCTCTGCCGCCGACGCCACGGCGCACGTCATCGAGAACCCATTTACACCAGCCCTACTCAAGCATCAGCTGGGCATCACGCTCATTCTTCTAGGCTTGCTCGGAGCTGTGTTTCTGCGCGGTTTCAAAGAAGCCATCGGTCTGGCAGTAATTCTTGTGGCTGCGTATCTGCTGCTTAATGCGATCGTTGTAGGCTTTGGTTTATACGAGTTGCTTTCGCATCCTCATCACTTTCCGGAATGGAAACAGGCGATTTTTCAGCATCCGCGTGTGAATGGAAACGCGTGGTTAATTGTCGCTGTATCACTGATGCTTTTTCCCAAACTTGCGTTGGGCCTCTCCGGTTTTGAAACCGGTGTTGCTGTGATGCCGCTTGTGAAGGGAGACACGGACCTCAGCGCTGACGACTGGGACAGCATTCATGCGACGCGGACGGGTCGTCCCGCGGGGCTTAGTACGCAAAAATTGATCGAAGGGCGAGTCAGGAATACCCGTAAACTCCTTCGAACCGCGGCTGTCATCATGAGCGTCTTCCTGCTTAGCAGCAGCATCGTCACGACCACGCTCATTCCGCCCGAGAAATTCGAGGAAGGCGGTGAAGCGAATGGACGGGCCCTCGCTTACCTGGCCCATCATTACCTTGGTGACATATTTGGAAGTGTTTACGACCTCAGTACGATCTCTATCTTGTGGTTTGCCGGCGCTTCAGCGATGGCGGGTTTGCTAACCATAGTACCGAGGTATTTACCCAAGTACGGTATGGCGCCTCAATGGGCGCAAGCCACACGCCCTCTGGTGTTGGTTTACTCGCTCATCGCCTTCGCAGTCACGTTGATTTTCAACGCGGACGTTGACGCCCAGGCCGGAGCGTATGCCACTGGGGTCCTGGTGTTAATGACTTCAGCAGCGATAGCTGTGACTCTGGCTGTGCGCAAGCGGCGCAAACCATGGGTGCCGTTTCTACTCATTGCTATCGTGTTTGCGTATACCACTCTACAAAATATTCATGAGCGCCCGGAGGGCATTAAGATCGCCTTCTTCTTTATTGTTGCGATTGTCGCAGCCTCCCTCGTTTCGCGAGTTTGGCGTTCGACGGAACTTCGAGTTGAGAAGGTACAACTGGACGATTTGGCGCGTGAGTTTGTTCGCCGGGCTGCTAAAGGAACAGTCCGCATTATCGCCAACCGCCGGGACACCGGCGATGCTCTTGAATATGAAATTAAGGAGCGGGAGAAACGAACAGACAACCATATCCCTGCTGATGAACCAATCATTTTCTTCGAAGTGACGCCCGGTGACGCATCAGAATTCTCAGGTGTCCTGGACATCTGTGGGGAAAAGGTTGACGGGTATAGGGTCTTACGAGCTGTTTCGCCGGCGGTTCCTAATGCAATCGCGGCGTTCCTCCTCTTTCTGCGAGACGAAACCGGTAAATTGCCACACGTTTATTTTGGTTGGAGTGAAGGGAATCCGCTCTCATACTTACTCAAGTACATAGCTTTCGGTGAAGGAGATACAGCTCCGGTCACGCACGAAGTCTTGCGTCAGGCTGAAAAAAATCCGCAGCGCCGGCCTATCGTTCACGTCGGCGGGTGAGTTTAGGAAGAGACTCTATTGCTGGGTGGTTTCAATCTGATTAGAGCGGAACAAGTTGCGTCATTACAGAACCGAGCGCGGTAGCGCCGGATGCCAGGGGGCTTCTCCTTGGAGTGCGCCGCCTTGTCGGCGCTTTGTCCCGCGGCGGCCCGGCGCCGCGATGTTGCGACAGATGTAAGTCGAAATCTGATCACTCAAGCCCAACGAAGCTGCGACAGGTCGCGGCGGACCAAAGCGCCGACAAGGCGGCGCACTCCAAGGAGAGGCCTGAAGCCCCTCGCATCCAGCGTTCGGTTCCTTACTGCTAATCGGCTTACAATCAGCTTGTGTGGAGATCGCTGGCCCGTAAACGGTCGCTGGGATACATAGCCGCAGTAGTAGTCATTGCTGCGGCTACTGGTGCGCTCAAAGCCTTAGGAAGCCACTTTAATCCCACCACAGTAGCGCTGACGTTCTTACTTATCATTCTTTTTGTCGCCACTGGATGGGGACCGAAACCGGCTGTTTTAGCTTCCGTGCTGGGCGCCGCCTGCTTTAATTTCTTTTTCCTTCCTCCCCTCGGCACTTTTCATATTGCCGACCCGGAAAACTGGATTGCACTGCTCGCTTTCTTGATCACTGCAGTTACCGTGGGGCAGCTCTCATCGCGTGCCAAGCTGCGAGCGGACGAAGCCACCTCTGCTCGCCAGGAAATTGAACGGCTATACCACGAACTGCAGGAAACCTTCGATCAAGCGAGCCAGGCGCGGGCGCTCAAACAGAGTGAACGTTTGAAATCCGCTTTACTTGACGCGGTTACGCACGACTTGCGCACTCCGTTAACTTCAATCAAAGCCTCAGCGACTACGCTCCTTGACGATCAGCGCTTGAGTAAAACAGGCGAGACTGCTTCCGGGCTGGGAGAGGAAGGTCGGCAAGAGATGTTGGAAGTAATCGATGAGGAGGCGGACCGGCTCGACCGGTTTATCGAAGATCTGATGGCGCTGGCGCGAATTGAAGCGGGTGAAATGGAATTACGTCGCGAATGGGGGTCACTTGAGGAGATCGTTCTCGCCGCGATGAAAAGAGCAAGTCCGCTCACAAAAAACCATCACATTGAATTGCGCCTTGATGACGAGCTACCGTCCGTCAGGGTCGACGAACGTGCCATGGCGGAGGTCATTTATGTGCTGCTTGAAAACGCCGCAAAATATTCTCCGTCGGGCAGTGTCATACGAGTGGCGGCACAATCAGCGCAACAGGATATGGTCCGGATGGCGCTTGAGGATCAAGGTCCCGGAATACCCGCAGAATTACGCGAGCGAGTATTTGATAAATTCTTCCGTGCGATGCGCGACGGCGGTTTGTCTGGGCACAAACCAGGAACGGGAATGGGATTGGCAATCGCCAAAGGAATTGTTGAGGCCCATGGCGGACGGATCTGGATTGAGAGCGCCGACGATTCCACAGGCACACGAGTTGTCGTCCTTCTGCCTACAGGAAATATTGAGGATGGCGGCGAGCAAGCTACCGCTCGTGCGCCTGCTTGAAGAAGTTTAAACCGCATTACCGACCGTTATTTACCTACATGGCAGACAAACAGCGGATCCTGGTCGTTGACGACGAACCACAAATCGGTCGCGTGATGCGCACTGGTCTCTCGACGCATGGTTTCGATGTGCGCGTAGCAGCTGATGGCGAAGCTGCCCTGGACCTTTTCAATGATTGGCACCCGGCGCTGGTGATTACAGATCTCTCGATGCCAAACGTTGGCGGCTTGGAATTTTGTCGACGCGTCCGGCTGGTTTCGGAAGTTCCGATCATCGTCCTTTCTGTGAAAAGCGAGGAGCGGATCAAGGTTGAGGCACTGGACGCGGGAGCTGACGACTATGTAACCAAGCCGTTTGGCATGGACGAGTTGCTCGCGAGAATTCGGGCTGCGCTGAGGCGAACCTCAGCCCCAGCACCTAACGAGTCGGCGATCATTGAGGTCGGGGATTTTAAAGTTGATCCGGAAGGACATAAAGCCGAAGTCAATGGACGCGAGATCCATCTGACCCCGAAAGAGTTCGAGCTGCTGCATTTTATGGTTCAGCACCCCGGCGCCGTGCTCACGCATCACAAGCTGCTGGGTGCCGTTTGGGGCGGCAACTACACCGAACAGACTGAGTACCTCAGAGTCTTCATCGGCCAGCTGCGCAAAAAGCTCGAGACTGATCCTGCCAATCCAAAATACATTCTCACGGAGCCCTGGATAGGTTACCGATTCCAACCCGGTGACTAGCGGCCGAAGCAGAAGGCAGAAGGCAGACAGCAGACACCAGACATAACTGTTTGGCTATCTACAGAAAGCTTATCTGCCGTCCTGCCTCCTGCCTCCTGCTTTCTGCCTTCTACCCTCCCTCATCCCCACAAATCCTTACGAACTTTTTATAAACTGCTTACCCCTTTCTTATACAGACAGGCGTAGATCTGTTTGTCATGAGAAAAATAATCAATCCAAAACGGCGGCGAATTTGGACGATGGTCGGCGGATGCTGTTTTGTTGCCGGAATCTTAGCGCCTCTGCTGGGCGGCTTGTTGACCGTGATCGAATGGATTGTGGGGGTCGCGGCTCATCCGTGGTTACACATTGCCGGTACGACCCTCTTTGTTGTCGGCATTCCCCTAATCCTCTTTGCCGGTTTCTCTTTAGACTGGGGAGAAGGCGGACAAACAAAACGGACTCATTATCCTGACGGATCGCAACGTGGGGCCGCGGGGCTGGCTCAAATCACTATTTGCGCCTTTGTTCTCGGCGTGGCCCTGCTCGCTTCGCCGCGCTTTATTCCCAACAGACTATCATCAACGTACCCAGTACCAACACGCTCGATCGAAGCGACGTCGCTAGTTTGCCAGTCACGTGCTGTCGAGATTTGAAAAGTCATCGTGGCAGCAGAACTCAAACGCTTAATTATCGGTCGCGCACTTAGAACAGAAGAGGCAGCCCACGAGCGCCTTTCGAAGAAAACAGCGCTGGCAGTTTTTTCTTCCGACGCTCTTTCCTCGACAGCATACGCCACCGAAGAAATCCTGCTCGTGCTGGCGGTCGCGGCGGTCTACGGGCAAGCGGCCGCTTTCAGCAATGTCGTGCCGATATCCATCGGCATCGCTGCGCTGCTCGCCATTGTCGCCATCAGTTACCGGCAGACCATTCACGCCTATCCGTCGGGCGGCGGCGCCTACATTGTCGCCAAGGAGAACCTGGGCACAAATGCGGGGCTGGTCGCCGGCGCATCGCTGCTGGTTGACTATGTGCTAACAGTTGCCGTTTCAATCGCTGCCGGCGTTGCTGCCATCACGTCAATGGTTCAAGGGACGCGATACGCCTGGTTGGACCAACATAAGGTCCTTCTTTGCCTGATTTTCATCGCTTTCATTGCTGTTGCCAATCTACGTGGCGTGCGCGAGTCAGGCGCGCTCTTCGCTGCCCCCACCTACGCCTTTCTCATCAGCTTTCTCTTCATGATTGGTTACGGCCTTTACAGCTACTACACATATGGAGGGGCCGCACCCGTGCCCGGCCCGGAAGAAATCAAAACTGCTGAGGGTTACACGCTGCAGCCTTTGACGCTCTTCCTGATACTGGGGGCTTTCTCAAATGGTTGCGCCGCGCTCACCGGTATCGAAGCCATTTCTAACGGTGTCCCGGCGTTCAAGAAACCCGAAGCGCGCAACGCTGCCACCACGCTCGTCATCATGGCAGCTCTTCTGACGACGATGTTTCTTGGCACCAGTGTGCTCGCCTATCTCTACGGGGTTCATCCGCACGAGAGTGAAACAGTCATTTCCCAATTCGCGCGCATCATGTTTACCGGACCTATGGCCTGGTTCTACTTCGTCGTGCAAATTGCTACGGCGTTAATCCTGGTGCTGGCGGCTAACACTTCGTTCGCTGACTTCCCGCGGCTCGGCAGCTTACTGGCGCGCGATCGTTTTCTGCCGCGTCAGTTCGCCAACCGAGGAGATAAGCTGGTTTTCTCAAACGGCATCGTTATTCTGGCCCTCTTCGCCGGCGTGCTGGTGATCGCCTTTGCGGGCGACACGAGCCGCTTAATCCCGCTCTATGCCGTCGGTGTCTTTCTCTCTTTCACTCTTTCGCAGGCAGGCATGGTCCGGCACTGGCTCAAAGAACGGTCCCGCATACGCAAGAAAAACGGTAAAGCCCGCGAACGGCGCGAGGCCGGCATCCACTTCACTGAAAGTACCGTCGACCGAGAGGCCTTGCCCGATGCAGAACTGGCGGCCTCGGAGGAGCGCGGATCCACCTTCGTCAACGATGAAGTAACTGATAGCTCACACTGGAAGAAATCGATTGCCATAAATGCCGTCGGCGCCGTCGCTACCTTCATTGTTCTATGCGTGTTCATTGCCACAAAATTCATACACGGCGCCTGGATCGTGGTGGTGGTCATTCCCTTACTAGTGTTCATGTTTCGCGCGATTCACAAACATTATGTCGGTGTTGCAAAACAACTCTCCACCGAAGGCCTCGAAGATATTCTTCCGATCAAGCACACAGTGATTGTGCCGATCTCGGGGATTCACCGCGGAGTCATCGGAGCATTGCAATATGCAAAATCCATTGCTCCTCAACATGTCAAGGCTGTCTACGTTGATTTTGACGAGGAGGCGACAATCAAATTGCGCGAGAAGTGGGAGCAGTGGGGCGCGGGCGTGCAACTCGTAGTTCTTCCATCACCTTATCGCGAACTGACACGACCACTGCTGCGTTACATCGCTCGGCTGGAACGGAAACATGACAATGATATGGTGACGGTTGTGCTACCTGAATTTGTTCCTGCGAAGTGGTGGCAACATCTGCTCCACAATCAAAGCTCGCTAATGCTTAAAGGAGCGCTTCTTTTTAAGAAGGGAGTTATCGTTACCAGCGTGCCCTACCATTTGGAGAGGTAGGCGGCACTCGGGGCAGCAGCCCGACCGTTAGGGAGGTGCGTCAAGTACGTTTAGCTAAGAGATACGCCCTCCCTCACGGTCGGGCTACTGCCCCGAGGTCTGCGAAAAACGATGGTCGGTGTTGATGAGGTCTTACGCGTTGGCTGAGCTATTCGTCTCGATAGTTCGACCGGCAAGGAAACATGAGCGACAGTAAACCGGACGTCCCTGCGAAGGATAGAAGGGCACTGTGGTCTGCTGTCCGCAGTGGGCGCATTGGACTGAGACCTCGATGCGCTGCCGAACACCTGACGTCTGTGCGGCGGTGATCGCTGCCAGTCTTTCGTTCTTCGCCTGCTTGCAAGGCTTACAGCGTTTGGGCTCGTTTCTTAGCCCCTTATCATGAAAAAACGCTTGTTCCCCCGAAGTCCAGATAAAACTCTCACTACAGTCGACACACTTGATTGTGCGATCCGGATGTTCGACGGCTGAACTTTCTGCTAAGTCAAGGATCTCTTCCCTTTCTGACATGATTAGCTCTCCCAGGGTCGGTCTAATACTATGTTCGGCGGGGCCGCTTGGAAGCGGTTGCCGTTGTTCCAAAGGAGCCGCTGATTTCCTGGCGAGTATCGGGTTGAGCTTGGCTGCCCTCGAACAGGCGGAGCGGATGTGTGAAAGTATAACTATGGCGAAATTGTGTCAAGGTAAAAACCAGTCTATTCTGAAAGCCGAATTTATGGGCAAACGGCAAGCTAGGGTCGAATAGAGTTTATGAAAGCACTGGTGATCGGATCGGGAGGCAGGGAACACGCGATTCTCTGGGCTTTGAAACGAACTTCGCGGGGGCCTCTCGACCTATATTGCGCCCCTGGAAACGGGGGAATTTCTCAGCTTGCCGAGTCTGTTCCAATCCCTCCAACTGACCATGGCGCCCTGGTGGAATTTGTCCGCCGCAATGCCATTGATCTCACTATCGTGGGCCCTGAAGGCCCTCTATCAGAAGGCATCGTCGATGAATTCGAGCGCGGCGGACTGAGAATCATGGGACCCAATCGGACGGCGGCGCGTCTGGAGTCGAGCAAGGGCTTTGCCAAAAACTTCATGCGGCGCCACGGAATACCGACGGCTGACTTTCATATCGCCAGGTCCGAGGCTGAGACACTGGAGGTATTGCGCAGCGGGAAATTCGGACCGCCTGACGCTCCGGTTGTGGTCAAGGCAGATGGACTGGCTGCCGGTAAAGGCGTCATCGTTGCCGCTTCACGATTGGAAGGAGAAGAAGCCGTGAAAGAGCTTTTGACCGGACGCTTAATTTCAACGGCAGCGACAGAACAGCTTCTGGTCGAAGAGGCTCTCAAGGGAAGAGAAGTCTCCGTCCTGGTTTTTGCAGATGGTCGCGACTACGTCTTGATGCCTCCGGCGCGCGATCACAAGAGAATCGGCGATCATGATACGGGACCGAACACCGGAGGAATGGGTGCGATAACCGATCCATCAATTCTGGACAGTGAAACACTCGAACGCGTTCGGCGCGAGATTATTGGTCCTACTCTTGCGGGCGCCAGGCAAGAAGGCTTTGCTTTCAGGGGAATTCTTTTTGTGGGGTTAATGTTGACTGCAGACGGCCCTAAGGTGCTTGAGTACAACGTGCGCTTCGGTGACCCTGAGACGCAGGCCATTCTCGTGAGACTCCAAAGCGATCTGTTTGAAATCTTGCATGCCATAACAGATGGCGAACTTCGGAATGCTGAAGTGGAATGGAGCGATCAGTCGTCCGCCTGCGTCGTTTTGGCAAGCCGGGGATATCCCGGATCCAGCGAAACAGGCTTCGCTATCAACGGACTAAACACACTTGCGGCGGCCGACAGTGTGGATGTCTTCCACGCCGGCACATCCAGGTCTGACTCCGGCGAGTTTTTGACTGCCGGCGGGCGCGTCCTGGGAGTCACCGCTGCGGCCACTACCCTGGCGCAAGCTTTAAACCGCTGTTACTCCGCTATTAACAAAATCAACTGGCAGGGCATGCAGTATCGAACAGACATCGGCGAATTCAGGGAAAGCGCCGTGGCCGGACCTTGATCTCATATTACAGAACCGAGCGCGTAGCGCCGGATGCTGGAGTCATCTCAGGCTAGGGTAAACAATACGAGGATTCGCCGAAAATACTTACGGCCTTGCAAGAAGGCTGTGGTGGCACAATCTGCTCGCGCCTGCGTTGCCCCCAGCATCTGGCGCTAGCGCGCTCGGTTCTGTAAAGCAACCGAGCTCGCTGACTCCAAATTGCCACCTCCCGAAGCGCCTCTTCTAGAACGAAAGCCGTTTCTACTGTTATACTCGCATCACTTTGGCAGCGTATTTTGAACCCTTCGAAGTTATTCATCGTACAGACACATGCGGGCGGACGTAAGTTATTAAACTTATCCGGTGGTACCCTGAAGTAACACCTGAACCGCTGGAGGATTGGGGCTAAAAATGGGACTTTGGACGAGAATTAAGCGCTCGATGAGGGCCGCGTTTGGCGGGATAGTGGAATCAACTGAGAATCCCGAGCTCATACTTCAGCAAACCATTCGCGACATGCGTGACCGTGTTCCGGAGCTTAATAATTCCGTGGCACAGGTGATGGCTACAGAAAAGCTTCTGGCCAAGAATAAGGAGCGACTGGAAACCCAGGTCGTCGATTTGGATTCAAAGATTCGCGCGTCGGTGAAAATGGGACGCGACGACATCGCGACAGCCTACATCGGCCAACTGCAACAAGCCCAGGTTGACCTGATAAAAACCGGCCAGCAGCACGAGCATTCCGCCCTGGCGTCGAAGCAGGCGCTGAAGGCGCGCGACAACTATGTTTTGCAGATGCAGCGACGCACGGCCGAAGCGATGCAGTTGATCAATCAGTCGAAGCAGGCCCGACTGCAGGAGCAACTAGCGCAAACGATGGAGTCGTTCCAGCTTGGCGACGATGCTTCCACGTTCAACGAGATGCGCGACAAGATTGATCGGCGCGCCGCTGCAGCGGAAGCAAAAATGCAACTTGGCGCCGCAAATGTGGACAACCAGATGCAAGACATCGAACGCGAAGCTATGGATATGCAGCTTCAGGATAAGCTGCTGTCTTACAAACGCGACATGGGTCTGCTGCCTGCGGGAAGCCCCGGCTCCCCACAAGCGCTGCCGGCCGCAGGCGAGACGGGCGATCAAAGTGGAAGTCGCTAAATGGGTAACCCTGTCTGCTGCGCTGTTCGATTAGAAGGGTAGAGTTCTTCGGTTTTTCAAGTTATGCCAGAGTTGTCTAAGTTTGATTTCAGGTACCTGAAAGAAGCCTTCAAAGAACCCTTAAATTTTTGGGGATTGGCCAGCTTCGCAGTTGTTGCAGCTTATGTGCAGGATGTGACGCCGCTCGTGGCCGCTCTGGCCGCAGAAACCGTTTATTTAGCCACCATGCCAGCCAGTTCAATCTATCGACGCATAATCGACCGCCGCGAGAAGCAGCGACTACTGAAGCTGCGCGATCAGCAACGCGAAGCTTCCATCAAGCAGTTTGATCCGCGTGAACGCGAAGCTGTCGAGTATTTGCGTTGGATGAAAAACCAGATTTATTCAAACTACAAGAAGTTTACCAACGCAAAACAGGTGCCCAGCAACATCCAGAGTTTGGATCAACGTTGGGAAGACTTTGTCGATCTGCTTGATGTGTACCGCCGGCGCAAGCACCACTTAAGGTCGATTAACCGGCAGGCAGTGCAAAACCAATTGGTGCAAGCTGAGCGTTCGGTCCAGGGTTCAAGAGACGATCGCGAGCGCCGAATTCAACAGGCGAATGTAGAGATACTGAAACGCAGAGTGGCGGCATTTAACGATATCGAGCGCTCGGTGAAATTGGTAGAGGGGCAGTTACAATCGATCGAGAACTTCTTTGGGCTCGTCAACGATCAGGTAGTGACACTGCCAACGCCGGAACGCGTCTCGGCGCTCGATTTCGAGCAACTGAGCGATTCCATTGCTATGACGAAACAGATGCTGGAAGAGACTTCCGATACCTTCGCCGCCCTCGATACACACAACCGCAATATCGGCAACTACGAATTGCTACTCTCAAATAGCTCCTCCTCGAAATAAAAGATACGATCCACGAAATCACACGAAAATGAACCAACGAAATTTCGTTTTGGTTCGTGCCCTTTCGTGGATGGTATCTTCGGTCTGCCTCTCGGTTCATGCGTACTTTTTTCGATGAAAATGTCCCGGCTCCGGCGTGAAAAACCAGTTTGAAACCACCATCTATCAGTACTTTACTAGTTCATCTAGATTCTCAAATAACACACTATAAGGCATTGGAAAAAAAGATGACCACAAGATATTGACTTCGAGGTTTCAAAGGAGTATATTGCGCTCCGCTTGAGACGAGGCGGGTTTATGGAGCAGCGGCAGCCCCCTGGGCTGCTTTCCACATGGGTTTTTTCGCTTCGAAGAAAGCCAACCTGAGCATCCGCTACACATCATAAGATACGGCCGCGCCTACTTAAATGTAGTCGTAGAACCGTCTTTGAAACTTTCATAAATGCTCGTGACCCCGGCACGAGAAAGGCATATAGATGAGCGCAGCAATCGGCAAACAAACCCCGGCCAGTGACGTGTCTTCTAACGTATCTTCAACGACCCCAACCAGCACCCCCACACGTCGCAAGACGCAGCCTTTGGGGCTAAACGCTAAGCGTGTAATCAGCAAACGTTATTCATTGAAAGATGCGAAAGGCCGTGCGCTCGAAGAATGGCCGGATATCGTCCGGCGTGTGGTGGGTCATGTTTCGGCTGCGGAAAAAGATTCGCAAAAGCGCGACGGGTTTTTTGCTGCGATGAGCGACGTGATGCTCGCGCGTGAGTTTGTACCCAATACGCCCTGCCTGGTAAACGCCGGCAGAACTAATGGACAACTTGCTGCTTGCTTCGTATTGGAGGTGCCCGATTCTCTCACCGGAATCATGGATCATGCCAAGGCCGCAGCAACGATCCATCAGACCGGGGGTGGCACTGGCATGACTTACGAATTTCTTCGGCCGTCGGGTGCCATGGTTAGCTCAGCTACGGGCGTCGCCTCCGGCCCCGTGTCGTTTATGAACATCGTCAATCAGGTCACTGACGTCGTGAAGCAGGGCGGTGTGCGTCGTGGCGCCAACATGGGCATGATGCGCGTAACGCATCCTGATGTGCTGCGTTTCATTCACGCCAAAAACGATCAGCATTCACTTACCAACTTCAATATCTCGGTCAACGTTACCGACAAGTTTTTGAAAGCGGTTGATGATAACGAATGGTTTCAACTCGAGTTTGACAGCGAGTCGTGGACGGAGCCTATTTACGATCCCGTTCGCGATGCCGACTACGTAGTTTATCGGCGGCCTGACGGTTCGACTGTTACCTTCTGCGATCGCCAGGCGTTTGTGACTGCGGATCTGTCCAACTGCATGATTGAAGAGCCGCCGCGTCCGGGCATGGTTTACGCACCAGACATCTGGAACCGGATCGTTGCCAGCGCTCACAAGTATGCGGAGCCGGGAATTGCTTTCATCGATGAAGTGAATCGTCATAATCAAATGATGAAATCGATGGGGCCGATTTATTCCTGCAATCCCTGTGGCGAACAATTTCTGCACTTTTCCAACTCCTGCAACCTTGGTTCTATCGATTTGGCGAAGTTTTATGACGAGGAGAAGCGGGTTGACTGGGACCGTCTGCGCGATGTGACACATCTCTGCACGCGTTTTCTCGACAACGTGATTGATACCTGCGCCTGGCCGTTACCCGAAATAAATGACGTGGTCACCAGAACGCGTCCGGTAGGCCTGGGCATCATGGGCTTTGCAGATTTGTGTCTGAATCTCAAAGTGACCTATGGGTCTGCAGCTTCGATCGATTTGATGGACGAGATGATGGGCTTCATTCGACGAGAGTCGTGGAACGCCAGCATCAAGCTGGGCGCAGAGAAGGGCGTGTTTCCGGAGTTTGAGCCTAACCGTGAGGCTTACGAAGACTTCCTTTACAACCAGATCGGGATCTCGCGCGATGTTCCCCTAACGCCGCGTAACTACGAAGTGACCACCATCGCGCCGACGGGGACAATTTCGCTCGTGGCCGAAACCTCTTCCGGTATCGAACCAAACTTCTCCTGGGCCTATGTGCGCAAAGACACTTTAGGGACACGCACGTATGTTCACACCCTCGCGGCACAGGCTTTGGGAATCGACGTGGAACAAACCGAAGCGGAGTCGATTGATAAAGCGGCAGACTACGTAGTGGAACATGAAAACGAGCTGCCGCAGTATTTCATTTCGGCGATGAACATCAGCGCCGAACAGCACGTGCATGTGCTGGCAGCGGCTCAACGCAACGTCGACAACAGCGTATCGAAGACCTGCAACGGCGCTGTCAACGATACGATTGAATCGGTGGACAATCTTTATAGACTCGGCCGCCAGCTTGGTTGCAAGGCCGTCAGTTACTACCGCGACGGTTCGCGCGACAATCAGGTGCTGACATCGATGAAGGCTTCTGACACAGAGACTAAGGGCGAGATTGCCTGCAATCCTGAAGCGCAGATTGAAGTCGTCGACGAGCCGCCGGCAAGCCATGCCGACGCCGCGCACGTAATCCCGGTTTCTACAGACTCTGAAGTGTTGGCCCGTCAGCAGATTCAGGCAGACACTGCGGCTTCGACGATTCCCGAGGCATCTGACGCAGGCTTGTCCGGGGCAGTAGCCCGACCGTTAGGGAGGGCGCAGACTCAGGCGCAAGTCGAAGCGGTTCGTATCGAACGTCCGCGCGAGCTGCGCGGCGCCACCTGGCAGATTCCGTTTGACGGGCAGAACCTCTACGTCACCGTCAATCACGACGGCAAGATGATTCAGGAGGTTTTCGCCACTGGTCCAATCAGTGGCGGCGTGGGCCTGCTGGCGTCGAAGATGCTGCGTGGTGGTTTCGACGCGGCGGAAGTGGCTTACAGCTTGAACAAGGTCACCGGCACACACGCCGTCTGGTTCAACGAGCGCTTGTTGACTTCACCGGAGCAGGCAGTTGCCGAGTGCATCATGATCACAAACCGCCGCGTCCAGGATCTTCCGGACTCCGCGCGTGCGCTTGCGAAACAGCAACAGTCGGGTGCCTACGCCAGCCCGCAGACAGCCGGCACCTCCGGCGTCACCGGCGCGATCATGTCCAACATGATCGGCATCTGCCCGGAATGCCACGGGCAATTGGAACACGCGAGTGGGTGTGACTTCTGCCGGGATTGTGGCTACTCGAAGTGTAAGTAATCGATGTAACGCAAACTGTTAGTTTGCGGACCGTGTGACATCAGCCGGATTGAGACTAAGGCGTTGTCAGTACCACCTGCGTTAGCGGGTGGGTAAGGTCCGGTCGAGCTCGGGTCGTGACCAAGGGGCGCGTATTTATCTCAGCGAGAGAAATAACGAAAGGAACCCAGCCAGAACATTTAAGATCGAGCAAGCAAGGGCGAGCGTAACAGTCCCCGGTTCCTTCGTTACTTGTAATCCGAACAATGCGCGAGAAGCTCGCGCGAAACCGAAGCAATATTCGTTTTTCCACGACTTAAGATTTAAGCCTTTCAAAAACCAACTTTGGCCGTCGCGAGTTTCGCGGCGGTTTTTTGCATTAGAGTTGTAACGCTGGATTGAGAGGCTAGAGAAGTGGACTAACGAGATGACTGGAGTAAGACAACATTCTATTCCTCAGTTTACCAAAGGAGATTCATCACAGATGGCACTGGGTTGATTTGGGTGTACAAAAAAGATGCAGAGCCACGCCAGAAGTCAGTCCGCGATACGGCCATGGGCATGAATTTTTATGCATTCACTCAAAACAATAGGACTGACACTGGGTCGGTAGAAGCGGCCTTGGCGGAAATAGATCGAATCGGTGCACGTCTGATGCACAAGCTTGAGAAAGGTCGAAGCCTTACCGAGAAAGAGCGTTTCAAGTTAAGCGAGTTTATTTCGGTAATGTGGAGACGCACCGCACAGCACAAGTCCGAAGCTGAACGCAGAGCAGCCCAGATGATGCCAGACTTTTTCAAACAGCACGACGAAGGTTGGCTTGCCAAAGAACTAGCGAAGCGGGGAGTTTCGCCAGGTGACGGTGAGGTCGCATATGAGAAACAAAACGTTCAACTTGCAAATGTCCGTGCCCAGTACCTGAATCGAGTGCCGGATTTTTTATTTCCGCGGAACATTGTAAGACCCTCCATGTTCGAACAAACTACCGTGGGAGTTTTGTGCAGCTATCAGATGCGCCAATTAGGACGATGAACCGCTACGTCGTTCGGAATGCCTTGAGCGAGGCTTATACCTCAAAACGTTCGAAGATTCTGCAGGGCTTTGTGTCCAAATGGATTAGTACTTTTGAGTCAGCTACAAATAAGTAATTCAGGTGCTAAGATGAACATAGATCCACTGAGCATTTTGAAAGCCCGTGAACATGATGGTGGCAACGGGAAAGTTCACGGAATTCCTTCGGACCACTCCCTCCGAACCGCGCGTAAAGCGCTGTAAGTAATTATCGAACCGAGGAGTATTCGAAAGATTCTTCGGGCCGGGGTACAGCCTCCAAAAACAATGTTTCGGGAGCAATGTCTTGATCGTCAGGCCAGCTTACAGTGCCGAAGGCGATGCTGACGTGCTTGAAG
The DNA here is from genome assembly GCA_038040525.1 of Acidobacteriota bacterium. Lineage (GTDB taxonomy): Bacteria > Acidobacteriota > Blastocatellia > Pyrinomonadales > Pyrinomonadaceae > PSRF01. The sequence goes on along the minus strand of JBBPIC010000009.1, from coordinate 34,552 downwards.
TAGTTCAGATTCTTTAGTTCCTGAAAGACTTCGTAATCCAGGTACGGGTTCATATCGAACCTTTTCACGCTGCCATCACTAAACTTTAGATCCAATGTGAAATCGTCATTCGCCTTGGCCGCTAATACTTTCACCATTAATTCAAAAACCTCGTGAAAGTGGTTCGATCTTGAAGAGCGAATGACTGTTAACTGCCAGCTGCCAACCAGCCATCAGTTCATCGCGGTGTAGCGATTGTACGTCACGCACGCCGAAGGCGTTTAATAACTTAGCCCGGCGTAACACGCCGGGTGAGCCGACCGCCAACCTAATCCCTCACAGTTACCTACCCTGAAAGGGTTTAATAGACCCCACGGTATGTCACTGTGAGCAGGGTTTGGCCAGCGGTGTTATCGAACCCTTTCAGGTTTCAAATGATGAGGCGCCTACTTCCAGGGGTGTTACCCCGGGCTTCAGCGTAGGAATCGCACGAATTCCTTCTAGCGTCGGAGCCTCGTGAAGTTGGCCCAGGACTTCATAGCGTGATTCCTTGCATCTTCGCGATACCCAGCAGGCGTTGGATGACTTAGTTCCGTTAACACGCCGGGTTAAAATGGGCTTCACCCTCAGATCCAGGCACTAAGTGTTACTAACCTGAAAGCGTTGAACGCGCCACAAAAAAGGCCAGTAGAATGTCGCAATCTCTATCAAAGATCTGGACACACCTAGTCTTCTCGACAAAGGAGCGTTACCCATTTCTCGTGGATCAAACTGTCCGGCACGACATGCACGCTTATATGGCGACGACATTGAAAGCAAACAACTGTCCGACGTTATTGGTCGGTGGTGTTTCGGACCATGTGCATGCATTGTTTATTCTTTCAAAGAACCACTCGATTGCCAGTATTGTTTGGGCGATCAAGCGTGCCTCGTCGAAATGGGTGAAAGGGCAGGGAAGTAACTTGAGAAAATTTCACTGGCAGGAAGGTTATGGCGCGTTCTCGGTCAGTCAATCACACGTCGAACAGGTGCAGAAGTACATTCTCAACCAGGAGAAGCATCATCGAAGGAAAACGTTCAAGGATGAGTTTCGAGAGTTCCTGAAGAAATATGAGATTGATTACGACGAGCGGTACGTTTGGGACTGACGGTGTTATCGAACCCTTTCAGGGTTCAAAGAATCTGGAAATCCGTTCCCCGGCGTGTTACGCCGGGCTAAGTTATTCGAACGCCTTCGGCGTAGGTGAGATTCGTAACTACCTCGTCGCCCAATACAGCCGCCCGATCCTGGAGATAAACAACCATCCATTCCTGCTCACCGCCCTAGCAGCAAATGGTAATAGCCGGTAACGCCGTTGAGGACATATTGAACGGCGAGCGCGGCGAGGACGATGCCCATCACACGGGTGGCAATGTGGACCCCACCTTCTCCTACCAAAGAGATCAAACGCGCGCCCAGATACAACACGATAAAAGAGACAAGGAAGACCGTGGCAATCGCGACTCCGATTGCGACTAACCTCCTCATGTCGCCGCCGGCCTGTGAAGTCAGCAGCAGAATGGTAGCGATGGTGCCGGGACCGAAGAGCATCGGCATGGCCAGAGGAAAGACGGCGATGTCCTGGCCCGCCGAGCTGTGTTCTGTTGGTTCAGCCGACTGCAGGCCACCGCGCTGTCCAAACAACATCGGCATTGCTGCGACGAAGAGTAGTATTCCACCGCTGATAGCGAAGGCATGGACCGTGACGCCCAGGTACGAAAGCACTGCACGGCCGGCGATCAGAAAGAAGAGAGCGACTCCAAAAGCAATCAGGACCGCGCGGATCAATATCGTCCGCCGCTGGGAAGGCCGCTCATCCTTCGTCAGGGCCACGTAAATAGGGACGACTCCGGGTGGGTCGACGACAACGAGCAGGGTGACAAAGGCCGCCAGGCCGAATCTGAGAATGTCCTGATCCATTCGGTTGAGACAATAGAGCCAGAGGCCGCCGTACCGCAACCGGTATTCGTCCGCAGATTCCGCAGATTCCGCAGATTTGGGTTGAACAAGTTAGAGCGAACGCTCGTAGTTCAGTTGGCTTCCCTCGGCGGCGAAAGAGAAAGATAATGCGTTGCGAAGACAGAAGACAGAAGACAGAAGACAGAAGACAGACAACAGACAACAGACAACAGACAACTGAAAACCGAAAACCGAAAACTGAAAACTAACGATCATGTTTTGTCCGCAATGTGGCACTGAATCAACCTCCGGTCAGCAGTATTGCCGGTCATGCGGGGCCAATCTGAAGGTGATTGGCAAGGCCGTCTCGCTCAGTGAGGCCATCGCGCGCAGTGATCGCGGCCCGCTGCCAAAGATCAAGGAGATGATGAAGAGCCTGAAGATTGAGCAGGTGTCGGATGAAATCTCCAGCGCGTTGGATAAGATGAACCAGGAGATCGTTCGCAATTCAGGGACTCTGCCGCCGAAAAGTCCCTCTCAATTCGAGATGAGTGTCGAGAAGCATTTCGGAAAGCATCGAGAAAGCAAAGAGAAAACAGCCCAGCAACGTCGTGAAAAGCATATTGTTCAGGGCTTAATCTCACTTTTTAGCGGCGCTGGTCTCATGATCTTCCTCTACTATCTTTCGTCTTCGCTGATCTTAAAACTACCTGAACATATCGTTGCCCAGGCGCCTTTTGAAATCGATCCCGTGGTCCGCATCATCTGGCTGGTGGGTTTGATTCCCGCCCTCACGGGTCTTGGCCGTATCCTCGCGGGACTCACGATCCGGTCGGAGCCAACGCCGTTGGTTGAGTTTCGGCCGACTGAAGATCTGAAATCTGAGACCTCAAATCTCCAAGCGACAAACGAGCTGCCTCCTCGATACGAACCGGCTAGCGTAACGGAACGGACCACGAATATTCTGAATCGCAGGTGAGAACCCGCAGATTAATCGGCACGGCTACTACCGCAATGAAAAGAAGATACGATCCACGAATAAACACGAAGCTACACTAATGGATTTAGTGTTAGTTCGTGTGCCTTCGTGGATCATTCTTATCTTGCACAAGAAAGAACATGCGCCGCCCACGCAGGCCTAAAACCGAATGACGGGACCGAAACGTAATTATATCGACTGCGTTTGATACGCTTAAGGAAGCTGTGAGTGGAACTGATCAATGCTCGTGTAACGCGAACTGTTCATTGGCGGAGTGCGGCATCATAGGCCACTTACGAGTACACTCAGAGGCAGGGAAGCGATGGCCAGCAAACTAACAGTTTGCTTTACTTACGGGAGGTACATCTTGAACCGGCGTTATTTTCTATTAGGGTCGATAGCGGTGGGAGCAGTCGCAGCGTTTTCGAGGTGGCCGCTCGCCGCGTCACTGACCCAGATGAGTGATAATAGTAACAATCGACCTAAAGCAAAGGGAGTTGAGAAGGTGTCTAAGACGGACGCAGAGTGGAAACAAATACTTACGCCGGAGCAGTATCAAATCACGCGAGAGAAGGGAACCGAAAGACCTTTCAGCAGCCCGCTCAATGACATCCACGAAAAAGGAACATTTGAGTGCGTGGCGTGTGGACTGCCCCTGTTTAGGTCGAAGGCTAAGTTTGACTCAGGCACAGGCTGGCCAAGTTTCTATGAGCCCATCGCTAAAGAAAGTGTCCGCGAGGAAACAGATAAGAGTTTGTGGGCCACGCGAACAGAGGTTTTGTGCGCCAGATGCGACGCGCACCTGGGACATGTTTTCGACGATGGCCCCAACCCAACCGGGCTGCGTTACTGCATGAACGGTGTGGCGCTGAAGTTTAAGAAGGAATAATACGCAGAATGCGCAAATTACCCGAGGAGATGATATGCCAATGAAACCGGGTCTTTAGTGGGGTGGTTGACGCGGCTCGGCACTATTCTTCATTCAAAATATATCCTGCATTTGACATATAGTCGTGGCTGGCGTAAGGTGTCCACCAGATTTGAGTCCAGCTCGCTCCCTTCTCAGCTCTTCTGGCAATTCCCAGATCAACTGTTTTCAAAGCTAACCCAGTTAAGAATGCCAAGGCTTCTATCTTCTGGTCTGTATAAAACCTTGGCAAATTGGGAAGCCCTTGAAGCTTCTGTTGATCCCACAAGGGAAAAGGTAAAAAACAAATGTCTATGAATCTTTATGTCGGTAATCTCTCGTTCGAAACTTCAACTAATGACCTGGAAACGCTGTTCGCTAAAGCAGGCACAGTTGAAAAGGTTTCGTTAATCGAAGACCGCGAAACCGGTCAGTCGCGCGGCTTTGGCTTTGTCGAAATGTCGACGAAGGAAGAAGGCGCCGCGGCCATCGCGCAGTTTAATGGCCAGGACCTGGGCGGACGCACGCTGAAGGTTAACGAAGCCAAGCCCCGCGAAAATCGCAACGGCGGCGGCGATCGCAACGGCGGCTCGCGTTACTAAGCACGAGTTCTTCTCGAACAAATGAAAAGCCCCCGGCAAACTTGTTTGCCGGGGGCTTTTCACTGGGACCGCGGGCGTCTCGCCCGCACTGTGAATAGGTACTCTTAAATCCCTGGATTAGTCTCCGCCACCATGGCGGGCAGGGACGCCCGCGGTCCCAGAATAGCGCTGTCAGTTAGCAGGTTCCTCAACCAGGTTTGCGATGGCAGTGATTAATTCCTCAGGCTGGACCGGCTTGGGCACGAACATATTAAACCCGGCCGATAACGCGCGCGTGCGATCCTCGACCCGCACATAAGAAGTCAAAGCCACCGCTGGGATTGGTGTATCCGAACCCTCTCTTGCTCTTAATTTACTAATCAGCGAATAGCCATCCTCGCCCGGCATCGCCAAATCCGAAACGATCACGTCAGGCTGATACCACTCAAGCACTTCAAGCGCATCAGCAACGGAAGCAGCTGTCTGCACCGTGGCTTTTGATTCCGAAAGCATTACCCCAAGAATCTGAAGCGTGTCCTCATTGTCATCCACCAGGAGCACGTTTACATTCGCCAGCGAAGGAAGCGATGCGAAATGTTCGCTGGCATCTTCTTCGGGCGCCGATTTGGCGGAGGCTTTTCTGCCCTTGCCGCGTTGTGGTGACGGCGCGAGCGGAAGTTTGATGGTAAACGTGGCGCCCAACCCGTCCCCGGCGCTCTCTGCTTCGATTGTTCCGCCGTGGAGCTCTACTAAGTGCCGCACAATTGCCAGCCCTAAACCAAGGCCACCGTGTTGGCGTGTGGTAGTACCATCGCCCTGACGGAACCGCTCAAAAATAAATGGAAGAAATTCCCCGCTGATGCCCTGGCCGGTGTCGCTGACTCGAATCTGCAGGTTGCGCCCCGAACGACTGACTTTGACGGCAATGTGTCCGCCGGGAGGCGTGAACTTAATCGCGTTAGACAGCAGATTCCAAACGACCTGTTGCAAGCGACTGGAATCGCCCACTGTGTGCCGGGCTGACGGGTCGAGTGTAACGCCCAGTTGGATATTCCTGGAGTCAATCGCCAACTGCACGGAATCGATGGCCGCATTGATCACTGATGAAATATCAACGGGTTCCTGGTTGAGCCGAAGTTTGCCAGTGATTACTCGTGAGACATCGAGAATGTCTTCGATTAGTTGGGCCTGCGACTTTGCATTTCGGTCGATAGTTTCCAGGGCTCGTGTGGCCATGGTTTTGTCGAGATTGCCACTACGCAACAGGTGCGACCAACCGATGATTGCATTAAGCGGCGTGCGGAGCTCATGAGAAACGGTCGCGAGAAACTGATCTTTCATGCGATTTGCAGTCTCAGCTTCCGCGCGGGCCATCTGCTCGCCCACCAGGGCCAGCCGCAAACGCTCTTCCACCTGCTGGCGTTCTCTGACCTCCGCCTGAAGCGAGCGGGCCTTCTGTTGCAACCTGGCGATGGCCCTGAGTCGCTCATCCTGATCGGTCAAACCGCCATAGCTCTCAGCCGGGAGCACGCGAGAGTGGACAGTGCAAACGCCGTCGTGAGGCTGTTCGAATTTTTCCCCGCCGAACCCGTGCATCGGATAAGCACAGAAGAGCGAGAATGAGTAGGCCCTCTGCAAATCATTCCAGAGTTCTTCAAGACGAATCGCACCACTGTAGTTACCCTCGGCCCACAGAAGCGCAACCATCTCTCCAAACGCGCGTACGCGAGAGCGGCCATCCGTTACGCTCGCCAGCACGCCACCGAGAACATCGTTGAAACGTCCCGCTTCCGGTAATCCATCAATCATAAACTTCGAGAGCGTCTCGGCCGCATCCAGCGAGACATATCTGCCACACGCTACGGCGTTGGTGACGTCGAGACCGTTGGCCCTGAGAAGTTCGTCGAGACCGTCTCGATGTGACTTGGTAGCCACGACGATCGCTGCATCGCCTGAATTAATTGCCGTGCCTACGAAGCCACTCAACGAGTTGAGGAGAAATCCGTCTGCCTCATAAAACTGGACAAAGTGTTCCGTATCGCTCATCTCGGACCAGTCAGCGCGGGGCGCGAAATTCCATTTCGCAATGTCGTCCGAGTTGAGTTGAATCACATCGTCGATTGAATTGTCGTTATGATTTGGTTTCACCAAAAGACCTCAAACTTGTTACCTGCGCATCGCGGAACTAATTATCTCGCTTATCCAGGGCAGATGTTCTGCCTATAGATGAAGGGGAAGCCGCACGTTGAACATAAAACTGTGCGTAACCGAAGGGGGGCATCTCCCGGATATTCAGACATACTTGGGCCCGAACTTTCGACACTCCGGGGGATGGGTATTTTACCCATCTTTTCCGCATTATCCTATCATTAGTTGACCATTGGAGCGGCGAAGTTGTGACATTTATGTGTCGTAAGGAGTGACACAGTCGGATAAGTCTTACGTAACTATTACCGACGGCATCTCCATTCAGGAATAGGATGAAAGTATTCCCGATGTGTCTGATTTGAGTTCTTTCTTTGGACTCTGTAACTTTGCGAAGAATCCACCTGCAAGCGCTCACTGCAGAGACAGCGAGTCCACTGAGGATGCACAGAGTTGGCAGCGCCCGACAACTCTAACTGTCGAAGGAGAACGCGATGAGAGTGCTATTCGTAAATCCGGAATTTCCCGATACGTATTGGAGTTTTCGTCATGCCCTGCCTTTCGAGCGCAAGCGTTGCGCTTTCCCGCCGCTCGGCTTGATGACAGTGTCCGCCCTACTGCCGAGAACATGGGAACGACGACTTGTTGACTTAAATGTGCGATCGCTGAAGTCGTCAGACGTAGAGTGGGCAGACATGGTGTTTGTGACCGGCATGCTGGTGCAGAAGGAGTCGTTGCATGCAGTTGTTCGACAATCGAAGGCGCTGGGTAAGCGGGTCGTGATTGGGGGTCCATACATCACGACCACCATTGAAGATTTGCCGGAAGCGGATCACATTTTCATCGGCGAAGCAGAAACCACGCTCCCGGAGTTTGTGGCGGACCTGGCACGCGGAGAAGCCAAACCTACCTATAAAGCTATCGATCGGCCGCCCCTCTCGACGACGCCGGTGGCTGACTTTTATCTCGCGGATATCAAACGCTACAGCTCTATGTCGGTCCAGTATTCCCGTGGCTGCCCATTCAATTGCGAGTTTTGCGACATCATCGAGATCTATGGACGTGTGCCGCGCACCAAGAGCAATCAACAAATGCTGGCCGAACTTGATGCGCTTCGTAATGTAGGGTGGCGCGGGACAGTCTTCGTCGTGGACGACAACTTCATTGGAAACAAAAAGAACGTCAGGAAATTGATGCCTGAGCTTGCCGACTGGCAGGAGCGAAATGGACATCCCTTTTCACTCCTCACGGAAGCGAGCGTCAATTTGGCTGACGACGATGAGTTGCTTGGCGATATGCGCCGGGCAGGTTTTCGCAAAGTTTTCCTGGGGATTGAGACGCCGGTCGAGGAAAGTCTGAAAGAGGCGCAGAAGTCACAGAACCGTGGAAACTTGCTTGAGTCAGTTCAGAGGATTCAGAGTTTCGGGATGGAGGTGATGGCCGGCTTTATTGTCGGTTTTGACAACGATCCGGACGACATCTTTGAGCGGCAGATCAACTTTATTCGCGATAGCGCTATTCCGCTGGCAATGGTTGGCCTTCTCACCGCGCTGCCAGACACTCAACTGTGGCGACGGCTGGAAAAAGAAGGGCGCTTGCTCGGTGAAAGCAGCGGCAACAATACAAACTGTTCGCTGAATTTCATCCCGAAGATGGATCCAGCTCGCTTGATCGAGGGTTACCAGGCCATCATGCGAACGATCTATAAACCCAGCGAATACTACCAGCGCTCGCTCGATTCCATGAGACGAACCGCCAGCCAACTACCATCAGCAACCCGGTTCGAGTTCAAAGATATAACCTCGTTTGCACACCTGCTATTCAAGCTTGGGGTGTTGGATCGCGAACGCAAGGAGTTCTGGAGGTTCTTTGCGAAGGCCAGCGCTCATCATCGAGATAAGTTTATTGAAGCAATGCGTTTCGCCGCAGTGGGTTATCACTTCCGCAAGCTGAATGAGGCGTACGCTGAGAGTTAGAAATTTCGAAGGCGAGGGTTTTATGGCGTAGCGGTTGAGCAGAATCTTCCAGGCTCTTTTAGACTTCAGTCGGAGGCGGAGAACGAGGCAAACTGATTTACGGCCCTGCTACTTTCTTCTTGTGCAGCCATGGCTTTTACTTTCCTGAGCTCCGGTCCTTTGATGCCAAAGTAAGTGGCCATTTCGACGATCTGCCGGGGATTGACGAAGTCTTTGGCTTCGGAGCAAAAACCTGTCAACGTGGGGACAAACTCCCGACAAGTCATTGACTTTGGCAGACGTAAGCCCAGACGACAACTCTCGTCTCTCTGATACTCCACGCAAAATTCACAAATCTTCAAACAAACTCTTCTTTCGTCAGAAACCTAATTGATAAGGGCAGCGAGAGTAATCAGTGACCAACCGGTATCCGTTGGAAACGCGTTCGGCCTTCACCGTCTTCCCAGGAAATATCCAACACATAAGGTTTGGTTGCACCCGTGACGGTTTTCAGGCGGGCCAATTGGTCCGCGGCGCCTTCTACCGCCCGCCCATTGGTCCAGGTCTTGTGAGACAACGCCACGTTGGTTTTTGGCAGAATCGCGCTCACCGTGTCGAAGCGAATATGTGCCTGGGAAGGGCCACCCCTGGGCGATTCGTCTTTTAAGAAAACGGTCAGAATTTCAACGCTCTTGAAAGACTGGTCAGTAACATTTATTAACTCAAGAACCACCTTCGATTCCAGGTCCACGAATCTAACGGCGAAAGGTTTGTCTGAACGTTCAATCATTTTTGCTTGCCTCTAGTGACTTTACTCTTGCGAATCTGCCGGCGCTTGTTGCCATTGGTCACTATCATTATGTCTCCGGGCTGGCACTTCAAGGTCAGGCAGAGTTTCTCCAGCGTTTCAAAGTTGATCCCGAGCGCTTTGCCCTTCTTCAAGCGCCACAACGTCGTATGGCTGATCCCTGTCTCCTTGGCCAACCAATAGAACGTCCGATTCTGCTCAGCCAGCAGCTGATCGACTTGAATCTCAATCATAAGTGGTTCTCCGTGCACAGCACTATTTACCACACACGACAAATATTGTCCATACGAGATATATTCTGCATTTGACATATACCGCTCCCGTGCCTTAAGCTGGCTGTCGAATCGAGTCCGCAAACTCCCTTCTCAGATCGTCTGGAATTATCCAGATCACTGAAATCAACGCCATCCATCGCGATCTAAAGTCAGGCAGCCAAGTGATTAACCTTTATATCAGTGAACGCCGGGCCGGCGACGTTACCATTCTCGATCTTAAGGGCAGAGTAAGAGTCGGCGGAACCACGGTGGCCTTGCACAGATCTATTCGCACGCTAATTCAAGAAGAGAAAACCCTGGTTCTCTTGAACATGTCGGGCGTGACATTTATTGATTCCTGCGGTCTTGGGGAACTTATCGCCAGTCACGTTACGTTGCGCGGCAAGGGCGGCGCAATGAAGCTGCTGCAACTGACGGAGAGTCTTCGCGAATTGATGAGCGTGACAAAACTCCTGGACATTTTCGATGTTTACGACACCGAGTCGGAGGGTCTGCGAAGCTTTGCGGACCACGTGTTAGCAGTAAAAAAGCCTCAGCTATTTTTTGTTTAAATGAGCTTTCGCCTTCGATAGAAGAAACGCTATGAAGATTGTCTTATTAATCACATTTATTGAAAGCGCTATCGTTGCTGTTTTAATGATTCTGTGGCGCTTCAGGAAAGTGGCGGTAGTCGTGCCGGTTCGGCAAATCACTTCTGCAATTAATATTCAGACTCCTGAATCCAGAAGGCGTGATACCGTCCATAATTCACGATGGGCTTTCATAAACGGATGGACAGTGGAGCCTCAGACGGACGATAGGAGGCCTGCTTTTGGCGGGGTTGGCGCCAGCACAGCATCAGCATCCGGTCGACGTTCAATGGCGCGCCGAAGGCACCAGGCCATGTACAAGGAATGGTCCCAGGATCGACATGACTAGGCCTGGGTCGCAGGTGGCCTTTTGAAGAATCAAGGAGAATCATGAGTTACGCAAGAAAGAATATGAAAAACGTGCTTGGATCGATTGTGGGCGTGATTGTCGTCGCCGCGATCGCGATCTGGCAGTTTTACCTATTTGTGACCTTTGAAGGTGCAGGTGGCACCCAGGACGGTCAGGGCGGAACACATCACTTGTGGTGGGCCATCGCTATGGCCGTTTTAGCTTGCGGCGCAGGTTTCCTGGTCTTTTCAGTTTTCGTGCGTCACGACACAGACGACGATCTTCACATAACTTCAGCGCCGAGCCCGACTCGCATTGGATAAGCAGGGCCTGCTATGAACACTTTAGTTGCGATGCGGCGCGCGAATGGCGACTGGTTTGCGCTCGATGATCAAGGACTATTTCGCGTCCCCGTATTTCACACCACTAGCGACGCAATGCTTGCGCGTTCGCGAGATTCGGGGATGGAATGTTTCCGGCCCGTGGTGCTTGATGCGGTTGCTTTCAAGAATCTGACGACCACCGACGAAGGCAAAGCCTGCTTTTGGCTGGTCGAGGATCCTTTAAGAAGGTTGAGCCTTGGACGTCCAATGGACCATAAACAGCTCAGCGTGTTGATGCAGAACGGCGAAGCAAAAGCAGTAGGAAACGGGGCAAAATGATTTGGTATTGTCATCATTGTGGAACGGTTTTGAGGTTATGGAAAATCAACTGCCCCAACTGCCGTAAGTCGGCAATGAGCTGGTTGCAGATCGCCGTGATTGCGGTTGTAGCAGTACCTGCGCTTATTTTTCTAATGAAAATCATTTGAGGCCCAGGAGCCTTTTAAGGAAAGCACAAGAAACTTAATGACAATTCCCTACAAGACAAATGGCAACGGTTTAACCGGAGTGGCAAATGAGGGCACGTGGCCAGGAATAGATTCTCGCTTTCGGTTAATCATCGTGGCCGGCTTAAGGACCAAACAACTTCTACACGGCTCAAAGCCGCGGATTGAAGCTGACAAAAGCAGGCGCAGAAATACGAGTATCGCTCTGGAAGAAGTGAAGAGGGGTCTGGTTCCTTTTACAAAATTTAACAAAGACGAACCGCGCGTTGTGCCGGTAACCGACGTGAGTTGATTGTGAAGCAACACAGGATGGAAACGATGCTACCAGACATTGCTAATGCTTTTCTCGTTAGCGATTCGATGTCAGGACATACGAAAGTGAATGGAGTTAGAATCTACACCGCGCCGCCAAACGCCACCGCAGCTTCCGGAGATAGTGTGTTCTATAGTCGTCGAGGAGATGGCCCTTACTATCGCTGGCTCTACGAGGAGAAGATTGGAAAATGGCGCGCTGCTCGAGTGATTGACGCCGCCTTCATACGTCAGTCACTCTCTCTGGCGACCTGGAAGACTGTGCCCGTAGCACTGCAGACGCGTCTAAGCGAACACTATTTAGAATGATAACGGAAGACTTGTCACACACGCCTCGCTGGTTTTCTCAGCTCAATTGGACCCACAGTTTTCTTGTAGCGAGTTTACATGCCACGGGTCTGCTAGCTCTTTGGTACTGGCCGCGACGTATCGATCTCCTCTTGTTTTTCGGCCTTTACCTAATCACTACTTTCGCGATTGGAATTGGTTATCACCGGCTGCTGACGCATCGCGGTTTCGCGTCGCCGCGCTGGCTGAGGCGAATACTCGCGTGGACCGGCGCGGCTGCTCTCCAGGGTGGTCCGGCGCGGTGGGCTGCGATCCATCGCCGACACCATCAGATGGCTGACAAGGGCGGCGACCCGCATTCCCCATTGATGGGCTTTTTTCATGCGCACGTTTTGTGGGTAATAAAAAAGGACGCGAAAGAGGGCAGTGATTATCGCAACTTGGTGCCTGACGTATCCGGGAGCGATCCATGGCTGCGCGTTCTGGACTACAAGGTCCTATTCGTTCTGCCCTGGTTGCTGACGGCGATCATTTGTTTCGCCATTGCCGGGTGGCGTGGAGTATTGTGGGGGACCGTTGTAAGGACCTTAACGCTTTGGCATCTGACGTGGTCCATCAACAGCGTCTGTCATATTTTAGGAAAACGTCCCAATATTACCAAGGACGAAAGCCGCAACGTTTGGTGGCTGGGGCTACTTACTCTGGGAGAAGGATGGCACAACAACCATCACGCGCGCCCAGCGTCGGCAATCCATGGCTGGCGTTGGTATGAGGTGGATATCTCGGGATATACAATTCGCCTACTCGCCACACTCGGACTCATCAGCAACGTCGTGCGTGAACCGCACACTTCCACCCTTGATAGAGAAGCAACCTAAAGGTTGAACTCTGAACTACATGCCTGTGGTTCAGACTTCAAGCTTTAGCTTGGGTGTTGGGTAAGAAGCTTGTAGGTTCGCAAAGAGGCAACCTGAAGGTTGTACTCTACACACCTGTCATGACGGACCCCTGGATCCCGAGAGAAACAACCACGCATCAGGACCACGTCATCGCGCATGTGCTGGGCGCAACTGTGCGGGGTTATTTTGCTTTTGACGAGGCGTTACATCTTCTGCTGGATATCGGTTTCGTCTGGACCATCCTGCTGGACGGTGAAATGGCTTTACTACCGCATCCAGTCGCCATTGGCGAAATGGAACTTGAGGAACGGTTCAGGGAGGAGATCAGGGCTGACATAGATCTTCTGTTGAGCGATAATCAGGCGGATAAAGAGTTGTTGCGAATGCATGCTCCCAGCAAGGAGTGTGGGATAAGTGAAGTCAACTTCTTTGAGCAGGGAGAAAGACGGCGTTTACTATTGACTTGCGAGGAAGCCAGTCTGGCAATCGAAACATCGCTTACCACTGCTGAAATTCAGGTTTATGACGTTGAGTAACCAAGACCCTAAACAAGATAGTGCCGAGCTAAGCGAAGTTGCCGAGTCCGAGCATGAGTACCTTCACGAACGTCTCCGGCAGGAGCTTGGTCGCGAACCGACAGAAGAAGAGCTCGACGAATGGCTGAGGCAGCACACCGAAGGATACTAGTGAGTGGTGAATGATGATGATGAATGATGATGATGAATGAACGCGAATAAATCCAAATGCTAGTGCTAACTGTGCGTGACTGATCGGTTCTGGACCGAAGTCAAAAAAGAAGGCGCCGTGACGGTCACGGCGCCTTAATGAATTAAACGCTACAGAACGGGTGTTCGTGATCATTCATCATTCAACCCTCATCGTTCGTTTCACCCCATCGCTACGAGCTGGTTGTCTACCTGCTGCACGCCTCGAACCGCTCGAATTGCTCTTTCGACTTGCGTCTTAAGCGCTTCGCTTTTGACAGTTCCTGTCAATGTCACTTTGCCGTCGAGAACGGTAGCAGTGATACCCAGGGCAGAGAGCGCGGGATCGTCGGATATTTTCCTGTCAACGGCTGTTTGCACGGCGCCGTCGTTAGACGAGTTCGCAGTTGAGCCACTGGCTGGCGCCTGCTGAATAATCACAGGGGGCTGAGCTGCCGCGACCGGGGCAGGCTGTTGAATGATGACAGGCGGCTGTTGCTGCTGTGCCGGTTGCTGCACGATTACCGGTTGCTGTTGTACCGGCTGTTCCGATAGGTTTGCATTGACCGCATCGTTTTGTTGTCCGTTCATCAGAAACAAAACCACAATCGTTATCAGGGCGATTGCAACAACTACAATTATTCCTACTGTAGTTCCTGAAACTCCACCTCGATCATTACGAACGGACTCGGTGTGTGTCACCTCGCGTCTCGCGGTTGGCGTTTCTACAACCACCCTGCTTTTCCGGGCCTGTTCATCATCGTATGCCATAACATCCTCCTAAATAGTTCAAGCGAGTAAAGACTTTGAAAGCGTTGGAGCTCGGAAAGCTCCGCAACCGCTGGTGCAAGACCTATTCCCGGCGTTTGAAAATGCGCAACTCGACAGAATTTGCCAGAAGTCCTAATGTTTTTGATGGTTTTCGTTGACGGACAAGATGCGACGTCAACTTGCACGAGCGTATGCTTTTCAGTCTCGCATAACGATCTGTTACCGAGATTAAGACACTCGAAATAGAGGCAGTAAAGAGTAAGCAGTAAGCATAAGCAGAAAGCAGCAGGCAGCAGGCAGAAAACGGCAAAGCGCATCCGAAAGCGGCACGTAGACACTGCTTACTGCTTACTGCTTACTGCTTACTGCTTACTGCTTACTGCTTACTGCT
>JBBPIC010000009.1:0-19772 GCA_038040525.1 Acidobacteriota bacterium | reverse complement strand
ACTGCTTACTGCTTACTGCTTACTGCTTACTGCTTACTGCTTACTGCTTACTGCTGACTGTTGCTGTTTACTGTTTGCTTGTTTACTCTTTTCACCCTATGACTACCGCAATTGTCCATCATCCAATCTTCAAGGAACATGACACTGGCCCAGGGCATCCGGAGTCACCTTCGCGCTATAGCGTGGTAATGAACGCGCTGCGAGATGACCCGGAGTTATGGTCGCAGGTGAAGGAAGTTCAGGCGAGGGAAGCGCCACGCGGCGTGGTGCAGGCTTGCCACACGCCTCAGCTTTACAAGCAAATTGAGAGAGTGGTGAGTGAGGGGACCGGATATCTTGATTCAGATACCGTCGTATCAATGCGATCCCTTGATGCCGCCCTTCACGGCGCCGGCGCAGCGTGCCAGGCTATTGATTTGATAATGAGCGGCGAAGCGTCTAATGCGTTTGTGCCGGTGCGTCCGCCGGGTCATCATGCAACTGCCGAGCGTGCGATGGGCTTTTGCCTTTTCAACAATGTCGCAGTCGCTGCGCGATATGCGCAAAACCATTATCAGGAGATAGAACGGGTGGCGATTGTGGATTGGGACGTGCACCACGGAAATGGCACGCAGGGAGTTTTTTATGACGATCCTTCGGTGTTCTTTTTTTCCATGCATCAATATCCGTGGTATCCGGGTACTGGCACGCGAGGTGAAACCGGACTTGGCCGAGGTGCCGGTTACACACTGAATGCGCCGCTGCGCGCCCTCACGGCCGCGGTGGAACAAAAGAGAGTGTTTGAATCGGCACTGGAAGATATAGGCACAAAATTCAAACCCGATTTAATCATTGTTTCCGCGGGTTTCGATTCTCACCACGGCGATCCGTTGGGACAGTTGCTGCTCGAGGATGAAGATTTTGTTTCAATGACCCGCGCGATAAAGCAGTGGGCCGAGGCCACCTGTAAGGGGCGAATCATTTCCTGTCTCGAGGGCGGCTACAATCTGCAAACCCTGGGACAAACTGTGCGCGCCCACGTAGCTGAACTGCGAAATAGCGGTCGCTGAAGTGATGTCTTGAGTGTCGAGTATGAGCAGGTGTTGCGGCCATTAGCCGGATCCTAAATGCTACTTGAGATAGTCTCCCGCATACCGGAATGATAACGGACGAGGCTATTGAATGGCGCTTCCAGGATCCGGCGCTACCGCGCTCGGTTTTGTAATGGCGGCAGCGCTGCGCTACTTGTCAAACTGACGGTATCCCGGCTGAGCCCTGGGTTTTCAGTAAATTGTTTGAACCCGAAGCTCTCCGTGGAGTAAACTCCAGCCCACTTAAACCGTTCGGACGCGAGCACCGTAGGCGAGGGAGCGTTAGCGCTCTTTCTAACCCCTTCCGACCAATAGCCAATAGACACGGACTCGAACTTCAGCTCGTTCCGAAGAGCAAAGAGAGTGGGATACCTCGGCCCCTCAGGAGAACTTAGCGCCATGCCAGACATCGAGATCACCTGCGCCGAATGTGGAAACACTTTTCCTTTCACCGAGCGCGAGCAGGAATATTACCAGGAACGCAATCTGACCCATCCGAAGCGCTGCAAGCCTTGCCGAGAGGCACGCCGTTCAAACTTTGGTGGCTCAAGGGGAGCAGGAGGCGAACGCCAGAGATTTGAGATTACTTGCGATCAATGTGGCAAGGCAGACAGTGTGCCATTTAAGCCTTCTTCGGGCCGGCCCGTGCTGTGCGGGGAGTGTTTCAGTGCGAGTCGCGCAGCTCAGCCGAGAACGTGAGTCGTTCCTGTCCCACTAAAGTCAGGCTGGATCAAAGATGCAATAGAAAAGCAGTGCTGGGGGCCGTGCTTTGCCTGCGCGCGAGTTTGCCCAACTGATGGAATTTATGACTTACGAAACAATTCAATTGGAAATGCGCGGCGCAGTCGCAGTGCTAACACTCAATCGCCCCGAGGCGTTGAATGCTTTAAACACGCAGGTGGGCCAGGAGTTTCAGTCTGCGATCACTGAAGTTCGCGAAGGAGGTGTGCGAGCTGTAGTCGTAACGGGGGCGGGTCGAGCTTTTTGCGCCGGTGGCGATCTTCGCGAGATGCAAAGAATCGCCGAGCGCGAAGGGAAAGTTGAATCGTTTTTCGATGAGCCACTGCGCATGTTGAACGAGTGCATCCTGTTGATTCGCCGCACGCCTTTGCCGTTCATTGCGGCTGTAAACGGGTCCGCCTCGGGAGGCGGTTGTAATTTAGCGCTGGCGTGTGATCTGGTTGTCGCCGGCCAAAGTGCGAAGTTTAATCAGGCGTTCATAAAGATCGGCCTGGTGCCGGACTGTGGCGGGAGTTTTATCCTTCCGCGCCTGGTCGGCTGGAAACTCGCCACTGAAATGATGATGACGGGAGACGTTGTAACGGCCAGCCGGGCATTTGAACTTGGAATGATCAATGCCGTATTCCCTGATGAGCAGTTAATGGCCCAGGCAATGGCTATGGCTGAGCGGTTGGCCCAGGCCCCTACCGTAGCGCTGGGAAAGATCAAGGAATTGTTGGCAGCGAGCGCCACAAATGAGTATGGCGAACAACTTGAACTGGAAAGGAAAACACAGATAGAAGCCGGTAAAACCAAAGATTTCAAAGAAGGCGTCGCGGCTTTCATCGAGAAGAGACCACCGAAGTTTGTGGGCGGGTGAGTTCTTTGAGGAATTTCAAAGTTGCGAGCCGCCGTTGTACTGGCGGCTCTTTTCTTTAACAGTCTCAAGTCTCACGTCTCAAGTCTGAAGGTTCAAGGAAGATTTGAGACTTGGGACTTGAGACGTGAGACTGAAGTTGAATTATGGATTCACTAACCTATCTCCAGCTCCTGCGCAGCAATCATTCATTTAGACGATTGTGGCTCGGGCAAGTGATTTCTGAGCTTGGCAATTGGTTTAACTTCATTGCCGGGCTGGGATTGGTGCGTCTTGTGTCCAGGGGCGATCCGGAAGTGACCACGATCATCCTCCTCGCGCGGCTGGTGCCTTTTACATTGTTTGCTCCTTTGGCTGGCGCCTTTGTTGACCGCTGGTCAAGACGAATGGTGATGATCGTCAGCGACATTGCTCGCGTCCTGGTTGCGCTCGGTTTTCTGCTGGTCCAAGACCCCGGGGATTTATGGATTGCCTACCTGTGCACTGCACTACTCTCTTTTTTCGGCGCTTTTTTTGAAGCAGCGAAGAATGCCGCCGTCCCAAATATCACCGGCGACAGAGACCTCCTGGCGGGCAACGCGTTGATGTTTTCCTCGCGTTTTCTCTTAATGTCATTTGGAGCTGCGCTGGGCGGCTGGACGGCGGCCACCGTCGGCTACAGGGCCGCGTTCCTGGTCAACGCTGCATCATTTTTGGCGTCTGCTTATTCGGTTTGGCTGATTTCGGACGAGGAGACCAGGGCTCCGGCAACTCAAACGACAGATACACTGGAAAAAGTTCGGGCCAGCTACTGGTCGGATATACGCGAAGGCTGGTCATACATCGTTCGTCATGGTCCGGTTGCGGCCATCCTCGGTATCAATATTTTGTGGGCCACGGGCGGCGGCGCCAGCAATTTGATCGTCGATCGGCTTGGTGGAATTGTTTTTGTCCGAGAATGGGGAATCAGCGCCGACTCTGCTGTTGCAACCTTCTTCTTTGCCGCAGGTCTCGGCCTTTTCATCGGGATGATGATCGCTCGCCGAGTAGGGTCCTATTTCCAGATTCTCGGAAAAATTCCGGGGTTTATAGGTTGGAGTCTGTTAATCCAGGGACTGCTGTTTGCCATGATTGGGGTCATGCCGAATTTGTGGCTGGCGTGCTTGCTACTGTTTCTGAGCAGGATTTTGTTGGGTGCAGAGTTTGCCGTTCAGGAAACTTTGCTGATGCGATTAGTGCCGGATCATTTGCGCGGAAGGATAGGTACGACAGACCGCGCAACTGAATTACTTATTTGGAGTCTTTCCACCGCGGTTGCCGGATGGTCGCTACGCGCCATCACCCCCAGAACCCTAACGGTCATCTGCGGCGTTTTGTCGGCCAGTTCAGGTGTTGTTTGGTTGGTGTTGTTTGCGACGGGCAAAGTGAGGTTGCCGCGCAAATTGTCATCGAGCGAAGCGAAGGAAGACGCTCCCTAATGTGGTTGACTAAAAAGATCGAAAGGCGGTTGTGCGAAAAAGACGGCTTCGACTTGAACAATGAACGTTTACGCGTCCGAGCGCGAATGAATCAGCCGGCGAATGCGATCTGCAAACAGCACGTCGATTTTGCGCGGCTCAATTAACGCGGTAACTTCACCGGCGCCCCAGATGTGATGGCTCAAAGTTTGGCCCGTGCGGTAAGTCCGTTTCATGTCGTATGGCTCGCTGTTCACTGACTTGGAACGGCGCGTAAGCTTTGCTCCGTTTGAGAACGAACCGCGCGTGCCACACTTAGGACAAGTGACCCGCGAGATCAATCCTCTTTTGGTGATTGAAGCCACGACGTGCCCGCGTTCTTCCTGACAAATCGCACATAACTTCTCAACCCGGTCACCGATAGCGTAAGTCTGTTTTTCAACGACCTGCTTTTCTACAGTCTGCTTTTCCATAAATCCCTTTCTGGTAAATCGTAAATGGTAAATAGTAAATGGTTAAAACTTTGTACGTAAGCCAGGCGGTTCGTTCCCTGCCGGGTTTCAAGTGAATGGCGAATGGTCTTTCGGTTTTACTTTACCATTAACCCATTCCACTATTTACCTACCAACGAGGAGTACGATCGCTTCCTCCACCACCGCCCCCGCCGTAGCCGCCGCGACCGCCACCGCCGCCACCACGATTGCCGCCGTAGCCTCCGCGACCGCCGCCGCCCCCGCCTCGGTTGCCACGATCTTCACGTGGACGCGCTTCATTGACGGTGAGATTTCGCCCATTCAAGTCCGCACCGTTGAACTGTTGGATCGCTTTTTCGCCTTCTTCCTTTGAAGCCATTTCTACGAAACCGAATCCACGGGAGCGTCCGGTGTCGCGGTCTTCTACGACTGAAGCTGATTCCACCGTCCCTGCCTGGGAGAACAGTTGCTGGAGTTCTTCACTGGAAGTTTGAAACGAGAGGTTTCCTACGTAGAGTTTCATAGCCATAACTTTAGTCTTGTCCTTGCTCGATGGAGCGTAAAGAGAAGCTTCGAATCAAAGGTGGCTTCGGAGAAACGGTAGCAGCGAAGGCTCGCGTTCGGGCGCTCTGTTGAGCAGCTTCTTCAGATTATTATCACCTGCTCTCGAACCATCCAGAACGCCGCAAACCAGAACAAAGGCGTGGCGCATCACCGTTGATGCAGGAGAGAAGGAAACACCAAGATAATGCACCATTTTCAGGCCCCGTGCAAGTTGGGAGCCACTTCAGACAGGGCTGTTTAGAGTGAAGTTTTAGCTTGTTTTGTTTGCGAAAAAACGCACCCCAGAGGTGGAACTCTGAACTACCGGCGCTGGCGCTGCCCGTTTATGGAATTGCTTTTTGCCGATTCCATTTCGGCAAGGACTCGAATCGGTTTCGAAACTCGCCCCGCTTAGCGGTGGCTTACACAATTATTACAACTGCTAAAACCAATTACACAAGTCTTACAACCGGCACTGTTTGCCAACTGTTAGGATGTCAGTAGGGCGAGGTTAAGACTTTCGAGGAGTGTAATGAACATTAGAACAATCAATCCTAACAAGCAGGCCGGAATCAAATGGAACACCACGGTGTTCATGATTATCTTTCACATAGGAGCAGTCGCTTCTCTTTTCATGTTGAGCTGGAAAGTAGTCCCGATCACCCTGGTTTTGTGGTGGATATCGGGAAGCTTGGGCGTCGGTATGGGGTTCCATCGGTTGCTAACTCATCGTGGCTACAAAACACCAAAGGCGGTGGAATATTTTCTGACCCTTTGCGGACTACTCGCTCTTGAAGGCGGAGCGATCAATTGGGTCGTTACGCATCGTATTCATCATGCGAACACGGATGCTGAAGGCGATCCACATTCGCCGCGAGACGGCAGTTGGTGGGCCCACATGGGATGGATTCTGCGTGGCACAGCGCAGCAGCACGACGACGTCACAATGCGTCGCTATGCTCCCGACCTGATGAAAGATCCAGTTCACCTTTGGATGAACACCCTCTATTACGTGCCGCTCATCATTTCCGGGATAGTGCTGCTGGCCATCGGCGGCTGGCCCTTTCTGTTTGTTGGGGTGTTCCTGCGAGTTACTATCGGCTTACATTTCACGTGGCTGGTAAACTCTGCGACCCATCTTTGGGGCCAACGTCGCTTTCAGACGACAGACGATTCCACGAATAGCTGGTGGGTAGCGTTGCTTACCTTTGGCGAAGGCTGGCACAACAATCATCATGCACACCCGCGAGCGGCAAAACACGGCCTGACCTGGTATGAGATTGACGTAAACTGGTACGGCATTCGTGCGCTTCAGCTTCTTGGTCTCGCAAAGCGCATTCAACTCATCACCAATGAACAAATAGCAGCAGCCGCCGCACAACCGGAAGGGAATGGATTGCGGAAGGCAGCGTAGTTGAGCGGTAAGCAGAAGGCAGAAGGCAGAAGGCAGAAGGCAGTAGGCAGTAGGCAGTAGGCAGTAGGCAGATTTTCCATATTTCAATTTTTCATTTGTCAGTTTCCATTGCAGGCGGGTTTTCCGGAGAGCCTCCCAATGACAAATGAGAAATGAAAAATGAGATATGGAAAATCTGCTTTCTGCTTTCTGCTTTCTGCCTACTGCCTACTGCCTACTGGCTACTGCCTCCCGCCTCCTCCTCCTGTTACAATCTGCTCATGCCAGTCAGTGCTCGTCGCAAGTCGATAGCTTTCTTCATTACCCTTGGCGCATGTCTTGTAGCTCTCGCCATAGCCCTGAACGTGGGCTGGATCATTCTCAACTGGCGCGAGGTTGCCCTGCTTGTTTTTGGCATCACTTTCTTCATGCTGATAATTGTTGGGCTGGTTCTCAACACAACCTTCCTGATTCGCGAAATACGCCGCAACGAACAGCACGACGCATTCATTAATGCGGTCACGCACGAATTGAAGACCCCGCTCGCGTCTATTCGGCTCTATCTAGAAACGCTGAAAGCGCGCGAAATCAACGAGCCGCAAAGACAGGAGTTTTATGATGTGATGCTGGCTGACAGCGAAAGGCTTCTGCAGACTGTCGAGCAGGTTTTGCGCGCCGGTCGCGCCGGAGTCCGACGCCGGCCCATGAACATCACTATCGTGGATGTGGGCGATCTCGTGACGGAGTGTCTCAATATTGCGCGTACTCGCTACAACCTG
The DNA here is from genome assembly GCA_038040525.1 of Acidobacteriota bacterium. Classification (GTDB taxonomy): domain Bacteria; phylum Acidobacteriota; class Blastocatellia; order Pyrinomonadales; family Pyrinomonadaceae; genus PSRF01. The sequence goes on along the minus strand of JBBPIC010000009.1, from coordinate 12,481 downwards.
GGTCCGGAATCACTGACTTATACTGAATCACTTGATGGACAACCGGCACGGGTCGCCGGCGATGCGGATGAGTTGCGCGGCGCCGTCTCGAATCTACTCGACAATGCGGTTAAGTACTCCGACAAGGATGTTCATCTTTCGGTCGAAGTCGCAGTGCTGGACGCCAAGCGGATCGCCGTGCGCATTGCGGACAAAGGGATTGGAATTCCGACTGCTCAATTAAAGCGCGTCTTTAAGCGGTTCTATCGGGTTCCCGGACGCGTGATGGCTCGCGTGAAGGGCACCGGGCTGGGACTCTTCATAGTAAGGTCGGTGATCGAGAAACATGGTGGACGGGTGTTTGCTGAGAGCGAAGGTCCCGGGCAGGGTAGTACGTTTACTATTCAACTTCCGCGGGCGTGAACGGTTACTGCCCTAAGAGGTCGTCGTAGCGATAGTAGAGTTGTTCGGCAGGGTTTCTACCGCAAAGCGGTTGATAGTCCAAAGGAAAACCATGAGGTTTTAGGGTTGTATAGACACGACCGTTACGTGTCTAACCAGGAAGGCTTGAATCAGTGAGCGCAGTGTTGGTAGTAGAAGACGAACAGCATCTTGCTGACGGGTTACGTTTCAATCTCGAAGCGGAGGGCTACACTGTCAATACGGTGGGCGATGGTGAGAGTGCGTTAACCTTACTGTTCGATGAGCAGCAACGCTACGATGCGCTGGTTCTCGATGTGATGCTGCCGGGCAAGGACGGATTTACAGTGGCATCGGAGCTTCGCGCGAAGGACAACTTTGTTCCAATTTTAATGCTGACTGCGCGGGGAAGGCCGGAAGATGTGCTGCGAGGGTTTGAAGCGGGCGCCGACGATTATCTTCCCAAGCCTTTCGATCTGGCAGTGTTACTGGTTCGACTGAAAGCCTTACTTCGCCGCCGCGAGTGGTTTCATAAGGACCAATCCAATGAAGCGGTTGGAGATCAACAAAAAGCTGCTGGCAACGAAGTTGAGCCGGCAGAGTTTAGTTTTGGGGACCGAATCATTGATTTTGCAAACCTCGAATTGCGCACCCCTCAACAAGTAATCAGGTTGACGTTAATGGAAGCCCAATTACTACGCTACCTGGTCAAGTACGAAGGTAAAGTTGTGGCGCGGAAAGCCATCCTGGAAGACGTCTGGGGCTTGAACGAGGATACAGACACCCGCGCGATTGATAACTTCATCGTGCGCCTGCGGAAATACATAGAAGACGATCCATCCAAGCCGCAACACCTCTTGACAGTTCGAGGTGTCGGTTATCGCCTTATCACCAATAACACCTGACAATGCAATGATGATTTGGTAACCCGTTTTTCATAGTTGAATCCGCGCTTGCAATCGCTACCCACCCTGGCCAAAGGAGGCGCCATTGAAAGTTTTCTTAAGTTGGTCTGGCACGCGCAGCAAAGAAGTTGCTGAGGCGCTGAAAGAATGGTTGCCCGACGTGCTGCATGTTGTTACCCCTTTTGTTTCCAGCGCCGATATCGAGAAAGGCAGGGATTTTTTTAGAGTACTTCGCGCGGAATTGGCGGAGAGTAACTTTGGAATCGTCTGCCTGACGAAAGATAACTGCCGTAAACCCTGGGTTTTGTTTGAAGGCGGAGCTTTGGCTAAGGTCCTCGACAATTCTTCTCTTTGCCCATACTTGATCGACATGCAACCCAGTGAGCTTCCTGATCCACTCCGACTTTTCGAGGCAGCCATTGCGGATGAGCAAGGCACCCGTGACCTGGTGCGAGCCCTGAATAGCGCCAGCGACTCCGTGAAATTGTCGGAGCACCAGATTGGCAGGACCTTTGATCGATGGTGGCCCGATCTCAAACCCAAGCTAGTCAGCAAGGCGAAACCATTGGGGCCATCAGTCGAGGCTGGCAGCTATCTTTTCATCAATGTGAAAACCGGCTTGGTTCTGAAGGCCGGAGGTCGTCCCAAAAATGGAGAGCTGCTTGAAACTGTAGCTTGTTCCGGGGATGACCGAGAGACATGGACCCTTCACCAGGTCGAGAGGCGATATTACGCGATAGCTTCAGCGTATACCCTCCAATGCCTGGACGTGGAAGGAACGTCAGTTAATGAGAAAGCCAAGATCCATCAATGGGAATTTCAAAATGGCGACAATCAGAAGTGGAGCCTCGTCGTCCAGAAGGATGGTTCATACAAAGTTAAAGCCAAGCACAGCGGCCGCTACCTTGCCGCAACTGATGAGGGCGTAAAACAAATGGGGGATGCGGAGAGCCGTAATCAAAGATGGTGGATTGCACCTGTCTTTGGATCCGGATTCTAGACCCCGACCTAACTAGTTGCAGTGACAATGGACGCGCGGACGCCAAGAAGGTCGGAGAAGTCTTTCGAATATACCGAATGAACTCTGCGCACACGTCCCACCGTCTCTACCAACTCCTCACCTGAGATGAAACCATTTTCAGTGTGCGCGATGACCCAGGTGGGAATGTGAGCGGCGGTATGAAGAAGATCTTCGACAAACCCCAGGTACTGTTGTTTGCTTTGGACGCGCGAACCCAGTCTGCCGGCGCGCTTTCTCTCCAGTTCCTCCCAAAAATCGTCACGACCCTGGAGCCACTCTTCGCGCCACGCGGCCGACTTTTGCTGCTCACTCACGGGTTCAGTAGGTACAGGAAGTCGCAGAAACAGCAGGTCCGTCAGCCGCCGCTCAGCCACGAAGGCGCGCACATCCTGGTTTGACGCCTTGTTGCGTAGCGTATTGCTATGTGGATCCTGCAAGGTAACGGCTAACTGACTAAACAAGCGCGACAGTGACAAAGGCTCACGCAAATGACGAGTGTCTTCGTCAAAGGAAAGAACATAGTCACCCACCATCATACCCAGCGTTAACGCGAGCGCCCGCTTGTATTGCGTCGGCAAGCGCTCAGCATTAAAGCGCACAGTATCAAACCACCAGGCGTCAGTTTCATTAAACCAGCGCAACAGTGCAGGATTGTCCAGACGGTCGTGCGGGACATAAGCGTCCTCGACTATGGAATTAATGTCTTCTTCGCTCAGGCGCTCGGAATTATTCTCCACGAGGGCGATGGCCTTTGTGAACGACCAGGCCATTGGGTCGTTGGCGGCCACACGAACATTCCATCGCTTCATTTGCATGCAAAAATTAGGTTCCCCGGTGAAGGGAAGCGCGATAGAAGAAAACTTCAAGCGTCGCAGGACACTAAGTTCAAAGTTTAACCAGCCATTTGGAAAAGTCGCCGAGCCAATAAAAGCCATCATCAATATTCCCATAGATGATCCACGAAATCACACGAAGCGGCACGACGTGCCGTCAGAGTCATATCATGGATCACATCTTCCATTTATTTCATAAACGAAGAGAACAGAGTTCCCGTATCCAACTCCTCGACTGGGGCGACAGGTTCTTCACTGATCGCAAAGGAGCGCAATTCGTCGAATTTGCTGAGTGACAGAAAGACGCTAACGACCGCAGGATCGAATTCTACGGCGGACCCTTCTATGAGGTTGTGCCGAGCCTCCGCTTCGCTCATAGCTAGCCGAAAGGGTCGCGCATCAGTCATGGCCGCGTAAGAGTCTGCCACGCGAAGAATCCGCGCGGCCAGTGGGATTTCATTTTGTCGGAGCGCATCAGGATAGCCGAAGCCATTCCACCATTCATGATGCCATCGCACCAGTAGCTGAACGGCGCGATCGGCACTCGCACGCGCGGCTTCCTGTTCACCAATCACCGGATGTCGGGCCAGGTCCATCCGTTCCTCTTCCGTAAGCGGGCCCGAGCGCTGAATATAATCCCGTTCCATCGCCACTTCGCCAAGGTCATGCATGTACGCGGCCCGGCGCAGAGATCTGCGGTCATGCGGAGCGAGGTGAAACGCTTCGGCAATATGATCCGCGATCGCCGCTATCCTTGCGGCATGCGGGTGAGCGTAGCCCTCGAATTCATCCGCCGCCGCGGCGAGCTGCAAATACGCCTCCCGGGCTACGCGATGTTTGTCACTATCAGTGTGCGTTGCAGACATTTGATTTGAACCTGATACTCGGCTGCTTACCCAGTTTTCCGTGATTCTTGAAGCTTGCGCAGCAACGAACTTGCGGCGGCATTATTTGGCTCGAGCGCCAGGGCTCGCTCCACCTCACTTTGTGCTCGGCGGTGAAAGTTCAGGTCGAAATACAATTCTGCCAATAGGGTATGGTACATAGCATTCGCCGGATCCAGTTTTAGGGCAGCCTGAAGCTCAACTTCGGCGAGCCGTCGCGTTCTCTCAGTGCGGGCGAGCGCTTTGCCGTAGTAAGCCCGGTATCGGGCTTCGTCTGGCTCCAAACGCGCCGCAGCTGCCAAATAGTTCACCGCAGCATTTATGCGACCTTCCTGGAGGGCCGTGCGCCCGAGTTGAAAATTCTGCTCCGGCGGGACCGCATCCCCAGTGGACTCCAGATCAAACTCAGAATTATCTGCTACGCTCGTATCTGCCCGCTCTGCGTTCGCCATTTTGAACTGTTTGGTTCTTTCCAGGGTGTTGTCGTAAGCGGCACGTGCCTTTGAATCCATCAGAGTTTCGTAAGCCTGCGTCACGCGGGCAAACGCTGACCCTAATTTCGCATGGAGCGAAGTACCAGATTTCAAATGAAACCGGTCTGGGTGGTAGCGACGAGCCAAACTGTAGTAAGCATCCTTAACATCGTTTGGATCAGGCTTCAATGGCAGACCGAGAATCTCATAGTGGTCACTTGCTTCACTCACCCGTTGGAGGAACTGTTCCAGGTCCGAATCCTCGTCCGGCTTCTCAAACTTGCTGGCCACCATAGGGCTCGCCCCAGGCTGCTCTTTGGGCGTTTTCGCAGCGTCTGTCCGAAAAGCATTTTGCCAGTACTCGCGAGTCACCAATCCACTCAATGCCAGGCCATAAATCATGCGGTGCGCCTCCCGGTCTGGAATTCCGCTTACCGCCACCAGTTCTTCAAGCTTCGTGGGTGTATCGAGGCGGGACAGAATGAAACTCTCAGCAGGCAAGACACTGCTGATTTCTGAAATCCTGGCGGCTCGTGCAAACTTCTCGTTGGGATTGCGGAAGCGCGAAGATATAAGCTTCGAGGGCATTCTATGTGCCGCTTCACGCAACAGACTGTTCACGTTCACGTTGACGCGGGACGATTCATCAAGCCGGGCGCGTTCGTCAAACTCCCAGCTGCCTTCCGTCCACAGTAAGACCACGCGCAAGATGTCGTTGACTATAGTAGCCAGCAAGGCATCAATCTGTTGTCCAGGAAGAACGCCATTGGCGCGCAAAGCTGCCACGAGGCGCAGATCCGAAAGATTGATTCCTAGTCTATCTAGTTCTTGTTTGGTGAGCTCCGTTCGCTTCCCGAGATATTCTCGTAAACGAAAGGTGCGTAGGTTGGAGGCGGCAAAGATGAGTTGGCCGTCTTCGAAATAGACTGCAAACTGGGCGCGCTCGTGCTGGAGCCTTAACGTTCCGGATAAACCTTTGGAGGATATCTCGCGAATGAGTTCCACCAACGGTTGATCGGTAAGATTACCTTTCATGCAATCTGATGCCCTCTAGACTCCTACTGGGAAAAACTTATGCCGCGTAGCGATGCATGATAACGCACGATTTAGTTAAAAAAGAAGCAAGGCTTTGACACGCGTCTGGTGCAGTCTTATATTTAACTTCCCGAACCAACAAAAAGCATTCGCGACCGAGAAGCTTTGCGGCTTCGATATCTAACGATCCATCGATCTCATGGCTGACAATACTGTGCAGGAACTGGAGACAACCACAAAAGGAACCGACACGGAGCGGGGTGACGATGAGCGCGTCGCTCACCTGATTGAACAGCTAAAGCAGCGCAAAACGGAACTCGAAGAGGCGAATCGAGAGCTCCGGCACGTTTCTCATTATCGTTCTCTGTTTCTGGCGCGCATGTCGCACGAACTGCGCACACCGTTGACTTCAATCCTTGGCTTCACAGAAATCCTTCTGGATCAGGAAAAACTGACTGAAGCTCAACGCCGCTTTTGCCAGAAAATTCAAAACTCCGGGCTGCAGCTGCTGACCAGTCTGAATCAACTGGTCGACATGTCGCGGCTGGAAGTGGGGCCCGCCGAATTGTTTCTGCATGAGTTTTCGTTACCCGACACGGTGCGGGACGTGTGCGCGGCAGTCGACCGCTATGCCCAAAAGAATGAAGTGAAACTGAAATGTGAAGTTGCGCCGGAGGTTTCTTTCATAGTCTCCGATCAAGGCCGGCTTCGCCAGGTGCTCTACACCTTCCTCGCATGGACTGTCAGCCGGAGCCATCAAGGAAGCTGCGTCAGGGCTTATCTCGAACTCGACGGACCTTTTCTGGTCATTAAGATTGACGATGAAGGAGAGCCGGTAGACGACATTTCAAGGGTCTTCGATCCCGAAGAAACGCCCCGCGCCGGCAAAACGGACCTTAACGAGCTGGGCATAATCATTGGGAGACGTTTGCTTGAGGTGATGAATGGCAGCGTAACACTGCAAAGGCGGGAGCCCCTGGGCTTACGCACACTGATTCAACTTCCCATTGGACCACCAAAGCCATGAGATCTGGCGCCGACTTGCGGATGTTATAAGAGACCTGCCCCAGGCGAATGCTCGGTTCTGTAATTGTCTACGACCGCGTTGATGTCATTGAAACTGATCCCCCAGGACGACTATGGACGATATCGTAGTGCGAGAGTGTACCTCAATTGATGAGCTTGATAACTGTATTCGACTGCAACGAGAAGTGTTTGGCCTTCCTGATTTGGAGATCTCGCCGCGCCGCCATCTGATTGTCTCCAGGCAAGCTGGCGGCTGGACGTTGGGCGCATTCAGCGGCAATCGACTAGTTGGGTTTGTTCATCATTTGGCAGGGGTTCGCGGTGGCAATGAAATCTTTGGTTATTCGCACATGATGGCCGTCGCGTTCGATTATCAAAACAAAGGCGTGGGCGCCCGGCTGAAATGGAGCCAGCGCGCACGTGCAATGGCGGAAGGAAGGGGCTTCATCAAATGGACGTGGGATCCGATGCAAGCGCGCAACGCTCACTTTAATCTCAACCGGCTTGGGGTCACGGTGAGCAGCTACGCCGAAAACTTTTATGGAACCGATTATGGAACCAGCCTCACAGGGACTCTCGACGAAGCGCCGGGAATCGATAGCGATCGACTATTTGCCGAGTGGTCGCTGCAATCGCGGCGAGTTGAAAAACTTGCGACAGATGAACCCGCGGCGATTTCGGCCAGACCGGAGAGAACCATTACAATCCCGGACAACTGGAACGCGTTAATGAAGGAAGACCCTGGCCGGGCAAAACGAGAATTGCAGCGTGTGCGCGGTGAGTTCATAAGCGCGTTTGAAACGGGATTGATTTGCGCGGGATTTGAGCGCTCGACAGAACAGCCGCGTTATCTCCTGCACCGACCTGAAGTTCTGAAGGATTAAAAGACCCGTATTTATGACCTTTTCTCGTTATGATCGATATGTAGACCGGCACGCACGCTCCTTTGCAGAGCGTTTGCAGGCACTCTGTCGGATGCCTTCAGTTGCCGCGCGCGGGACAGGTATGCGCGCGATTGCAGAAACTGTCGAGCAGATGATGCAGCGGGTAGGCATTGGGACCCGTACATTTCGAATCGGTAATGGATATCCGATCATCTACGGTGAATGTGGCGATGGCCCGCGCAACTTCATCGTATACGGCCACTACGACGTGCAACCCGTGGGACATCTTAGTGAATGGTCGGTTGGTCCATTCGCGGCGACGATTATCGATGGCAAGCTCTACGCCCGGGGCGCGGCAAATAGTAAGGGAGATCTTTTGGCGCGTCTGGCAGCAATCGAAGCCTACCAAAAGACCTTTGGCAAGCTTCCTGTGTCGCTAAAGTTTTTCGTGGAAGGCGAAGACGGTATGGGTAGTCCCAGCTTCTATCGATTTGCGGCCGAAAATCCTCAAATGATGTCAGCAGAAGGTTGTATATGGGATGAAGGCTACAAAGACACGAAAGAACGACCCGTGATCAGTCTCGGGTTCAAAGGTATCCAGTTTGTCGAACTTAGAGCTCACGGCGCACGCATTGACCTTCACTCGAAGTGGGGCGCGATCGTTCCCAATCCGGCGTGGCGGCTGGTCCAGGCGCTGGCCACGATTACCTCGCCAAAGGGTGTGATCACAATTGACGGGTTTTCGTCCCAAATTGCGCCCATCAGTGAAGAGGATGCGGAGGTGCTGAAATCGATAGAGCTGGATGAGACAGGGCTCAAACGTGAATTTCGGATAGGTGGCTGGGTACGATCGATGAAAGGCGCGGCACTGGTAAAGGAACACATTTTTGGTCCGACCTGTACGATCTGCGGTATTCAGACTGGGCACACCGAGGCCGGAATCAAAACAGTACTTCCCAGCGTCGCCATAGCGCGGCTTGATTTTCGTCTGGTGCCGGACCTGACGCCATCGAAGGTACTCGAACTTCTGCGCGCGCACCTGGACGTCCGAGGCTTTAAGGACATCGAAATCATCGAACTCGGCAGTGCGCCCCTGGCCAAATCGTCGGCTAGCTCGATTGTCGCGCGTTCTGTAATTGGAGCGGCCGCGGAAGTTTATGGTGTGCCGCCACTCGTATATCCCATGGACCCGTCCAGCGGACCAGTAGGAGCGGTTTGTGGAGCGTCGTCTCCGCCTGCGCCCGTTGCCTCTTTTGGCATCAGCTACTCAGGGTCCAATCCACATGGCCCGGACGAAAACGTTCGACTGGACGATTTTCTGCAGAGCATAAAGTTTATCGGTCGAGTTATTCATAACCTCGCGGACCAAAAGATAGCTAAGGTGAGTGGCGCGACAAAGGTCAGCGGAAGTCGTGAGGTGCGACCGACGAGCTCGCGTGGTTGATGGAGGGGGCGCTTCTTTGGAGTGCGGCGGCCTGGCGCCGAGTCTTTGAATAGATTCAAGTGTAGTCGCGATATGCCGCGACCGGCCAAAGCGGCGCCAGGCCGCCGCACTCCAAGGAGGCGCCCCAATCCAAGTTCACGGAAAGCTGGAGGATCAAGGTTGGCAAGAGCTGAGTCAGTGCCCAGGGAAATAGAAAAGCTCAGGGAGCAAATTCGGCGTCATGAAGAACTCTATTACATCCAGGACAATCCTGAGATCTCTGACGCCGAATACGATGCGCTGCTCGAGAAACTTCAGCAGCTCGAACAGAATCATCCTGAGTACATAACGCTCGATAGTCCTACGCAACGCGTCGGAGGGCGACCAGCGGAGGGTTTCTCCGAAGTGGTCCATCGGCATCCGATGCTTTCCCTCGACAACAGCTACAACATCGATGAGCTGCGGGCATTTGATCAGCGTTGCCTCCGTTTGGCCGACGGGAGATCGCTCGAATACGTCGCCGAGATGAAGATCGATGGGTTATCAATATCTCTCCACTACGAAAATCAAATCCTCTTGCGCGGAGTGACTCGCGGCGATGGTCGTATCGGTGAAGATGTCACCCAGAATGCGCGGACTATCCGCAGCGTCCCGCTCAAGTTGAGTGCGAAAGCGAAACCTGCCGCCAACGAGATCGAAGTCCGCGGTGAGGTATTCATACCGCGAAAAGTATTCGAGCGAACCAATGCTGAGCGAGAAGATCAGGGTGAGCCGCGATTTGCCAACCCGCGCAACGCCGCGGCCGGGACCATCAGGCAACTGGATTCCAAAAAGGTCGCCTCCCGCAAGTTGGACATGTTTGCCTACGATTTGATTGCGGGAGGACGTAAACCCTTCGCGACGCACTGGCAGGCGCTCAACTGGATGGAGCAAGCCGGTTTCAAAGTTAATCCTCATCGGGTGTTGTGCGCTTCGATAGAAGAGGTGATCGACTTTGCAGGGAAGATAGAGGGACAACGAGACGATTTGGACTACGAAATTGATGGGCTGGTAGTGAAAGTGAATTCCACCGCGCTGCAAGAAGAATTTGGGGCAACCAACAAGGCGCCACGGTGGGCCATCGCATACAAGTACGCCGCTCGCCAAGCCACTACCAAAGTGCTTTCAATAAGCGTTCAAGTCGGTAGAACTGGAGCGCTGACTCCGGTTGCCAACCTCGAGCCGGTCAGCCTGGCGGGGACGACTGTTTCCCGCGCCACCCTGCATAACCCGGATGAGGTCAAACGTTTGGGGATTCGCATTGGCGATTGGGTGTTGATTGAAAAGGGCGGCGACGTCATTCCGAAGGTCCTGAAAGTTATTGAATCGAAGCGCACCGGCGAAGAGAAGGTTTTCCGGATGCCGAAAAAGTGTCCCGTCTGTGGCGGTGAGGTGTCGCGGCCCGAAGGTGAGGTGGTCTCCCGTTGCGTCGCTGCCGACTGTCCTGCACAACTCAAAGGACGTTTACTACACTTTGCCTCGCGACGCGCGATGCGTATCGAAGGTTTAGGCGAGTCGCTCGTAGACCAGTTTGTCGCCAGCGGGAAGGTTCATGATGCCGGAGACCTGTATAGTTTGACCCTCGAGGACATCGCTGGCCTGGAGCGGATGGCGACCAAGTCGGCGTCAAACCTCCTGGACCAGCTGGAGGCAAGCAAGGAGCGCGACCTGTCCAATCTGATTTACGCGCTCGGGTTGCGGCATGTTGGCGACCGAACAGCGACGACCCTCGCCAAACATTTCGGCTCGCTCGACAAGTTGAGCAAGGCAACGGTGGAAGAACTCGACGACATACCGGAAATTGGTTTGACAGTGGGGCAGAGCGTACGAGATTGGTTTGATGACGAGGGGAATCAGGAGTTATGCAGCAGGTTGGAACTGGCCGGGGTTCGCACGAAGTTGCGGAAGTCGGCGGAACCAACTGATGACAGATTTGCCGGCAAGGTTTTTGTGTTGACGGGAACGCTCGAGGGTTACACTCGTGACGAAGCCAAGGCCGCTATCGAGACTCGTGGTGGCCGCGTCGCGTCATCGGTCAGTAAGAAGACGGATTATGTAGTGGCAGGCGAAGAGGCCGGTTCCAAACTTGATAAAGCAACGGCTCTTGGTGTTACAGTGGTCGACGAAGAAACGTTTAGGACGATGTTGTAGGACAGGCATTCCTGCCTGTCCGGAGTTCTAAGATGGGAGACGGCAGACAAGACCGTGTCCTACGTTAATGAAGAAAGACAGACAGGAATGTTTGTCCTACTGGGAGATAAAATGGCAACGCCGGAAGATAGCAATTCTAAACTCGAACTTCTTTATACTTTGTTCTGTGACGACGTTCGCCTGGAAGCGGGCAATAAGCTCTCCTTCATGGGTGTCTTTCAGAACATCATGGTGCAGCAGGTTCCCGTGTCGCTAATCAAGTTTGCGGTCGTGAATCACTGGCGAGGCGAGGGCACACACCTCTCAGAAGTCAGGATCCTAACGCCTGATCGTCAACATCCGATAGTAGTCTCGCAGCCAACCAGTTTCGAAATCACTCCGGGTGGTTTTGCCGACAATATTAGCTTTTTCGTAAACGTGACGTTTCCCGCCGCAGGCGAGTATTGGGTGCAGACACTGGTGAATTCAAGCCTGTTCGACGAACAGCAGCTCATCGTCTCAGACGGTCGTGAGGCGCTGGCCGATAGTGCTTCGCAGGCAGTTAACTAAGTAGAGGCCGGTTTCCGGTGAGATCAATACTCAATGCCGTAGAGTTTGATCTTTGAGTTTAGTGTTGTCGGTTTGATATTAAGAAGCTTTGCCGCTCGCGCCTGATGCCCACCGGTACGGGCCAGGGCCAGCTTGATCAAGCTGGTCTCAAACTGCTTGACCTCGCCAAAGAAATCAATTCCCTCGGAAAAGTTCAGCAGTTGCAAACGCTGCGATTCGTCGGCCAGGGCCTTGTCGCCCGCCAGGGTTTGCGCCTCTCTCAAGAGAGAGTTTGCAAGATCAACGAGACGCTGAACCGATGTCCGTTCAGGTTTTTCAGCAATTCTTAATGTATGGCGTTCCGCGGGGCTCAAGGGCCCTTGCGACCGTCGGTCTCTCACCGGCTCTATTGATGTGGCTTCAGCGCTCATTTCAACCCCCCTAAATTACCGCTATAACTTAAGTCTTTGTGAAGAAACACTTCAGGCCGAGCGGGAGACTACGTACTTGAATACGCCGCACCATGGCTTTGGTTCCAATTAATTACCGATGAAAAAACGAGCCCCGATAGTTCAGGGGCTCGCGTGCTTCTAAAAACCTGGTGCGGATGAGAGGACTTGAACCTCCACGATGTCACCATCACAGGCTTCTGAGACCTGCGCGTCTGCCAGTTCCGCCACATCCGCAATTGAGGTTTCATTATGCGAATGGGCTTAGAGGGTGTCAAGAATGCATAAGTTGCTTGGCTATCAATGTCCGACAAGCTGAAGGAACCTCTGAATTAAGTCAGATTTGGATTTGTATCGCGAAGCGGTTACGTAATTTAGCCCAGGGTTGCCGCGTTGCGCGGCTACCCTGGGTAAAAGAGTCTAACGATACC
>JBBPIC010000081.1:0-23823 GCA_038040525.1 Acidobacteriota bacterium | reverse complement strand
TTTCCGCGATGTGCGGCGGCTAAGCCGCGGAACGCGGACTCTTCTTTGACTTCTCGGGCAAAGCCGGTTGAACTCTAAACTGCATACTTTTGAACTTTGAACTGCAATTGAACTGATGAAACCCTTCCGTAAACATACTGGTCGCGTGGCTGTGCTTGATCGAGCAAACGTCGACACAGATCAGATTATTCCGAAACAGTTTCTCAAGCGCATCGAGCGAACGGGATTTGGCGAGTTTCTTTTTAATGATTGGCGTTATCTTCCTGACGGCTCACTCAATCCCTCCTTCTCGTTAAATGACGCGCGCTACAGCGGCGCGTCGATTCTGGTTACGGGAAAGAACTTTGGCTGCGGCTCTTCACGCGAACATGCGCCATGGGCCCTGGCAGACTATGGCTTCCGCGTCATCGTGGCGCCTTCATTTGCCGACATTTTTGCCAACAATTGTTTTAAGAATGGAATGTTGCCGGTAGTGCTGGCTGCAGAAGAAGTATCGGAGTTGGCCCGACGCGCTCGCGAGATTGAGGGCTATCAGGCCACGGCAGATCTCGAAGAGTGCAGGATAACCGACACGAGTGGTTTTTCAGCTCGTTTCGCAATAGATGACTTCCAGCGCCATTGCCTGATAAACGGCCTGGATGATATCGGCCTCACACTTCAGCACGAAACGGAAATCGCTGCATACGAAAGCCGCCGCCCTGGTTGGACAGTGTCCTCCTGAATTCAATTGAACAAAGCGGCAGGCGCTGTCGTATGTTTCCCGCGGAGGTAAACAAGCAATGCGGGATCCTTTTACAGCGGGACTGCTAAGTCTTCTTATTCCGGGGGTGGGCCAACTTTACAACGGCCGAATCCTGGCGGGGATTCTCTGGTTACTTATTACGCCGGGCTTTTGGATTGGTTCGGGAGGCACGCTCGGCTGGATCTGTCATATCATTGCCGCCTATACAGCATATTCGTATGCAAAGGACCATCCCATCCGCGGTTGAAACGCCATCGCACGGGAACATGGACGTGGGGCTCGTCAGACAACAGCTTATTTCGTGCCGGTTCGTGTGATTTAGTGGATTCTCCTCTTTCATCAAATAGCACACGATCCACGAACCACACGAAACGGGACTAAACACAAACTGCTTTTCTTCTGTCTTTAATGAGATCGCTTCGTTTTACGAGTTGAGTCTACTTCACCCTAACCTGCGGCCTCCCCCGCCGTCATGATATTCTTTCCCTTATCAACAACGACAAGCCAGCAGAACAGTCGGAAGTAAAAGCGGCGCCTAACGAGAACCCTTTGCGTGCGGGTATGCGGCTCGAACCTACCGCTCCGCCCTCCATCGTCGTGATCTTCGGAGCCTCCGGAGATCTGACGCGACGCAAGCTACTTCCCGCTCTGTTCCGTCTTTCACAACAGCGGGTCCTGCCGAATGAGTTTGCCATCCTTGGCACATCGCGGCACCCGATGAGTGATGATGAATTCCGTTCGTTAATGAAACAGGCCGTCGCGGAGTTTGGCTCGGACGATGCGCTTGATGAGTCAGCATGGGAGAGTTTCGCCAAACGTATCTTCTACATCGGCGGTGATTTCGGCGAGGCTGAGACTTATCAAACATTAAAGACCAGACTCGACCAGATCGATAACGAATATCAGACCCAGGGCAATCGCATTTTCTACCTGGCGACTGCACCTGACTATTTTGGTTTGATCGCCACACAACTCGGTGAAGCGAAGCTGGCGCGTCCTAAGAAGGGAAGTTGGACACGCCTCATTGTCGAGAAGCCTTTCGGTCGCGACCTCGAAAGCGCGCGCAAACTAAACAAAGAACTGGCCGCTGTCTTTGATGAGAAGCAGGTTTATCGAATCGATCACTATCTCGGCAAAGAGACAGTCCAGAATCTTCTGGTTTTTCGTTTTGCCAACAGCATCTTCGAGCCTTTGTGGAACCGGCAGTATATCGACCACATACAAATTACAAATGCGGAGACCAAGGGGGTAGAGGGGCGTGGCGCTTACTATGAAACCGCTGGGGCACTACGCGATATGATCCAGAACCACGTGTTTCAGGTGACCTCGTTGATTGCCATGGAGCCACCCACATCGTTATCAGCCAATGCTGTGCGCGACGAGAAGGTAAAAGCGTTGCAGTCTGTGCGCGCCTTCCCCGAAGAACGAATTGATGAGCTGTCCGTGCGTGGACAATACGGACCGGGAACAGTTTTGGGAGACACCGTGCCCGGCTATCGCGAAGAGCCGGGAGTAGATCCGAATTCTTCAACCGAAACTTTCGCGTCGCTCAAAATGTATTTTGACAACTGGCGCTGGGCCGGCGTTCCTTTTTACATCCGTTCGGGTAAACGTTTGCAAAAACATGTCACTGAGATCGCCATTCAATTCAAGGGCGTTCCACATCGCTTGTTCACCGACGCCGACACGCCCCTGGAGCCAAACGTGCTAGTGATCCGAATTCAGCCAAACGAAGGAATAACGCTGCGGTTTGCGGCCAAGTTGCCGGGGCAGGCAATGCGCATACGCCCTGTCAACATGGATTTCCGTTATGGTTCGTCTTTCGGAGTTAAGTCGCCCGAGGCCTATGAGCGCTTGCTGCTTGATTGCATGCTGGGTGATTCGACGCTTTACGCGCGCCGCGACATGGTGGAACGAGGATGGGAGATCGTGTCGCCTATTCTGGAGTCGTGGAAGAAGCCGGCTCCTGATTTTCCAAACTATGAAGCCGGCTCGTGGGGACCACAGGCGGCGTTTGAATCAATAGAACGGGATGGGAGAATGTGGCGGAAGCTTTGAAGAGTTTTCAGTTTTCAGTTGTCAGTTTTCGGTAAGAAGTGACCCGAAAGTTGAAACTGCAAACTGAAAACTGGAAACTGAAAACTGTGCAACAAATTCCGGTTCCAAAGACGCTGGACGTAGAGGTGGTTGAACGACAACTGGCAGAACTCTGGCAAGAGACTGCCGGTGATTCGGACGAAGATGTGGCGGTGTTGCGCGCCCGCGTCGCGAATTTGCTCGTCTTTGTTTCGCGCGAATCATTGCTGGAGGAAGTTGGTGCGTTGATGCCGGATGTCACCGGGGTCCATCCGAGCCGCGCACTGGTCATGCTGGGAGAGCGCGATGTCGCGGATCAGGACATTGAGATGTACGTCACATCTCTTTGCCAGACCGACAAGCGCACAGGGGCAAAAAGGCTTTGCGGCGAAGTAGTTGTCTTGAAAGCCCGCGGCAAATTCATTGGAGAGCTGCCCAGTGCCACGCTCCCGCTGCTTGTTTCCGACCTCACTACATTTCTTTGGTGGCGAAACGAGTTGCAAGTGTCCGACAAAATCTTCAGCGCTTTGCTGAGGGCCAGCGATCGACTGGTGATCGACTCAGACGAGTTTGCAAACCCACTTCAGGATCTTCTGGAAATAAATGGTCTCTTTAGTCAGGCAAAGTATAAGCACGCGGGAGTCAGCGACCTCAACTGGGCCAGGCTGACCTTGTGGCGCGGGTTGCTGGCAGATTTTTACGATGTCCCAGCTTATCAACCGCTGCTGAATGAAATCGATTACGTGCGCATCGATTATGTTTCACCGGCGGTGGAACGGGAAACCGTTGCGCCGCAAGCGTTGCTGATGGCCGGATGGTTAACCAGATGTTTGGGATGGAGCTTCATGGGTGACCAAGCCAAGCAAGACAATGATCAGACCCTGGCTTTCGAGTTCTCTCGACTGCCGAGCGACAAGAGCCTGACTGAAAGCGCCGGCTCCGGTAAGCAAACGATCAAACTAGAACTGAATCGAGTCGAGCGCGGCGAACATAAACCGGGAAGACTTGTCGAAGTTGAACTGCGAGCCAGTGGCCGACAACCGGCTTCTTTTTCAGTCAGGCGGAGCGCGGATAATCTTCACGTTCTGGCGGAAGCAAATATAGGGGCCGACATTCAGCGTGGCCGTGTACTGCCGGTGAGAAATCGAAGTTTAGCGCACTTACTCAGTCGTGAAATGGAGATACTCATCAATGACAACCTCTATCAGCAATCGCTTGCGCTAGCGACAGCACTCATCGATCTCTCGAGTTCCTCTGAGGCCGACCAGTCTTGAATTAGCTACCCACAATGCGAGTCTAATGATTCTGAGTGACAGAGCTCAACCTTACTGCTATTTGCGCCGTTTCTGTGGCAAATATCGATGCCAGAGTCTTTGCAGGATACGAAAACCCGGCACTGAGTGGATTTATTGACAGGCGAGTTTAGAGGGCGTAGGCTCAAGGCGCTTAGCCTCAACCGTTAACAGGAGATCTCAACAAAGCGCACTCCTGTCACATGTCAGTCCACACTGAAATAGGAGCTGTCATGACTCACAAAGCAGAGCAAGGAACCCTCAAACGAATCCTCATTACAGGAACTGCGCTTTTGATTTGCTTGATTTCCCTGATTTGGTCTGCACTTCCAGTGTCTGGCGATAGCGCTCAAACGGCATCCAGAGACCAGTTGGGCACACGCGCTCTCGCTCAAGATAAGCAACAGCAAGAGCGTGAGCATAGACGTGAATCATTCAAATCCGGACGCGAGCTTTTGCTGAAACACGGCGTTCCCTTTGATCCCGATATATTGCTAGAGGCGGGCTGGAAAAAGAAGTTGGCGCCGGCGTTTGCTGTTATGCCGGAGTTTCAGGAGGTACGTGAGGGCGCGCAGAAAATGGAAGGCGTTCAGCTCGCTGACACGCTACTGCTGCCGGAGCACGTCGAGTTGACTGGCGATACGGTGTTGATCGCGAGGCAGCTTGTTTTTTTAGGAAAGAATCCGATCATCAAGGGACCACACGATTTAAGCTTCTTCCCTATGGAAGCCCCTCTCACGCTGGACAGTTTGGAGAACAGCAGACGCAAAGGATCCGGTAGTTTTGTCAAAGCCGGCTTTTCAATCGCGCGATTGCTTGCTACCGCCAGGGAGCGAGGCCTATTGGTAAAGCCGGAAAGCATTACAATCAATGTTGACGGACTGGGGGCCGATGAGTGGCTCAAGAAAAAGAAGGCCGCTTTAAGGAATAGGAGTTATAGCCACTGGGCAGGGCGCGCCAACCCACGGGTTCAGGGTCCCCAAAATATCGACAAAGACCCCGGCGCAACAGGACAAGAAGGCTTCCCCGGCGCAAATGCTGTTGAACAGCCTGAGGCTGCCGAAGGGCCCCCCGGTCACTGCGGCGCAAACCATCCGGATGGTTTCATCGGTGACGGCGGGGATGATGCCTCGGCCGCGGGAACTGGCGGAGTCGGATTTCGCGGAGTAGACGGAGATAGAGGGGGAATACTTAACTTTTACATTCCCTCCGGCACAGAAACCTATCACTTGTCGGCCCGCGGCGGACGAGGCGGACAAGGTGGACCTGGCGGCCCGGCCGGCCTTCCCGCTCGTGGTGGTAAGGGTGGGCGTGGCGGGCCCGGCGCGGAATGCAATTGTCCTCAGAATTCCGGAAGCGGGGGCCCCGGTGGAAGGGGAGGAAAGGGAAGCATGGGAGGGACTGGCGGCAATGGAGGACCGGGAGCGACTGGTGGGCAGGGCGGCACTATCAACCTAACCATAGCCTGCAACTATCAAGGCGCTTACAGCACTAACATTAACGGCGGCGGAGAAGGGCTTCAAGGCATGTACGCTCCAAACGGCCCCGGCGGGCCTCCGGGATTCGGCGGTGATCCGGGGAAAGGCGCCAAGAATATTCTATGTCTTTCGCTTGGCGGAGGCGACGGTGGTACCGGACAGCTTGGGCTTCACGGAGATAATACGATGGTAAACGGGCAGCCTGGAGCCGTCGGTAGCCATGGGTCAGTGGGTTCGGTTCCTACGCCAATACCTGATAATGGCCCCTGTGGGGAGGAAGAGTGCACTGGCGAAGGTGTCGAGAACCAGGACGGTGACACCATTTCCCAGCAAAGCGACACCGGAAATAATCCGTGTGCCTCGCCAATTCTAATCGATGTTGCCGGCAATGGATTCAACCTAACCGGCTATCATGGGGGCGTCGATTTTGATCTTAACAGGGACGGAATCGCCGGCAGGCTGGCTTGGACTAACCTTGGCTCAGATGACGCTTGGCTCGTGTTGGATCGAAATTTGAATGGTGCCGTAGACAACGGCGCGGAGTTATTCGGCAATTTCACACCACAACCGCGGACTGCTACGCCCAACGGCTTTACTGCCTTAGCAGAGTTTGACAGACCTGAAAATGGCGGTGATGGTGACGGGCAAATTGATAGCAATGACAGTATCTTCTTCTCTCTCCGTCTGTGGCAAGACACCAATCACAACGGAATATCTGAGGCGTCTGAGCTTCACGCTCTGACTGAGCTAGGTCTGGCCACGCTGGATCTCAAATTCAAAAAATCGAAACGGACCGATGAATACGGCAACCGGTTCCGTTATCGAGCCAAAGTCAAAGACGTACATGGTGCTCAGATTGGACGCTGGGCTTGGGATGTGTTCCTGGTAAGCGGACCGTGACGCTCATTGTCGTTTCTACTATTGATGCATAGACACCCGCAGGTTCTTTCGAAAGAGTTTGCGGGTGGTTTCTTATCCGGCTGCCTGGCAGTCTGATGAAAAACTAAGAAGCGATCCACGAAAACTACACAAAGCTGCACGAAAAAAGCCCTCGGGTTCGAGTCATTTCGTCTGGTTTCGTGGATCGTTCTCTCTTCCTGAGAATGGCTCACCATTTTGTCGGAGCCGTCTAGAGACTGTCGGAACCCCCTTTTTCTCTGCAGAGAACGCGCAGAGTTTTTTTTTCCGACAGACCCACTAAGGTTTCTTGTCTGGCGGAACTGCACGAGGTATGTCGCCATCGTCAAGCGGGGTAGCTACAGTTGATTGAATTTTTGGTGGGCCGCCGCGCAAGGCGGGAGGAAGTTTTGGGCTGGGGATGCTTACCGTGGCAATCGGGTCAGTGCGTCGAAGAATTGCACCGCCCTTACCGGCCACCCAAACATTGAAGCCGCCCCGGTAGGCAACGGAAAAAAGAGACGAACTGGTGATGGAAGGCTGTACTTGCCAGCTCGCGCCACCGTCAGCACTATGGATGATTCGCCCCTGTTCACCGGTCACGATGACGTCGTCACGTGCCCCGGCAGCGACAGCGAAAAGGTTAGAGTTGAAACCGCTCTCAACATCTTTCCAGGTTGCTCCGCCATCATCACTGCGAAGAATAATTCCTCGCGCCCCGACCGCGTACCCTCTTGCGGCGTCGGCAAAGGTGACCGCATAGAGCCATTCCCTTAGATTTTTATCAACGCGCTTCCATGATTCACCGGCGTTTTCCGTGCGCAGAATGGTTCCATTTGAACCTACGGCGACCCCGCGCTTTTGATCCATGAAACTAACATCTTCGAGCCAGCTTAACGTATTCGAGGGTTGCAGGTGCCACGTTTCACCCGCGTCCGAGGTATGCAAAACGGTTCCGCGCGCACCAACAATCCATCCCTCATTTGCCGATACGAAATCCATGGCGAAGAGATCTTCTTTGGATTCGAGTTTAACGGGCGTCCAAATTACTCCTCCGGTTGTGGAGCGAAGAATGGTTCCTCGATCCCCCACAGCGAATCCGATTTTCTGGTTGGTGAAGACGATCGAATTGAGTTGATTCGTGGTTCCCGAGGGTCGCACTGTCCAGGTCCTGCCGCCGGAGCTCGTATAAAGGATTTTCCCGCGCGCGCCCACCGCCCAGCCATGGGAATTGTCCCAGAAGAAAATGTGAGACAGATCTTCGCGTCCGCCCTCGGTCAAGCGACGCCATGAGAGACCGCCATCATCTGTGCGCACTACCAGTCCATCAGCGCCGGCCGCCCAGCCCAAAAATTCGTCCGCAAAATGTACTGAAGTGAGTTTGGGGCTGGTGCGAACGTTAACGGGCAACCAGATTTTGCCCGCATCTCCAGTAGTCAGCACGACACCGTTATCACCCGAGGCCCAACCGTGATTTTCATCGGTAAAGACAACTGAAAAAAGATCGGTAGTGACGAACGAGTTCACGGTCTGCCAGGAGGCACCTCCGTCGTCGGTTTGAAGTATGGCGCCTCGATAGCCCACTACAACTGCGCGCTTTGGAGAAATAAAAGCGACCCCGGTGAATAGACCATCAGAGACGCCACTATCCTGTTTCCAATCGACGCCGCCATTGGTTGTTAAAAGGAGAGTGCCACGCGATCCGACAGCGATACCCGTCGTTACGTCGAGAAATGCCACTGCGAAAAGGTGTGCTGTTGTGCGACTATGCTGAATTCTCCAGGTGATACCCCCGTCCGTAGTGGCGACGATTGCGCCAAAGGTCCCGACGGCCCAGCCATGAAGAGGATTGTCCGGCGCGAAGGTGACAGCAAAAAGATGATCCCGGGTTCCAGTGGCCCGGGGCACCCATTTATCGCCGCCGTTTCTCGTGGTAAGTATCACGCCGCGCGCTCCTGAGATAACGGCGCGGGATTTCGTGGTCACACTTATTCCATAAAGCGTGGTGTTTGCCGGAGATGGCTGCATTTCCCATTCAAAACCACCGTTGCTGGTATGAAGAATGGCGCCGTCACTTCCGATGGCCCAACCATGTTTCTTATCGGAAGCGAACCTGACGGCGTTGATGGTATTCCCCTGTGGTAGGGGATTTTGCCACTGCCAGCCGCCCGGCAGCTGGGCGATCAGGGAGACGGGAAATGCAAGAAAAATACAGGCGCAGGTTAACAGGGCAGCTCCGCAACGCTCGCGAACGCGCGCGGACAGTATCAACCTGCTGATTGAGCGAAAGAGAGCCATTCCTGCCTGGACGACGGATTTTATCTGGGAAGACGTATGGATCTACGGAACGCAGAATTATAAGGATCAATTAGGCTAAACGGAAGCAGCCCGACCGAGCGCGGGTAGCGCCGGATGCGAGATTCGACGCGACCTGGAACGCGGCTCTGCCGCAGCACAGTGCGGAAAGGCTCTGCCTTTCCGGGGCGGCGTTATTAATCCCTTTTCCTGAGGCTGAGCCTCAGGAAAAAGGAGGAAGGACGGTGGACGGAAAGCCATAGGCTTTCCGCCGTGTGCGGCGGCAAGCCGCAGACGGCCCACTCCTACTCAGTCGCCAATCCGAGTTGGTCCCAGTTTCCCACTCGATCGATTGCATCGCGTAAAACCTCTTCATCCACGTGGCCCTGTGCAGCGATGCGACGTGCTGCCCGATCAGCGGCTTCCTGAACGACATGCCCGTCATGTCCCCGTGTCCATTGCCAGGTTATTTTGTGTCGCGCCGCAGCCGCGTCCAAACGCTGCCACCACTCGTGATTGGTCTTACGCCGGAATCGGCCGCTCATTGTTTCGACCACATAGCGTGAATCGGTGAATAAGTGAACCTGACACGGTTCGCGCAGGCTTTCTAATCCCAATGCCGCTGCCGCAACCTCAGCCTGTTGATTGGTGGCTTGTCCAAGGTAACTCCCCACCGCTCGCCAAACGCTTTGATAGCCAAGAAGGGCAACGGCGGCCGCGCGTGTCGATACCTGTCCATTGCCCAGACTCGACCCGTCGCAATAAATCGTTACTTCTTTGAGACGCGCCGAGCGCTTGCTGGCGGGTTTGGAGTTCATCTCTTCAAATCCTCAATCCTCAGAGCCGTGTCGGCGCCTTTCCAGGCAGTGTCAAACTCTCGCTTTACTCATCCTAAAAGCCTCCGGCCCAAATAATAAGATCAATACACGATCCACTAAGGTACACGAAGCAACCCCTAATTCCTGTTTCGTGAAATTTCGTGTGAATTCGTGGATCGCTTTAACAAAGAGATGAGTGATTAGGTTTGCCACTAATCGTTCACTCTCAACACCGCCAGAAACGCCTCTTGTGGAATCTCTACGCGTCCCACTTTCTTCATGCGTTTCTTGCCTTCCTTCTGCTTCTCGAGCAGTTTGCGTTTGCGTGAGATGTCGCCGCCGTAGCATTTGGCGATCACGTTCTTGCCCATGGCTTTTACCGTTTCACGCGCAATGACTTTCATGCCAATTGCAGCCTGGATGGGAACTTCGAAAAGCTGTCGCGGAATTAACTCTTTCATTTTCGCCGCCAGGGCCCGCCCTTTTGCCTGGGCCGTGTCGCGATGAAGAACGAGGGAAAGCGCGTCAACTGGTTCGCCGGAAACGAGCACATCGAGTTTGACGAGATCGCTTTCCCAGTAGCCGGCCAGATGGTAATCGAGAGAGGCGTATCCTCGTGAAGTTGACTTAAGCCGGTCATAAAAGTCGAGGACGATCTCGTTAAGGGGTAGTTCGTAAGTGAGCATCACGCGGTTCGAAGTGATGTACTCGAAACCCTTTTGCACGCCACGCTTTTCTTCCAGCAGTGCCAGGATTCCACCGAGATGCTCTTCGGGCGTCAGAATGGTGGCGCGAATCGCAGGCTCCTCAATCTTGGCAATGCGCCCAGGATCCGGCATCTTAGCGGGCGAGTCTATTTCGGTTACTTTGCCGTCGGTAGTTGTCACAATGTAACGCACGCCCGGCGCGGTAGTGATCAAATCAAGATTGAATTCTCGCTCCAAACGTTCCTGCACGATCTCCATGTGCAGCAAACCAAGAAACCCGCAGCGAAACCCAAAACCTAAAGCAGTAGACGACTCCGGCTCGTAAAAGAACGACGCGTCGTTGAGCCGTAGTTTATCCATTGCGTCGCGCAGCTCTTCATACTGATTTGTGTCTATCGGATACAGCCCGGCAAACACCATCGGCTTGATTTCCTGATAACCGGGAAACGGTTCCGTTGTGGGCCTGGCGGCCTCCGTTATCGTGTCACCAATTTGTACGTCCGCAACTGCTTTAATCGAACCGGTGAGAAATCCGACTTCACCCACTCCCAATTTGTCGATGGGCGTCGGCCGCGGCCGGTTCACGCCCAGCGTTTCAACCTGGTAGTCCCGGCCGGTATTCAGGAAGCGAATCTTCATTCCGGGACGAATCTCTCCATCGATGACGCGGAAAAGAACAATCACGCCACGATACGAGTCGTACCATGAATCGAAGATCAGGGCCTTCAATGGAGCGTCTGCATCTCCCTTTGGCGGCGGCACCTCGCGGACGATGGCTTCCAACACCTCGGCAACACCCTGACCGGTTTTGGCACTGGTCAGAATGGCATTGTGGGTTTCGAGGCCTATGAAGTGCTCGATTTCCTCAATTGCCTTTTCGGGCTCGGCGCCAGGTAGATCGATCTTATTTATGACCGGAATGAGCGCGAGGTTGTTTTCAATCGCCAGGTACGTATTGGCCAGGGTCTGTGCCTCGACGCCCTGGGAAGCATCGACGATCAGCAACGCTCCTTCACACGCCGACAGTGAACGCGAAACTTCGTACGAGAAGTCTACGTGCCCGGGCGTGTCGATCAAATTCAGTATGTACGACTGGCCATCCTGAGCCTGGTAGTCAAGTCGCACCGAGTGGGCTTTGATTGTAATGCCGCGCTCGCGTTCGAGATCCATGTCATCCAGCACCTGAGCTGACATGTCACGGCCGGTTACGGCCCCGGTTAATTCAAGCAGGCGATCCGCCAGCGTTGATTTGCCGTGATCGATGTGGGCAATGATGGAAAAATTGCGGATGCGTTCGGGATTCATTAGAAACACTGCGCTAACTTAGTGCTTAGTGCGTAGTACTTTGTGCTTTGTAGCTGAGTTCGGAGGGGCATTGCTCAACAGTTCTCCCAACGAAAACGAAGAACGAAGATCTAATTACAAAGTACAGGCTTTCAAAATAACAAAAGGCGCGCTAAACCGCACGCGCGCCCCGTTTTGATTTTATCGTGGTACAGGCTTCATCCGCTGAAGCTTCGGGTAGGACAGGCATTCCTGCCTGTCGGAGAATCGCAAGGAGCCCGTTTGATTTCAAGCGGCTCGTGGCAAATCTGTGACAGACAGGAATGTCTGTCCTACTCTAGTCGTCGATATGTTCCTCAACGTAAGCGCGAGCTTTTTCGGGGGTTAGTACTGATAAGATGAACCTACGATTGGTCTTTGCCCACTCTTTATGAGCATTAACAAAATCTACCTGGTGATCGGCGCCTGTGCCGTCCCCGAGGCCGATTTTTTTGAGCACGCGATATATCAATTCAGTGTCCTTGGTGGCTCCGGCGGCCTGATAGAGCCTGTGCTTGGCGTCTTCAGTCATCGTGGATGATGTTGAAGTGTTCGTATTGGAGTTGCGGTTATATGGTGAATTTTGGTTGGAGTTGCCGTTCGAATTTGAATTGGTGTTCGTGTAGCTGGTTAGACCGGGCATCGCCAGATAGCCGGTGGCCGCAAGCACTACCGCGCCCACTATAATCAAAATCAATCCAAGGCAGCCGGCGCCACCGCATCCCAGAGCGATCTTTTGGTTTCGGTTCATCATCTACCCCATTCTCGACGGTAAAGCAAACTGTTAGTTTGCGTCGCAGGGCAAGAAGTACCCTCGATTAATCATCGATGAGCTTTCATCCAGGCCAGGCAGGACTGCAGATGATACCGCATGTTCTCAACTGTGTCGTAATGCATGTCGCCGTGACCGGGCAGGACCCACTCAAAATCGTACTTCACTAACTTAGCCATCGACTCGGTTTGTTTGGCCCATGAATACCAGGCTACGCTGGGAAAAGCAGTCAACGTCTTGCGAGTAGGTGACCACGCGAGATGATCGCCGGTAAACAGAAACTTCTTCTGGTAGAGGAAAACGGTGTGACCTCGTGTGTGACCCGGCGTGGGAATGGCCAGGAGATCGCCATCAAGCGCAAGTTCCTCCTCTCCCTTCATCGTTCGCTCAACTCCGATTCTCTCTGCGCCGTCGTCGACGTGCATGATTCGTTCGCAGTTAAATTCCTTTGCCAACAGTTCATGATCGGCGATGTCATCGCGATGTGTGAGAAGCATCCGCTTTATCCCGCCCATCTGATGGATCCGCTTAACCAAATGTCGGGCAAAACGTGGCGAATCAACCAACACGTTGCCGCCCTCGCTTTCCGGCCGCACGATTAGATAACTCCAACCGCCAAAACTTGACTCGGAAGTAAACCCGCAGAAGTAAACATTCTCCGACACCAGCGAAGGAAAGGCATCAATGCCAATATGCGGATCGTGTTTCGTACTGGTTCCGATTGAACCGGTTGGGCAGGCGACGAGGGCCATCATAGCCAATCGTGTTTCAACATCATTCTCCGGCTGGTGGTAGACGCTACACTGCTCACCGTGGTCGCGGAATACATTTGGGGCGAGTTGGCTACACGTATCGCAGTCAATGCAACTAGCGTCAACGAAGAAATCTCCAGGAACGTTTTCCGGCAGGCGCCGCTGGATGTTTGCCATACGAGTACCATTATGTCTGACAAACGATGGAGAAGTGCAACTCCTTGGAGTGCGACGGCCCGGCGTCGCTTTGGCCGCTGTAACCTACCGGATTCGCGAGCCTTGAGTTGAGTGGTGGGAAAGAAAGCGGCGCCAGGCCGCCGCGGGCCAAAGCGCCGACAAGGCGGCGCACTCCAAGGAGGCGCGCTTGGCAGACGACTCGGGTAAACGCCGCGCTTGCAGGTTGGGCGCCGCGCTAGTCAGCCCCGTGGATCTTTGCCTCTTAATCTGAGTGGTGGCAAAGAAAGCGGCGCCGGGCCGGCGCACTCCAAGGAGGCGCGCTTAGCCAGAGACTCAACTAAGCACGGCACTTGCGTCTTGCACCTGTTGCTGACAAGATTCCGGATCGCTCTCCAACAATGTTATTCATCATCCAGGAACCATCTGCCAGGAGAATTATGATGCGCACCTTTCGGAGTTTGATTGTCGTTGTGTCGTTGACGTCGGCGGTAGCCATGCTGACCGCAGTTTCCACCGCGCAGAAACCAAACGGCGCTCCGGCTTCGGCAATTAAAACAGTTGAGATTACTCCTGCTACTTCGGAAATCTCTGTGGGCCAGAAAGTAAAGTTCACCG
This sequence comes from Acidobacteriota bacterium, assembly GCA_038040525.1. Lineage (GTDB taxonomy): Bacteria > Acidobacteriota > Blastocatellia > Pyrinomonadales > Pyrinomonadaceae > PSRF01. The sequence continues at coordinate 9,879 of JBBPIC010000081.1, read as the reverse complement.
CCCTGGCGAAAGATGCTTCAGGAAATGACGTCAAGACAACAGCGACTGCCTGGTTTGCCGCTCCTTTCGATCTGGCGGGCGTTGACGAGGCGGGTACCGTTTCCTTTTTTGCTCCTGGTGAAGTGATTGTGGGTGCAATCGTCGACGGTAAACCCACGTTTACAACCGTGAAGGTCAAGGCTGGTCCGGTCACTCGCGTTGAAATCGAACCATTAAAAAACCCCCTTTTTGTCGGCGCCACCACCAAGCTATCCGCCGTGGCCAGGAGCTCGGAAGGAAATCCGCGCAACGACGCTTCGATAAGCTGGGCCTCCAGTAATCCTCAAGTTGCGACAGTAGACGCCGCGGGCGTTGTCATGGGAATTGCACCGGGTCAGGCAAAAATAGCTGGGACGTCCGGCAGCGGCGCTGGCCACATTGATCTGAACGTAGTCAAGAGCAATTTGTTTGGGCTCTCGATTGAACCTCGTTCCACCGGGGCGCGCACGGGAGACGTCGTCCGGTTTAACGTCCGTGCCCAGAGCGGAGCAGCAGACAACAATGCGGTGCGATGGACCGTAAGTGGACCGGCCGCCACCATCGACAATGACGGCGGTTTCGTTGCCGAGCTTCCCGGCTCATACGTCATCACAGCCGCGAGTGGACCACAAGAGGCTGTTGCCTCAGTCGTCGTTACACCACGCAATGTTGAGCGCAGTCTTGAGGTTGTCGGGCGCGCGAGCGTCAGAGATGTTCCGTCAGCGGAAGAGTGGATCATCGGAAACTATGCGTACCTTTCTACCATCTCCGACAAACTGCTGGTTTACGACATCTCGAATCCAGCGGAACCTAAACTGACTGACACAATCAAAGTTGATGCGCGGATCATTAACGACGTGAGCACTACTGCCGACGGAAAGATACTGGTCATTTCCCGCGAAGGCGCATCCAACCGCAAGAATGGCATCGCTTTTTACGACACTTCCGATCCGGCACATCCAAAACCCATCTCCGAATACACCACCACTGTGACCGGGGTGTCCACAGCGCCTTTGTTGACGGCCATTACGTTTATCTGACGGACGACGCGACCGGATCAATGCGTGTAATCAACTTTGCCGACGTCAAGAATCCTAAAGAAGTTGCACGCTGGGAAGTTCCCAACGAAGTGGCGACAACGATTCGCACCCCCGAAGGCGACAACATCGGCGGACGTTACCTGCATGACTTGCAGGTCAAGGATGGTCTTGCGTATCTCGCTTACTGGCGCGATGGTCTCGTGATTCTTGACGTCGGCAAAGGCATCAAAGACGGCAGTCCGGAGAAGCCGCAGCTGGTGAGCCAATTGCGATTTAATCATCACGAGTTGTATGGCAACGGCTGGCTGGCGGGAACGCACTCGGTGTTTCGCTATAAGAACTATGTCTTTATCGGCGATGAAGTGTTCCCGCCGATTTTTGATATTCAGGCCCGCAAGCGACTCCCTGTGCGCGGCATAGTCCACGTGGTTGATGTTTCCGACATAAGCAAGCCGCGCAAAGTTGCGGAGTATCCGGTGCCGGAAGCAGGGGCGCATAACATGTGGGTCGAAGACGACATGATGTATATGGGCTACTACAACGGCGGCGGGCGCGTGGTCGATGTATCCGGAGAACTGCGCGGCGATCTTTACCGGCAGGGTCGAGAAATCGGCCGGCTCTGGGCCGGCGATCCCGAAGGCTTCAAAGTCAACCTGCCTTTCACCTGGGGCGCTCAACCTCACAAAGGGCTGATCTATTTTAACGACGTCAACAGTGGAATATGGATTGTGAAACTCGGCGAGCCAAACGAGAAGGGCTCGACGACGCATCCGGGGCAATAGGAAGCAGGAGGCAGGAGGCAGGAGGCAGGAGGCAGGAAGCAGGAAGCTATCCACAGATTACACAGATTTCGCATTCCGGTAAGAGTTACTACGATGCCCTCGCGTCAAAGTGGATCGAACAGGGACGGCCTTAACAGTCATCTGCGTAATCTGCGTAATCTGTGGATAGCCTCCTGCATCCTGTTCCCGTTCAGAGATCGAATTCGTTAATTAGGCGGTGAAGATACGAGCGGCTGATTCCGAGTCGCTTGGCAGCCGCAACTTTGTTTCCCTTCTCGGCCTCGAGTGCATCGGCTATTAGTCGTCTCTTCAGACCTGTAACCGCGCCTTCAAAAGTGGTTTCACTAGGCACACCGGGTGCCGGCACCGCTTTGAGCATCTTTTCCGGTAGAAACTCGAGGCCGAGGATTGGGCCTCGGTCAAGGAGTACCAGGCGCTCCATTAAATTCTCCAGCTCACGAACATTACCCGGCCATTCGTATTCGTGGAGCGAGTCGATCAATTCAGGCGCCAGCTGAGGTGTCGTCCGCGCATGTTTCTCCGCCGCCTTCGCTGCGAAATGCGCCGCCAACCCGGGAATGTCTTCTCGGCGCTGACCTAATGTCGGCAACTGTAATGGGACAACATTCAGGCGATAAAAGAGGTCTCTCCGGAACTTTCCTGCTTCAACTTCCGCCTCCAGGTCACGATTACTGGCGGCGATAAGACGAATGTCGACGGTCAGAGTCTTAGTGCCACCGACACGTTCGAAAGATCGTTCCTGCAAAACACGCAACAGCTTCACCTGCACGCTGGGAGTCAACTCCACAATCTCATCCAGAAACAACGTGCCGCCATTGGCCAATTCGAACCGTCCCATTCGAGCGCCGCTCGCCGAAGTAAACGCCCCCTTCTCGTGCCCAAACAATTCCGACTCGATCAACGACTCCGGCAAAGCAGCGCAACTAACGGCGACGAAGGGCGCATTGGCGCGTTGACTTTCTTCATGGATGGCTCGTGCGACCATCTCCTTACCGGTGCCGTTTTCTCCGACTATCAAAACCGTGGCACTAGTATCGGCAACCGCACGCGCCTGCTTCAGCGTTTTCTCCAGGGCCTGACTGGAACCAAATAGACGACCGAACCCATGCGAACCGAGTAGCTCATTGCGAAGACGCGCATTCTCGAGTTCAAGTCTCCGCATGCGGGCCGCCTGGTTCACAATATGCAAAACCTCCGCGGCGTCCACAGGTTTCTCGAAAAATCCGTAAGCTCCACGCTTGACTGCCTCAAGCGCTGCGCGTTTGGAGTTGCTGGCAGTGATCACCACGACCTGGACCGGCGGCTGCGTCTCTCGTGCAGCCTCAATAATTGCTAAACCCTCACTGATATCATCGACGTGAGGTGGCAGATGCAGATCACTTATGACCACATCAATTTTCTCCTGGCGAAGCAGCTTGACAGCCTCGGCGCGGGAAGCGCACTCAAGCACGAGGTAGTCCGTGTTGAGAGTCCATACCAGCCCATGACGGACGCCGTCATCATCGTCTACGACGAGGACAGTTTCCCTGGACCGAGGCGTGCGGTCTTCGTTGAGTTGGTTTTCTACGTCCATTCGTATTCTGGCAAAACGAGGGCGGCGAGCGCATGCTGATGCGCTTTAAACGTTTGGGCAGATCTATCGATGACGGCGAGTGCTCGAAACTGTTCCCTGGCCTTTGTCGATGGCCGGCGATGGCAGCACGACAAGAAATGTCGTACCAGCACCTTCCTGGGAGCGTACCTCGATTGATCCACCGTTAGCTCTGACTACTTCTCGACATGTGTAAAGGCCAAGACCGACGCCTCTCTTCTTTGTGGTCGCGAACGGATGGAAGAGTCGATCTTCAATGAAACGCCGGCTCATTCCCACGCCAGTATCGCTAACGCTGAAGAACGGTTTGCCTTCCGCCGTCTTGCCTGCTTCGACCGTGATCGTTCCGCTTTCTTTAGCCATCGCTTCGCGCGCGTTGATTATCAGGTTCTCAACCACTTTATCCATTCGCTCCGCGTCGACCAGGGCGAAGAGAGATTCGGGAAGTTTGATTTCAATCTTGTGTGGTCCCCCATTAGGGTTGGCAGTCATCGAAACGACGCGCTTCAACATGGGGACTAAATCCACAGGCCTTGGAAGTTTGTGTTCGCCGCTCAAGGTGGTAACCGGATTGCTTAGCCGGGCCACGAGTGCTCGCAGATTCTCAGTAGCGCCGCGCAGAGTTTTCATGGCGTCAATGCGAAACTCCGCGTTTTCAGAATGACGCTCCATGTTGGACACGGTCAGCGACAACGCTTCGATTGCATTCTTGAGGTCGTGAGTGAGAATGGCAGAGAGGCGGACGAAGGATTGGAACTGATGTGTTTCCGCTTCTCGCGCAAGCTGTTCGCGCAACTGCCTGGTCATTACCTCAAGATTGTCTGCCAGAGGCCGAAGATCATCACGAGAGCGCAAATCGATGCGGTGGTCTAACCTTCCTCTGGCCATTGCTTCCACGCCTTCACTGACTCGTTCGATGCCGCGGGTTTTCTTTTGCCAGTAAAACGTTAATCCTGCCGCCGCCAGGCCTCCCAACAAGATTGCAGCGACAATAGACATCCAGCCGACCCGGTGTGCATCAGCGAGTGCCTGATCGTAGTTTGACGCTCGGGCTACGAAGACTTCGAGGGCGCGGAGAGGTGTGTACGCGGTCGAATATCGATCTCCGTTAGCGCCAATGAAAGTGCCTTTCCCCGATTCGCTCGAGACCATTTGATTTGCGACTGGCAGAAAGGAGGGCATTGAGGCGCTTACGGTTTGGTGTTTTACGGCTTCATTCGTGTGATACAGAATTCTTCCGGAACGATCGAGCACCACGAAGACATCGGCAAGCGTGAGGGCTTCACTTTTGTCTTCTCTCGCAGCCGCGGAAAAAACCGGATCGAGTCGTAAGTTCGCAACCAGAGCCCCTAAGAGTGGATTCACATTTGGCTTATCGCTGAGAATGGGAGCCGTAAAAATGATAAACGACCCGGATGGCGTCATTAAAACCGGGGAGTTTACGACGCCGGGTTGACTTGTCGTCCAGACGCGTTGGTCGGGCCTCGATTGTGTTGCGAGGAAATCCTTCGTGCGAAAATCTACTGGCTTGTAAGTCTCAAACTCACGTTGCTCTGCGGAGAAGAGTGGATCTTTTGTGCGGTCGAAGAAAACGGAAATACTCGAGAAGTGGGTGCGAGCGTTCACGAGCGATTCCACTGGAGCTGTTACTTCTATTGGGAGTTGCCGTTCTGGAGTCCGAGAATCTGAGATTGATTGACCAATAGTCGCGTCACCTTTGTTTTGGGTGCTCGCTTCGATGTACTCGAGTAAAGGTTTTGATCGGCTGAGCTTCGTAAGCTCATTCTTATCATGCGCCAGAAACTCATTTATCTCACCGACAAAATGAGCCAGATCCCGCTGCTGATTTTTTTGCAGTGTAGCTTCGGCCATCTTCACGCTGCTCCGGTAATTCATTAATGCGAGCAGCAGAAGCGGCATGAGACCCAGGGCCAGGAATGTGAGAAAGACTTTTGGGCGAAAGTGCAATGGGAGACTCCTGCAAGAGATCTGCAAGGATATTAACCCATTGTCTGCTGATTAGCTTAGAGAAAGATTGGCAGAAGACTACTGGACCGAAACTCGACCGAATTGATGCAACAAAGGCCTGAGTGATTCAATAATCCGGTCATGGGAAACTCCATTGCTGGCCACCACACCGTTGCGATTCTGTAATTCGGCCTGGTTGTAGCTTAAGGGTCTGCCAAATAGATCAGTAATCGAACCGCCGGCTTCGCGCAAAATGATCTCGGGGGCGCAGGTGTCCCACTGTTTTGTGCGCGGCGACAAATGCACATAGAGATCACATTGCTGTTCCACCAGCAAACCTACCTTGACTCCCACTGAGCCGCGTCGCACTTCTTCCTTAATGCCAAACGCATTGACGACTTTATCCATGCGTGAGCTGCGATGCGCGCGACTCGCCGCCAACCGCATTGTCGAGATTTCCTTCTTCCTGGAAACGCGTGCTTTTTCCGGTTCAAACTCGGGACGCTCAATCCATGTTCCTTCCCCGCTTACGGCCCGGTACAACACACCCGTCAACGGTTGGTAGACTACTCCGAGCACACATTGCCCGCGTTGGCTAAGTCCTATCTGGACAGCGAAGTCACCGTTGCCTTCGATAAATCCCATCGTGCCGTCAAGCGGATCGATCATCCAGACGCGCTCTTTGTTGAGCCGGCGGGTGGTGTCGATGGACTCTTCCGCCAGAAGACCATCGTCGGGAAATTCTCGTTCCAGTCGCCGCACGATAATCTCGTTTGCGATTTTGTCAGCCTGGGTGACGGGTTCTCGATCATCCGCGTAAGCTTTTTGTTCGATGTGCAGAGGGCCTTCGTACAAATCGAGTATGGCTGCGCCCGCTTCACGCGCGAGCTCGAGCGCAACGCGAAGTTCATGATCGTAGGCTTTTGCGTTTTCTATCATTGGCTCTTAAAACAACTCGCTGCCTTTACAGAACCGAGCGCGGTAGCGCCGGATGCTAGAGTAACCTCTCGGCTGTGAGGTTCAATTCTCGTACGTCCGGTTGTTACTGGTCATAGGTAACCCTTGCATCCGGCGCTACCGCGCTCGGTTCTGTAAATTCGCTGCCGCGCGAATGACCTCCAGCGTCTGATCTATATCGGCGCGCGTCGTTCGGAAGTTTGTAATGCAAGCCCGCAGTGCAAACTTGCCACCTATGGTTGCATTTGAAACATAAGCTTCACCGCCACGTTGCACAGCATGCATGACTTTGGCATTTAATTCATTCAACGCGGCCTCGTCATCGCGTAGCTCCTGGGGCGCATATCGAAAGCAACAGATGCTTAGCTCAACCGGCGCGAGCAGTTCGAAGTCGTCGGCGTTGTCGATTGATTGCGCCAGGTATTGCGCAAGCGAATTGTCCTCGCTAATCGCGGCCGCCAGGCGGTTGACTCCGTAGTAGCGAAGGGTGAACCAGATCTTCAAGGCACGAAACCGTCGCGATAATTCCGGTCCATAGTCCCAAAATGCGAAAGACTCATCATCTGTTTCGTGAACCTTGATGTAATCAGCTTCTTCTGCGGTAAATGCCCCTCGATGCCTGGCTTCGTCTTTGAATAAGATGCAGCCGGAGTCGAGAGGCACATACAACCATTTGTGTGGATCGAGCGAAAGGGAGTCCGCCAGATCGATTCCGGCGAAGAGCGAGCGCTTGCTTTCATCAAGTGCGCCGGGCGCGCCATAAGCGCCATCAACGTGAAACCAGAGATCGAATTCCTTTGCCACGGCGGCAAGCTCGGCGAGTGGATCGACTGCACCGGTGTTGACGGTTCCGGCACTGCCCACCACGCAGAATGGCTTTTGTCCCTTTTTCAAATCCGTCTCGATAGCCTTCCGTAGTTTTCCCACATCCATTCGCAGGCGCTCATCGCACGGGACGAGGCGGACCTGGTCGCGACCTACTCCCATCAAGTCAGCGGCCTTCGGAATGGACAAGTGGATCTCCTCGGAAGCGTAGATGGTCATCGGAGCACCGGAAATCCATAGACCTTTTCTGCCTAACGAGCCGCCGGCTGCCGATTTTGTGCGATGAGCAACGAACAGGGCGATGAAGTTTGCCATCGAGCCGCCGCTGGTCAGTACTCCCGAGGCGTTGTTGCTAAAGCCAACGAGCGATCCCAGCCAGCGAACGACGGCGCGCTCTACTTCGGTGGCGGCGGGTCCCGAGCGCCAGGAAGTCACGTTCGCGTTGAGCGCAGACGCAACAAGGTCTGCAAAAACACCGGCAGGATTGGCTGGTGAAGCTACATAACCGAAGAACCGTGGATGTCCATTGTGGCGGCTGTTTTGAATGATGACTTGAAGATCAGTTAGCAGCTTGTCCAGGGGTTCGCCTTCGAGAGCAAGATCCTTATTTAGACTCTCAAAAGTTTTGCCGGCGGCGGTGGGAGGAAAAACGGGATAGTCAGAGACGTGCTCGCAATAATCTGTGACCAGTTTCGTAACCTTTGACGAGAGCTCCGCCATCGATTCTGCAGAGATGTCGAGAGAAGAATGACGTAGGCTGCGCTTCTGTTCGGTCATTTGAATGGGGGTGAGATCGCCACCAGGATCGAAAGACGCTCGTTGCCGTTGTTGGTTACGCCGTGTGGAATCCCGGAAGGCGCCACTATTAGAGATCCGGGGCCGGCATCTCTCTCTTCATCTCCGACGATGAACCTTCCTGAACCCTCCAGCACGAAATAGAATTTATCGGCACCGTCGTGCGCATGGACCTTCTGTGTCTGGCCGGGGTCCAGGCAATTTAGACCTGCCATCGCATGCTCGCCGTGCCACAGAGAAGCTTTATAAAACTTGTCAGCTTGAGAACCCACGTGGTCCTGCCACTTGAGAAAGTGATTCATGAACATCTTCCTGCCTGGTTGAAGTATCTCAAAACTAACACACACCATGGTAACGATGAAGCGCTTGCTGGGCGCTGAACGCGCGCGTATATTCGGTGCCGCGCTTTTGAAAGCATGGTACGAAAGAACTCTTTGGAGTGCGGCGCCTTGTCGCCGCTTTGGCCCGCTGCGACCAGTCGCAGATTTGTTGGGTTGAATCTACGGTAAGGCGGAAGTTAATCCTTGCCGACAACGCGGCGCCGAGCCGCCGCTGGCCAAAGCGGCGACAAGGCGCCGCACTCCAAGGAGCCGGCTCCCGCTAATCAAACTATGCCCATCACAGGTTCCGCCACACTTGAAGGCACGACGCGGTATGTGCAACGTTTCCAGGACACGGCAGCCCCAAATCATTTCCGAGAGGCCCAGCATCTCCACCTGTCATCCATCGGCATTGGGACTTATTTAGGTAATCCGGACGACAACACCGACGCTCGATACGCCGATGCGATTGTTCGCGCGGTGGAGCTTGGCGCCAACGTCATCGACACCGCAGCCAACTACCGTTTCCAGAGAAGTGAGAGGTCTATAGGCAAAGCGTTAAGCGCCCTTGCCAGGGAGCAGGGCTCCGCGCTCCCGAATGAGGGAATTGCGCGAGATGAGATTGTCATCTGTACTAAAGGCGGGTACGTGCCGTTTGACGGCGCTCCCCCGCGCGACGTCCGCAGTTATGTCGAGGAAACGTTTGTTAAGCCGGGTATAGCGCGCTTCGAAGATTTCGTGGGCGGCAGTCATTGCATGACGCCGGCGTACCTGCAAAACCAACTGGACCAGTCGCTCCGAAACATGAATCTCGAGAGTGTTGACGTTTACTATATCCACAACCCGGAGTCTCAGTTGGGTCATGTATCGGAAAATGAGTTCTTCAGTCGTCTGACGTCAGCGTTTAGAAGTCTTGAACAGAGTCGTGCTGAACGGAAGCTGGGGTTCTACGGCGTTGCTACGTGGAACGGGTTTCGAGTCCCACACGGTACGACTGGCTATCACTCTTTGGCGTGGATGGAAGCTGCGGCACGCGAAGCGGGTGGGGTGTCTCATGGTTTTCGTTTCATTCAACTTCCATTCAACCTGGCCATGCCGGAGGCCCTGACCCTGAGTAATCAGACTGTGGCCGGTGAGCAGTTATCCTTTCTGGAAGCGGCGGAGGCCCTGGGTATGACTGTAGTTTCCAGCGCCTCTATTTTCCAGGGACGCGTCGCCCGAGGTTTGCCCGAAACGGTGCGTCTTCCGCTTGGTTCATTGCGTACCGACGCACAGACGGCGATTCAGTTTGCGCGGTCCGCGCCGGGAATCGCGACCGCATTGGTGGGGATGAGCAGTCGTGAGCATGTCGAGGAAAACCTTGAGCTGGTGACCGCTGAGCCCCTCAAGCCTGAACAACTACTGCAGTTGTTTTCATAAGTAGGACAGACATTCCTGTCTGTCTGCCGTTAATAAGAAGGAGTTGGCAGAAGCAAAGGGCAGAAATCTTAGTCACTGGTGCAGTTTGGAGCAATGTACCTAATTACAGAACCCAGCGCGGACCGGGGTCCCCGGCGGGGCAG
>JBBPIC010000080.1:0-23854 GCA_038040525.1 Acidobacteriota bacterium | reverse complement strand
ATGAAGCCGGAACTCAAGTGGAAGGAACGACCGATTTGGTTTGCGTTCTGGGCCATTAATATCGGCCTGATGCTGGAAATCGTCTTGAGCCTGCTGCCGGTTGGTTTGATGCAAACGTACCAATCGGTTTCAGTCGGCTACTGGTCGGCGCGGAGTTCCGAGTTCATGCAGACAGAGCTGATGCAGACGCTGCGCTGGATGCGAATGATCGGCGACACAACATTCGCCCTCGGCGCAATCTCGTTCGTTTATTTCGCACTCAATCTAATGTGGCAACGCCCTGACAAAAAGGCGGCAAGGGTTCCAGCGATGGCAAAAGCCGCCTAGGGTTGAAAAACGTTACTTGATAACACGTCCGCTGTTAAAAATGTGAACCATGACTAAAGACTTTTCCGGCGCGCCCCAGTTTGTGAAGTATTTTGCTCCCGTGCTCGATGCACTTGAGCAACTTGGTGGGTCCGGACGACCGGATGAAGTTCGTTCGGTGATTGCCCAGCGACTAAAGCTGTCGGAAGAGCAACAGTCGGAGCAACTCCCGAGCAAGGCACAACCCCGATCGACAACCAGGTGCATTGGGCACGCTTCTACCTGTCAAAGGCTGGCATCATTGATTCATCGAAACGGGGTGTATGGGCCTTCCATAAACATTTGGTCCGTTCGGGACCGAAGACTAGGAGCAACCGAACTTGACTGAAGTAGTCAGAAGGAGGGTGTTGAAAATTATCAGAGACTCGACAACGCTGGCGCGCCCCGGAGAGGGGCTGAAGACCGAAAAGATGCCGGGCCACTGGGTGCTGGCCCGGCTCGGCAAGCGCGTTCTTCGTCCTGGCGGCATGGAATTGACACGCCGCATGCTCAAACGCCTTGCCATCAAGTCATCAGATGAAGTAATCGAGTTCGCACCCGGCATGGGCACGACCGCACGTCTGACGCTTGCGCTTGCGCCGTCATCCTATACGGCTGTCGAGCGTGACGAGGCGGCGGCAAAGATCGTCGGCAGCTATCTGGAGGGAGACAAACAGAGATGTGTGGTGGGGAGCGCTTCGGAAACCGGCCTGGCTGCGGAGTCGGCAACGGTCGTCTATGGCGAGGCGATGCTTACGATGCAGACCGAGCAGGTGAAACACAGCATAGTTCGCGAAGCCCATCGCCTACTAAAGCACGGCGGGCGCTACGGGATTCACGAGATGTGTCTCATGCATGAGAGCTTGAATGAGGACGCGCGAACCGAGGTCGAGCGAGAGGTCACCGGTGTCGTGCATCACGGCGTAAGGCCGCTGACAGTCGCGGAGGTGGCAACAGCTGCTTAAATCCGAGGGCTTCGAGATTAAGGATATTGACACCGCATCAATGAGTTTGCTGGAGCCGGGCCGACTCATCAAAGATGAAGGAGTTATGGGTGCGATGCGGTTCGCCCTGAATGTGCTCAAAGACGGCGAGGCTGTCGGTTCTCATAGTTACTGCAATCCGCACCATAGTTAGTGAAAGTAATTCTCACAGTTGATCAAACAACGCGTTCTGGTTGCATCAAAAAAGGTTTCCGGAGAATTGAGCCTCTCGTTGCAAGATTCCGCTATGAATTACTTCTCTTGTGTATGACTACCCACGGTTAGACTGCGAGGAGATGTAAAGTATTTCTGATCCATGTAGATTCCGGGCCCAGGGATTGCTTACCAAATGTTGCCCGACCCGACCTCGAATCGATGCTTGCCGTATCCGATTGCGCCCTAACTATCGGCGACCCGGCCCTGATCATCGATGAAACAAGTACCGGAAATTCGACCTCGCCGCACTATGGAATAGTTTTACCGGTCTCGGGTTCGTTTTTGAGATGTGGATGACCACGCGGCCCGCATGCGATATAGATTTTGCTGCCGCCCGCGACGAGGGCCTTGCACATCTGGACGAGATCGTCTCCATTACGAGATCGATATCCGCCTGCCGCATGAGGAGCTCGGTCGTCGTCTGGACGATCGGCGAAAACGTGCCGCGGCGTTAAAAAATTATATAGGTAATCAAAACAAATGCCGGCGTGAGTCGATAGCTTTTGATTTTACATCAGGCAAACATTGCCGTTACTGTAATTTTCGACATATTGACCAAATAATCGTAATCAATCTTTTCCGATGTGTCGTGATTAGTATGCTGATGCTGGTAGTCGCCCGATTCGTAGAGACCGATGACCGTGTAGCCGCGGGCTTCAAAAGGCATATAATCGCTGCGTTCAATTCCTGCCGTTCCAATCGGAGTATTCAGACGAGTCTGCGCCACTTGAGCAAGAGTTTGAGCTAAAAGTTTCGACGGTTGGTCATTATTCGGCAACACATTACCTTTATCGTGTTCGATAACGACTTCTTTGGTTGCCGAAGGAAAGCCCATTTGGTCTAAATTTAAAAGAAAGCGTAAATTTAAATTTGCCTGTTTAACTTTGGCAGAATAGGCTTCCGCTCCCCAAAAGCCTTGTTCTTCACCCGAAAAACAGACAAATTGAACAGTGCGATTTAAAGGCTCGGCGACAAGAAGACGTGCCGTTTCCAATATCACAGCAATTCCGGTTGCATTGTCGTTTGCCCCGGGTGCACGCAATGTCGTGTTGGTCGGATTATTGGCAATAACCGAGTCATAGTGCCCGCAGAGAATTATTGTTTCCGTCGCGTTGTTCTGCCCCGGCTTATCACAAATGACATTATTTAAATTCAGCCCGTTTCTTGTAAATGGGTCGAGATTTACGTTGTTGTATCCGAAGCCGCGGAACTGCTCGACAAGCCAATCGGTAACCTGCGAGAGATTTGGCGAAGCGGTATGACGGGTATGGAAAGATTCCAATGTCCGAACGGACTGCTCTAAATTGGACTTGGAAACCCCGTTCGCAAGGGCGACACCTTTATCAAATTGATCTGCCTTCTCCGAAACCGATTCCGACGTTTTCGCCGAAGCGACAAACGGGGTTATTTTACTTGCCGCCCGTCCATGTTTACAAAACGGCGAATGAGTTTCTAGATTCTTTTCCGGACGATATTTCGACATAGTCTTAATTATCCGCGGTCAATCGCTTTTAAACTATAAAGTCATTCCGCGAGCCGCAAAAGCCGCCCTGATATCCGCTGCGTTTGCGCCGGTATTTAACGCCTGATCGGCGGTTATCAAACCGTTTCCCAGATCCTTGACCGCGACATTACTCGGCATCGAGACAAGCATTTCGAGGTATAAATGAATCACGCGGTCGGCTGCTTGCTCGCGGGTATTTGCCTCGGCGGAGCTGCCGCCCATTCGCTGATACAAATCCCACAATGCCGCCGCCAACACGCTTCCTTTGACGTGAATTGTGAGACCGTTAAAATTTGCGTCGCTGTATTTTCGCGCCGTATTAAGAAAGCGGTCGTCACTATAATGGTCGGTCGTGTTATTATTGTCCCACGGAAAAACGGCTTCGCGCTGAAATTGTCGCGTGTTAAAGCGATCGAGCCAGACGCCGCCCAAAAAATCGCCGAAACCTTCTTCGTTGCCTCTTGAATTTTGGCGACTATTCATATACCAGTGCAATGCGTGACCGTATTCGTGAGCGATAACGTGAGCGTCCTCCGCATCCGGCACACCGCCTTCGCCGAAGGCAAGATACGGTTTGCCGCTCGCAGTCAGCGTAAAATGCGAATTATCGTCGCCATTTAAACCTTGTGCGTCCAACCCGATTTTTACATTCTCTACGGTTTGATTGAAGGTCGGGATACTAAAACCGCGGAGGTATTCAATCAGCCTGTCAATCCAGTAATATGCCATAACGCTTAGAAATTTCCGGTCTTTTGCGGTGTATTTAAAGTCCGTAGTCGTAACCGGCTGTCCGAAAAACGGCGGCTCAAGGTCCTGACATTCCGCCCATTTGCCTTCAAGCCGGAATTGTCCGTTGGGCGGCGTGTTCAGATTTTCAATATCTACTTCGCGGCGCTCGGGGTTGAGCGTGGCTTCGACCGTCAGCGAGGAAAGCCCCAAATTGCCCGACGTGGTGATCGGGTCGGGCATAAATACAAAACCTCTTCGTGAAACATAACTGCGACGGTCTTTGACGTTAACGATTTCGCCGGTTACTGCGTCGATCAAAAATTCCCAATTCCCGTTCGGCTCAAAAGTATCGACCAAAACCTGCCAGACAAGATAGACCTGCCCGTCTTCGCCCTTGCTGAGGCTTAATAATTCTTCGCGAATCGGCGGCGTCGGGTGCGGCGGCTCAACATCCTGAGGACGACTAAACCGGTAAACAAAAAGCTGCGGCTTGCCGTTTTCTATTTTTGTAAATTTCCCGTCTAAAATGCCGCGCACAACGGAAATTGCATCCTGGCTGCTGAGCCTTGCGTCTTCCGGACGGAGTTTGGTCGGCAATTCATAATCAACCTGATTGACCGAAGACGTAACGCGATTATCCTCCTTCCGCATTCCGACAACGAATCTCGCGCCATAGACCGGTACGCCCTGATGCTGCTGCTGATAAGTGATTGATTCGGTCGCGCTTCCTTCGCGTTTGTCGGTTTGCACCAAATCAATATTTTCCAGCTGGAACAGATCTTTGTTCATTTCAAGAAAATCTGTCGTCTTTGCGCCGGATGTTTTGTCCGATGCCATCCCGGGTGGCTCTTCAAAAAGGTCTTCACCGAAAAAACTGCGAACTGCGCCTGTTTTTTCGTCATATTCGATTTTGTCGTTTTTAACATTTGTATCATCACTCATAATTTACCTCGTTATAATTTACCAAATAAGAAATATTATCAGCTTGCTGACCAGCACATAATTGCCGCTGGCCAGAACGCTTACCTGGCCGTTGCCGATACCGTTGCCAGGTTTTGAGCCTGTCAGTGAATTGTCGGCCGTAACCGTCGCCGGGCAGCCGGTTGTCCCGCTGCACCTTGGTCAAGGCGCTGGCATCCTCGATCGATCCCTTGTTCCAGAACTGGCTGCGGACGAGAAAGTCGCCGTCCGTTATTGTTCCATTATCAAACCCCGGATTGGTAACAACGATATGACCGCTCGGCAAAGGCAGGACCTGCGCGCCAAATTGCCCGCTACCCGCCGGGCCGTGAATATCGATAGTTGGACCGGTACGGCCGTGATCGAGAATAAACCGCTAAAAAAACAAATGCCGCACTTGATCATTCGATCCGGCATCCCCGAGTTTCCAGCAGTTGTTGCATGCTCAATGGTTCTTGCGGTTCGCAGGCGGTAAGACGGCATCTCTATATCTGGGACAAGTCAATAAGTCAAGCACCATATACTCGACAGTCTACTCGCATTGCCAGCAACCGTAGCAAATCATGCGCGAGTTTCCCGGAATGAACCTCGTTACTCTCTGCTCTGAAGTTCCAGAATTTCATCATAGAGAGTTCCACCAACTATGGAATTCTTCAGGGAAACGGCTATTAATACTGAGAATCGAATTCGACTTTCTCTGAAAGAATTCCTGTAAGTTGATGCAAAACGCATCTCGAAATTTCAGTAAGTGTGAGAACCTATAGAGGCGCGCGCCGAGTCCTCGAGATGCGGAGAACCTTCAGGCGCAATCGCAAGCTCATCGGTGCGGTCGCGCTCCTGGCAGTCAAGAAGTGAACAACTTATTATCAGTTGAATGGGGAGTAGATGCTATGAGTCAAATAGAGCAGATACAGACATTGGGCGCGGAGGTGAAACCGCTCAGCGAGCTACTGCAATATCAGGAAGGCTCAATCGTGAGCCGCGTGTTGTTAAAGAACAAGGGCGGCACCGTCACTCTCTTCGCCTTTGACCAGGGTGAAGGCTTAAGCGAGCACACCGCCCCGTTCGAAGCGCTCGTCTATGTAGTTGACGGCGAAGCAGAAGTCGCGATTGCCGGAGAAGCCTACGATGTGAGAACGGGGGAGACGATTACGCTTCCGGCAAACATTCCGCACGCGGTGAAAGCGGCGACCAGATTCAAGATGATGTTGACAATGCTACGAGCATAGACTAAACACGTTGCCAGGCGACTCCGGTACTTCGACAGTCACTCTGTTCGCTTTTCTGAATTTGCATCGCCGGCGATTGCAAAGCTTGCCTTGGAGCCGAGACCACAATCCTTTTCTGACAATGAGCTCGAGGTGTTGCAGCGCCTCACCTTTGACTATTTCCTGAAAGAAACGAATCCGCAAAATGGCTTAGTGCCGGACAGCACGCGCCAGGGAGCGCCTTGCAGCATCGCTGCCGTTGGATTTGCCCTCACTGCTTATCCCGTCGGCGTCGAGCGTGGATTCATCAATCGCAGCGACGCAATTAAACGAATCCTAACCACACTACGTTTCTTCTGGAAAAGTCCGCACGGGCCTGAACCAGACGCCACCGGATACAAGGGTTTCTACTATCACTTCCTCGACATGGAGACCGGGCGTCGGACGTGGGATTGCGAGCTGTCGACGATCGATTCAACGTTCCTGATAGCGGGAGCTTTGACAGCCGCGGAGTATTTCAATCGCGACACTGAAGGTGAGCGCGAAATTCGCATGCTTGCTGACGCCATCTATTGCCGCACCAATTGGCAATGGGCGCAAAATCGGAAAGACACGGTAACGCATGGATGGAAACCTGAAAGCGGATTCCTCAAGTATTGTTGGGAGGGTTACAACGAAGCCCTGATTCTTTACATCCTCGGACTTGCTTCGCCGTCGCATCCGTTGCCCGCAAAGAGCTATCGGGCGTGGCTCGCGACTTATAAGTGGAAGAAGCTTTACGGTCACGAGTTTCTCTATGCCGGTCCGCTCTTTATCCATCAGCTTTCGCATATGTGGATTGATTTTCGCGGTATTCAAGACGAGTACATGCGTCATAAAGAGATCGATTATTTCGAGAACAGCCGGCGTGCCACACACATTCAGCAGCAGTATGCGATTCGGAATCCGCGAGGCTTCAAAGACTACGGTGAATACATCTGGGGTCTAACCGCGAGCGACGGTCCAGGACCAGCGCGCAAGAAGATCGAAAGCAGGTTGCGCCGATTCTACGACTACACAGCGCGCGGTGTTCCAAACGGACCCGATGACGGCACCCTGGCCCCGTGGGCCGTGATCGCATCACTTCCGTTTGCGCCCGAGATCGTTCTGCCGACGATCCGCTATTTCGACGACACCTTTCCTGAGATGACCAGCAAGTACGGATTCAAGTGCAGTTTCAATCCCACGTTTTCCTCTGCTTCAGGCAAGAAATGGATCTCGAAAGGCTACTATGGTCTGGATCAGGGTCCGATAGTTTTGATGATTGAAAACTACAGGTCAGGATTTGTTTGGCGACTGATGCGCGGCTGCCGGTACATCATCGACGGGCTTCAACGGGCAAGCTTCTCGGGTGGCTGGCTCAATCGTGATACGAGCATAAAACGATCCACGAAGTAACACTAAATAATTCTGATTTAATGAATCCCAGGGAGCCGGAAGAGGCTTAGGCCCCCTCCTTGGAGTGCTGCGGCCTGGCGCAGCTTTGGCCGGTTGCGACTGGTCGCAACCAATGCTGCGATAAAGATTCTACCCACCAATAGGGTTTTACGCACATGCGTGGCGCCAGGCCGCCACGGGCCAAAGCTGCGCCAGGCCGCAGCACTCCAAGGAGGGGCCTGTTGCTAGTGGTCCTGACCTCAGGACACAGCCGGAGTCGGTGCGTCATTTGGTTGCGGCTGACGCTGGCTTTGTGTTCTCAGCTTCCTCTTTCAGTTCCTGGCCCAACTCATTACCGGCTTCCCAGTTTTTAGTGTCGTCCTCAGAATTCAGTCCGGCTTCTACGCCTTGCTTAAACTCCGCAGAATTGGTGTCGACAGGTTGCTTAATGTCTTCGCTCATCTGATGTGCTCCTTATCAGCGCCAAGGGCGCGAAATGTAATTAGACAGCCGCGGGCGTCGCGCAGCGCTCGGCAAGATTGGCTACAACGGTTATCAACTCGGCGGGCTCAACCGGCTTCGGAATGTGCATTTGGTAACCAGCCGAGAGCGCGCGTCTCTGGTCTTCAATTCCAGCATAGGCCGTCAACGCAGCGGCTGGAATTTCCCCTCCGCGCTCTGCCGGAAGTTGGCGTACTTTCTCGATCAGCGCATAGCCGTCTATCAACGGCATCCCGATGTCTGAGACCAGCAGATCGAACCGTTGTCTTTCCATTTCCTCCAGCGCTTCACCTGCTGATCCTACAGAGACCACTTCCGCTTCGCACCCTGTCAGCACTGCAGCGACAAGTTCTCGCGAGTCCGATTCATCATCGACCACGAGCACCCGAAGACCCTTGAGCGATGGCCGTCGGTCGGTCAGAGTGTGGCCCGAGCTCATGGGCCGAGTCTTCTTTTCTACGCTTCGTTCTTGATGTAGGTCGCTATGTAGGTCGCTCGCCGGGAGGATGACTCTAAAGGTTGCGCCATCTCCTTCACCAGGGCTTTCCGCCACCACTGTTCCGCCGTGCAGCTCAACCAACTGGCGCACGATGGAGAGCCCGAGACCAAGGCCGCCATGCCTGCGTGTGGTCGACGAGTCTGACTGGCGAAAGCGGTCGAAGATGTGAGGCATAAGCTCCGGGTCAATGCCTTGCCCGGTATCATTGATTGTGATCTCGAAGTGAGAGTTGGTTCGCTCAAGCCTTACTTCGACACTACCACCTTCGGGTGTGAACTTGATCGCGTTGGATAACAGGTTCCATATTATTTGCTGGAGCCGGCCAGGGTCACCGGAGCACGAACTCTCTCGTAGATCAAGCGCTGTCTGGAGATGAATGTTTCTGGCATCTGCCGCCGGGCGCAGGCCCTCCGCGACGGTCTCGATTATCGGCGCGAGTTCTACTGGTCTCACGTCGAGGCGGAGCTTGCCGGTGATGATGCGCGAGATGTCGAGCAAATCGTCGATGAGTTGTCTTTGCGAGCGGGCGTTGCGCACGATGACGTCAATTGCGCGTTTTGACTCTACGACGTCGAGTTTGCCGTCAGTGAGCATCTGCGACCACCCAAGAATTGAGGTCAGAGGAGTACGCAATTCATGTGAGAGTAATGCCAGGAACTCGTCCTTGATGCCATTTGCTCTATCAGCCTCCGCGTGCGCCGCGATCGCACTCTCAAGGAGCCGCGCGCAGTCTTCCTGTGCTCGTTTTCGTTCGCTGATGTCGCGGATGTTGCACTGAA
The DNA here is from genome assembly GCA_038040525.1 of Acidobacteriota bacterium. Taxonomy (GTDB): domain Bacteria; phylum Acidobacteriota; class Blastocatellia; order Pyrinomonadales; family Pyrinomonadaceae; genus PSRF01. The sequence goes on along the minus strand of JBBPIC010000080.1, from coordinate 14,714 downwards.
TAACCTGGGCGCCGTCTTCTTCATAGACATTGCTGACAAATTCAACCTCCCGACTCTCGCCGTGCGTTGTTTTCAGCGGCAAATCTTCAAAGCGAATAAAGCCATTGGCCTGCAACTCTCGAAACGCGTCCTGGCTCGCCTCCTTATCACTAAAGAAACCGATTTCCCAAAGCTCTTTCCCGACAAATTCACCGTGCGAGTAACCCAACAATTCCGTCATAAACGGATTCACGTCGGTAATTTTCAGGGTGCCGGCATTAAGAATAAGTATCCCGTCTCGCGCGGCTTCAAAGAGACGCCGGTAACGAATTTCTGAAGCCCGCAGCGGGGGGTCCCCAGGCCGGCAAACTGCGTGGGCTGCAAGCCCTGCTTGCGTCGGCTTGGGTTCAGTAATGTTGCTGGTCGCTTGGGGCAGGGCGTCCACCATCTGGATCTCAACTGGCATAACTCTATTTCGGTTGGCTTGGGGAAGCTCAGGTTTCAAGAGTGATTTGTGTAAAGAAGAAAGTCTACAACTCAAAAGATTGGGGTGTCTGTGCGCCAGCGCACAAAGGAGAAGGCAGCAACCAGGGGAATGACTGGAAATTGCGGGACTGCGTGAGAATCTTAAGGCTGTCTCTTCAAGGTTTCCGTGCAAACTTCCGCAGTCAGTTGCGCGAAAGTTCGCAGATGAAGTGAGGAGCAATTGTCGAAAGAGTCCATAAATGGGCGAACTGCACTAGGCACATGGCTTGCCCACAGAGAAGCGGAACCGATCTTTGAAGAGTCGAGTCGTAAATCGGAACCGCAAGAGCACGATGTGCCCTTGCCATCAAGCAACGACTGGAAAAGGAGCGCGATGCGCGGCGCCAATAAGCAAACCGCAGGTGAGGATGACGACGTCGAGAATAGTCAAGGGCTTACGGTGCCTTGCACTTCACCGTTGCATGCGATTCACGGTTTTGAACGGATAACCAGCAGAAGATTTTATCCCCGAGGCGCTGTCCTTTTCGTCGAAGGCCAAGCTACTCGCGGTGTTTACGTGCTTTGCGCCGGACGTGCCAAGCTCTCGATCACGTCAGCCGAAGGGAAAAAGTTGATCGTGCGAATTGCCCGGCCAGGCGATTTGCTTGGAATACATGCAGCGTTGACCGGGCATTCTTATGAAGCAACGGCTGAGACTCTTGCCCCGTGCCGCATGGATTTCATATCTCGCAAGGATCTCTTGGGTCTCCTTGATCAGCAGAAATCGTTCGGCCTCGGTTTGGCCATGGCCGTAAGTAAAGACTTCACCGAGTTCGTCGAGCATGCGCGCACGCTGCTGCTATCGATCTCTGCCACCGAAAAACTTGCCCGGTTGATACTGGCTTGGGGCGACGCTTTCGGACAACAGACCCCGGTTGGAATCCACTTGCAGACTTTGCTGACGCATGAAGAACTCGGGCAAATGATCGGAGCCTCCCGTGAAACCGTGACGCGCGTGCTTAACGCCCTCAAGCGAAAACAAGTCATTCTTGCAAAGGATGGCGATCTTTGGATTCGCAATCGGGTAGCGCTGGCGGCACTGGCGGATGGTGGCCCACGTTGATCTTTATCTCCCGGGTGTGACGTGTGTCACAGCCATCCGAAGATACTTCCCCTTAGAGTATGAATTTCCCCTTAGAAGTATGAGTTGACTCGCCTATATGTGTGTCAGCACACAGACTGACACTTTCAACTCGGGCTAGGCTGACGACTATCGGCAGATCATCCCCCATCCAGTTCTTATCTTGCAGTTAGGGATCTTAACGTTCGCAGTTTAGGCCTTTTGTACCTCAGAAGGGAGCCTCAGCTTTGATGCTGACCAAATTCATCAAGTGGGTGATTGTCTGTGGGATATTGCTGTGCGCAGCGACTTGGTTTACGTCAGGCCGCACTTCGGAAGCCGTTAGCCAGGAGAAGCGAGTACCCAAGCCGTCAAGCGTAACCTCCGGAGACTATGTCGGGAGCGATGCCTGCAAAGATTGTCACGAGGATCAGTTCAAAGCCTTCTCTCACACTTCGCATGCCCAACTCTCAACCATACGGAGTTGGAAAGGAAAAGTGACGGGTTGTGAGGCGTGTCACGGCCCCGGCAAGGAACACATTACGGAAGGTGATCCCACCAAGATCATATCCTTCAAGACCAAATCCTCTAAGCAAATCTCTGAAACCTGTCTTTCCTGCCACGCGGGCAAGGAAGAACACAACAACTTTCGTCGTGGTGAGCACTGGCGCAACGACATCGGCTGTACGGATTGCCATTCGTCGCACTCCCCCGAAACTGGAAAAAACTTTGCTAGTTCGAACGTGTTCGTCAGCGAAGCAAACGCTCAGAAGCCAGGCTTCTCGATGCTGAAGCTGCTAAAGATGAGCGAACCCCAGCTTTGTTTGAGCTGCCACACCGAAGTTAAGCACCAGTTCAATCTACCCTCCCATCACAAGGTTCTCGAAGGCGCCATGAAGTGTAGCGATTGCCATAATCCTCATGGCGGTTTTGAACTGAAACAAACGAGACTGGCTACCGGCGCTGATGCGGCTTGCATGAAGTGTCACGCGGACAAGCAAGGTCCGTTCGCTTTCGAACATGCACCGGTGAAGACCGAAGGATGCAGCGCCTGTCACACGCCGCACGGTTCGGCTAATCCGCGCCTGTTGACGGCCAGTCGGGTAGCGCAGCTTTGTTTGACCTGCCACAGCGTTGCCCACGACGTTGGTGCGATAGAGCCGGCTGGCCCTCAGCATAATTTGAACGCGCAATACGGCAATTGCACAAATTGTCACGTCAAGATTCACGGGTCACACTCAAGTCCTGTCTTCTTCAGGTGAAGGTGCGTGGAGGACTGATATCGGGGCTGCCTTTTGTTGAGCCAGAGAAGCGCTATGCAAAGCAAAAACACATCGATTCGGGTGGCACTGGCTCCTGGTCTGTTGGCAAAAGGCCTGTTAGTAATGAGCCTATTGGTGTTGACGTCAGTCACACCGGCACAACAACCGACCCCGAGCCCTGCTTCCCCCACACCAAAGCAATCTCCCGAAGCTAAGGCAAGCAGCTCCGCCGTTGAAGTTGGAGAAGATGCAGGCGACTACACGATCGTATCCAGTATCGAGTTGGGCTACCGCGGTCTTCGGGTGGTCGGCGATCTCAACAAGTATCAAAGTGATCTCAACTACAAGGCCGGGCCACGTCTCTTCGACAGCAGTTTCCTGATGAAATCGAGGGACGGTAAGGGCGGCCTTTTTGATACTTTGCTGGTGACTTCGAGTGGCTGGGGAGCAGACCCGCAAGGCCAAATGCGACTGAGCGTCGAGAAGCCGAAATGGTACCGCTTTGACGCAAGCTATCGGCGGTTCAAATATTTTAGGTTTCTCAACACCTTCGCAAACCCAAATTGGGTGTTTAGTCCCGCCAGCTTCAGTCGCCCGCCAAATCCGCTCACGGGTGAACACGGCACCAACACGCAGATGAAGCTTGGAGATTTCGATCTAACACTTCTCCCTAAGGACGAGCGGATCAGGTTCAATATCGGCTATTCGCCGGAGCGCTACAACGGCCCGGCGTTTACAAGTTACCGCGGTGGCGGAAACGAATTTAATGTGCTTTCGCAGCTTAAATCGCGTGCTAATGACTTCCGTCTTGGCGCGGATGGCAAGATCGGGCCCATCGGTTTTTCTTTCCTGCAAGGCTTTCGTTTTTTCCGCGACGATAGCTCTATCCACCTGGGACCCACGCCTGGCATAAACCTCAATCCCGCGGCCGCCAGCCTGACGAGTCTCAATCGCGACGAACCCGTGCGCGGGGAGGTTAACTACACACGGTTTAGCGCTCACACACTCATAGCCAGGAAGCTGGACATCACGGCCCGCATCGTCCACAGCAACGCCACCACAAGCTTTGTCTTTGCCGAGACCTTTACCGGCAGAAATTGGAACCCCAGAATTACCGGATTCCCTCCGGGCACCGCCACGCCCAACACTCTGAACCTCGGCCAGTACAACATCACGGGCAACACCAGGCGGCCCACCACCCTGGGAGATATTGGCTTGACCTTACTGGCGACAGACAAACTGCGCATCTCAAACACATTTCGGGTGGAAGACTTCGAGATCGACGGCTTTGCCTTGTTCAGCGACTTCTTCTCTTTAACACGGGGCACCGGGTCAACTTTGAGAACCGACACGGTCAGCATCAACAATTTGGACGCCCACAGGATTACCAGGTATCGCAAATATCAAAACACCTTCGAAGGCGACTACCAGTTCAATCCCCGTTTCTCGATACACCTCGGGTATCGCTACGGAAGCCGGCGTATTGAAGAGATTTTTGAAGGATTCAATCTTGGCTCCAACGGGTCGGTTACTCCCCCGCCTGTGCGCAGCTCAAGCAGCGAAGTAGAACAAAACCACACTCAGGCATTCTTTGGCGGATTCAAGGCCCGCCCGGTAAAGAACTGGACGATCTATTTCGATGGCGAGCGCGGCACTGCGGACAACGTGTTCACGCGCATAGGAAATTACGACTACACGAATATTCGCGCCAAGAGCAGGTATGCACCGAACAAACAGCTCTCTTTCCACCTGGCGGTCATCACGAAGAACAACTCAAATCCTTCAGAGATAGCGGGAGTTTCATTAGGAGATTTCGGCGTAGACACTAAGTCACGCATATTTACCTCATCGATTGACTGGGCTCCGACTTCCGACGTTTCGGTTAGCACCGGTTACAACTACCACTGGGTTAATAGCGACGCGGCGCTTGAATATTTCTTCAATAGCGTGCGTCACCTGCTTGGCCGTAGCCAGTACTACGTGAGAAACAATTTTTTCTACATTGATTTGGTCGCCAGGCTCCACCCGCGGGTGACGCTCTACGGCTCTTATCGGATCAATAAGGACCACGGCCAGGGCAGCCGACTCGCGGACCCGACGGGCACACCGGGCACTTTGCTCTCCTCGTACCCTATGAGTTTTCAGTCTCCCGAAGCCCGGCTTGCGATTAAGATCAATAGACGGTTGGATTGGAATCTCGGGTATCAGTACTACAACTACAACGAAAGCGTGCTTGTTGGACCAAGGCCGCAAAATTATCACGCGCATCTGCCTTATACGTCGTTGCGCTTTTACTTCGGTCGTAGAGAGTAGCTGCGCAAGGCGGTCAGTCACTCCATGGGCGCCGCTCGTACCCGAGAAGGTCATTGAATTTCATTGAAAGGAATCGTAGTAGATGTCTCAAAGAATGACCGCGGCGCTAGTTCACGAATTTGGCGCACCGCTAAGAATCGAGGAAGTTCCAATTCCCACGCCGGCAGCGGGGCAGGTTCGTATCCTTGTGATGGCGAACGGCGTCTGTCATACCGACCTTCATGCCGCAGATGGTGACTGGCCGGTGAAACCGAAGTTGCCTTTCATTCCGGGACACGAAGCGGTCGGCTACGTTGACGCTCTCGGCAGCGGCGTCACTTCACTTCGGAAGGGCGACAGAGTTGGAGTGCCCTGGCTCCACAGTGCGTGCGGCGAGTGCGAATTTTGCCTCACCGGCTGGGAGACGCTCTGCCCGTTACAGGAAAACACGGGCTACTCAGTGGATGGCGGGTTTGCCCCGTACGTGCTCGCGCCGGCGGCCTACGTCGCGCGCTTGCCCGATGGGCTCGACTTTGTCGAAGCAGCGCCCCTCCTTTGTGCCGGTGTGACAACCTACAAAGGACTTAAAGAGACCGATACCAGGCCAGGAGAGTGGGTAGTCATCTCAGGCATCGGCGGCTTGGGACACCTGGCAGTGCAGTATGCGAAGGCGATGGGCATGCATGTAGCCGCAGTGGACGTCGTCGACGAGAAATTGGCGCTGGCGCGTGAACTCGGGGCAGAACTGACTGTCAATGCGAGAACGGAGGATCCGGTCAGCAGAATTCAAGAGACCATCGGCGGCAGCCACGGCGTCCTTATTACCGCAGTTTCGCCGGTTGCGTTCCAGCAAGGAGTGAACATGTTGCGACGCGGCGGCACCTGCGTGCTAAACGGCTTGCCGCCCGGCGATTTCCCGGTTTCGATCTTCGACGTGGTACTGAAGAGGCTAACCATTCGTGGCTCGATTGTCGGAACGCGCAAAGACATGCAGGAGGCTTTGCAGTTCGCGTCTGAGGGTAAAGTTAAGGCGATTATCGAAACCGTAGCGTTGGAGGAAATCAATTCGGTGTTTGACCGGCTCCGGCGCGGCGAGGTGCAGGGCCGAGTGGTCGTTAAGATGGCGGAGAGAAAAAGTGCCCAGAGTGGCTCGTAGAAGGGGTGCGAGCATTACGAGGATTTGGTCGTAAAGAATAGCTGCCGAGGATTTCGGCAGCTCTTAAGAAGTTATCTCCGGTCCCCCCAATATTGAGGGCGGGCTGGAGCTTGCCGTATTTAGATGCAGCGCTCCAGGGTCATCAATGTTCAAGGATCAGAGTGCAGGGAAAACGCGAATTGTCAGACTGGTAACGTGTCCTGTGATTGGCTTTGCCTTAACTTTAATGCCGAATCTAATTTCTACGGCAGTCGTTTACAGCGCGTCGACTGGACCGAAACGACAGCTGCAAAGCCGTCCTCGGACAAAGGTCGTGAAACCCGCCGCTCAGAAGAAGCCGCGAGTAGACTATTCGCAGTTTTCCCACCCAACTCACGTCACACAAGCGAAGTTGTCATGCGATTCCTGCCACAACTTTCCTACAAAGAACTGGAAGGAAGTGCGAAAGGGTGACACAGCCTTTCCAGATGTAGCTGACTTTCCTGAACATTCATCTTGTATCAACTGCCATCGTCAACAGTTCTTCGCCCGAGAAAGACCTGCGCCGGCTATTTGCTCCAACTGCCACGTAAATGTCACTCCGCGCAACACGACTCGTTTCCTATTTCCGAGTCTCGGTGACGTTAATGATCCGACGCTTAAGAGGCGAGACATCCTTTCGGAATTCCGTGTCGGTTTTCCGCACGACAAGCACTTAGATGTGGTCGGATTCAACCGCCCGGGTTCCAGGCAGGATGCATCGGCACAGTTCCTCGGTGCAGCCTGGAACCCCTGGGGCATTGCTCAGAAGCCAGTCGATCAATCAAAGGGATGCGTCACCTGTCATCAAATCTACCAGCCGCAGGGCGATGCAAGTGAAGAATATGTAACCAAATCGCCGAAGAGTCTGGGCGACAGTTTCTGGTTAAAGAAGGGCACATTCCAAACCGTGCCGACGAGTCACACGGTTTGTTTCACTTGCCACAACGCGGACTCGGGAATTCCACCCGCGCCGGCGGATTGCAACGCCTGTCACAAGCTTTTTGATTCTGAGCAGAAGGTGAAAGTTGATTTCGATCCGATGCTGGCTACGGAGATGGGAATTACCGATAAGACGATCCTGCACGCTTGGAGCAGAAGAATCTCGGCAGGATCGTTCAGGCACGAAGGCGGTGAGCATCCGAATCTGAACTGCCTTGGATGCCACAACGTCACCGCCATGAACACCCTCGATCCGAACACGATGCGCATTTCGGTGCGCTCATGCGGCGGAGCTGAAGGGTGCCACATTACCGCCACAACCGATGATGGCGGGGCGTTAAATTTCGAAATTGATCAGAGAAAAGCAAATCCAGGTTTTGTTTGCGCCAAGTGTCATATCAGCTTTGGCAAAGAAGGTGTGCCCGTGGCCCATGTCGAGGCCATACCGACACCCACGCCGAAATAACCCAGCGGAAGGTGCCGGAGATGCGAGAACATCTGTTGGGGTTCAGTTACGGGCTGCGAAGTTTATGCCGGTATTACCTTCCAGCAGTCCTGATTGCCGCAGGTAGCGGCCTGATGTTAGCAATGTTGTTTCATTCAAGCGCAACCGCGTCGATCTCGAAGCCGCCCGTGTCGTTGGCAAACGTCGCGTTGAACGAAGTACCGCTGCAGGAATCTGGCGCCGACTTCTCAAAATTCAGGCACGACAATCCGAACCATGCGCGGATGCCGTGCCTGCTCTGTCATCGACGCGAGACGAATTCTCCGCGACCGGCTATGCCAGGAAGCAATGACCACTTACCTTGCGCCAGCTGTCATGCTCAGCAGTTCGCGAATTCTTCGGGCCCGATCTGCACGATCTGTCATACCGATGCGCAAACAGGCAAGGTGAAATCGTTTCCGCGGTTGAACAGCTTCAAAATGAAATTCGATCACGCTCGCCACACACGGATGGGCGGCGTTGGTTGTGTTACTTGTCATCGACCTGCACGGGCCGGCGTGGCTATGACGATTCCTGCTGGATTAAACGCGCATGTGACCTGTTATCAATGCCACGGCCCTGGATCGAAGTCGGGCGACAAACCGATTTCTTCCTGCGGAGTCTGCCACGAACCCGGTCGTCATATCCGAACGCGCGAAACGGCCCCGGCATTTCGCCTGGGATTCAGCCATGCGAAGCACGATAAGTCGGAAGGATTAACTTGCAACGAATGTCATCGGATCCGCGCGGGCGTGGCCCGGCAAATTCAAGTGAGCTCACCCCGGGCACTTAATCACCATGCTTCGCCCGGCGCGTTTAGCTGCATGTCTTGTCACAACGGAAAGCGGGCCTTCGGCGGTGACGACTTTTCGGTTTGCACGCGGTGCCACACAAAGGCCACATGGCATTTTTGAGGAGTGCACCGTGAACGCTGTCGTTTAGAAAGCGGACTTGTCCGCCCGTCGCGCCGGGACAAGTGCCCTATCTAAACGACACTTTCTAGTACGGAGAACAGACTAAAAGGTAGCCATGAAAATTTATACCGTATGTGCGGTCTTGGTCTTATCCATCCTGCTGGTAGCCAGCGCGTTCATGTATGAGACTTCGGCGCAAAATGGACGTAAGCCCCAGGAGACAGTCGTTCTCGGACCGGAAGCAAAGTTGGGGGTGGTGAAGTTCAGCCACCTCGATCATATCACTAAGAATCGGAGCATTGAGGGCATCAAGATCGCGTGCATTGAATGTCACCACACCGCGCAACCTGCTTCCGAAGCTGCCAAACATCCCCCCTTGAAAACAGCGTGGCCTGCGGACCGGACGTCTACACTAACGGCTGACCAGTTTGAGAAAGATCCAACCGCACCCGAAGTGAATGCGTGTCGCGATTGTCACGCTCGAGCTGACACCAAACCAAAGCTCTTGTCTGAAAATCCACAAATTAAGCTTCAAGTCGGAACCGAGCTGGTCACCTTGACCAACCAACAAGCCTTTCATCGCAACTGCGCTGGTTGCCACGATGAGATTATGAAAACCAGCAAGGATCTCAATCCCCCAACATCCAGGAAATGTACGGCCTGTCACAAGAGGGCCGCAGCGTAACGAGGAGGAGTTTTGCGGAAAGTCTCTCAACTAGCTGGGTGAAAAGCCGCAAGCGGTGGGGAATTGAAGCCAATGCCACGCGATTTGTAGCGGCATACGCATTGCCCAATCTTATTGGTGAACTTCGAAATGATATTGGGTTGGCTATTGGTTTCTGAGAGGGGTAACGGGTAACTATGAAGACTCTAAAGATCATGACAGTGACAGCGATGGTGACGGCGTTTTTTGCAGCCGTGATGATGGTTTCGGCTGCATCGCTAACAGCAGATGATGCCGCCGCAACCTACAAGGCAAAGTGCGTTGCGTGCCACGGGCCAAAGGCGGAGAAGAAGTTCGATTCGAGTCTGCCGGACCAGCAACTGATCGACATCGTGATGCAAGGTAAGAAGCCTGAAAAGCCGCCGAACATGCCGGCCTACGCCGAAAAAGGTGTTACCGCGGAACAGGCCAAGGCGCTGGTTGAACACATGAAGCAGTTAAAGAGCGCTCCATAAAAACTGGAACGATCCACGAACTTCACGAAAAGACACCAACGGCAGTTCGTGTTAGTTCGTGTCGTTTAGTGGATCGTTGTTTCTGTTAAAACTTGCGACGACGTCAAGCCTATGAGCGATGAAGCAAATGCCTCAGTAAAAGCACCAACGCTTTTTCGCAACTACATCAGCTTCGTGGGAGCGCTCATCGTTGCCGCGAGTCTCGCAAGCATTATTCTGCTCTTCCTAATCGAGCTCACAAAGGCTGCGGACAACCCTTACCTGGGGATCGTCACCTACGTAATTCTGCCCGCGTTTCTGATCCTGGGTTTGGTCATTATCGCGGCTGGCATGCTCGTCGAGCGGCGTAGGCGAAAGCGATCGCCGGGATCGGAGATTGCCGCGTATCCAAGAATTGATTTGAACGATCCGCGTCAGCGCCGGATAGCGTTCACTCTCGTCGGCGTTTCGTTCATCTTCATTTTCATGAGCGCCTTCGGCAGTTATCGTGCTTACGAGTATAGCGAGTCGGTAGAATTCTGTGGGACAACGTGCCACACGGTAATGAAACCCGAACACGTAGCTTTCAAGGCTACCTCCCACGCCAGGATTCGCTGCGTTGACTGTCACGTGGGCCATGGAGCTGAGTCGTATGCGCGCTCGAAGCTCAACGGGGCTCGTCAACTTTACTCACTGGCGTTTAATAAGTATTCAAAACCTATCAATACACCGGTTCACAACATGCGTCCGGCAAATGAAACGTGTGAACAGTGTCACTGGCCATCGAAGTTTTATGGCGCCCAACTCAAAACTTTTAACCATTACGCCTATGACGAACAGAATTCTTTACGTCAAACGCGAATGCTAATTCACGTCGGTGGCGGCAATCCGGAAAGCGGACCGGTCGCCGGAATTCACTGGCACATGAACCTCGCCAATGAGGTTTCTTACATTGCGACAGATAGCCATCGGCAGGTGATTCCCTGGATTCGCGTGAAGGACAGGCAGGGAAACGTCACCGAATATTACGATCGCACTCGGCCCTTAAGCCCGGAGCAAGTTTCGCAGGCAGACAAGCGCCGAATGGATTGCATTGATTGTCATAATCGCCCGGCGCATGACTATTTGCCGCCGGACGTCGCGGTTGACCAATCGTTTGCGGCGGGAAGGCTTGATCCTTCACTGCCGTATCTGAAACGGCAAGCAGTCGAGTCGTTGAATAAGCCATATGCAACCGAAGATGAAGCAGTCAAAACGATCGCGACGAATATGAATGGCTTTTATCGCTCTAACTACGGCGAGGTGTACGGGCAAAAAGGAGATGAGGTCAAGAAAGCAATTAGTGAGACCCAGCGGATCTATAAAACCTATTTCTTTCCCGAGATGAAAACGAACTGGGAAACTCACCCGAACAATATCGGCCACCTTTATTCTTCAGGCTGTTTCCGCTGCCACGATGGCGAGCACGTTAGTAACACAGGCAAGGTAATTTCGAACGACTGCAACGTTTGTCACACCGTTTTGTCTGACTCGGCCCGTCCTTTAACCGTTCTCAAGACTCTATCCGTTCAGCACCCGGTCGATCTGGGAGGCCTCGCAGATCGCAAATGCGAAACCTGCCACAAGGCTAACGAGCCATTCAAACATCCGGTTAATCTGGGTGACATCTCAAGCTTTCAATGCGTTGAATGCCATCCGCGAAAGAAATGAAGTGGCTTTGCAAGTATGTCCTTTGTAGAATCGCACAAACGTCGTCGACAAGCATTCGCGGCTTTGCCGCTTTCCGTGCGGTAAGCCTATGGCTTACCGGAAAGGCCTTTTTGCACGAGGGTATGCCTCGGCGCTGGTTCCTACGTGCAATAACCAAGTTTGAGGCGTAGCCTCGGATAAATACTACGTTTTGGTAAGCGGGAGGCTTACCGCACGGAACGCGGCAAAGCCGCCAGACGACCATTGAAACATCACGCCAGTATTGTTCTCTGAATCCTATGGGCGAACAAAACGTTGAGCTGCAGTTTGACGAAAGAAAGTCGCGGGCTTTTATGAAGGCGCTGCTTGAGGATCTGCACGCTCTCGAATACATGATCGCAACGGGCGGCTTTGAAACTGGCGTGACGCGAATCGGCGCCGAACAGGAAATGTTCCTCGTTGATCGCAACATGCGGCCAGCTCCGATTTCCCTGGAAGTCTTAGATCAAGCAAAAGACCCTCGACTAACGACCGAGATTGCCAGGTTTAATCTCGAAGCGAATTTGTCCCCACTGTTGTTAACCGGAAACTGTTTTCAGCAGATGGAACATGAGTTGAACAAACTCTTATCATTGGTGCGGGAATGTGCCGAGACTTTCGGCGCCGATGTGCTTCTTTCCGGCATCTTGCCGACGCTGCAAAAATCAGATCTGAAACTGGAGAATCTTGCCCCACTCCCACGCTATTCTCAGTTGAACGATGGCGTAATGCGACTTCGAGGCGGACCTTTCTCGATTCACATAAAAGGTTTGGATGAACTCCAGATTACGCATGACAACGTCATGATGGAATCGTGCAACACAAGTTTCCAGGTGCATTTTCAGACGAGTCCTGCGGAGTTTGCGTTGCATTACAACATAGCCCAGGCGATCACGGCCCCGCTGCTCGCCGCCGCAGTCAACTCACCGCTCTTGTTTGGGCACCGGTTATGGCAGGAAACGCGAGTGGCTTTGTTCCAGCACTCCATCGACTCTCGTTCCCCTACACAACAGGCCCGCAGCCAGCCAACCCGGGTCAGCTTTGGCGACAAGTGGATCGAGAATTCAGTGGTCGAACTTTTCCATGATCAAATCTCTCGCTTCCGCCCGATCATGATCACGCAGCCGGATGAAGATCCATTCCAGGTATTGGCGCGCGGTGAGACTCCGCTTCTCTCCGCTCTCAGAATGCACAATGGCACGGTGTGGCGATGGAACCGGGCCTGCTATGGCGTGGCCGATGGAATTGCCCACCTGCGGATCGAGAATCGCGCTCTGCCATCCGGACCAACCGTGGATGATGAGATAGCAAATGCCGCTTTCTTTGTGGGGCTGATGGTCGCACTACCCCGCGAGTACGGCGAGATCGCGAAGCGCTTGAGTTTCGACGATGCCAAGGGAAATTTTTTCGCTGCTGCGCGCCACGGATTGAATGCGCAGTTAAGATGGCTTGACGGCAAAAGCCTCAGCGCGACTTCTTTGATTCTGAACGACCTGTTGCCGTTGGCCTGCGCGGGCCTTAAAGAAGTTAACGTCGACTCAAGCGATATAGATAAATACCTGGGCGTGCTGGATGGACGTGTTCGCAGCGGGCAAACAGGAGCGCAGTGGATGCTGAATTCTTTGGCGTCACTTAAGGGTCAAAAGGGACACGACCCGGGTGACATGCGAACCCGCAGCTTAACTTCAACCATTCTCGCGCGGCAGAAGGAGGGCCAGCCGGTGCACAAGTGGGAATTAGCCGAGGCGAACGAGTTGGACGATTGGCGTCAGAGTTATCAAACCGTTGGACAATTCATGGCCACCGATCTCTTTACGCTGCGCCCTGACGATCTTGTGGATCTCGCCGCCAGCTTGATGGAATGGCGGCACATAAGGCATGTTCCCGTTGAAGACGAAGACGGCCGTCTCGTAGGACTGGTAACTCATCGCGGGCTCTTACGACTGTTGAGCCGCGGCTCCACAGCACCCGATGGGACTGCGATGACGGTGCGCGAGATCATGAAAGCGGATCCAACCAGCGTGTCATCAACAACACCCACGCTCGAGGCCATCGAGATTATGCGAATCTCGGGTATTGGTTGCCTTCCGGTAGTCGATGACAACCAGCTTGTGGGCATTGTGACTTCTTATGATTTTCTCACTGCGACCGCAAGTCTTTTCAAACAGCAGCTGGCCGCTTCGGCAGGGGCTTCAGGTAAACAGGCGGCGATGCAAACGGCATCAACACTAAATGCCGGTGCAACAAAGTAGGGCTTCTGTTCTGAATCGTAAGTTCAGTCTGAGTGCCAAGGGCGCGAAATGTAAAAGCCTGAGGCATCGCCCCAGGACAGATTCGCAAGAAAGTAGGCAGCGCTGAAGGTGCGAGATAGGGAGGAGCCATCGTAACATTGTAAGGTCGCTTAAATTTTCAACGTTCGGATCGGAGTAGATTTCACGCGAGAATTAGTTTTTGAAAAATCACAAACCCAAAATCCTCGTCGTCGATGACGAGAAGATGATTCGGTGGTCGCTCGGCGAGGCGCTGCGCGGCTGGGGTTTCGAGCCTATTGAGGCAGAAACTGTCAGCGCGGCGCTCGCTGCGTTTGAAACAGAGCCGCCTTCGGCGGTGTTGCTCGACATCAATCTGCCCGATGGATCGGGTCTTGACGTGTTGCGGAAGATCCGCCACCGGCAGCAGGATGCCGTGGTGATTATGATTACAGCGAACGTTTTGGTGGATGAAACCATCGCGGCTTTGCGCGGCGGTGCTTACGATTTCATTGGCAAGCCGATCAATCTTGAGCAGCTTCACGTCGCTATTCGCAACGGTATCGAAGCCAGCCGTTTGCGGCGCGAAGTAAACCTCTTTCGCCGCGAGCGCGCGCAACAGTTCAGCTTTGATCAGATCATCGGTAAGTCTCCGGCTATGCGGGAAATGTTGGCAATCGCGCAAAAGGTTGCCGAAAGCGAAGTCTCATCAGTTTTGCTGCAAGGCGAATCCGGCACCGGCAAGGATCTCGTCGCCAAGGCAATTCACTATCAATCAAACCGTGCGCCAGATCCATTCGTTGCTATCAACTGCGCCGCGTTGCCGGGCACACTGATTGAAAGTGAACTGTTTGGCTATGAGAAGGGCGCGTTCACTGATGCGAAAGCACGCAAGGAAGGATTGTTCGAACAGGCAGAAGGCGGCACGATTTTTCTGGATGAGATTG
>JBBPIC010000117.1:0-6816 GCA_038040525.1 Acidobacteriota bacterium | reverse complement strand
CGTTTCCGGAAAGGCAGAGCCTTTCCGCGATGTGCGGCGGCTAAGCCGCGGAACCTGGACTCTTCTTTGACTTCTCGGGCAAGGCCCTGGTCGGAACAAGAGTATTTGGAGAATCATGCTATCGCGCCGTGCGCGGCAAGCGCTTGGCAGGCAGCTCTTGCGCCCACAAAAACCTTTTCACTTCCGCCCGTGAACGCAACCGAATGACGTGTTTATTCCGGCCACTCTTTTCAAGCAGCTCGATGATCTTTGGTCTGGTCCGTTCGGGGTATCGCCAAATCCAGCGAATGAACTCCCAGTTGAGCCTTTCAGGGCACCCCTCAGGTATATCCGGCCTGCGCGCGTCCCTGTATAAGACCGCCCTCTTGAGCACATGCCAGAGACACAGGAGGCGAGACATGTCCAGGAATATGACCGTGTCGCATGCCTCTACTCTCAGCGCAAGTGTGCCAGAGTAATTCCCGTCCATGATCCAGGCACTACGGTGCAGTAACTCTTCAACTGCCCTCTGCCACTCAGCTTTCGGCATCTCAACCCAGCCGGCACTCCAGTAAATGGAATCGAGATGGATAACTTCCAGCTCGAGGAGTTCACCCAGACGCCTGGCGAAAGTCGACTTGCCGGCCCCGCCAGATCCGATGACGAGCACCTTCCTCATGCCCTTGCCGCGAGTGTTAAGAGTCCGCCCAATCGTGATGGAGCTACGCGTTCATAAGTCACAATTAGAGTAACGTTCGGCGCGACCTTCAGTTCGATTTTTAATAACAGCGGCCGTCTAACGCGGGAATTACCACTCATCGTAGATTCTCGAAAATCGTACTCAACAAGATCTCGGCAGGGTCATGACTATGCTCCCAATACATTATTCCGCCGAGGCGTTGCGATTTGACG
Organism: Acidobacteriota bacterium; assembly: GCA_038040525.1. Taxonomy (GTDB): domain Bacteria; phylum Acidobacteriota; class Blastocatellia; order Pyrinomonadales; family Pyrinomonadaceae; genus PSRF01. The sequence continues at coordinate 5,925 of JBBPIC010000117.1, read as the reverse complement.
TACTGCGGCTTTGCCGCCTTCCGTGCGGAAAGGCTATTGCCTTTCCGGCCCGCTCTTAATTTGTTTTGAGGCTGTGCCTCCGTCATCTTCCGAGGCATAGCCTTGGGGGATCCGATCCATCGGAAAGGCAGAGCCTTTCCGCACGGATGGCGGCAAGCCGCTCTTGTAGTGAGAGACCTACTGATTCCGGTCCGACGCAAGCGCCCTATTCATAGTCGGGTGCCGGCGGGTTGTTAGACGCGGGCTAACTCAGGCATAACCGGCGAATATTTACTGCAGAGTGCGGCGAGACCCGATTCGATGCGGACCAGGCCAGCGCCTAAGGCCGCGCTCACCGTGATCTCGAATATTTCATCTTCCGACCAACCGCTCTGACGCAGCCCTGCGATGTCCTCTTCAGTAACTTCGTACGCGCGCTGCACGACCTTCTTCACATACGAGCCCATCGCCCCGGGTATCTCGCCCGCCGCGCAGGCGACTCTGCGCAACTCAGGGTCGACGACTCCTGGCCCGTATAAGACTGCATCCTTCAGCCGCTCCAGCTTGCCGGCATAAGGATCAGCCGCGAATCCATATCTTATGGGCGCACTATCGTCCTTCAACTGATCCCCGTAGACCTGACGAGGAAACCGATTGCTGATGCTTCCGAGATGTATGCCACTTAATCTCTGGTAGCCGAAAATCCGCAAGAATTTTGCCCCCGCAGTAAACACCTTGGTTGGAGGAACTTTGAAGCCGAACGCCTCAGCGATCCGAGTTATGATGTTGAATCCGGCACAGACGTAGATAGCATCCGTGATGCTCTGATCGTCCACTCCCTCAGAACGTAACGCGGCCACATCTTCGGGCCTTATCTCAGCGGGCGAGAGCGTGAGTTTTTCTAAGAAGCCTAGCGTCGCGCGCAATCGCCCCTTAACCGGCGAGGCGCGCCAGTCTGTGAGGATTGCCTGCGTAACTTCATTTCCAAGTACTGCCGACGCGACCGCGCCGTGCGCGTTGGTTCAAAATACACACCGATTTAATCGAGAGGTGAAGGCGCCGAACAGCTCCCGCTCACCGACAGTCCAGTCCGATGGGCCACGCAGTACCGCATGCCCCAGAAGACAGAAATGCTTCCCAAAGTATTCCGGGCGGTACATGAAGAGCTTGACGACATCAACCGGCTCTGAGAGAGTGACCAATTTCATCAAGCCGAGAAACAGCTTTTGCTCTAACTGATGTCCGGATTCTACCTTCAGCAGTCGCATAAACAACTCCAATCCTCGAAGCCGTCCGCAAGAGAATCTCTCTCTTTGATAGCCATGTTATATCCATTAGAGATGAAGCGTCTAACGCTCCGCTTCAGCGGCCGGGAGACAACTGTCCCCTTTCACTATTAGGGCGGCAAGTTGTCTGTTGAGAGGCACGTGATTCGGTCTGCAGCAAGCGCTTTTCCGATGCCGTGGTTGAAGATCAGATCATAAATTGTTAGAAGGCATCGAACGCTGCGCTTCAGCGTTGTTTAGGCGCGGTGTACGTCAACTATGTACGCTCCCAATGGTCCTGTACCTGGACAGCCTCATGCTCACCCGGCCAGCGTGGGATCGTTACAATCAGGAAACTGAGTGGACCGTCCCCCGTCGAGCGGAATTGGAACTTTGTCCCCCTCGGAATTGTGAAGCTCACACCGGAGTGACCTCGACTTCCGATTCTTCGTCCCCACACTTGCGCCAAACCTGTCCACGCCCGGAGAGAACATACCAAATCTCCTCGACCGTCTGATGAGTTACAGCTTTTGAGATGCCACCCTATGGCAGGCGACAGTGGGCTAAGCCGCCGCCACTCACGTCGGGTAAGAGGCGAATTTCAGAACCGTCAGGTGCCAAATAGTCATATTGCTCGGGCAAGGTTTTGAGCTTTAGTGAAGGCTGGGGTTTTGTCATAAGAGTCTCGCTTGATTATTCAACATGTCAGCGCCTAACGCTACGACAAACTCTTACTGCATTACGATGTCAGCAATTTGAACTTTTAGCGACATCTTTGCGAAGGCACCGGTCATATTGCCCCCAACTCTGGATACTAGCCTGGCCCAACCCGGCTTCGAAAGCGGTTTAATACGAACACTTCTGCCAAGCGCTGGAAAAGACTTGCTCGAAAGTCTATCTAAGATTGTAAAGCAATCCAACGGCGCGCCACATTTCTTAAGTATGCGCGATTAACAGTTAGGCCTCATAGTCTCTTCAATAGTGTATCCCCGGTTTTCTCAAGGTACTTATGCCCGCTCTTGAAGTAGGCGCTCACATTCCCTTCCAGGTACCTTGCCCAAAGCGGCTTAGTTTCGCTCCGCATCCACGCAAGCGCCGCCAACGCATACCCAAACATTTCCTCTGTCATGTAGCCTCTGCGCTCAGTTTGCCACCCCTGGGAGAAGGCGTCAGTCCACTGACTGAAACTGAATACTGAATTTCCGGTAAACACCCCCATCCCGAGAAAGACTGTCAGGAGATCGGTTAGCGGCTCGTGATCGTCGTAACTGGCTGCTACCCGACCTTCGCCGAGTAATCGCACATGCCCAAGTTCATGTGCGATTGTCGCGATCAGACGCGCGGGTTGACTGACCTGAGAGGATTCCAGGCTAACGACGAATTTGCCCCGTCGCTTTCTGTAATGGCCGGCTGCGCCGCTGTGTGAGTACTCGTTCGAGGGCAAGTCGCGGCTCGCTGCGGCGCCGTGATCGGTGAAGATTTCTAACTCCACCAGCTCGGGATCGACATCCATGTATTCGCACACCCGGTTGACCAGGGCTGGCAAGTCATCTTCGTCCCCGGAGAACTGGTCAGGAAAGAACTCGCTCGTAGGTAGGATGATCGAAGTGTTACGGAGCGTATCTGCCCCAAACTCGTCGATGAGCCAGAGCATGGACTCTTCGATCCACGCTTTATCTTCTGCCTCAACCGGAAATTTGGGAACGAACCAGTGCATTCGCAACAATCCCTTTGGCATCTACTCTGCCAGAAACAGTAGCGTCTAACGCCCCGCAGCAGTGGCGCGCTCGAATCTTTGATGATCAGAGGCTTGCTGGATGCGCTTGCGGCGAGAAACTCACAAACTGAGCAAGGAAGCATCATGAGAACCATGTTCGCGTCGCACTATGACCTCCGTGCGAGCATGTGTCGCCCACATCTTCTGTCATCCGTCCGCTCTTGCGGACTGGGATAGAAACTTTTCGTGCAATACCGCAAAGAATTACCTCGTTGGCATTCGTTTCGGCCGGTGCAAGCCCTGGTTACGTAACGGTCTGCCAGCCTATAAGCCCAGCCGCTTCATGCCAAGGCCAGCGGCTATCACCAGGGCGACAAGAAACGCCGGCACAGCGGTCAAAAGAGGCCACGCGATCAAGGCGATGAGCATTCGGGGTCGATAACCCGAGGCTGACCCAAGGTCGTGAATGTTGGCCTTAAGTGCCAGCGCGAAGGCACCAATAGCGACTGCTACGGACGCGTGCCATGCTGTTGGCCGCGGGGTGTTACGAAGTCGAAAGTGCTCATAAGCTATGTGGGCCGCAAACACCACAGCACAGATGACAAAAGCGGACAACCGCCAAAAGAATTGCATCTGACTGGACGCAGCCGCCCCGGCGAGTTCGGCGAATGCGATACCAACCGCGAAGTAGAGCACCCCGACGAATAAAGCTATTCTGAACCATCGTTGGCGGTCAGATTTCTCCATACGTGTGGCCTTGCAATTGCGCGTTCGCTGCATGGCGTCGTTAGGGTCGGCCTGATTTATAGAGCCGATAGCATACCTCGCCATCAGGCTTGATCTCACCACGGTGCCATCCCTGTTCCTCATAGAATCTATCCGCGCGGGTGTTCACATCAGTACTCAGCGAAATGCTCGCGCTCGTCTCGAATAGCCAGTCCGTCGCCAGGCGCAGAAGCCTTTTTCCGATACCCCTTCCCTCACACGACGGCTTCACGAATAAAGCCCAAATTGATGCATGTTCCGTGGAAGCTACTGAGAACCCAACTACTTCGCCCTCAATCTCACAAAGCCACCCCTTACCTGACTCGCTGAGGTAGGCCACGAACATCTCACGTGTCACCTTGCGAGGATCGGACAAGACGTTTTCCTTCACCGCGTGACGTACCTCAGACATAGCTGGAATATCTTCTATGCTCGCTTCTCGGAAATTCATCGCGACTTAATTCCCTACCCTGGAGGGTTTGCCTCAAAGATTAGCCTCCTGTCGAACGCGTATTTGCTTATTGTCCCAGCGCCCTCCTTAGGGCTGCTCTGGCGAGCAAGCGCGTCGAATCTAAAGTGGGAAGAGGAGTGTCGTCCGGGCGCACGATCAGCGGGATCTCGGTGCAACCAAGGACGACCGCATCACAACCACGCGCTTTAAGTTTTCCCGAAACTTCGTTGAAGTAAAGGCGGGATGTTTCCTGGAAGATGCCGTTGACTAGCTCCTTGAAGATTATCTCATTGATCTTTTCCCTATCTGCGACGTCGGGTATTTCGGTGTCTATTCTGAATTCCTCCAATGCCTCCGGATAGACATCGCTTTCCGTTAGATACTTCGTCCCTAGAATGCCGAGTCGCACGTAGCCCGCACGGTGCGCTTCTTCGGCGACTGCTCCGGCGATATGTAGCCAGGAGATGGGAGACTGCGGAATTAAGTACTTGAAAGCCTGGTGGTAGGTGTTATCAGGGCAGATGGCGAAGTCAGCCCCAGCCTGCGCGATCTTATGCGCGGAAGCTGCCAAAAGGGTGGCGACCTTCTCCCAGTCGTTCGCACGAATGAGGGGCATATGCTCGGCCATTGGCATCGAGTTCATAGTTATCTCAGGATGATTATGCTCACCCATGACGGCCGGCGCCTCCAAACAGATCGTTCGGTAACACAGGGCGGCGCCCTCGGCGCTACCGGCTACGATGCCAATGTGTTGGGTCACTGTCTCTTCCCCTCCCCCCCTCTATAGACTTTCGGAATATCAGGAAGATCATGGTTCGCCAGAGCCGACCGCAAGGCCTTGTTGGGCGGTACCTGCCACAACAGGAACAGCTTTCGGACGCTTCCCGAACGCCGATCGATGCGGGATAAGAGCGACACATACGAGCAGCAGAATTAACGAAAAACAGTTCTCATTGCCTACGCCTGAAGCTTGTTGGGAAGCGGCCCACGATTCAAGGGCTGAGATCGCTGAAGACAACTGTTGTTTCGATCACCCACGTTCAGTTTCCTCGGTCACCGCACGAAGGTGTATGGTCTGTCCGACCGCCAGTCGACCGATGCGAGTGACCGCGCCGTAGATTCCCGCGTTGTTCTGGTTCGCACGAACGACGGCCTTCATCACTTCTGGAGCAGGACCTGCTGAGTCGGGATCAAGGTTCACCATCGAGCAGCGAACGTCGCGCATCGTGACGGTGATGGCGGGGGCGTCGTCTCCCTCGCCGAATGACAGCACACCGCCCAACCACTCGTCCTCCTGGAAGGGAACCGATCGGAGTAGACGAACTACAACATTTGGGCGAAACCGTCGCACGTCCAGGCTCCGCCCTGCGAGTCGTCCGATCTCGCGCACCGTATCGACGGCGATCAAGGAGATGCTGGCCTCATCGAAGATGCCATGATTCAACTGCATCATCTGCACGGGAGCCCCGTACCGGCGTCCGACCTCCGTGGCCAAGTCCTCCCCGAAGACGGGCATCTCTTCCCCATCCGGCGTGCGCACATGCGTAGGAAGGTCTCCCTGGACACCGTCTTCACGGCGGTGCGGAGCAAACAGGAGCAGCTCGGGAAGCATGCTTGCTGTTAGCCACGGCAACCCACTGCGGTCATCAATCCGCCGGAATGCTAAGCGTCTGTCACCATCGAGGCCGTGCCAGCCCAGCTTGGCGACCTCGAGTCGTTCGCCGCCCATGGACTTCACGGGATACCGG
>JBBPIC010000170.1:0-1965 GCA_038040525.1 Acidobacteriota bacterium | reverse complement strand
CTCTAGCCCGAATTTTTCACGAAGGGTCTTTCAAAGCGTCGGCTCTTGTGGCATAAATCATTTATTCCACTAAACGTTTCACACCAGAAAGAGACCGACGCTATGACTACACAGTGTACCCAAACCGAGTTCGGATTTCAGGCTCTCTATCAACGAGAAGTGGTGGCACGATTTGATGGCGGTGATATCACCACCGATGCCGGTGGCTTGCTGCTGCGTGAGGTGGAACGAAGGACGGGAGTCATCCGCCGGTTGGCGGCGTGTTTCAGCGACCACCGGCGGCAGGATCGGGTGGAGCATGGCGTCGAGGAATTGATCGCACAGCGGATTTACGGATTGGCTTTGGGCTATGAGGATCTCAACGACCACGACCAACTGCGGCAGGATCCGATGATCGCGGTTCTGACGGGAAAGCGCGAACCGAAGGGCACGGACCGGCGCAAAGCGCAGGATGAAGGAAAGGCGGGAGCTGGCAAGAGCACTCTGAACCGGCTGGAGTTGACGCCGGCCGACGCCGACAGCAAGGCCCGTTATAAGAAGATCGTGATGAACGAAGCGGCCATGGATGGGTTACTGGTGGAGTTGTTTGTGCAGGCGCAGGAGGAAGCGCCGGGCAGGATCGTGCTGGATTTGGACGCCACCGACGATCCCCTGCATGGAAACCAGGAGGGGAGGTTCTTCCATGGCTACTACCGGCAGTATTGTTATCTGCCGCTGTATATTTTCTGTGGCGAGTTCTTGCTGTGCGCCCGTCTACGGCCGAGCAATATAGATGCGTCGGCCGGGGCGCTGGAGGAACTCGAGCGGATCATCCCGCAGATCCGGCAGAAGTGGCCTGGGGTGGAGATCGTGCTGCGCGGAGATGGGGGCTTCTGCCGGGATTCGATCATGACCTGGTGCGAAGCCAACCAGGTGGGCTATGTGTTTGGCTTGGCTAAGAATAAGCGGCTGAAAAAGATCCTTGGCAAGCCCTTGCACGAAGCGCAACAGCAGTACGAGTCGACGGGCAAGCCGGCGCGCATTTTTGCCGAGTTCCCGTATCGGACACGCAAGAGTTGGCACGCCGAGCGGCGGGTCGTAGCCAAGGCTGAGCACTTGGCCAAAGGCGCCAACCCACGCTTTGTGGTCACCTCACTCCGTGCCGAGCAGATGGAGGGCCGCCCGCTGTACGAGGAGTTGTACTGTCGCCGGGGCGAGATGGAAAACCGCATCAAGGAACAGCAGTTGGCGCTGTTTGCCGACCGCACTTCGACTTCCCTGATGCGTTCCAACCAACTGCGGCTATACTTCTCCTCGTTCGCCTACTGTTTGCTGCAGGCCCTCCGCCGGTTGGGTCTGCAGGGGACCGAGATGGCGCAGGCGCAATGTCAAACTATTCGTCTGAAGCTGCTCAAGATCGGCGCTGAAATCCGCATCACCGTCCGCAAAGTCTGGGTGTCGCTGGCCGCCGGTTACCCCTATGCAGCTATCTTCACCCAGGTCTACCGCAATCTGATTCCGGCTCCCTGAGCTGTGGTTCGCCGCCTGCGATTCCGGCTGAAAAACACTGACCCCAAAAAACGAGGCAGAGCCGAAGGCTTCGGCAATTTTGAATGAAAATGTCTCCCCGCCTCACATCAACCTCGGCAAGCACGCCGAATCCGCCATACACGCTGCTCCAGTGGCGGCCTGCCGATCAGAGCACGAATTTATCGGGCCGATTCCCAGTCTTGAGGTTGGTCTCGCAATGCTGGTGAGACATTCGGGCTAGCTACTCTGAGACCGTATGTATTTTCTTGCACTTACAGCCCTGCGACGCGGTCTCATACCGTTCAATCCGGCAGCGCCGGAGGCCCCGCTGAGCCGTGACCGTTAGGGAGCGGTTGGCCGGGATTCGTTACCGACTTCTAACCGACCGCGCCACCCAACCTGCGAACGCCCTCCGCGAAAATCTCCGGCGCCGTCAGCAAACTCACCACAAGAAAC
>JBBPIC010000079.1:0-24477 GCA_038040525.1 Acidobacteriota bacterium | reverse complement strand
TCCGACCACCGGCTACTTTCTGCCAGCCCTCCAGGCTGATTGCAGAAAACCATTACAGCGCTGCATTTCCGACTCAGTTGAGGACGAATCTACAAAGTTGCGCGGCGGGACGCACCCGCTACCGCGTGGTGGTACTGACTTCATGGGACCGCATCAGGACCTTACGAATCAGAACGTCACACGCGCCGCTAACTGAAACGCGCGCGGGCCCCCTGAACCGAACACGCCACCTGCTGTGGTGACGGGCTGACCGAAACTCGATGAGCGCAAAAAGCCGGCGCTGGTTGGGTCGTTGCTGTCACGCACAAGCACATTGGAGAATCCCGAATAGTTTGATTTCGAAAAACCCAATACATTAGTGACATTGAAAAGATTGAACGCCTCCACTATCGGCTCTATCTTCACATGTTCCCCGATCTTAAATACTTTTGAGAGGCGTAAATCAAAGGAATTGAAGTTGTCATTAAAGCGCGCGCTATTAGAGACCAGCGGCAACGGCTGGCCGCCAAATCCCCCTGCGGCATTGAGCTGACTGATAAAAGCGTTCAACTCCTCCCCGGTGTGAAAAAGTCTGCCGCCCGCATTGCGTTGCAGTTGAGGAATCCTTTGACCGCCTCCTGGCACAAGAATGTCCATCGGCACACCGGAGGCGAGCGTAAAGATTGGAGAAAGACGGAACCCGGCGGGCAAGTCCATAACGCCGGAGAAGGTAAAACGATGGCGCTGATCGTTTGGCGTGGGGCCGTATTCCAACTGCAGATTGTTGGGATTAAGTGGACCGTTGGAGAACGGAATCTGATCGTCGTTAGCGTAGTTGAAGGCTTTCGAGAATGTGTAGGAAGCGCGGAATTGATAGCGGTTCGAGAAGCGTTTCTCGAGACTAACCAGCAACCCGTCATACTTCGTCTTAACGCTGGATTCCAGATTCACCACCGAGTCTGGGCCGCCCACCACCGGATTGAACACAGTGCCAATTGTGCGGCCGATGATGAAATGCGTGCCGAAGTTATGCAGATAATCGACACGCAACACGTAGTTATTCGCTAGCTCTCGCTGAATGCCCAGATTCATCTGCTGCACCATGGGATTCTGCATGGTGTTGTCGATGATGTTGATGCCCCCGGCTCCCGCGCCCGGCAGGATAAAGCCGGAAAACGGATTAGCCAGCGTTGGTGCTCCCGGCGGGAACCTGCCATTAACTGGATCGAACAAAAACGGAGGCGGAATAAAAAAGACGTTGCCGGCTCTCACCTCGATTGGCAGCGCGCGCCCATCCAGGCCCCGCTCCAACGATTGAATCTCAAGCGTTATGCGGTCGTAATAAATGCCATAACCGCCGTGGATGCTTGTGCGCCCGTCTTTGGTGGCATAACTAAAGCCAATCCGCGGGCCGAAATTGTTGGTGTCTCTTCCTCGCTTACCGCGCAGGAACGGCAGGATTATCGGATTGAGCTCACTGGTCCGGCTGACGTTCTTGACGTCGGTATCGAGTTCGTATCTTAAACCGAGGTTTAGGGTCAACTGGGGATGAATACGCCAGTCGTCCTGGACGAAACCTGCCAGGTAGGTGTTATCGGCGTTTGGAATAAGGAGTGGCTCAGTGGGCTTGCCGCTGCGCAGTGTGACGGCGAAGAGCAGATCGTTATCATCGACGCGGCCGTCGCCATTGCGATCGAAGTCCGGAAAATCTTCGATCATTTCGATGCGGCCTGTTTGGAATACGCGCAGATCAAAGTCTGCGTCGACGCGTTGAATTTCGCCACCAAAATTTAAGGTGTGGTTGCCTCGGACCATCGAGAGAGTATCACTGAATTGCAGGCGGCGTTGTTTGGTACTCTGCGGCACCCGAAACGACGCGCCGTCCTGAATGCTGGGAAAGGTAAGCTGCGGTCCGGGAGTGACGGGCACAATGTCGTTAAAAAAGGTGCTAAAACTAAAATTAAAACTATTCACAGCGCGGGGATTCAATACACGAGTGTAGTTCGCAAGCAACGAATGAGTGTTGTTGATGCTCGCCTGGCGCTGGGAAGCAGAACCGATAGCTCGATCCAGAGTGCTCGGCGCCACGTCGTCTTCGCGTTGCAGCGAATAGCGAAAGAATAAGTGATCCTGAGCGCTCGGTTGCCAGTCGAGACGCTCGGTGCTTAGAAGATCATTTAGAGGCGCCTCGGCAAAGGTCCGCTGGATTGTGCGGGTCGCCAGATCTCTTAACCCTACCAGTGAAGCTCCATCCTGGTTGCGGTATTCGATGGAGCCAAAGAACCAAGCTCGATCTTTTTGAATCGGACCGCCCAGGGTGAAAGCATATTGCTCGCGGTCAAACGGTGGAGTTTGGCCCAAACCGCGGTTGAACGTGGCCGGCAGCCCCTGCAGCGCATTGTCGCGAAAGTAGAAAGAAGCAGAACCGTGATATTCGTTTGTTCCCGACTTTGTCACGATATTGATCACCGACGAGCCGGATCGACCTAACTGGGCCGAGAAGCGGTTGGTAGCAATCTGAAACTCCTGCACTGCTTCCTGCGAAATGTTCTGCACCTGTCCGCCTACCACATCGTCGTTATCGTCGGCGCCATCGACTGTAACGTTGCCACCCCGTCCGAGTTGGCCCGCGGAAGAAATGACTACAGTGTTTGTCTTTGTGGGATCGAAATTCGGCGCCGGCGAGTTACCGGGAATAAGCAGTGCCAGTTCAAGAAAATTTCGGCCATTTAGCGGCAGGTTTTCAATCTCGAAACCGCGTATAACACCATCAACCACCGCGGTGGTGGTGTTGACCAGTTCATAATTAAATCTGTCATCCAGAGTCACCGTTTCCTGTACTGTCACTGACATTGGCACTTGCAGGTTGAATGTTTGCCCGACTTGAAGATTGACATCGGGAATTATCTGGTCAGCAAATCCTTTGGCCCGCCCTTTCAATTCATAAACACCGGCTGCAAGGTTGGTTATCACAAAAAAACCATCGCCATTACTGGTGGCCTCGCGCCGAATCCCCGTCGCTTTCTGCGTCACGGTTACCTGTGCTCCGGTCACCAGCGCGCCATTTGAATCCTTGACAGTCCCACTAAGCGTTGCCGTTGCGCCCTGCTGCGCCGATGCGTCAAGCACCAAAGCACCGAGGATCAAGATGGAGGTGGAAAGCAGAAGAAATCTTTTGCAAATCGCAATCATAAGTCCTCTAAATCCTCGAAGATTCCCAGTAGCGGCAGCGTCAATACAGAACCGAGCGCGGTAGCGCCGGATGCTGGAGTCAATTTCGCATGATGCCGTATTGCTTGAATTTGTGGCCAAAGTAGACTGAAGCATCCGGCGCTACCGCGCTCGGTTCTGTAATGGGATCCGCTTATTTCTGTAATAGGCAATCCGTTTCGCTAACTGGATATCGCCGACCCTGCCAGGTCCTTTATTTGCTCGGCTTCGAATGGTGAGCCCAGTCCCGGGTTCAAAATCTATTGAATCAGCGATCGTTGTTTAGACAGTGCAACAAGTTAGGAAGGGACTGCGCGACCACTGATTCAAAGAACTCGGGACTGGGAAATTGGTGACTAACGCGGCGGAGATTAACAGCACTACCCGATTCTGTCATGGCCCGGAAGGTGGGGCTTGGGATCAATCTTTAGTTGGAGATGGTTGTTAGGCTCAACCAACGACAGACTGAAGGAAGCTCTGATCAATTCACAGTCAGCAGCAAGTGACCCCGGGGAACATAAAAGACCTTATGTTTCGTGTCGTTTCGTGTGACTTCGTGGATCGTCCTCTCCGACCAATAAAACACGATCCACGAAATCACACAAAACGGCACGAAACACAACTTCGTTGCGCAAATTTAGCGCAGGTGGACCAGCCCGCGTTGCAGGGCGGTGGTGGCAGCTTGGGTGCGGTCGGTCACTCCAAGCTTGCTGAGAATGTTATTGATGTGACTCTTTACAGTCGCCTCGCTGATACTCAGGCTGGAACCTATCTCTTTATTGCTTTGGCCGCGCACGATCAGCTCGAGCACCTCCATCTCTCTACTGGTCAAATCAGAGCTGGCCATTCGCTCCGCCAGCCGCTCGGCGATGATGGCGGGGATGTGCCGCGAGCCGGCGTGCACCGCTCTGATCGCCGTCTCCAGTTCCTCGAAGAACACGTCCTTTAAGAGATAGCCTTTGGCGCCTGCTTGTAGCGATCGATAGATGTCTTCATCACCATCATAGGTAGTAAGGACAATCAGACGCGCATCCCGAAATTCGCGCCGAATGGTAGTAATGGCCTCGACTCCACCGAGGACCGGCATACGCAAATCAATCAGCGTCACGGCGGGCTTGTGCTGGCGATATAGATCAATGGCTTGCTGTCCGTTGATGCCTTCAGCGATCACTTCCATATCCGCCACGGTGTTAATCAGGGCGACAAATCCCTGCCGCACGACCGCCTGGTCGTCTATTACCATGATGCTGATCTTCTGGCTGTTCACAATTTAGCTCGCTATCAGTTGCGTTGAATCCCGCGCTCTGGAATAAAAAGAAGTTTTGGTGCCGTTTCGTGTGATTTCGTGGATCGATTCTTAGGCTTGCGAAGATTGTCCACGAAATTACACGAAACGACACTAAAGTATTCTCTCAAATCAGCGCGCGCTCCCGCGTAAGGACGTATCCTCGGCCTGTTACTTCTCACCCCAGCGGCCCAGGTGTTTCGTCGTCTGTTCCGTGACGCTGAACGGTGAGGGAACAAACTCACTAGTGTCAGCCGAGCGAAGTGAGGGAGGATTCGCATGTTCTTCCAATCCCTCCTGGTCCATCTGCGAGCCCCTCCTCGCCGCTTCGACGAGTTTTTTGCTGACCACGACGCCGTTGATCATGAGCGCAAACCCGACAAACAGAGGTATCACACCAGCAACCCAGAGAACACTAAGGATCTCGGTAGTGTCCTGCGCGACTTTGCCGCTGGCGATGAGGCCGCTCATAAAGACAAACAGGAAAATCGCTATGGCAATTCCCACGCTGCTGACGATTACACCAGCTTTGATTTCGTTGTAGCGCTTAATCTCGGGCGTAATCCCGCGCTGACGTTCGATCGCTTCCTTGCGTATCTTTTTCTCATCGGCAGAGAGAAACATCTCCTGAACCCAGGTCTTGCTCCAATCGAATTTCTCTTCTGGTTCTCTGGCCGCGACAACCTGCATTACGGCATGCAGGTTCACTCCGCACACTTTGCAGAACTTCAGGTCCTCACTCTGAGTAGAGCCACACTGTGGACAGAACATACAGACTCCTATCGAAATGTGCTGGTAGGGGTACGACCATGACACTCTGGAAGTTCATGGCTTCAGTTTGCAGAGTGCCTTACGGGCGCTCAATTTTAACCGTTTAGATGGGGCACTTGTGCCCCGACAGTCGCTCGCGGACAAGTCCGCTTTCTAAACGAATCGCATGAAGAGCGTGACAGTTACTCTAGCCACTGATTGGCACGTCAGCGACAACTTCGGTGCCCGCGCCTTCCGTACTATGAATCGACAAGGTACCACCAATCTGTTCGGCGCGCTCCCGCATCCCAATCAATCCGAAATGACCATCCCGTCCATTCCCCGACGCTTGATTGTCAAAACCTCGCCCGTCGTCACGCACACTCAGCTGCACTCGCCGGGCATCGAAGACCAGATTGACAAAGATCCGTTGGGCCTGTGCGTGTTTGACGGCATTATTCATTGCCTCCTGCCCGATGCGCAGAAGATTGTCCTCAACTGATTGAGCTAAGCGCCGGAAGGTGCCATTGACTTCAACCTGGGCCTGGATATCTGTTTCATTTGTCAATCGCCGCGCGGTCTCGCTTAAAGCGGTTGGCAAATCATTGTTTTCGAGGGCCGGCGATCGCAAATCCCAAACATAACGGCGCGCCTCGGCAATTCCATGACGAACCTGGCGTCGCGCGCGATCCAGATGAGTTCGGGCAGCTTCAGCCCCTGGCGGCATAGTGCGTGCGACGACCTCCAGTTGAACTGAGATCCCGGACATCTCCTGGGCCAGGTTGTCATGAATTTCCCGAGCAATGCGAGTTCGCTCACCAAGCACGGCGCCGAATTGCGCTCGCATCGTGCGCACGCGCAGCCGAAATATCAGCCAGGCAAACATCGCCAGGCCCAGTAAGCAGACTGCGTAAAACCAATAGGTCTGATAGAAGTATGGTGTCAGGTAAAGACCGAAAGCGGCGCCGGTTTGATTCCAAACACCATCGTTGTTACTGGCGATTACGCGGAAGGTGTAGGCTCCGGGGCGCAGATTAGTGTAATAAGCGATGCGGCGCGTACCACTATCAATCCAATCTTTGTCAAAGCCTTCCAACTTGTACTTAAATCTGACTTTCTCTGGCGCCACAAAGCTCGGCGCCGTGTAATACAAGTCAAAGCGGGTGGTGCCCGGCGGCAGTTCGATGCGATCGCTCACGGCGAAGAACTGATCATCAATAAGTATTTGCTCGATCACAACCGGCGGCGCTTGCGCGTTTGTCCTTATTCTTTCGGGGTCAATCATCGCGATGCCTTTGATGGTGGGGAACCAAAGCTTTCCGTCGCTGCCTTGCCATCCGGCCGGGTCGCCGCCACCGCTACACTCGCGGGTCAACATGCCGTCCGCGGTGCCGTAAGCAACCGGCGCGACGGACGAAACCTTTCCGCCGGCAAACTCATCGAGCTCTTTTTTGCTAATGTGAAAGATCCCTTTCCGGCAACTCAACCACAGGTTGTTTCTGCCATCTTCCATAACTCGATAGACAACATCGTCAAGCAGGCCATTGAGCGTGGTGTAAGCGGTAAGCTGCCCGTCTTTCATGCGGTTCAAACCGCCGCCGTTAGTACCGATCCAGAGCGTACTATCCGAGTCTTCATAGAGAGAGATGACAGCATCGCTCGAGAGCCCGTCCTTGGTTGTAAAGCTCGTAAATTCTTCGTTCTGAAATTTACTCAGGCCGCCGAACGTGCCAATCCAAAGGTTTCCTTTCGCGTCCTCATAAATTGTGGCGATTAGGTCGTTTGGGAGACCGTCAACCTCAGTGAAAGTTTTGAAGACGCCGTCCTTCATGCGGGTCAAGCCGCCGCGCGTGCCAATCCAGAGATTGCCGCGACGATCTGCAAGGATCGATCTAACATCATTGTTTGCCAAACCGTCAGACGAGGTATAGGTAGTAAACTTTCCCTGGCTAAAACGATTCAATCCATTGGGCGTCCCGGCCCAGAGGTTTCCCGCAGCGTCGCCGGACAGGGCAAGAACAACGTTGCTGGATAGTCCGTCGCGGGTGGTGTAGCTGCTGAGCTTGCCATCCTTTAGTAGATTCAACCCGCCACCGTCGGTCCCGATCCATGTATTGCCCTGGCGGTCGCCGTAGATTGCCTTGACGAGATCGTTTGAGAGTCCGTTTCGCACGGTGTAAGTCGTGAATTTTGTGTCTTTGAGCAGGTTCAATCCGCCGGATTCAGTGCCAACCCAGAGGTTGCCCTCAAGGTCTTCCAGCAGTGAAAGAATGGTGCTCGTCGAGAGTGTGTCTCCGGCATTCAAGCCGGTGAAACGGCCATCGATGAAACGACTAAGGCCGCCGGCGGTTCCGACTAGAAGACCACCGTCTCGGTCCGTATGTAAGGAAATTATTCTATCGTTTGGCAGGCCATCTCGCGTTGTGTAGTTTGTGAAGCGTCCGTTGCTGAAGGCGGTCAAGCCGGCGAGAGAGCCAAACCATAAGCGGCCATCGCGACCCTGTTGGATTGCCCTGACGGTGTTGCTGCCAAGTCCGTCGCGGACAGTGTAGTTGGCAAACTTACCATCCTTAACCCGTCCTACGCCGTAAGGTGTGGCAATCCAAAGCGCGCCGTCGGCATCTTCGAACAACGCCTGGATGCTGCCGCCGATCAGCCTCTCCTTTGTCGTGAACTTGGTAAGCCCGCCACCTTTAAAGAGTCCCAGACCGGTGGCGGTAGCGACCCAGAGATTGCCCTCACGATCTTCATAGACAGCTTGGATGGTATCGCTGGGAAGGCCCTCATTAGTCGTGAACAGAGTGAACTTACCATCCAGCATACGGACCAGGCCTTCCGCGGTGCCAATCCATAGCGCGCCCTGCCGATCTGCTAACAGAGTGCGAATGTAGTTGCTTTTGAGCTGCGGAGTATTCTGCTTATCGAAAATGGTAAATCTGACGCCGTCGAACCGCGCCAAACCCTCTTCAGTGCCAATCCAGACGTAGCCATCTTTGGTTTGCGCGATCGAGTGAACGGTGTTTTGCGGCAAGCCGTTCTCAGTGAGCCACACTTCATGGCTCAACTGAGAAAGGTCTCTGCGCGAATCGAGCGCGAAAACTGTCCCACTGCCGCCCAGCAGCAGTAAGAAGACAAGATTAAGGCAGTGAATACAACTTGATCGGCGCATTTATTCGACGGCATTGTCAGGTTAACAAGCTGAAGATGCAATATTACCGGCTCCCAGCGCCAAAGGCGCGAAATGTAATAGCCTAGGGCAACGCCCCAGGTGAGGTTCAATGAATCGTGGAAGCGCTGAAGGCGCGAAATAGGAGGGGGGCCCCTACTGAAAATTGTGGTGATTGCGTCCAACAGCATTTCGCGCTTTCAGCGCTGGGAAACCCGAACGGGTTCCCCTGGGCCGTTGGCCCAGGCTATTACATTTCGCGCCTTTGGCGCTGGAAACCGGGGTTCCCGTCGCCGCTTCGGCACATCGGGTGGCGAAGCCGTTACGAAGCGGCGGCCATGGTGCGCGCAGAATGATCTCATCTGAACAATCAGGCTTTAAACTGCGTATCCCCAATCTAGCCCGGAATGAGTGGATAAAAGCGAGCAGTGAGCTGTGAATTTCGCTACGGTGGCCCGTCGAATACGCGTAGAATAGGGGAACGTCAGCCTTTTGTGAGCTCGAATGTCTTCGAGCAATAGTGAATAATTTCCCGGCGCGGTGTCGATCCGGCCACCCCTTGTTCGACTTACTTTTGAATGGGGCAGTAGCCCGACCGTTGAGGAGGGCGCAGTGGTCAGAAGCCGACGCCCTCCCTAACGGTCGGGCTACTGCCCCGGAAGTTGAACGCAATCGGAAAGGCGCTCATGAAATTCAGTAAGTTGATCTTAAAGAACATCCTGCGCAACAAACGACGCACGTTGCTTACGATCTCCAGCCTGGTTGTTTCGTTGTTCCTGATCATTACTCTGGCCACGATCCTGACCGAGTTTACGCAGGGCAATGAAAGGACGAATCCTCTTCGGCTGATCACCAGGCACGCGGTCTCGCTGGGGTTCGTTTTGCCCGTTGCCCAGCAACAGCGAATTGCGACGGTTCCCGGAGTTAAAGCCGTGATTCCCTTCAGTTGGTTCGGCGGCATTTATAAGGACGAGAAAAACTTTTTCGCTAACTTCGCTGTCGATGCCAACAAGTTTCGCGAAGTGATGACAGAAATAAAAATGTCCGAGCCGGAGTGGCAGGCATTTATCAACGACAAACAGGGGGCCATTGTTGGACAGAAGTTGGTCACCTTGTATGGTTTCAGTCCCGGCCAGAGGATTACGCTGCGTAGCCCAATTTATGACCGTAGCGTGGAGTTTATCGTGCGCGGCGTTTGCACTGGCGGTGATGAGAAGACGCTTTTCTTCCACCACGATTACGTGAACGAATTGGTGCCGGCATGGGCCAAGGACCAGGTAAGCACGTTCAGCATTTTGGCAAACTCGGCGGAGGATGTGCCCAGGATCGCGCAGGCAGTCGACTCGATATTCCTTAATACCGACGCGCCGACAAAGACAGAAAGCGAACGCGATTTTGCCATCAGCTTTGAGACTATGCTGGGCGGCGTCAAACAGTTTATGTATGGCATCATGGGGGCCATCACGTTTTCGCTCCTGCTCGTCATGGGGAATACCATGGCAATGACTGTCCGTGAGCGGACCAGGGAAGTCGGAATGCTCAAAGCTCTTGGTTTTCAGCGTGGAACAATTGCCGGGCTTTTCGTGGGTGAGGCGCTGCTCGTGACCACCGTGGGCGCCTTAATCGGCATTGGTGGTGCGGCGCTACTCTTCAAATCGGTCGACATGAGTCTTTATATTCCGAACTTTCAATCGTTTGTGCCGACCGGAGTAACTCTGTTAGGCGCTTTCGTTGTCTCAATCTTTGTGGGCCTGGCCAGCGTAATCTATTCGGCCTATCGTGTCTCTGGCATGACCATCGCCGAGGCTCTGCGGAGCACTGAGTAATGGCATTACCTTTAAAATACAACTTCCGCAACCTGACTGTGCGCAAGTCCAGCACTTTTGCCACCGCCTTTTCGATCGGCTTGACGGTTGGCGTCTTTCTAATGGTGATGGCGCTCGCGCGTGGGATTGATCTCACCTTGAGCAGCAGTGGTGAGCCGCTGAACTTGATCGTTATGCGCGAGGGCAGCACGGCCGAGTTGAATAGCAGTGTGTCGCGCGAAAACCTCAGCAACCTGATGTACCTCGATGGAATAGTGCGGGAAGGCGATCAGCCACTGGTTGCTCCGGAACTCCTGACCCTGATTTATAAAGCTCGAAAGGGTATGAGTCAGGGATCGAATGTCACCATTCGTGGAGTCGGCCCGATGTCGAACAAACTACGTTCGGGTTTCAAAACCGTGACGGGCCGCATGTTTCAACCTGGGCTAGCTGAAGCAGTTGTTTCCCGGCGGATTGCTGAACGCTTTCAGGGTTTGGATGTGGGAGATAAATTCCGCATTCAGGCCACAGACTATACCGTGGTAGGTTTGTTTGAGGCGGGTGGCAAAGCGTTTGAGTCGGAGGCTTGGGTGGATGTGAACTCACTGGCCAGCGCGACCAAACGGGATTCCTTCTCGTCGGTGTTGTTACGAGCTAAAGATCAGACAGCATTAGAGTCACTGGGGAAACGAATTACGGACGACCAGCAATTGCACTTGAAGGCAGTACCAGAACGCACTTTCTATGAAGATCAGCAGGGTGTAGCCTCGGGCGCGCTCAAAGGTCTTGCTGTCTTCATCGCCCTCATTATGGCCGTGGGCGCCGGGTTTGCTGGAATGAACACGATGTATGCGGCAGTCGCCAGACGTACCAAGGAGATTGGCACACTTCGAGTGCTGGGCTTCCGGCGGCGCAGTATTCTAATTGCTTTCGTGCTGGAGTCGGTGGCAATCGCAGTCATCGGGGTTGCCATCGGGATCTTGCTGGCATTGCCACTGAACTTTGTTTCCACCGGCACGGCGAATTTTACGACCTTCAGTGAGATAGCTTTTAATTTTCGCGTCACTCCTGAGTTAATGCTGTGGGCTTTGTTCTTCGGTGTTGGCATAGGCTTTTTGGGTTCTTTGCTGCCGTCAATTCGGGCTTCGCGATTCAGGATAGTGGATGCTCTCCGCTCTTAAAACAACATGCAGATTAATCCATGGCTATAAACCCCAAGACTCAGGAAGACCAGGAAGATCTCAATAAGCGACTCAGGAGCCTGAAGATCGACCGCGGTCCTGCGCCCTCGTCTCCGGCAAACACCCGTTCGCCGAAGATTTTGTTGCTGGCACTATCTGCGATCCTCGCGCTGGTCGCTATTGGCGGCTATCTTTACTTTTCATCTGCGGCGAAGCCGATTTCGGTTGCCGAGGTCAAGGTGGAAAGCGGAGGAAGTTCACAGGGTGATACTGTCCTCTCCGCCTCCGGGTATGTAGTGGCCCACCACAAGATCGCTGTAGGCGCCAAAGTGATGGGCCGAGTAGCCTGGGTTGGAGTCGAGAAGGGAGACAAGGTACAGCAAGGTCAGGTGCTCGTACGCCTCGAGGATAGGGACTTCCGCGCCCAGTCAAATCAGGCGCGTGCGAATCTCGCCGCGGCCCAGGCCCGGCTGGATCAATTGCGGACCGGTTCGCGGCCTCAGGAGAAATTGAAAGACAAAGCAGGCGTAATGCAGGCTGAAGCAACCCTAAGAAATGCCGAAGCAGAATACGGTCGGGCCGAGAATCTACATCGCGCCGGGGTCGCTTCGAAAGCTGAACTGGATCGCGCAGTTGCTGAGCGCGACACCGCGCGGGCCTTGCTTGAAGCAGCGCGTCAATCCAGCGCTATGACCGACCTCGGGCCGCGCGTCGAGGAGATACGAGCTGCCGCCGCGCAAGTCGGGCAGATGAAAGCTGCTCTCGATTACGCCCAGACTCAACTGGCGGACACAGAGATCAAGGCGCCGGTTTCCGGGACCGTTTTGCAGAGGATCGTGGAACGCGGTGAAATGGTGAGTCCATCAGCTATGGGCGAGTCGGGTGCTCGCACTTCAGTAGTTGCCCTGGCGGATCTGAATGATTTGCAGATCGAATTAGACATCAGCCAGACAGATTTTGCGCGTTTGAAAATGGGGCAACGTGCGGAGATCATCCCCGAAGCTTTTCCGAACCTGAAGTACACCGGCTTCATTGCCGAGATTGCTCCGGAAGCGAATCGGGCCAAGGCCACGGTGCAGGTGAAAGTCAAAGTGGATAACCCCGATGAACAGTTGCGCCCTGAAATGAATGCGCGCGTCAACTTTCTGGCGGATGAACAACAACCCGCGCAAAGCAAATCATCTCCACGAGTATTGGTTCCTAAAGCTGCGGTGGTGCGAAGGGACGGGAGCACTTTTGTTTTCGTAATCAAGGGGAACAAAGTGGAGCAACGGTCGATACGCCTTGGTGATGAAACGGGCGATTTCTTCTATGTGTTTGAAGGATTGAGCGGTGGCGAATCGACGGCGACGACCGGAGCTGAGAAGTTGCGCGATGGAGATCGCGTGAAGATTACTCAGTAGATGTCAGAGGTCGGAGGTCAGAAGTCAGAAGTCAGAAGTCAGAAGTCAGGGATCGGTTTAATTTCATGTCGCGTCAAGGGGCCTCCCGCCCCAGCGGGGCCAAACGTTTATAGCCCGGCCATGTTGGTTTGTTTTCAGCGCTCCGTTAGGAGCGCAATGCGCAGAGGTTCCGCTCCTACCGGAGCGGGGATTCTAAGGCGAGGTCGGGGGCTATAAACATTTCGCCTCTACGAGGCGAGGAGCGGCCCGGCAGTTGACGAGTTGAATCAGATCCCTCATCAAGACATGTCGCGGGAACAACTGACCACGGACAACTGACCCTAACAACTAACAATTCTATTGGAGAAAACTATGCCAGCACCGATGGTGCAAGTTCGCAACGTGAGTAAGCGTTTTGCTCGAGATGGCTTTGAAGTAGTGGCGCTTGACCACGTTGACCTCGATATCGAGCCGGGTGACTTTCTGGCGCTGATGGGGCCTAGTGGTTCCGGGAAATCCACGCTCCTAAACTTGCTTGCTGGAATCGACCGCTGCACGGAAGGCGAGGTCGATGTCCTGGGAACCGACCTGGCAAGATTAAGTGAGAGCCAACTGGCCGCCTGGCGCAACCACCACATCGGATACATCTTTCAAACTTTTAACTTGGTGCCGGTGCTCACGGCCTTTGAGAATGTCGAACTGCCATTGCTTTTGACTAAGCTATCAAGAGCTGAGCGACGCAAGAATGTTGAGACTGCCTTGGAATTGGTGGGACTCGCCGACCGTATGCATCACCAGCCACGCCAGTTATCAGGAGGACAGGAACAGCGCGTAGCAATCGCCCGGGCAATTGTGACTGATCCTGATCTGATTCTGGCAGACGAGCCGACCGGCAATCTCGATGCGCGCGCCGGCGAAGAAATCCTTAACATATTGGCGACGCTCAACCGCGAATTGCAGAAGACAATCATAATGGTTACCCACGATCCCCACGCCGCAAGTTTTGCCACACATGAGCGACATTTGGAGAAGGGTGTTTTGCTCAACGGCGCCGCTGCGGCATCGCCTTAAAATTCAATTGGCCAGACAGTTGAAGGCGTTCGTAGTAAGGTAATGTCCTAAATTCAGGTCTGGGGTTTTTGCCTTTTAAGAACGATCCACGAAACAACACGAAATTTCACGAAGAAGAGTTAATATAGTGTGATTTAGTGGATCGTTTAATTGTCTTCTAAATTAAGACACCCCCCCTTCATGCTCTTTATTTGTTACAACATCTGAAATGTTGGAGGTGCATCGATGAAGAGAATTGTGTTTTTCCGCTGTGGGGTCTTAGCTGCTCTAATGCTTGGAATCGCCGGCTCAGTCTTTGCCCAGGACCCCTCCAAGGCTGCCGAATCCGACGCTTCCAAGCTCGTGTATGCCGACTTCCAGAACATGGAGAGCGGCCGGCCCGTAAGCAAGCGGGGTGGTACGACGCGATTGAATTGGTATTCCCAGAACTCGGCGAATCCGCCGCAAGTCCGTGGTCTGGAAAAGGCTGATCCTCCGTCACCCGCGCTGGCGCGGGTGACGGCAGATGATGTTGCTGCCGCGTTCGATTACGAACTACGGATACCAAACGAGTGGGCGGGAGTAAATATAGAGGTGTTCGGGCAGCCCCAGAAAGACGGCAAACCCGTTGCCGACGACGTCAGCAGCTATAAGTTCATGACGATGCGTGTCTTCACCAAAGGGGCCCAATACATACGGCTGGAACTGATAACCCGCGGTTACGGAACAAATCTTGAGTCGGGGTATCCGATGGCAAGCTTCCGGGTGTCTTCAGGTTTCAATACTTATAAAATCAAGCTCGACACCTTCAACCAGCCCGAATGGGCCATTCCTCTGGACCTCAAGCAGGACGTCCTCAAGAAGTTGACTTCTATCACGGTGGGCGTGCATTGCGACAAATGCATCATGGAGAAGGGAACCGTGGTGGTCGATAACATAGCCTTCGAGAAATGAAACATGAGGGTCGTAGACCAGATATCGGGATTTGCAAATTCGTTGATCTGGCAGCAGATCCCATCGAGCCGCCGATAAAAGCCATGTCCACGTTCAACTTGTTTGTTGAGCAAGAAAGTACGATCCACGACACGAACTGACGGGAAAGACGTTAGTGTTGCTTTCGTGTGTGTTCGTGGATCGTTTTCTACTCGTCGTTCTTTGCAACGTCAGCCGCGCTATTCGCTTACCTGCAATTGTTGACGGGCGCGAGAAGAGACCCTTCCCGACTTCGCCTGAGATCTTCGAATGTGATTAACTCTCGACTTCCCACACGTTTCTTGCTTATAGTTTGCCCCATTTAATTTCGAGTCTTGAAATGAGGAGGGCCTGGTGCTCGGCCTGGGCCAAACTTTGATAGGTAGAGGTGAGGACTGAAGTTGATTCCTCGGAGACTGCGATGAACAAGAAAAAATTGCTGGTTTCTTCGCTCTTAATCGCCTTGCTGGCAAGCTTCCTAGTTGCAGAAGGCCAACGACGCCCCGTTCCCTCGAAGACTCTAGCTAAGGCGGATTCCAGCGGCGTTTACAACGTGAGGGCTTTCGGCGCGAAAGGCGATGGAGTGGTGCTCGACACTCCGGCAATCAATAAGGCAATTGAAACGGCGGCAGCAAGCGGCGGCGGCACGGTGCGGTTTCCTGCCGGCGATTATCTTTCGGTATCAATTCGCCTGAAGAGCAACATCACACTCTATCTCGATCAGGGCGCGACAATCGTCGCTGCGGAAACGTCGAAAGGTTTCAAGTATGATCCACCGGAACCCAATCCATGGGATGCCTACCAGGATTTTGGTCACAGTCACTGGCACAACAGTTTGATTTGGGGTGAGAACCTCGAGAACGTTTCCATTCTGGGGCCGGGTTTGATATGGGGGAAGGGCCTGGTTCGTGGTGGTGGGCAGTCGCGCACAAAAGAGCAAAACGATGCCCTAAATCAGGCGCGTGCCAGCGAGCCGGCGCGGCCTTTCGGATATCCCAACCCAAGGGACGCCGTCGAGCCCGGTTGGGGCAACAAGGCGATCAGTTTGAAGCTCTCGCGAAATGTGCTGATCCGGGATATCTCAATTTTGCACGGCGGGCACTTCGCCATACTTGCGACCGGCGTCGACAACCTCACGATCGATAACGTCAAGATCGACACAAACCGCGACGGCATCGACATCGATGCTTGCCGCAACGTGCGCATCTCTAACTGTAGTGTCAACTCGCCTTTTGATGATGCTATTTGTCCCAAGAGTTCCTTTGCCCTGGGCTTTGCACGCGCAACTGAAAACGTGACGATCACAAATTGCCAGGTGACTGGTTATGACGAAGGCACATTTCTCGATGGCACTTACAAGCGGGAATACAACCGCTACAGTCATAACAGCCCGACTGGTCGCATCAAGTTTGGCACGGAATCAAATGGTGGTTTCAAAAACATAACGATTTCCAACTGTGTCTTTGACTATTCCAGAGGCTTTGCGCTGGAAAGTGTAGATGGCGGACTGCTCGAGGATGTGACTATTACCAACATTACGATGCGCGACATCGTTAACCCTCCATTCTTCCTCCGGCTGGGAAATCGCGCACGTGGTCCTAAAGAGTCGACCATGGTCGGAAAATTGAGACGGGTATTGATTAGTAACGTGGTCGTCTTTAATGCGGACCCGAAGTATGCGTCGATCATCAGCGGAATTCCCGGGCACGACATCGAGGACGTGAAGTTCAACAACGTACGCATCTACTACCAGGGCGGAGGCACTAAGCAACAAGCGGCGCTGGAGCCACCCGAGAAAGAGAAAGATTATCCAGAGCCGGTGATGTTTGGAGAGATGCCTGCCTACGGATTCTTTATTCGGCACGTGCAGGGCCTGGAGATGAATAACGTAGAGCTAAGCTACATGAAAGAGGACCTGCGGCCGGCGTTTGTTTTGAATGATGTGAAGGGCGCGGACTTTTTCCGCGTCAAGGCACAGCATGCACCGGATGTTCCGACGTTTACATTTCTGAACGTGGCAAACTTCAATCTCCAACAGAGTGCATCGTTGCCTGATACCCGGCATGAGCGAATCAAGCAAGGGAAGCTGTAGGTGGGACTAGCTCCGTAGGAGCCAAATGTTTATAGACACGCCAGCGTAAAAGATTGCAGCTCCGGAGGAGCGCAATGTTCCAAGCGACGAGTAAGTCGAATAAAACATTTCGCTCCTACGGAGCTTCAATTTGGGATTAGCTGCCACGTCTATAAACATTCGGCTCCTAACGGAGCCAGGGCGCGTTTGGTGAGTGATGTCGCGACTTAAAGAGATCCAAATCAAAACTGAAAGGCTTCTTCGCTTAATCTCTCAGGCGGGCCTGGGCGGGATATTGATTAATTCTCAACCTAACTTTGCATGGTTGACAGCGGGCGGAAGAAACGGCATCGACCTCAGCCGTGAAGCCGGCGCCGGCGCGCTTTTTCTACGTCGCGACGGAAAGCGTTTCGTGCTTGCTAATAAGATCGAAATTGATCGGCTGCTGACTGAGGAACTGGACGGCCAGGGATATGAGCCAGTCGATTTCCCATGGGAAGAGGAGAAGGGAAATCCGTCGCTGGCAGCACATGTCGCGCGTTCGCTGGTAACGGAGAAATTACCAATTGGCAGCGATCTTATTTCAGGTGAAGACCTCCGCGTGATTGACGGCGATATAGCACGTGCGCGTTATCAATTGACCGAGGCTGAGATTGAACGGTTCAAGGCGCTCGGGCGAGATGCGGGCCAGGCTATAGGAGAAATGGCGCG
Source organism: Acidobacteriota bacterium (assembly GCA_038040525.1). Taxonomy (GTDB): domain Bacteria; phylum Acidobacteriota; class Blastocatellia; order Pyrinomonadales; family Pyrinomonadaceae; genus PSRF01. The sequence continues at coordinate 6,915 of JBBPIC010000079.1, read as the reverse complement.
CAAGCTGGAACCCGGTATTACAGAGAGGGAAGTCGCTCGTCGCGCAATTGATGCGCTGTCAGCCTTTGGTGTGTATTCAGTGGTAACACTCGTCGCGGCGGATGATCGTTTGCAGCGTTTCCGACATCCTTTGCCTACCAGCCTGCAATGGAGAAAGTTTTTGATGATCGCGGTTTGCGCCCGCCGAGACGGTCTAATCGCTTCGCTGACCCGAATTGTTTGCGATGGTGCAATACCGGACGACCTTGACGTTCGCACGCGTGGCGGCGCGTTTGTAAATGCAAGGCTGCTTGACGCCACCAAGCCGGGCGTAACTGGTCGCGAGCTTTATGAAGTGGCAGCGCGCGCTTACAGTGAGGTTGGTTTTCCAGGCGAAGAACGTCTACACCACCAGGGCGGGGCTGCGGGTTATCGCACGCGCGATTGGGTTGCACATCCACTGAATACGGAGAAGGTGCAAAACGCGCAAGCCTTTGCCTGGAACCCGTCGATCACCGGCTCAAAGGTTGAAGAGACTTGTATTGCTTTTGAAGAACGAATTGAAATAATTACCACATCTCCGGATTGGCCATTCATTCCAACTGAAGTCGAAGGCCGCGCTTACGCGTTGCCCGGCGTATTGTCGTTGTGAGCGTTCCGATAACAGGCGCATAGAGTACAAGCTTTAGCTTGCGTGGCGCCAAAGAAGCAACCTGAAGGTTGTACTTTATACGCCTGTAATGCTGGGAGCTCGCAGGCTGGATCACTGTCGATTAATCTCAAACTCACCGCTCAACTTGGTATCCTCCGACGACGCTCCGATCATTACCCGAAACATCCCAGGTTCAACCACGAAGCGCATGTTCCGATCCCACAGTGCGAGGTCATCAGGCCCAAGCGTAAACGTCACCGTCTTTGTTTCGCCCGGCGCCAGGCGGACACGTTCAAAACCTCGCAAGTTTTTCTCGTAGGTAGTCACGCTGCTAACAACGTCGCGCACATAGAGCTGAACGACTTCATCGCCTGCGCGTCTGCCGGAATTCTTCACTTTGAAACTCACGATGATCTTCCCGCGAGGATTCTGTTTCAATGGAATAATCGTCAAGTTGCTGTACTCGAATGTGGTGTAACTGAGTCCATGTCCAAAATAGTAGAGCGCGCCGTTAACCCGGGACTTCTCGCCCTCCCATTGCGCGTTGGGTTTAGTGGGAAAGTTATAAGGAATCTGTCCCACCGTTTTCGGAAACGTCACAGTCAGTTTTCCACCCGGGTTATAGTCGCCGAACAGCACATCAGCGATCGCGGTTCCCCCTTTTGCTCCGGGAAACCAGGCCTCAACAATGCCGGAAACATTCGTACTGATCCAATTGATGCTGATTGGCCGGCCGTTGATTAAAACCACAACCACCGGCTTGCCTGTGGCCTGGACAGCCTGGACCAACTGCAGTTGACGGCCTGGTAGATCCAGACTGGTTCGCGAGGCGCTCTCTCCCACAGTCTTCGCTGAATCGCCGAGCACCATGATCGCAACCTCCGACTTCCTGGCGGCGACAACGGCCTTGTCAATCTCCTGCTGTTCGTCCCTGGTCAAAGGCGACGGAAGCACTTCGCTCTCCGGCCAACTGGCGTCGACGACTTCACAACCCTTTGCGTAATTCACGACGACGGTCTCACCTAGTTTGTCTTTGATTCCCTCCAACACCGTAATGCCCTTCACCCCTGAGGGCCCATAACGATATTGAGTGTTGCTGTCGTCGTCGGCGTTGGGACCGATAACCGCGATGGACTTGATTTCCTTGCTTAATGGCAGGACATTTCTTTCGTTCTTGAGAAGCACAATGCTCTCAAGGGCCGCACGCAGAGCTACTTTCTGATGCTCAGCGGAATTTACTGTTCGCTCCGTTAACTCCGGGTCTGAAATGTAAGGTCGATCAAAGATGCCGACGAGAAACTTCACTCGCAGGACGTCGCGAACTCTATCGTTCAGAGTCTTAACTGAAACTTTTCCTTCCTCCACCAGTTCTCGCAACGGCAGAATGAAGTCATCGGGCGGCGTGAAGTTCGTCTTTACATTCAGCCCCGCCTCAATAGATTGTCGAACGGCGTCTTTCATATCCGTTGCAACGCCATGCTTGGTGTGCAGAAACTCCACGGCGGCGCTATCAGAGACAACATAGCCTTTGAAGCCGAAATCGTTTCGCAGCCGTTGAATTAACCAGTACCGGCTTCCAGTGACTGGTATGCCGTCGAAGTCGTTGTAGGAACTCATTACGCCGAGCATGCCTGCCTCTTTCACGGCGGCTTTGAACGGCGGCAGGAAAACATTTTCCACTTCACGCGGCGAAGTTTGGGGATCGGTGCGCGCCTGACCCTCGCGGGCGCCTTTGTTGTTGCTGTAAATCGCAAAGTGTTTAGCGGTCGAAGCCACCGTGTAATTTTCCTGAAGGCCCTTAACCATCTCGACTCCGAGGCGAGACGCCAGATAGGGATCCTCGCCGTAAGTTTCCGCCAGTCGTCCCCAGCGCTGGTCTCGCGCCACATCGAGAATCGGCGCATAGACATTCGTGTAACCGAGCGCTCGGGACTCGCGTGCGGTGATGCGTCCAATCTCACGCACCAGATCCTTGTCCCAGGTGTGGCCAACACTCAGCTGGGCCGGAAAGCTCGTTGCCGTAAGAAACGCAGCTCCACGAATTCCTTCATTGGTGAAATCGACCGGAATGCCGAGTCGGGTATCCTCGACGAAAAAGCGTTGCACTTCATTCATGGCCCAGACATGTTTCTTGATGTCTTTGGCGTAGATGCTCCCGGAACCAGCGGCCCATCCGTTAAGATGCTCATCAATATTTGCAATACCATCCTTCCAAATTTTCTGCTTCCACTCCGATGTCGGGAGTTCGTCTTTGAGGACGCGGTTGTAGCCATAGAGGGTGGCAGTCTGACAAGTTTTCTCCTCGAGAGTCATTTGAGCGAGCAGGTCATCGATGCGCTTTTCTATATCAGCTTTCGGATTTTCATAAACATCCCTCCGGCCATTCTTGTTCAGGTCGATCCAACCGTGGTGATAGATATGTTTTTTTCCGTGTTGAGTTTGTCCAGGGAAAAACGTGTTTAGAATACCGGCTACCGTTAGCAACAAACTGGCGAGTATCACAATTTTCATTCAATGGCCTCGTTTTAAGGATAGGCGATTTTCTTCAGTTCTCTGAGGCGGCCATGGGGTCCGATATGCGGAAGTGGCTATGCCCTTCCGTCACTTCTGGCTAAACGATTCGGGCTATGCCCGGGGCGTAGCCCCCAGCAGGAAAGAGTGCGAGTCTACGGCGGGCAAAGCCACCGCCGCACATCGGACGGCATAGCCGCTACAAGCTATCCACATTAGGATCCATCGCTCTTCCGGCTTTTTCGTCCATAACCCAGCTCGGCGCCACCGGAAATGATGTGGTCCACGCCAGTGGTGAAAGTCGCCTCAGCGGCGAGAAAAAGACATAGCTTTCCGACTTCCTCAATAGTCCCCATTCGTCCGACTAGCTGCGCAGCCTCACCCTCGGCGCGACAGCTATCAGGATCACTCGCACCATCAATTGCTTCCTGCCAAAGCGGCGTGTAGATATTGCCGGGTGACACAGAGTTCACACGCACACCGTGCTCAGCCTCGTCGATCGCCAACGCTTTCGTGAGAGCGGAGATCGCACCCTTAGTGGCTACGTATGTGGTGGCGTGTAGTTGGCCCATGCTGGCAACCAGGCTCGAGAGGTTGATGATGTTTCCTCTGGTCCGACGCAGATAAGGCAACGCAAACTTGCACGCAGCGAAAATGCTGATCAGATTCAAATCAAGCAGTTCGCGAAATTCCTTCACCGAGAAATCATCGAGTGATTTGTGAGGCGGATGCCAGCCGGCGTTATTAATCAGACAGTCGAGCTGGCTATGACGCGCGACGGTAGTTTCAATCAGATGTTGAATCTCCTCAGTCTGAGAAACGTCACACCTTACGAAGTGTGCTTCGCCCGGCCCGTGCATATTTACTTTAGAGGCCAGTGAATTTCCGTCTTCCTCGGTGCGTGAGCAGAAGACGACCCGAGCTCCGGCCGCGACAAAAGCCCGCACGCAGCCTTCGCCAATGCCTTTGCTGCCGCCCGTGACGATTACGACTTTGTTGGTGTATTGCATGATATTTGGGAGAGTCAAACTTCAAAGTCGGTTGAGAGCCCAGACTGCAACTACCCGAGCATTATAGGGCCTGTTGTCCTGAGGACTGCGCCAGACGGAAATATTGATAAAGCCGCGGTTGTCTCCTTCTTCAACCACACTGTTGGCCACGCGATGGAAGTGGGCGAGGTAATATGGCAGATCCAATTCGTCATCTGCGAAGTCAGAGGGTTTGAGTTTTGTGAAATCTGCAGGCGGAACTTTAGGCCACGGCGATTCGGTTTGTGCGGTGACAGTTGAGACGAAGAGAAGCAACAATAAGAACACGGAAAACGAGATGTGAATTTTCGTTCGAGAGTTCATCGATCGATTCCCAGAGATGAGTGGATTTGACTTTACTGTAGTTCCTCGGTGTTAGCTGTACCTCCACAAACAATCCGAAGAACTGCGATCCACGAATCACACGAAAATGCACTAACAACTTTTCGTGTTTGTTCGTGTGGTTTTGTGGATCGTCTATTCGCTTGCCGCTCTCAAACATGAAGCGCACGACTGTTCATTTTCCCGGCACCTGCGCGATCAGACGCGCGTAAGCATCAAAGTGTCCCAGGTAATAAGTCTGCGTGAGTTGCTTTTCGAGCGCATCAAGCGTTGCTGCCTTTGCAGGCTCCCCTTGTTTTGCTTCTTGCAAGCGCGCGCGGAGCTCGCGAAATACTTTCTCCTTCAACCAGTAGCCATGGTCATGGCGCTCACCAATCGAGGAGGCGAATGCCAACTTGTCCGTCTCCGCTGTTGTCAGCCCGCGCCGCCACGCAGCTCTGTAAACTGTCAAAGCTTCCTGCCAGGATTGGTTGGCTAGTTGGGTTAACACTGCGTTCAAACCCTTCCAGCCTTCACGTTGAGTATCAATGAGCGTGGTCACATCCGGATGTGGTTGACTCGAACTCCGGTAGTCCAGCAGCGACACACGCAAATCAATCTTGCGATCGCCGTCGTAGTCATACTCGACCGTATCAAGGAATCCGTTGTTATCGGTGTCGGTATACTTAACCACTTCGCCTACTGCAAGAGCGCGTGGTCTGGGTGACGGGGTCTTGACGCCGCCATGGAATTCACCGTTTTTGTCTATCAGCCACGCGCCCCACTCAGCGCCTGCGAGGTGCAGTTTCCGATCGAAGACACCTGCATAGAGTTTGCCACCGCCTGAATTATCTTCATCAAATTCACCGCGATCACCGAGCGAATCGGCCTGCGGATGGCCCGCTATTCCCGGTCGTTCGTTCTCGGCGACCATGTCTGCTTCGGCATAATTGCTCCGCCGCCAGCGTTTGGTGGAATAAAGGTCAATCTCTTTGGGCCCGCCAAAACCGTGCATCGGATAATACATTTCCACGCGTTCCCAGCGGTGATCATCGTCATCTTCATCGAATACGAAATACATGCTGGTCCAGCCGGCGGAAAAGAATGAATCGTAGCTGCGCGCGTGAGGCATATACATGAGCTCATCGATTTGCCGCCAATTATTCCATTGGAAACAGGCGTCGAATTTTGGATTGCCTTTGAGCGCAGGGTACTTTTGCGCAAACGAGCGGTAAGGCACACCCGGCCCACCGGCGCCACGCAAGGACATGTCGTAGTCGGTCTCGTTTCCTCTCGTGGAATCGTTATCGAGATCGAAGGTAGCGAAAGCTTCATTGAGAATGCCGGAAAGTTTCGTTACTCCTTTGTCGAGCGGGGGCACAGGGTCAAGCCAGCGCATGGCCATTTCGCTGGCGCCGTCATCATCAAAGTCGTAAAAGGCAAACGGATTTTCCCAATTGAGTCGGGGGTCAGGCAGAGATTGCGGCGGACGGTGGACTTTCAGGAAAACTGCGTTGCCGTTGTAATCGGGCAACCAGTTTGTGGTTCCGGTATACCCCCAGTTGTCGTTGCCAAAATCAAACTTCTCCCAATCGAGCCAGCCAAGCACGCCGTCTTTTTCGACGTCAATGAAGAGCATCCAATGAGACCCGCTAGCGCTCCATTTGTCTTTGGACCATTCAGGAGACTGCGTGACCCAGGCTTGCAGATCGGGTTTGCCGTCACGGTCGTTGTCGGCCCACTTGACGTTCAAGTCGGTAGGACCGTCATAAAGTCCGTCGCCGTTTTTGTCCACCTGAAGTACGTCTGCTACCTGGTCACCGCGTGTGTCGGTAGGAAGCAGGTCGCCATTCTCATCCAGCCAGCGCACTCGTTTCCCATTCCACCAGCGTTCAATGATGTCCGCGAGGCCGTCCTTGTCGATGTCGATACGCACGATTTCATCGGAGGGTGTGGTTGATTTAAGACTTGTTTTTCGAAGGTCCGGTATGCTCTGTTGAGCAGAGGACGGGTGCGTCATGGTGAGAGTAGTCGCAGCGGCAACAACGAAAAGAATAAGAAGGAATAAGCGCACTGTTAGCACCTCAGGAAATTTTTAAAATCCATCACAGAACCGCACGCGGTTTTGGCTGTGTGAAAACTCGGATGTCTTTGCCCCAACGGGGCTATGACTTAAAGCCCAGGGTTGCCGGGCTCTGACGGCTACCCTGGGAAAGATGAAAAGGAAAATTCCCAACCGCAACGCGGTTGAGCCCGCCCGGACGCCCAGGAATAAAAAAGCAGGTCGCAACCGCGTTGCGGTTGCAGACTCAATCGTCGTTCGTTCCCGCGTAGCCGTGAAAGCCCGGCAACCCTGGGTTTTGAGTCATAGCCCCGTTGGAGTCTGTCGGGATAACCTTTAACTCTCTGTGCGATCTCTGTGAA
>JBBPIC010000169.1:0-1975 GCA_038040525.1 Acidobacteriota bacterium | reverse complement strand
TAACCGCTTCGCGGTACAGATCACCCACAGCGGACTTGATCAGAGCTTCCTAAAGTTTAAGGAGATGGTTGATGAACTATCGCGGCGTTGTAGTCCAGCTTCTTATTGTGCAGCGCCCACGTAACAGACCCCGCCAGTGTCTTGCTAACGTGATGTCAAGAGAACTGCAAATAAATTGAGGTTGGTAAGAGAGGAATTGCCTTCCAGCTGCGTCTCTATGTAGTAGCACCGAGTTTACCGCGGCCCGTGATTTTAAGGACGGGAGTTAAGAATGGACTTCAGAATTGGCAACCTCGAGGTTCACACAATCCTCGGTCGTGCGCCCAGGCGGACTGTCATTGATAAGAATACGTTTTACCCACTCAAAGTGGTGGGCCATTTTCATTGGTGCGCGCGGAATGCGCCACTGTTCGTTGAGGATTGCACTAACTGAACGCATTCTTTAAAGTGTTCGCCATCTCATCAGGCGCGAAGTCGCTGTAGCATTCAGGAGGCGTGATGGATCCGTCTGAGCCCCAACGGATGCTTTTGCATTACCGATTGGTGAGCAAGATTGACAGTGGTGGCATGGGTGAGGTCTATAAGGCCGAGGACACCAAACTCGGGCGCACTGTGGCCATAAAACTTCTGCTGGCCGCTGTCAATCAGAATCCCGTCGCCCGCCGCCGCTTTCTTCAGGAAGCACAATCCGCTTCGTCCCTCAATCATCCAAATATCGTAACCATCCATGGCATTGAAGAGGCTGACGGTCTCGACTTCATTGTCATGGAGTTTGTGGAGGGGCGAACTCTTAAAAGCTTAATAGACGGCGAAGGGGCCCTGCCCGTCACGCGGCTGCTTGATATTGCGATACAGACGGCTGAGGCGCTTGAAGCGGCGCACGAAATCAACCTCATCCACCGCGACATCAAATCGGCGAATATCCTGATCACCCCGCGCGGCCAGGCAAAGGTGCTTGATTTTGGACTAGCAAAAGTGGTTCGCACCATGGCCGATGGTGTCAACGACGAAGCCCCCACGCTAATGCACCTTACTGACGAGGGAACTGTGCTGGGGACCGCGGCCTATATGTCTCCCGAGCAAACCCGAGGAGAGGTACTCGACGCACGTACGGATATCTTTTCACTCGGCTCCGTCCTCTATGAGGCAGCCACACGTGCGATGCCCTTTGGCGGTCCCAGCATGCTCGCGATGATGCACGCTATAGCGACAACCGATCCACCGGCACCCAGCCGCGTCAGACCAGATCTGCCGCGCGAGTTTGATTTGATCATTGAGCGAGCGATGGCTAAGGAGAAAGAGAGGCGTTATTCCTCGGCTGCTGAGATGGGCCAGGCCTTGAGGAGTTTCCGCACAAGCTTCACCGGGGAGTGGCTGGGTACGCCCATCGTCTATGACAAAGATCTGGTCGAAAGACCTGCCGCTCTATTTGTGGGCAGAGGTCCTGAGTTAAGCAAGCTGGAAGCATTTCTACAGCAATCAATTGACGGGAGCGGTCGCCTGGTTTTTATCAGCGGCGAACCGGGCATTGGCAAGACGTCGCTTTCCGACGAATTTCTGCGCCGTGCCCGCGCACGCTTTCCGAGCCTGTCGATTTCTCGCGGACGTTGCGTCGAACAGTATGGCACCGGCGAAGCTTATCTGCCGTTTCTGGATGCCATCGGCGGATTGCTGGAAGGACCTGCCCGCGATCGATTGGCGGCAGTGATGCGGACCTCTGCGCCCACGTGGTGCTCGCAGTTGCCGGTAGCCTTCGCTTCCACGGGCTCGATGGAAAAGTTGCAACAGGAGACGATTGGGGCGACCAAGGAACGGATGATGCGAGAAATGGGAGACGCGCTCGGGATCTTTGCTACCAGTTCGCCGATAGTCCTCCTGCTTGAAGACTTACACTGGGCAGACCCTTCCAGCGTGGATCTACTGCGGCATTTGTCCCAACGCATCAGCAACCAGCGTCTGTTGATTGCCGGCACGT
>JBBPIC010000078.1:0-24525 GCA_038040525.1 Acidobacteriota bacterium | reverse complement strand
AACCAGCGGAAAGGCAGAGCCTTTCCGCAGTGTGCGGCGGCAGAGCCGCATGCCGCCAAAGGATTAATCCTTAAATTGCCACTTTCTTACGTCGGTAAAATGTCCTGCGATTGCGGCGGCGGCAGCCATCATCGGACTAACCAGGTGCGTGCGTCCGCCTCGCCCCTGGCGTCCTTCGAAATTCCGATTGCTGGTCGAAGCACAACGCTCGCCCGGGTTGAGAATGTCAGGATTCATTCCCAGGCACATCGAACATCCAGCCTCGCGCCACTCGAATCCCGCGGCGCGAAAGATCTTATCGATACCTTCAGCCTCGGCTGCTCGTTTGACGTTTTGCGATCCGGGTACCACCATCCCATGAACGGAAGGTGTGATTTTATAGCCGTTGACTACGCGTGCTGCCGCGCGCAGGTCTTCAAGCCTCGCGTTGGTACATGAACCAATGAAAACCCGATCGATGGGAATGTCCTCGATGCTGGTGCGCGGAGCCAGCGCCATGTACTGAAGGGCACGCTCAGCAGCGTGGCGATCTGCGTCATTTGCAGCCTCCGCCGGGTCGGGAACATTTCCCGTTATCGGCGCCACCATACCCGGACTCGTCCCCCAGGTGACGAAGGGTTCGATCGATGCTGCATCAATTTCGATAGTTCGATCAAAACTAGAGGCGTCGTCAGTTTTTAAGGTGGTCCAGTAAGCTTTGGCCTCTTCCCACGCTGCACCCTTAGGAGCAAACCGGCGTTCCTTCAAATATGCAAAAGTTGTTTCATCGGGCGCTATCATTCCCGCCCGCGCGCCGGCTTCGATGCTCATGTTGCAAAGTGTCATCCGGGCTTCCATTGAAAGCGCGCGCACTGCTTCACCCGCATATTCGATCACGTGACCGGTCGCGCCATCAGTCCCGATCCGGCCGATAATGCCTAATGCCAGATCCTTTGATGCAACGCCCTCAGGCAAGTTATCACTCACCTGAATCAGCATTGTTTTGGGCTTATTCTGGGGTAAGCATTGCGTGGCCAGAACGTGTTCGACCTCGCTTGTCCCGATGCCGAAAGCCAGGGCCCCAAATGCGCCGTGCGTGCTGGTGTGACTGTCTCCACAAACGATAGTCATACCGGGACGAGTCAGTCCCAGTTCGGGTCCGATGACGTGGACGATTCCCTGTTCGGCCGAGTTGATATCGAAGAGTTGGATGTTGTGCTCCCGGCAATTGCTACGGAGAGTATCGATCTGTTGGGCGGCAATCGGATCTGCGATGGGCAGGCTGCGATCGGTGGTCGGAACGTTATGGTCAGCCGTCGCGACTGTCAGCTCGGGACGGCGGACACGCCGGCCTGCTGCGCGCAATCCTGCAAACGCCTGAGGGGAAGTAACCTCATGGACCAGGTGCAGATCGATATAGAGCAGAGATGGTTGGCCGGGTTGTTCCCAGACCACGTGGGCATCCCAGAGCTTGTCGAAGAGTGTGTTGGGCATCATCAGTTTTCAGTTGTCAGTTTTCGGTTTTCAGTTGTTCGCTGTCAGTTACCGGTCGTGGATATTTGGATTTCGCCGTTTGAGCCAGCATTTAACAACTGACTACTGACTACTGACAACGGTAACCGAAAGCTAACAACTGACAATTGAAAACTGAAAACTGATCACTAAACAGCATGATAAGCGTGTCGCATATCCGCTATCTCCGCAACGGCATCGCAGACCAGCCCGCCAATTTCAGCAGTCGTCGCCAGGTAGTGAGAACCCGGGCCGTCAATGTCGGGTGTGCGGTAGCCCGCTTTCAGCACCACTCGAATCGCTTCCTCGATTTCATCCGCTTCCTGCTCCAGGTGTCCTGTATAGCGCAATAGCATTGCCGCCGACGCGATTGCTCCAAACGGATTGGCAACGCCACGCCCGGCGATATCGGGAGCGGAACCATGCACCGGTTCATAAAGATCCACATCGCCACCGATGCTGGCTGATGGCAACATCCCCAAACTTCCGGTGATCACGGCAGCTTCGTCTGAAAGAATGTCGCCAAACAGATTCTCGGTAAGGATTACATCAAACCGATTCGGTGTAGTTATCAAATGCATTGCACAAGCATCCACGTAGAGATGCTCGAGCGCAACCTGGGGAAATTCACGCGCTACACTCGAGACCGTCTGCCTCCAAAGTTGTGACGTCTCCAGCACGTTCGCTTTGTCGACCGAGGCAACCTTTCGACGACGTTTGCGCGCTAGCTCAAAGGCGACCCGCGCCACGCGCTCGATCTCAAACACTGAATAGCTCATTGTATTCATAGCTACCGAATTGCCGTTAGCGGCCAGAATTCCACGCGGTTCACCAAAATAAAGCCCCCCTAGCAACTCCCGAACAATCAGAATGTCTGCGCCCCTCGTAACCTCGCGGCGAAGAGGAGACGTGTCAGCGATTGCGTCGTAAGAAATTGCCGGGCGCAGATTCGCAAAGCCGCCCAGAGCACGGCGCAGCATGAGCAACCCCGCTTCGGGTCTCTTGCCCGGAGGCAGCGCATCGAATTCCGGGGAACCAACAGCCCCCAACAGCACTGCGTCACTGGCAAGACAAGTATCCAGCGTTTCCGATGGCAAAGGCGAACCTGTTTGCACGATCGCGTTGCCACCGATCAGCCCTTCGTTAAACTCAATTCTGTGACCATGTATTCCTGCGACAGCGCGCAATACACGAACGGCCTCTGCGGTGACTTCCGGACCTATGCCATCGCCGGGAAGTATGGTTATCTTCATGGTTTCATCGCCTTTCCTGGCTCTTCAAACGATGAGACAGCATCGCGGCAGTAGACATTAAAACAACCACCGCAGATGCTGTCTCAGTTGCTTGCAGAGATTTACCGGTAACTTGACGCTCGCGCCCCCCGCGCACTTACATGGTCCATAATCGCCAGTTCCGGCCGAACCTTCATGTCTGCTGACAGCAACGAAATCAGATCCTGGTCATAGATGCTCTTCTTTCGATCAGCCAGTGCCGTAAACCGCCCATAAGCCTCTTCGAGCTCAACCTGAGTTAACGAATATCCGAGGTCGTCGTAACGTAAAGCCAGCGCGTGGCGACCCGAATGTTTTCCTAACACCAGGTTATTGTTAGGCACGCCGACTGACTCCGGCGTCATGATCTCGTAGCACAGTGGATTATTAATGACCCCGTGCTGATGGATTCCGGCTTCATGAGCGAAGGCATTACGACCCACAATCGCTTTGTTGGGCTGCACTTCGAAGCCGATGATCTTCGAAAGTAACTGGCTGGTTGGATAGAGCTCGCGCGTATTTACCCCTGTTTCAAATGACAATTTATCGGAGCGGACATGCATGGCCATTACCAACTCTTCGAGCGAAGCGTTTCCGGCCCGTTCGCCAATCCCATTGATCGTGCATTCGACCTGCCGCGCGCCGGCCCCCATGGCAGCCAGACTATTCGCTACCGCAAGGCCGAGGTCGTTATGACAGTGAACACTGATAGTTACCTCTTTATCAGCTACAACGCGCTCGCGGACCGTGGTAATGAGCTGGGAAAATTCCTGTGGAAGGGTATATCCCACAGTGTCCGGCACATTGATGATTGAAGCGCCTTCGTCGACAGCAACTGCGAGCACCTCGCAAAGATAATCGACGTCGCTGCGGGTAGCGTCTTCTGCGGAAAATTCAACTTCCTCCGCGAAATTTCGCGCCATGCGCACAGAAGCGCGTGTCATTTCGAGGACCTCAGTCCGGGTCTTCCGCAACTTGTGCTCGAGGTGGATGTCTGAAGTCGCCACAAACGTGTGGATGCGCGGGTGCTCGGCACCGGCCAGGGCCTCAGCCGCGCGGGCCACATCCTGCTCGGACGTCCGGCAAAGCGCCGCCACCGTTGCCGTCCGGCAAGCAGCGGCTACTGCCTTCACGGCCGCGAAGTCGCCATCAGAAGCAATTGGAAACCCGGCCTCGATTATGTCGACGCCGAGACGCTCCAGCTGCTGCGCCAGCAACAGCTTCTCCTCCAGATTCATCGAGCATCCGGGCGACTGCTCGCCGTCTCGTAAAGTCGTGTCGAAAATGGCCAATCGCGGCGCTGCCATGGTTTTATCCTCCGTTTGAAAAGGTGATGCTAGGAGCAGGCCGTCGCAAAGTCAAAGTTATAATCTTTATGAAAGAATAATCAATTGTGATACCATAACTCGCAGTGTTGGTAGTCATAACTTAGGCAGGAAGGCTGCCCGATGGACATTAATCAGTTAGAAGTGTTGGTAACGGTCGCGCAGGAGCAGGGCTTTTCACGCGCCGCCAAAAAGCTGCACCGCACGCAACCCGCAGTGAGCCAGGCGATTCGCAGGTTGGAGCTTGAGCTGGGTGAGCAGCTTTTTGATCGCTCGTCCAAGGACGGCACGCTCACTGCCGCTGGACGTGTGCTTCATAAGTATGGCCAGCAGATGCTCAATCTCCGCCAACACGCGCACACGGCGGTCAAGGAGCTAAAGGACCTGCATCGCGGCAAGCTGACTCTCAGCGCCAACGAATACACGGTGATGTATCTCCTACCCGTGATTCCCGCTTTCCGCGCTCGCCACCCGCACATCAAGGTGGAAGTGAAGAGGAGTCTGGCCAGCCGCATACCTTCAGAAGTTCTGGGACGAGAGTTTGAGATCGGGATAGTGTCATACAAGCCGAGCGACGCGGCAATCGCGTCGGTGCAGGTGATGACGGATGAATTGGCTTTGATTGTCCCCCCGGATCACCCGCTGGCGGGTAAAGAGATCGTATCGGTCAAGGATCTGGGTGCGGAGACGTTCATCGCCCACAACGTTGCCTCACCGTATCGGGACAAAGTTGTGCGAACTTTTGAAAAACACAAAACGCCGCTAAACATTTCTACGGAGATGCCTACGCTGGAAGCTATCAAGAGATTCGTGGAGCAGGGTATGGGTGTGGCCCTGGTTCCCCGCTTAACCGCTCTCACCGAAATCGCGCGCAAACAGGTAGTTGCTTTGACCGTGCGCGAGATGCGCCTGGAACGAAGCATCCACCTCGTCTATCGCAAAGGCGCCACACTCTCCCACGCAGCTCGAGCGTTTCTGAGAGTGGCAAAAGAAAAACGCGCCGAGGAGAAGCAATCGGTCACATAGCTGGGGTGTATCGATTGGACCGCTTTGCTTAGCGGTTGCGAAACATGAGTTGGGCCAGTTCTCCTCAGAAAAACCATCCACGAACACACACGAAATGACGCGAACTAAGAGGTCTTTTCGTGCGGCTTCGTGTGATTTCGTGGATCGTTCCTAGTTCTTTCAGCTGCCCCTAGGAGAGATCATTGCACTCGCGTTTCGAGGCACACACTACCCCGTGCTGCCGTGAGGCGGCAATTTTGTCTTAGTTTTTTGCTGCAGCGAATCTAAAACCGACAAGGCAGACTAGCGAGGGCCGTCAAACTCACGAGGACCTCACTAGCTTGGCTTACGCTTTACTCTGCCAGCTGCTCGGATCTACACAATCAAGCCAAGCATCATCTGAAGGAGATTCAGAGACGTGTCTGGCAGATGTTCAACCAAACCACTCGTCGATATTTCGCCTGGTGAAAGGGTGGTTGTTTGCGTTACATCTTCAGGTGGAGGTGGCGCGACAGGGACTGACGGAATCTCGCCTCCAATTGCTGAAGCAGTAAGCACACAGGTTAAGCCTATCGTCATCAAAAAGCGTTTCATGGAGTTGCTCCTTTGAGGGTTTTGAGGATGCAAGACTTCTTACATCAAGGTGAAATAGAACAACTTCCAGAATTTCTTGCAAGGGATGCGCGAGGCAATTATTATCCTCAACCGCAGGTTGCAAGCTCTCTTACACTCACGTCGAAGGGTTTATTTCTCATGAGAATAGCCTCACTAAAGATAGACACATCGCACCTTACAGCTAACGAAGAAGCACTACTCCGATGTCAGGCGGCCTTAGAACTCAAGGACAAGGGAGACTACGAACGCTCGCAGGCTGTGATGAGTCCCTTTTGGCAACAACTGGGCGAACCTCCAGATACGAAGGGTCTGCATCCCTCGGTGGCCGCCGAGGTTCTTCTGTGCATAGGTGTATTGACTTGTTGGATTGGTAGTAAGAGGCAAGTGAAGGGAGCTCAGGATGCTGCGAGGGATCTTATTAGCCAAAGCATAACCTGCTATGGGGCGATTGGTGACATCAAGAAAATCGCTTCTGCGCGCGTCGAACTCGCCTATTGCTATTGGTGCGACGGGGCGCTCGATGAAGCGCGCATCGTATTTACTGAAGCTCTTCAGAGACTCACGACACCAGGCAACACCAGAGCAAGAGCTCTTCTTGGTTTGGCGGTTGTAGAATGGTCTGCGTCAAGATATAGCGAGGCTCTGAAAATCCTCTCCGATAACAGTCCGTTGTTCAAGAATATTACTAATCATGCAACGAAGGGTGCCTATCACAGTCAATTGGCGATGGTGTTCCGAAATCTTGCAACTCCTGAAAACAAGAAAGATTACTATCAACGAGCAATCGCCGAGTATCAAGCGGCTGATCATGAGTTCAAGCTTGCGCACAACAGCGTATTTCGATCTGATGTAAAGAACAATGTTGGATTTCTTCTGTACAAGCTCGCCCGCCTAAAGGAGGCCCAGAGATTTCTAGGGGAGGCCAGACGCTTAACTGTCCTTTTGAGAGACAAAGTGAGAACTGCGCAGATTGATGACACGCGCGCGCAAGTCTTCATCGCCGAAAGGAAGTTCAAAGAAGCGGAAGCGATCGCAAAGGGTGCGGTTAAGGTCCTGGAAAAGAGCGGGCACCAGTGTCTCCTTACTGATGCCCTCATCACATACGGCATCGCCCTTGCCCGGCTGAAGCAATCCGAGCGCGCGCAGTTCACTTTTCAAAAGGCTATCGATGTTGCTCATCAGGTTGGGGCGCTCAACAAAGCCGGGCTGGCCGCCCTCAGCCTCATTGAGGAGTTGGACGAGCTCTCGCCCGAGGCTTCATATGCCGCTTATGAACGGGCAAGTGATTGGCTATCCAAGTCACAGAGCCAGGACCTGCTGCTGCGTCTGAACGCTGCTGCCAGAAAAGTTTTCTTCAAACTATCTCGTGAGCTGAATGCTGAACAAGCTACCGAGTCGCTAATCAACAGGCCATGTCGCCTGCAAACTGAAGTGCTCAAGTTTGAAGGAAGCTTGATTCGACAGGCCCTTGCCCAATCGAATGGCAGCGTGACCAGGGCAGCATTGCTTTTAGGGATGAGTTATCAGGGTCTGGCCTACGTGATCGGTTCGCGCCACAAGGATTTGTTGAAAGAACGTTCTCCCATTCGGCGTCGTGCTCGCAAAGACCGTGAGGCAAAAGAGGACCAAGGGGGAAATCAAGTCTAAAACTTTACGAGACCGAGATGCGCGTAGCGGCGCGCATCCCGGTGCGCGAGCACTTTCGTT
This sequence comes from Acidobacteriota bacterium, assembly GCA_038040525.1. Classification (GTDB taxonomy): domain Bacteria; phylum Acidobacteriota; class Blastocatellia; order Pyrinomonadales; family Pyrinomonadaceae; genus PSRF01. The sequence goes on along the minus strand of JBBPIC010000078.1, from coordinate 17,111 downwards.
TCTGCAGAGACCAAAGTGTGTCGCGAGGACGCCACGTCCCAAGGGTGAGGCGTGGCGTCCAGGGACCGGCACTCGCTCACAGTGCCGGTCTTAAATCCTGCGTAAATCCCAAAGCAAATTAGCACAGGTGGAATATCGCCATCCTTGAGATCTTGCATCTGATGAAACTATCGAGTGATTGCCATGGGCTTGACGAAAAAAATAAACCAGAGTACAAAGCCAATCAAATCTCACTGCCAAGGAGTCCATTATGGCAAAGCATAAAAGTTCAGTGTTGGCATTCTTCATAATCTCCACAGTCTTTGGAGTAATCCTGCTATCAACCTTGCGCACTCAAAGTCAAGGTACCGCGCCAATACAACAACAGCAAAAAGAACCAACAGCGAGGACAAGGCAGCCTCAAAGCGTTGATACAAGTGGTTTTCCAATCGTAGATTACCTCGAAGCAGCACCTGCGGACTCCAAGGAACGCGCAAGACGAAAAGCCAAAGGCGAAAAATATAACAGACCGGAACCCGCTTTCGCTCCACACCTCGTCTCCGTTTCCGACAGGTATGACTGGGATGAGAATATGCCCTCATTACCAGTCACTGAGAGCGATGCTGTCATTATCGGCGAAGTGACTAGCGCAGAAGCCTATCTATCCAGTGACAAGACGGGCATCTATTCGGAGTTCACAATCGAGATTTGCCAGATACTAAAAAACGACACAAACACACCGCTTAAGTTTCCCGGCTCTGTTCTCGTAGAGCGGACGGGGGGTCGCGTAAGGTTCCCTTCCGGGCAAGTCGGCGTGATGTACGTGTCAAACCTTGGAATGCCTCGCGTCGGCCGTAAGTATGTACTATTTCTTAGTCACAATTTCCCATACCAAGTCCGGCGAGTCGAAGACTATCGAATCCTGACAGGCTACGAACTACTTGACGGTCGCGTTGTGCCGCTCGAGAGTTCAGGTGTCGTGAACTTCGAGGCTCACCGCGGAAAGGACGAGCCCACCTTTCTAGCTGAATTACACGCTGCCCTCAACAAGTGATTACAAACGCTCTTGGCGGGAGCAAATAGAATGAGATTAACTCACCTCGTCAAATCACGCCTCGTAGCCGTGTTCGCGGCATGTGTCTTACTAGTAATTGTGTTAGACCTTTCGACGCGTGGTTTTGCTCAACAAGATTGTGTTCCGGGCACGCCTCCTCCGAGTACAGACCCAACATGGAAGAATGGATCGGAGGTGACAGTTATTTTTGACACTAATGCCCATTTCACGAACGACCAGAGGAACGCAATGACGCAAGCGTGCGAAAACTGGAATGCTTCCAGAGGAGTAAATGGATCTGGGGTCAAGTTTGTAGGCTACACGGAGGGTTCAAAGCCGGCGATTTCAACTAATGTTATCTTTGTAAGAGTAGGTGTAACGGCGAACGACCGTCCAGCACAGACACTAACTTGGGGCGCAGCTTTGGCGTTCTGCGGCTCGATACCGAATTGCATTGGATAGATTGAACCGTATGGTGGTTGCGACAGGTCGCAACCGGCCAAAGCGCCGACAGGTCGGCGCACTCCAAGGAGAGGTCTGCTACTACGGCTGCTTCAATTCTCGTCGAGGCGTCTGACATGGAGAATCTCGCCGCGAAAAGTCTTCAGCATCCTTTGCACGGTGGGATCCTTTTCGGCCGTCTCACGCAGGCTTTGATTCTCAAGACGCCTGGCTTCTTCCTTTGAAATGGGTGCATCGTCACCGGGCGATGCATCGCTAATCGTGAAACGCACTCCCAGATCGCCGCCAGCCGATACGTATTTTTTCTTAAGCGCAATGAGGCGGGCGATGACTTTTCGATATTAACGGCCTATGAATTACGCGCCGGTCGTGTCTTACCTCTCGATGGCACCGACAGTAAGAACACCAAATTACCCTTCGACGAATACAGCGGCTGTGAAGAAGGAAAGTTTGTTGATATGGTCCGAGATGCTGTTGCTCACTCTTTACGGGCTTTGCCTGAAGAGGGAACCCAACAGAAATGTGTCCATGCTTGAAATCTTGCATCCGACTAAGATCGCAGGACACTCTGTACGATTGTATTGATAACCGGATGCGAGTATAACCCCATCATTCGCAGGTGCCCTGCGGAGGAGCGCGCTTGTTGCCAACCTGGGAAATGAGTCTTCCGCGAGCAATCGATAAAGTCTTTCTGCCAAAGGAGTTCATGATGGCTCCGCTAGAAAGGAAATCCTTGCTTCGTCTGACAACCACTTCATCTGACAAACGTTTGACAGCCGTTATTGAATGCGATTAGGTTGCAACTAAAGAGTCTTTGCGCGGTCCTTTTAAACGAGACCTCAACTGTCATATACCGCCTCCTCCAAGGGCGTTTCAGAATCGGAAGGAAGTACCCATGAAACAGAACTGGAAAACAGCCACTTGTTCACTAGTAGTTATAACTCTGACTACATTGTTAATTATTAACGGTCAGAAACAAGCTAAGAATGAAGACCAACCTGATGTAACCCAGTTTCCGACGGTTGAATATCAGACTCGAAAACACGTCAACTTATCAGAGGAACGGAAAAAGAAGAGCAAGAAATACAATAGCCGCCACACGCCGGTTATTACTGAATCTCTTGACCAAATCTCCATGACGTCTGACTGGGAGCTTCGACTTCCAGCACTGCCAGTAGCGAAAAGCGCGGCTGTAATAATAGGCGAAGTAACAGATGCCCAAGCGCATCTTTCAGAGGACGAGACAAGAGTCTATTCCGAATTTATTGTTCGGGTTGACGAAGTCTTAAAGAGTGACGGCCAAGTCCAACTAGACAGTTCAGTTGCAGTCGAACGCTTCGGAGGCCGTGTGCGGTTTCCGTCTGGGAAAGTAATGGTGGCTGCAACTGACCATCAGGATTTGCCCCATGTTGGAAAGCGTTACGTCCTCTTCCTCATTCATGAGTTCGTTGGTGACGAGGACTACACTATTTTGACGGGATATGAGTTACGCGATGGCCGGGTATTTCCTCTAGATAAACCGGGTCGTGGCCATCCTATTTTGGCTTACAAGGGAGTCAGTGAAGCATCGCTTTTGAATGACCTGGGTGTCGCGCTCGCAAATTCTCTCTCACAGTCCAAGTAACCGGGGTAAAAATGAAAAACATTGTGCTTGCAACCATTGGCGTGCTGTGCGTCACGGTAGGTTACGTCCTACTCAAGTCAGATGTTCAAGCCCAGAGCGATTGCTGCACTCTTGTGCCAAACAAACATGCTACGGAAGCAAGATTCGCGCCAGGCGCTACGGTGAATGTTTACATCGACGCAACTTCTGGATTTACTGAGACGGAACACCAAATGATAAAAGAAGGGATGGAAGACTGGAACGGTGAGCCGAATAACTCTAGAATATCGTTTAATGTCATTGTGACTTCACTCCCTCCGGCAGTCGGAAATAATAACACTATTATTGTTACATATAACCCTAATCATAGTTCTTCATCTGTCGGAGCTCTGGTTATGCACCGGAATTCAAACCCCACTTCAGTGTATGGAACAATGGTTCTGAACCACAATATAAGGGCTGATAAAGCAGACGGCACATTCCCACGACCGGCATTTTATACAAGAGAGACAGCCAGGCATGAGGGAGGTCATGGAGTAGGGTTGGATAATGCGGTGAATTGTCCGATGGGAAGTACAATTATGAACCCGCTCGGTACGACGGAAACGCTAATCACCCCATGTGATAATGCCGCGGTCAACAACGACCCAGCTTACCCACCATCCGGCGGCGGCGGCGGCGGTGGTGGTGGTGGTGGTGACCCCTCAAGAAATGGCTGTGAACGACCTATTGATTGTAATAACTGGAGCTACGTAGATTGTGTATGTTTACCGATGAGTCCGTCCTGTCCGGTACTGTTGGATGCGCTCGGCGATGGTTTCGAGATGACTAGCGCCAGCGGTGGGGTGATGTTCGACATTGGTGGTAGTGGTGTAGTAAAACAGCTTTCTTGGACCAATGCCGGGTCTGACGACGCTTGGCTTGCTCTCGACCGCAACGGCAATGGAATTATCGATAACGGGATGGAGTTATTTGGAAATTTTACGCCGCAACCTGAACCACCACCTGGAGAAGAGAAAAACGGCTTCCTCGCTCTCGCGGAGTTTGACAAGCCAGAGTCTGGCGGCAACGGTGATGGCAGGATCGATTGGCGTGATGCCGTCTTCTCATGGTTGCGTCTGTGGCAGGATACAAATCACAACGGCATATCAGAGGCGTCTGAACTTCACACTTTGCCGGAACTTGGCTTGGCCACTTTGGACCTCGATTTCAAAGAATCGAAACGGACAGATGAATTCGGCAACCAGTTCCGCTATCGTGCCAAAGTCAAAGACGTACATGGCGCTCAGGTTGGACGTTGGGCTTGGGATGTATTCCTTGTGACTGGGCGTTAGTTTGGAGCTTAACAGGGCGGATAGAGTCCGCCCTCTTTTTTGCAAACACTCTCTTTTTACAGGCGGGGTAAGTACTGAATCAGAAACGGTAGGTGGGCTGGTGGAATTGACTAAGGCTTCGTTCAACTCTCGCCGTCGATGCGTTTGACGTCGACAATCTCGCCGCGAAAAGTCTTCAGCATCCTTTGCACGGTGGGATCCTTTTCGGCCGTCTCACGCAGGCTTTGCTTCTCACGACGCCTGGCTTCTTCCTTTGAAATGGGTGCATCGTCGCCGGGCGCTGCATCGCTAATCGTGAAACGCACTCCAAGGTCGCCGCCGGTAATCTCCCTACACACTTCGCGCAGCATTTTCACGTTGTCGGTCTTCGCCAGGGTATCGCGCAGATGACGGTTTTCAGGAGCGAACTCGATACATAACTCACCGTTTTCAATCGATGCCTGGCGCGCTCCGTCGAGAACGGTTACCAGAAACATCTTGCGCCGCTTCTCTAGGGCAGATTTGATGCGACCGATCTCTGAGAGATCGACGGTGGCGACCGTCTCATTCGGCGGTGTAGATAAATCCGGACTCTGGTGCGCGATCTCGGCAAGTGTCTCGGAGCGGGTACCAGCCTCCCGCGCGTCCACCACCCCAGCGGGGCTGCCCCGCCGGGGACCCCGGTCCGCGCTGGGTTCTGTACTTTCCGCATATCCTCGCTCAGGCTCGGGAGCTCTTTTTGTCGCTGCGGCTGTAAACGAACCCTGCGGCGACGTAGTCGAGCTCACCGCAGACCTGATCCTGTCGGACCCGCCGGAGGCGCGCGACGGAGCTGCTGATGCAGGAGGGGAAGCGGCGGGTCGGGCAGATCTTATTGGCGACGGGGGGGTTCCGGAACGGACCGCTTCTTCCAGCTCCGAGAGTCTTTCCATGAGTTGGCTCAAGGGTTCCAGCCGGCGCATTTCCATCAGCTTAACCAGGCCAACTTCCAACTGATAGCGCGGATGGGCAGCGGTCTTTAGTAGTGTTTCGGTCTCTGCCAGCGAGTGAAAGAAACGAACCAGGTCAGCCTCAGAAAACAATGCCGCCTGTTTCTGGAGCTCGTCGCGATCACAAATAGCCGACTCCAGCAGCTCATCGCTCCCGGAAACTTTTGTAACCAGCAAATCGCGAAAGTGGGCCAACAGGTCTCGACAAAAATTGCGTAAGTCGTGGCCTCGCATGACCACATCGTCGACTACGGCCAGTGCTTCGGCCGGCTGGTGATTGGCAATGCCTTTGACCACTCGTATAAGAATATCGGCGCCGGCCACCCCCAGGGCCATCTCGACGTCGTCCTTCTTGATCTTCGGCCCCGCGTAACTGATCACCTGATCAAAAGCCGACTGCGCGTCGCGCATCGAACCCTCACCCGTGCGGGCGATCTCACGCAACGCATCGTCGGGAATTGAAATTTTTTCCGCGTCAGCGATCAGCCGCAGCCGCTCGAGAATCTTTGTGGTCGCAATAGTGCGAAACTCAAACTGCTGGCAACGCGAAAGAATCGTCTCCGGCACCTTGTGTCGCTCCGTGGTGGCCATGATAAAGACCACACGCTCCGGCGGCTCTTCCACTGTTTTCAAAAGGGCATTGAATGAGTGGCTGGAGAGCATGTGCACTTCGTCGATCACGAAGATCTTGTAACGGTCGCGGGCAGGGGCAAAACCAATCGATCCGATGATGGTCTCACGCACGTTATCAACCTGAGTGTGCGAGGCCGCGTCGATTTCCTGAACGTCGATCGAACGCCCTTCCGAGATCTCAGCGCACGAGGGGCAAGCGTTCGGATCGTCCGTGCGACACGGAGTTGCCGTCGGCGACTTCGACTTATGACAATTCAGAGCTTTGGCAAGCAAGCGCGCGGTCGTTGTCTTGCCCACTCCGCGTGCGCCCGAGAAAAGATATGCGTGATGAAGCCGCTCATGCTCGATGGCATTGCGCAGGGTGCGTGTGATCGGCTCCTGCCCGGTGACTTCATCAAAAGTCTGCGGGCGCCATTTGCGTGCGATTACCTGATGGGCCATGAAGATTCGGTTGACTTATTCTGAGAGAGCTAATGTGGGAACGGGATATTTCTTCAACAACTTCCACGCGAGAATGACGCTTCCATCGGTGTCCTGGCGTACGACCTTGAACGCGACCAACACATCCGACGCTCTATAACCGATTGAGCGCAGCAGATCATTAAGGTCCTCAGCCGACGGTGAGAGAAACTCTTTTTCGAGTTGACCCAACTCCCCACGCTTGGCCTCAAGCTCCGCACGCTTGGTTTCAATTTCACGGAGCACGTCGTCGCGGGTTTGAGACTGAGCAATAGTAGGGCCGGCAGTTAAGGAGAGTGCGCCGACAAAAAGCAAAGCGGCTATCAGGTGTTTCATTTGTTTTCTCCTTGTGCGATTTCAGCGAGAACTTTAGCAAAGGATGGATGCGGCGGCCAAGCTTTACGGTGCTCGCAAAAACAATAAAGAGCGATAAGGAAACTCACGCTTGCCCATCGCTCTTTATTATCCAAACTGGCCAGACTCCGGACTTACCCGCAACACACAGGGCCTTTGCTACCGTTGCTCCGTTCCCGGTCTGGCGGGGTTCACGAAGACCGCCGTTGTGCGGAGCCCGAAGTCTGATAACTTGTCAAACGTTTTCGATTGCCAATTGCTGATTTCGTCCTATCGTACACCGCGCGGCCTTAAATCTAAAACGACCCGAGATGATCTTTTCATCGGCAATCGGCAATTGGAAATTGGCAATGAATTAGATCGCGGTCTTTCGGTGCGCCAGCATCCTGAGAAGTCCGTTGATTGCGAGGTGAAGTAATACATACGCGACTATCGCAATAACAATGGGCAGCAACAACGTGTGTCCCTCTTCCGTTCTCGGGCTGGCAACAATTCCTCTAAACGGAGAGTAGAACGGGTTCGTCACGGTCACGATAAACTGAACGAATCCCGCGGTGCTGCGCGCAGCCAGCAACGCAAGCAAAAAGCGCATCGCCAAGAGTCCGTAGATTACAAAAAAAATGTAATCAATGATTTGAGACACTCGGGCGGCGCCACGCCCACGCTCGACTTCCCTTTCTGTGTCGATTACTTCGTCAACTGCCTTCGAGCGAAATTGTCCGGCAACCTGCTGAATTCTTTGTGGTTCACCAGGCGCAGGCTGGCTGGCGACGTCGGCGATCTCGGACTGCACTTCGCCTTCAACCTGTGCTTTCACCGACTCATGCTGTACTGATCGTCTTGCTTCTTCGGCTGCTAATTTGTCGTCCATTGGAACCTCATTATGACCGCGCTACTCCGGAAGGGCAGACCTGAAAGTCTGTCCTGCCTATGTGCCATTGAAGCCTGTCCGCATACGGCGAATGTAGGCGCCAGGGAATTTTCCAGTCGCCTTAACTGTCCCGAGCACGCGCTTCGCTTCCGGGAGCGTCGTGCCACCATAGACGGCCATGATGCGGTATTTGGGATCTACACTGGTATAAAACAGGTTTTCGATGTCAACACATCGCGAGGCGAAGACTTTGCGATCTGGAAACAAAGCCTGAGTCTTCAGTCGCTCAGTTTCTGCAACGAAGACGTTACAGTTATCCTCCGTCGTCGTAACACTCTTGAGGACGATTGCGTAAAAGAGCTCTGTGTCAAAAATTACGGAGTTTTGCGGAACACGAAAGGGCAAATCATTCGGGTTGAAAGTGGCGGTCGTCTTGCAAGTAATCTGTGGATTACCGCATATGGATCCTCTGGGACGTTTGCGAGCTACCGACGACTGCGCAGTTACTTCAGGCAACGTACCGGGACAGAGGAGTCCCAAGGTAACTGCGACAACAATGAAAACTGCTCTCATCGTCTTTAGCTTAGCGTAAACGGAGACCAACGACCGGCTGATCTCTTCCGCCTTCGCCCCATCCTTTCAAACTGGCGGAGAGGGTGGGATTCGAACCCACGGAACGGTTTCCCGCTCACAGCATTTCCAGTGCTGCCAATTCAACCACTCTTGCACCTCTCCGAGCGTGACAGGTGACAAGTGACAAGTGAAGTGAAAAAGTCTTTTCTCGTCACGTGTAACTCGTCACGTGTCACGGTATTCAATGGCGCTCTCTCGTCACCTGTAACTTGTCACTTGTCACCGTATTTTCTGGCGGAGAGGGTGGGATTTGAACCCACGGTGGAGTTTCCCCCACTCCGGTTTTCGAGACCGGTGCACTAAGCCACTATGCGACCTCTCCAAAAACAGATGTTAGATGCTCGGACCAGATGCCAGATGCTGGATGTTAGATGCTGGAATGAACTCCGCAACCACTCTTCCTCCGGCACTAGTATCTAGCATCTAGCATCTTCTTTCGTCTTTCCCTGAAGAACTCCTGCATTATTTCCCGGCACTCCTGCTCCAACACGCCGGACGTAACTTCAATTCGATGATTCAAAAAATCTGTATTACAGACTCCGAACCACGTGTCGATCGCTCCAGCGCGCTCGTCGCGCGCGCCATAAACCAATCGTTTCACTCTCGCCTGTATCAACGCTCCCGCACACATCACACAAGGTTCGATCGTCGAGTAAACTACCGCATTCGTGATTCGATAGTTCCCTACCTTGCGAGCCGCAGCTCGAAGCGCGACAACCTCCGCATGCGCTGTCGGATCCTGATCCGTGATGGTCCTGTTTCCGGCAACCGCCAGGATCATCTCGTCGGCAACAATGCACGTACCAATCGGAACTTCGCCACGTTCACGCGCGTCGTGCGCTGCCGCGACGGCCTGACGCATCCACTGCGCGTCTATTTCTCGTTCCTCAACCGCCTTCATGATTGAAACATTTTGCGTCAAACAGCGGGAAAATCAACTATAGGTGTCGCGCTCAAACACTGTCAAGCGAGTGGTTATTTGCGCGAGTCATGCACTAAACTTGTGCTGAAAGCAGGGTATCAATGGGGCTGATTATCCTCATTTGAAATAACTCAACTACGAGCGAGTCTCGGTCGCGTGCTATATTATTCGCTCTTGAGTCGGGATGTTTCCGCTCTCCTCCGGCTCTCAATCGTTCAGGTTGATGACCACCGACGCCCAGCAAAAAGGAACCGGTTCATTATCGGGTGAACGCATGCAGCCGCGTTTGCGCCCTGGCCCGCCGTCTGAAACTACGGCCAGCGAAAGACCCATGCAAACGCCGGCCGCTCTGATGCGTCGCATGGCACCCGCTGAGTTTAATGCCGCGATGATTCATTTCTATCGTGGTGAGGTGCAACGCTCAAACACCTGGCGCAACCGGCTGGATACAACTACAAACTGGGCGGTCCTAACGGCCGGCGCCACGTTATCATTCGTTTTTGGCTCGGCCACCAACGCGCATTTCGTTATCCCTATCAACTCGATTCTGGTGGCCATCTTTCTGCTGATGGAAGCGCGTCGCTACCGCTACTACGAAATCTGGTCCAGCCGCGTGCGTGTGATCGAAACCGGTTACTTCGCCCAGATGCTGGCGCCGGAAAGCGTGCCACCGGATGAAGCATGGGCCGAACACCTGGCTGCGGACTTGCTGACTCCGCACTTCACTATTACAGAATGGGAAGCTGTAGGAAGACGACTGCGCCGCAATTATCTTTGGATCTTCGCCTTGCTTGCGTTGAGCTGGAACCTCAAAGTCTATCTGCATCCGCTACCGGCCCGCGATTTCGACGCTTTCATAGATCGCGCTACGGTTGGCCTGGTGCCGGGATGGATCGTGTTTGCTGTCGGCGTGCTATTTAACGCGGCGATCGCGATCTTCGCCATCGCCACCGTACGCTTGCGAGAAGCGACCGGCGAGGTGTTGCCGCAACACCAGTTCTCGTTGCGGCCTTTACAAAGAATGACAGATTGGACGAGAGGTGCAGCCGCCGCGTCACGTCGCACCACTGCACGGGCCAAGCGTGCTCGGCAGCGCGTGCGCAGCGGCGCTTCTACGGGTGAATTTCGCAAGATAGACACTAGCGAGACGCCGGATAGAGACTCGCGACGAATCGACATTTCAGAAACACCGGATAGAGAAGCAACTATTAAGGTCTGAGAGAGCAGAAGTCAGAAGACAGGGAGACAGGAGTCAGAAGATAAGTGTCAACGACTTCGGGCTCTGAATTCTGAAGTCTGACTTCTGACTCCTGACTTCTGTCTCCTGACTTCTGTCTTCCGTTTTTCTATGCTTCAACTGCGCGGACAACGTCTAACTCTCGCTCAAATCGTCGCTGTGGCAAAGGGGCTCGAGGAGGTGACGCTCTCAGAAGAGGCGCGCGCGCGGATGGAAGCTGCCCGCGCCGTAGTGGCCAGGATTGTCGAGGAGAACCTTACTGTTTACGGAGTGAACACCGGCTTTGGGAAGCTGTCGGATGTTCGCATCGATCCGGACAGGTTGCGGGAGCTGCAGTTAAACCTTGTGCGGAGCCACTCCTGCGGATTAGGCAATTCTCTATCGGAAGTTGAGTCGAGGGCGATGTTGCTTTTGCGCGCGAATGTGCTGGCTTGTGGCCTCAGCGGCGCGCGTTCAGTTCTGGTCGACACTCTGGTTTCCATGCTTAAACAGGGGGTCACGCCAGTGATACCGGAAAAAGGCTCAGTTGGCGCGAGTGGAGACCTGGCGCCGCTGGCCCACCTTGCGCTTGTGACTATCGGCGAGGGCGAGGCGTTCTATGAAGGAGAGCGTCTGACGGGCGGCGAAGCGCTGCAGCGCGCTGGAATAAAGCCCCTCAAACTTGAAGTAAAAGAAGGCCTGGCACTGCTGAACGGAACTCAGGCGATGGGGGCAGTAGGCGGCCTCGCTTTGCACCGCTCCGAGCGCGTGGCACGCCTCGCAGATGTCGCCGGCGCCATGTCGCTCGAGGCTTTGCGCGGGACGCCGGTCGCTTTTGATCAACGTATTCACGAGGCGAGACCGCACCCACAGCAAGTATTAGTGGCAACTCATTTACGTGAGCTGTTGGAAGGCAGTGAAATTCGAGACTCGCATCTTAACAACGATCCACGCGTGCAGGATGCCTACAGTTTGCGTTGCATGCCGCAAGTGCATGGAGCTGTGCGTGGAGCATTGAACCACGCGATAGAGATCGTAGAGATTGAGGCCGGCAGTGCGACTGACAACCCACTGGTTTTTGCTGAAACCGGCGAGGTGCTTTCAGGTGGAAATTTCCACGGTGCGCCGTTGGCCCTGGCGTTTGATTACGCCGCGATAGCTCTAACTGATTTAATGAGTATTACTGAACGGCGCATCGATCGTCTGGTGAATCCCGATGCAAATGAAGACTTGCCCCCGTTTCTAACACAACAGGCAGGCACGGCTTCGGGATTTATGATGCTTCAGGTGACGGCGGTGGCACTTCTCAGTGAAGCCAAGGTGTTGGCCCATCCTGCCAGTGTCGATAATGTGCCTACTGACGGCGGCAAAGAAGATCATGTTTCAATGGGTATGACTGCGGCCACGAAATTAAGATCGATTGTCGAAGTTGCCGAACATGCGACGGCAATTGAATTGATTACGGCTGCAGAAGGGTTGGAATATCGCGCGCCTTTGGCACCGGGCCAAGGGGTCAAATCCGCTTATGAGATTGTGCGCTCACGCGTGCCCAGGCTGACTGCCGATCGCTCGATGTCTCAGGATATCGAGAAGACTGTCCGGGCAATTCGTGAGGGCGAGTTTGATTCGCTTTTGTAAGGCAAACTGTTCGGGACCTGGCAGACTGCTGAAAGAAGTCGATCATGATCATCGAGAGCAAGACGATCCACTAATCGACACGAAATAACTCGAACTAAGAACTCTTTTCGTGACGCTTCGTGTGATTTCGTGGATCATCTCTGATTTTAGAACCAACAATGTCGTTTTCACAACATGATGGGGGAGGAAGTAAATGCCTGACGCATTTGATGAACGAAGAAAAGGCTTGGAAGAAGAATATTTTCACCGCAAGAACAAAGAGGCAATTGAGAAGATGCGGGAGAAAATGAAAGTGTCGGAAGAGGCCAAGGCTGCGGCAACCTCATCGATGACCTGCCCGCGGTGTGGCGGTACCTTACAGGAGAGTAAGGTCGACGAGGTATCGATCGACACCTGTGAAAAGTGCGGTGGAGTGTGGCTCGACTCTGGCGAACTGGAACAGCTGACAAAACGCGAAGGGGGCGGCTTCTTCGGCAAGCTTTGGGGACGCTAACAGCTGGTCTCAGCGCCAAATATGTGAACCCTGAAAGTCTACCGTTGCTGAAGATGGACGATCCACGAAAGCACACGAAATGACACGAACCAGTGGCTCTTTTCGTGCCGTTTCGTGTGATTTCGTGGATCGTTCTTAGCTTTTCAGCAGCCTCCAGGATGAGGGGGCGATGAACTTTGAAAGCTAGAACAACTAATGTCCTCTAGAACAGTGCGCGCGCCGCGTGGTCCAAACCTGAGCTGCAAGAGTTGGCATCAGGAAGCGGCCTTGCGCTGCCTCATGAACAATCTTGATCCTGACGTTGCGGAACGTCCTCAAGACCTCGTCGTCTACGGCGGCGCAGGAAAAGCCGCGCGCAACTGGGAGTCGTTCCATGCCATCGTCCGCGAGTTGCAACAACTGGCTAATGACGAGACCCTGCTGGTCCAATCCGGAAAGCCCGTCGGCGTGTTTCGCACGCATGAGTATGCTCCACGAGTTTTGATTGCTAACTCGAATCTCGTGGGCGCCTGGGCCAACTGGGAACATTTTCATGAGCTCGAGCGCAAAGGCCTGATGATGTACGGCCAGATGACTGCCGGCAGTTGGATTTACATCGGCACGCAGGGGATCGTTCAGGGAACCTTCGAAACCTTCGCCGCGATGGCTGACAAACATTTCGGCGGCGATCTGAGCGGCAAGCTCATCGTGTCCGGGGGCATGGGCGGGATGGGTGGCGCGCAACCTCTGGCAGCCACGCTCAACGGCGCAGTGTTTCTGGGAATTGATGTGGATCCCGAGCGGATCGAGCGCCGTGTACGGACCGGATATTGTGATCGTCTGGCGCTGAAACTCGATGAGGCGCTGGAAACCATCGAGGATGCACGCGAACAGAAGCGCCCTGTATCAGTGGGCTTAGTGGGAAACTGCGCTGAAGTGCTGCCCGAGCTGGTTCGCCGCGGAGTGAAGATCGACGCGCTGACCGATCAAACGAGCGCGCACGATCCTTTAAATGGTTATATCCCGGCGAAATTGACATTAGGCGAGGCATCCGACCTGCGAGACGCCCATCCCGAGAAGTATGTTGAGCAATCGATGGAATCGATGGCCCGTCATGTCGAAGCTATGCTCGCATTCAAACGGGCCGGGGCAGTGACTTTTGATTACGGCAACAACATCCGCAAGATGGCCTTTGATGCCGGCGTCAAGGATGCATTTGAGATCCCCGGGTTTGTGCCAGAGTACATTCGCCCGCTTTTCTGTGAAGGCAAGGGTCCATTCCGCTGGGTGGCACTGTCCGGCGATCCGAGCGATATTCAAAAGACTGACGATCTGGCGCTTGAGCTTTTCCCGGACGATCCTACTTTGAATCGGTGGCTGCGGCTCGCGCGCGATCGGATTCAATTCCAGGGTCTGCCGGCGCGCATCTGCTGGCTTGGTTATGGCGAGCGCGCCGAGATGGGTGAGGCGATTAATGAACTCGTGAAACGCGGAGATCTAAAAGCGCCGATCGCCATTGGCCGCGACCACCTGGACACCGGATCGGTTGCCTCACCCTATCGCGAAACTGAAGGCATGAAAGATGGATCGGATGCAGTAGCCGACTGGCCCATACTCAATGCCCTGCTCAATACAGCCAGTGGCGCTAGTTGGGTTTCGTTTCATCACGGTGGTGGAGTCGGCATCGGTTATTCCCTTCATGCCGGTCAGGTGTCAGTCGCCGATGGCACTGAAGAGGCAGCCAGGCGGCTCAATCGAGTGCTGACAAATGATCCCGGGCTTGGTGTCGCGCGTCACGTTGACGCCGGATATGAAGAAGCTGAATCCACAGCCAGGAGCAAAGGGGTGCACGTTCCGATGTTAAGCAACCAAGTTAGAAATTGAGACTCCGAAGGGAAATACTAATCTATCGAACTGATGAAAGAGGTGAGGCCTTTCTCTTAGCGTTTCTGGGACCGCGGGCGTCTCGCCCGCATTGGTGGGCAAGACTAATCCAGAGATTGAGAACGACCTATCCACGAGAGCGGGCGGGGCGCCCGCGGTCCCACTGACGAGAATGAAACGATCCACGAAACAACACGAAATGACTCGAAACAAGGCCCTGTTCGTGCGGCTTGGTGTGATTTCGTGGATCATTGCACTCGGTTTTGCGGTAAGTGCGTTTGCCCAGCAAACCGCGCCCCCCCGTCCTTCCAGTGCAGAAGCCGCACAGGCCACTGCGACGCCAACCCCGACTCCGCAAGATCCTCGCGTTAAAACTATTCAGTTCGAAAGCAAGCTGGTGGGAAAGACTTTGCCTTATAACGTACTGCTGCCGGTTGATTACGATCAGCCCTCGGCGAAGGCCAAACGTTACCCCGTGGTCTATCTTCTACACGGCCTGACGGGTCATTACACCAACTGGTTTGAGCGAACTAAATTAGCGGATTACGGCGCGGTATACAGCATGATCATCGTCACGCCCGAAGGAAACGATGGTTGGTACACCGATAGTGCGTCGGTGCCGGCGGACAAATATGAAACCTACGTCATCGAGGAGTTGCTTCCTGATGTGCAGCAGCGGTATCGGACAGTCGACACTCGCGAAGGACGCGCGATTGCCGGGCTCTCAATGGGTGGTTACGGCGCGCTCAAGTTTGGAGTGAAATATCCGCAGACTTTTGCTTTTGCCGGATCGATGAGCGGCGCTCTTGATGCGACGTCATTGAAAGAAGCGGACTTGCGGGGCTTTCAATTCATCTGGCGCACGCTACTGCCTGTTTTCGGATCTGAGGATAATCCGGGTCGCGCCGCCAACGACCTGGTTAAGCTCTACCGCGAATTGCCGGTTGAGAAAATCGCAGCGCTGCCTTCTGTTTATTTCGACTGTGGTACTGAAGACCCGCTGTTGCAATCAAACCGTTCCTTCGCCGAGATACTGTTACAAAGAAAAATACCGCATGAGTATCGCCAGCTTCCCGGCACACACAACTGGGCTTACTGGGACTCGCAAGTTAAAGAGGTTTTGAGATTGGCGGCCAGGAAACTTGGCGCATGTAAAGCAAACTGTTAGTTTGCGAATGATGTAAAGCAAACTGTTAGTTTGCGGAACCGAGCGAAACAATCATGTTAAGTGAAGGGGTCAGTTCCAAAAGGCGGAGCCCCTTCTTGCCAAACGTAGCAAACTAACAGTTTGCGTTACACCAGCAACGAACGGTTTGGTTTACGCTAATGACAACTCCATCACCTTCTAAACACGGCAGGGTCTCACAAAAAGCGAGTCTCTTCACTGAGTCGGTGATTCGTGAAATGACACGTGAAGCGCTGAAACACGGCGCCGTGAACCTATCGCAGGGCTTTCCTGATTTCGCCGCGCCGGAAGACATCAAGCGGGTCGCGATGCAAGCTATCGAAGACGATATCAATCAATACGCAATTACCTGGGGCGCACGCGACTTTCGCGAAGCAATCGCCAGAAAAACTAAGGGTTATCTGGGGCTGGAAGTCGATCCTGAAACCGAGCTCACGGTAACGTGCGGTTCAACTGAAGGAATGATCGCGGCGATGATGGCCACAGTCGACCCCGGTGACGAGGTGGTAGTCTTCGAACCGTTTTATGAAAACTATGCACCGGATGCGATCCTCTCCGATGCCCGTCCTCGTTACGTGCCCTTGCTCGCGCCTGATTGGAGTTTTGACCGGGACGAGTTGCGCTCAGTTTTCAACGCCAGAACCAGGGCAATCATTCTCTGCAATCCAAATAACCCGACGGGTAAGGTTTTCACACGCGACGAGATGGACTTCATCGCCGGACTATGTCAGGAGTTTGACGCGCTCTGCTTCACCGACGAGATTTACGAACACATTATCTATCCGCGTGAAGGCGCCGAGATTGAGCATACTTCGATGGCCCAATTGCCTGGAATGCGCGAGCGCACTGTCATAGTCAACTCGATGTCCAAAACTTATTCAGTCACCGGCTGGCGAGTGGGATACTGCATTGCACCGCCTGACATCACGAGCGCAATCCGCAAAGTCCATGACTTTCTCACGGTAGGCGCGGCAGCTCCGCTCCAGGCTGCCGGTGCCTACGCGCTCTCATTACCACCTGCTTACTACGATCAGTTGCAGGCTGCTTACCGCGCACGACGCGATCTGCTTTTACCTGTTCTAGAGAATGCCGGGTTCGTCACCTTTCGCCCCGACGGCGCTTACTACATTATGACTGATATATCGGGCTTCGGTTTTGCTGATGACGTGGAGTTTACGCGCCACCTGATCCGTGAAGTGGGCGTGGCGTGTGTTCCAGGCTCCAGCTTCTACAGCGTCCCCCAGCGAGGTGCGCAACAAGTAAGGTTTTGTTTCTGCAAGAAAGACGA
This sequence comes from Acidobacteriota bacterium, assembly GCA_038040525.1. GTDB lineage: Bacteria > Acidobacteriota > Blastocatellia > Pyrinomonadales > Pyrinomonadaceae > PSRF01. The sequence continues at coordinate 155 of JBBPIC010000078.1, read as the reverse complement.
GACACTCCAGCTCGCGGCTGAGAGACTGGAGAGGCTACGGACCAGAATTTAGCGCTGGTCACAAATCGGCGCGTTGTTCCTGTCAGTACCACCTGCGTTAGAGACTGTGTGAAAACACCTGCTTTCAGCGCCAAAGGCGCGAAATGTGGAAGCCT
>JBBPIC010000168.1:0-1984 GCA_038040525.1 Acidobacteriota bacterium | reverse complement strand
TTATCCTGGGATAGACAACCGACAACTAGCACTCAATATACTGCATTGGCTTTCAAGGTTACTGAACCGATAAGACAACTTGCTGGAGCGTAATCCGCTTCCCGAAGACTCTCTGGGCGACTTTTTCGCTATGTTTGCGCAGAAGTCCGACGCCCGACAAGGCACCAAGGTTAGCCCGCCTTTCCTGAGCCCAGGGTTGCTCAACAGGGAGGAACGAATGAGACACAAAAACCATCGAATGAAGGTTTGCGCAGCAGTTCTGTTAATGGTCACGCCACTGATCGGTCCAGGGTTTCCTTTGCCCCAGGAACGACTGGCGGCTGCGCAAGCAGTGGTCAAGCATATCGACAATGTGATCATCCGCCAGGTCGATCATGTGCTGCTCGTGACGCCCGACAATGGCCGCACACTGGTGTCGCTGCTCACGGACCGTCTTGCCATGCCGATCGTCTGGCCGCAGCCCGGTTCGGAGTGGAAGGCGAGCACGGGAATCAGCCTCGGCAACGTGAACCTGGAAGTTTTTCATCGAGAGCTCCCAGCCCAGGGTCAGCCACCGAGAGTCCCGCGCATCAGCTCGCTGGCACTTCAACCGACCGACCTCAAGGTCGCTCTTAACGAGTTACGTTCAGGCGGCATTGCTCACCATCCTCCGCCAGAACCGCGGCCAGGGAACGCCGGGGATCCATTGCCGCGATGGACGACGGTGGGGTTGAGTGGGTTCGGCCATGGCCTCTTTCTGATTCAATACATTTTCGACATGGACGAGCGTCGCTCACGTTTTGACCGCGTGTTGCGCGAACGCGACGGTGGGCCGCTGGGCGTAGTGCGGGTGCTTGAAGTGGCCATTGCGCCCGACCGAATTGATGAGGTAAAGGCGCAGTGGGTGAAGCTCCTGGGACCGAGCACCTCCGGCGAGGCCGATCTCTGGATCGTTGGTGACGGGCCAAAGATTCGGTTGGTGAGACCAGGAGACGCGCGCGCCGGAAACTTCGTCGTCGAGGTCAAGGATCTTAGCCGTGCGGCCAGGGCACTGCGCAGGCTTAAAATCAGTGCTCACACTACCTCGGGCCAAATTCGGATCGATCCGGAAGCGATGTCGGGTTTGCGGCTCGTCCTCGAGGAAAAGAAGCCTCCGGTGCGTTCTCGTAAGAACTCATCCGATTAACAGGCGTACAGAGTACAACCTTCAGGTTGCGTCTTCGTTACCACACACGAGTTTTTCATAAATCCAGGATCACCGGACTGAAGCCACGGTGTTCGATGAGATCGCTTCGCGGAGGGTAACAGCATCTCCCACCTCTGAAACCGGGTATGAGACCTTTAGTCACCTTGGCGCCTGAAGCCACAGTGTTAACTCCACTCAGGATGGCCGTCTTTTTTCCGCAAGGCGCGTGTGAGGTTGGCTTTACTCTTAAGCGAGAGGAAAATAGTGCTCACAGTGCTTGGTTATCAGGCGATTAGGAGGTTCTACTGCGAGAGGATAACAAAGTTATGAAGACTCAAATTAAAGTGGCGCTAATATTCGTGGGTGGATTGCTTGTGGGCGCGCTATCGACCTTCATCATCATGGGCCAACTCAATTATCTGACGTACCAGGACTTTTATATGATGAGTGCCAGAGAACAAACCCATATCGCCTGGGAGCTGAGAACCAACAGGCAGAGTGAATTACAAAAGCGTGCCGAGGCCAACCTGCCCGGTATAGTGCTCGCAATTCACAACGACCGGAGACTTCGGAGCGCTGACGAAGCCCAGTTAGTGTTGCGAGGAATCAAGGACTACTACGAAATGAATTCACTTTCTACTCCCTCGGAAATATCGGTAATTCTCAGTGAGGTGCCGCGGCGTAAGCCTTGATAATCCTCCTAACAGGTGTTTAGAGTACAACCTGCTTTGCCCGAAAAGTTAGTTTGACGAGATCTTGAAGTTCTCGGCATGCGGCTCTGCCGCCGCACACTGCGGAAAGGCTCTGCCTTTCCGCTGG
>JBBPIC010000077.1:0-24850 GCA_038040525.1 Acidobacteriota bacterium | reverse complement strand
GTTTGACCTCGCCAGATTTTGAGTCTGGTGCGTATACCAATTTCGCCACTCCGGCATTTGGCAGGGGAAAGATAATAAATCGAGTGATTGCGGAATCGCAAACGACGACCGCAGACGGCCGACCGACGACCGCCGGATAATGAATGGTGATTGAGTCGGCGGTCGCCTTACCTTATCTTCATCGATGGATCGCCAAGAAAGATCAACGTTCGGCTGACGTCACGATCCGTGCTTCCCATCTTTGATCTACGGATGGCCTCACCCAACGTTAATTGTTCACTACCGAACAATTGCTGATACGCGGAACGGCTTACGTCAAACTGCGGCCGGGGTTCGGTCATTCCCGATGAGGCCCAAACTGCAACCGCTCCACCTGTGTTCGCCCGCAAGAGCGACTCGGCCAAACTCTCGCGGCCCGGGTTTTGGTAATAGCCATTTAAGCACGTCATCATCAGGAACACTGACAGTCGCGTGCCGTTCTGGAATGCCCTGGCGTCGGTAGTGCTTAGGATCGGGCCGCCGGTCCAAACCTCAACTGATCCGTGGCCGATGAAATTGACGAGCAGCGGCCCTTGATTGATCGCGCCGACGATTTGGTCGCGAACAGTCGAACTTGGATTGTCTCCGCGGAATATTTTTTGAGTTCCAATGCTTGCAGGCAGAAGCGTGCCTAGCTCGTTGGCTGCAGCCTCAAAGTCGAAGTTTGTCTTTGCGTCCATCTTGTCGGCAACCATCAAAGCATTTTGAGTCTCGTTGGACGGCGAGTAGCCCACGATTTTGGAAATCATCGTGTTCAGTTCGGCGGTGGTGCGGGCTGGCAAACGTCCGATTGCCATGTCAGCAACGCCATTGTCATCGAAATCCACGAACCAATCATCAGAAACCGTTTCCATGATTGCGGTGTCGATTGAACGAACCGGCACCAGGTCTTTTTCGGCGTTCCCCAGGTAGTCGCGAGGATCGTAGCTGCCATCGCCTGCCAGCAGGACAAAGCGCGGCGCCCTGGCCCAGTTGTCTCCCGCCCATTCGAGGAAGTCGCGAATTGCGCGGGGAGTGTGCGCACCAAAGCTGAACTCATCGTAGACATCCTGGATGGCGACCACCGCAACCGACAGTCCCTGGCTGCGCCGCAACTGAGCGAGAGGCTCAACGGTATCGCGGAAACTTCCAGGCGTGATGATTACCAGATTCGCGCCTTGAGTACTCGCGTTCCAGTTAGAGGGTTCGTTGCGCCTTATTGCAAAAGGTTGGCGCGCCCCTTGATCGGTCAAGGCGAGGAACGTACGAGTCTCCAAGGTGTTTACGCTGAAAGCATATCCGCCGGGTACTTTCTCAACTTTTGGATTGAAGACCCTGACTGCATTGGGATCCGTGATATCCACCAGAAATATACGCGGGACAGTGAAGCCGGAAACGCGTGCGCGACCCCGCACCGTAAACTGCAATTGATTGTTCTCGGCCTCGTAGGTATGCGGGTAAGTCAAACGCAAATAATCCACGAGGCTGATACCGTTTGTACGCTGGAGAGTGACTGTGTTGTCACCGTCGCGCAAAACTCCAGCACTGACGGGAAACTGCGTCACCGTGTTTGAGAATCCGGAGAAGTTCATCGTGCCTACCTCAGTGCCATTGACGAGCACGGTAACCGCGTGTTCCTGAAGCGTCACACCCTGAAGAGCTACTTCCAACTGCGGGCCAGTTGTGTCGTCCGCGTCGAGGTGTCGAATTGAAATCGTCTGCGAAACGGGCGCGGTATTGATTACGCGTCCGAAAAAGTTTTCGGTATCGCCGTTCAAGAGGCCTGAGAAGTAAATTAATCGCTCCCTGCGCTCGACCGTGTAGTCGAAGCTCCGCAGACCTCCAATTGGACCAGGCACCTTCAAAGTCTGCGCACTTATCCTGCTCCCTACGTTTGAACCTGAGATAAGCCAGTACTCACGCGTGTCAGTGGAAGGAGTGTTGAGCGCAACTCCGTAAAACTCGACTGAATCGCCGGCAGCGAGCGGACCGCTGGTGTTACTGCTATTGATTTTAATTGGCACCTCGATACCGTCGGCGAACAGTTGCAGATTGCGGATATCTGCATTTGGATCGAGACCGGCAGCCACGAGCGAAGGTTGGGCCACGCGATACCAACCGTCCGCGCGCACTGCAAGCTTTAGCGCAGGCATTCCCGCCAAAATTCTCTGCTGCTGAACTGAAGTCAGATTGGTTGTACTGGCCGTCGAGAATGGCTCCGGAACATTAAGTGAACCCGCCAACCTCGTTAGTGCGCGGTGCACCGGTGTCGAGTTGTCTTCGTTGTCGAGCGTCGATGGGAAGGTTCTCAGCGGCGAGGGAGTCTCGACTGACCGCGGCGACGTGGCCCAACCTCTTTGGGAGCTGTGCGCGGCGGTCTGTGCCAGCGCGTTGCTGTTTAGTTCGTTGAGTAGCAACGCGCGCTCGTATTTGGACCGTTTATCGGGTTGAGGAAAACTGCGGCCACCGCCTGACTCAGCTGAAGGCGCAATGGGCCCATGGAGTGTGCTGGTCCCATCCAAATCGAGATCCTCGAGATAGTAGATAGTATCGGGTGAACCGTGGGGATCAAGCCACGAGTAGGAATCGCCCGCTGTCATCGGAGTGCGACCTACGGCAAAGGCAGAACCTGCGATAACGGAAGGATTGACTAGTACGCGCCTGCCGTTCTGCTCGCGATAGAGATTGAAGCCGAGACTGTCTACTTCATATCCGGTGCGCCATTTCAGAACGACACCGTCCTTTGAGTAATCAGCTGTGAACCCAGACAACTCGACAGCCGTGGTGCTGGCAATCTGGACACTAACATTGTCGATTGCCAAACCGTCATCAAAACCAGTGACGTCAGGATCAGTCCAACGAATCCAAAATTCTGCCCCGGGCGCCAAAGACAATCCCGTTATTGTGAAACTAAGAGTTGTTTTGTTAAGGAGTGCATTTCCCAAAAGAGCACCTGTGGGCGAACTCGTATTGGGCGGGGTGAAGTCAAGGTTTGAAACATTTGTATACGTCCCTACATCAAGACTTGTGGCATCTATGCTGAATGAGAAATTGAGGACATCAGTTGTGGCTGAGCCCTGGCGCCATTGCTCGCCAGTGTATTGAATGATAAGTGAGGTAACGGTACTGGTCGATGCATTTTGAAATCTTGCACCGAACCGACTTAGTAATGTACTCGCCGTAACGCTGCCCAAAGCTCGTTCTGTGCTGGCTGCCACGCCAAAACTAAAGGTGTCGGGACCGTTCCCACTTCCGTCTCTAATCTCGTAACTACCATTATCATTGACGCTTGTGCCGTTTTCGAAAAAAGCCCAACCCGGAGGAAGAGATGTGCTTTGCCCCATTTCGGGAGTCTGCGCCAGATTGGCTAGAGTCGCGCCGCCGTCAAATGGCTGATTGTAAGAAGTACCGACCGTAAGGGGGATGGCAAGGGGAAGCGGGCTAGGTGGCTGCTGAGTTTGACCTAGAGCTATCATGACAAAAACTGCAGACAACAGTATTGAGGAACCTGTCAACACTAGACGCCTCATGGTGGCCTTTCTGATTAGCTCAAACAATACACTCGACGTTCGCAAGAAGCGCACGAGCGGAGGGCAATAGTTCTTGTTTGACTGAGAGTGACTCATTGAAGCGACAGTAACGAAGGTGTTTGCCACGTTAGTTCTCTAACCGAAAAACATTATCCGGGAACGCATGTCTTAAAAACTGTAGAGCAAATGCAACCAGAAGTCGGCGCGCCACACTCACTGTCCGTCGTGCACGCCCCACTCGGACAACTAACCACGGCGCGTGCCGTTGGAGCCGTTATGCTCGTAATCAATGGCAACAGAACAGCACCCACGCCCAAGCGGCGCACAATTGCGCGTCTTGAAAGATCTGCCGCCGGAGGCATTGCCTTATAACCTTTAAGCAAATTATCGCGACTCAATTGTCTGATTGCGAGTTGAATCACGGCCTCATCAATCGTGACATCCATTTCCTTACTGACAGCGCGTGCCAATTCAGAAATCGTTCGCCGGCCGTTGCAATTTTTCCAGATGAATGCGGCGGTGAGATTCAGGCAGTGGGCCTTGTCTCGTTCGAGATCGTAGATCAGCAATTCACCATCAGCTTCTTTGCTGATGATTCCTTCACGGCGGGCTTCAGGTAGATATCCCAAAGTGGGCTTCATGGATAGCCTGAGTCAAGAACTCCTGGGCTTCTGAGTTTGATTGACTGGTTCTTCCGGGCGAGGAAGAGCGAGTCCCAACACATTTGGACCTACGTGTTTTTACGAGTGACAACTGATGGATTGCTGAGTTAGTTGCGTTCGCTCTGGATTGCTTTTTTTTGAACGTCGGGGAACCTAACATCGTTCGAGGGGAGGATCCAATGTTTTTCAGTCAGTACCTGTAGGAGCTAAATGCAAGATTTCAATCATCGTGATGGGCCACCGTTTGAAGTGCGGGGCTTGACGCCGCTTTATGCGTTGGTTGAGATACATTAATGAATTCGGGAGCGCAAAGCCGCTCTGGAGACATCACTTGCCTAATCCAAAGTTGCTTCCTATTCTGGCAACTCAAATTAGTTGAAACGAGGCTGCATGGAGGAGTTTCAAAAACTCGGCGCGCTGGTGGAAAGCCGTTGGAAAGAGCAGAACTATAACGAACAACTCTTTCCAGAAATTGCCGAGCAGGCGCTGCTTGAATCAGATCTGCCGGCGCGCGTTGACCCCTGGGAGATTATCCGTTGGGTGCACACCACCGCTGCCCTACCCGAACAGCATGATGTCGAGGGCAGATTCGGCAACCCGCCCGTGACGCTTTTCTCCGGTCCCAGGTTTTACATCGACGTCTACTATTGGCTCGACGGCACCACAAGCATTCATCAGCACGCGTTTACCGGCGCATTTCAGGTCCTGCTCGGCTCCTCGATCCACAGCAGTTACTCCTTCCGTGAAGACAGAGTCATCAACGAACACTTCTCGGTTGGCGAGCTCGCGCTGAACGACGTTCAGTTGTTACAGCAACAGGACGTGCGCACGATTAAACCCGGCAGACAGTTCATACATTCCTTGTTTCACCTCGACCGGCCTTCAGCAACCATCACTATCAGGACCGCGGGCACGCCATCGGCGGCGGTGCAGTATGACTACCGCAAACCGTATTTCGCTTTCAACCCGTTTTTCAGAAATGCGTCAATGGCGAAGAAACAACAAACCGTTGGACTCCTGCTGGGAATGAAACACAAAGACGCCGACGCGATGATTGGCAATCTGGTGTGCGCGTCAGATTTTCACACGGCCTACTTTGTACTGGCGGAGACGTTTCACCATCTCAAAGGCAATCCGATGGATGCGCTGTTTGGTTTATCAACCGGCCAGGACCGCTTCAAAGCAATTCTGGAAAGGTGCAGAAGCGTTCACGGTGAGATTACAGATCTGGTACTGCCCGTTTTAGAGGAACAGGACCGGCAACACGATATCATTCTGCGTCGCGCAAGCATCACGAGCGAGCAACATCGCTTCTTTCTGGCTCTGCTTTTGAATGTGCCGAGCCGCGAGAAAATTCTAGAGTTAGTGAAGGAGCGCATTCCCGAGCAGGACCCTGTGGAAACCATTCTCGACTGGGTTGCGGAACTATCGACGACAAGAGTATTAGGGTCAAAGGAATCGAATGCACTCGGCATTGAAGGCTTTGACGATTTCAACAATTTTGTTTTTGAAGAACTCTTGCGGGGACATAAATCGCAGGATATTAAGAGGAACGCGGCAAGGGAGTACCCCAACGACCAGGCGAACCCTCTGACGGAGCGACTAGAAACAACTACTGAGAAATTGAGAAACGCTCAGGTGTTTAAGTCGATTTTACGGGATTGACTAAGGGCGTCGCGGCGTTTCGGAGGCCAAACTACGGTCCACAGACTCCACTGTTGCAGTGTTGGCTTGGCATGCAGTCGCCAGGATTACCGCATGGACAACCGTCCGGCCGATTGCCGCCAGCGCATGACCCAACCTGCGCGGCGGTAGGCGCAACGATCGACAGAATAACCGGCAGCGTGAGTGCAGCAATACCAATCGTCCTCACTAGCTGACGCCGGTTCATTCCTGCCAGACGCGCAGGCCTCGCCAGGGGGCTCTCAAGCAAGTGAGACTCTTCCAATTGTGCAAGTGCCAACCAGACCATCTCCTCCGGCACCTTTGAGTTGGTTTCCCCTTCCATCTGCTCAGACAGTTGGGCGACAGTTTTCCTGCCGTCGCAATTTTTCCACACGAGTGCCGCAGTCTGATTCAAGCAGTGAGCTTTATCAGAGTCAAGATCGTAGATCAAAGTCTCGTCGGGTAACTCTTTTACGATCAGGTTTTTGCTGCGAGCAACCGGGAGAAGCTGCTTCATTTTGGGACGTGGGCCTTTCTCAAACGCTCTGGATCTTACCGGGGCAGAATACCACACTCGCCATTAGTTGGGGGCAGAAAGGTTACAGGGCGCATCATCTAGCGGTGGGATATACAGCACATATATGAGATTCGCCGAAGCAATCTTATTCCCACCGTGGCTTTAGCCCGGTGAGCGGACGCTGATTTTGCATAACGGGGAAACGAGAAACCGTCAAGGCCGTTCAGGAAACAGATTGCGGGCTTCGATCACCGGACGAAGCCGCGGTATGAATGTGATCGCTTCACATGACGTAGTCTTGCTCGAGCATCACCCGACTAATTATCGCGCTGATATAAATGAGATGGCTTGGCGTGCGGTATCACCCGGCTGAAGCCCGAACTATCTTTGACCAGCAGCATGGGTGCTGTTATGTTTCGCCTGCTTAAAACGTGAAAACCAAAAAGCTCCTGGCGGCCAAGCCCACAGCAACCATAAATTTAGCCTCGTCTTCTATGGCGGCTTCAGCGGCATTGCGCGTTTCTGCTGAAGGTCATCCAGCGTCCTCGCCCTCTCAAGCGACGCATTCGTCGACGAGCCCTCCCTTGAAGTGGGCAGGTGGAAAGCGTTGGCTTGTTCCTCACCTCGAGCCGCTCTGGCGGCCCCATTCCCACAGACGCTATGTCGAACCATTTTGCGGCGGGCTGGCGGCTGTGCTGGGACTGAGGCCGGAACGTGCTCTGCTGAATGACATTAATCGTCACCTGATAAACTTTTACCTCCATCTGCAGCGCGGTCTCGACTTGACCCTCGAGATGAAGAACGACGAACAAACTTTTTATCGCCACCGCGATCGTTTCAACGAACTAATCGAGGAGGGGAAAGCGGGTAGTAGTGAAGCGGCCCAGCTCTTCTACTATTTGAATCGTACATGCTTCAACGGGCTTTGCCGGTTCAATCAAAGCGGCGAATTCAACGTGCCATTTGGCACCCACAAGTCGATCAATTACGCGACCGAATTTTCCGCCTTCCGCCGGGTATTCGAAGCCTGGGTGTTTTCTGCCGGGGATATTGCCACCCTGCCGGTAGAGCCGGAAGATTTCATCTACGCGGACCCGCCCTACGACGTTGAGTTCACGACTTACAGCGCGGGCGGTTTTAGTTGGGAGGACCAGGTACGCACCGCGGAGTGGCTGGCGGCACATCCGGGACCAGTGGTCCTTTCGAATCAGGCGACTCCGAGGATTGTTGAGTTGTATAAGGGATTGCGATTTGAGATCAGATTCCTCGATGGGCCGAGGCGGATTAGTTGCACCGGGGATCGATCTGCAGCTAAAGAGGTTTTAGCAGCAAGAAACCTGGGATAAGGACGCCTCCTTGGAGTGCGCCGGCCCGGCGGCGCTTTGGCCTGTCGCTCCATCACCGAGTGCCGACGGAGAGATCTCGAACGTCCGCAGCAGTATTGTTCGTTGTGTTTTGACCAAAGCGCCGCCGGGCCGGCGCACTCCAGGGAGGGGCCTTTTGCGATGTTCATTGGAGGTCATTAATGTTTCTACTAACTAAGCGTTTGGTCGTCATCACTTTTTCAGTTTTCCTGCTCGGCATCCCTGCATTTGCACAGGACGCCTCCACCACCAAGGCACTGCACGATCTCTTCGCACGTGAGTGGGAATATGATCTCCAGCAGAGCCCTACACGTGCCTCGCAACTGGGCGATCGCCGTTGGAACGATCGCTGGGGCGATCGCAGCCTGGCCGCTATTAAGGCGCGGCATGAACATGACATCGAGGTGCTGCAGCGACTCGAGAAGATTGATCGCCGCAAGCTCTCAGCGGCGGACCAGTTGAATTACGATCTGTTTAAGAAAGACTATGAGAGCGATATCGAAGAGTACAAATATCGCTGGTATCTGGTGCCGCTGAACCAGCGCGGCGGAATTCAAACTCAAAACGAGCTGGCTGATTCTCTGCGTTTCGAAACAGTCAAAGACTACGAAGATTGGATTGCGCGCCTCAAAGCCTTTCCCCTCTACATGGACCAGACGATCGCCCTAATGAGCGAAGGAATCAAAGCGCGAGTGCTGCTGCCAAAGGTAATCATGCAGCGCGTGCCCGCTCAGATTGATAAGCAAATCGTCGACAAGCCGGAAGACAGTCTCTTCTACAAACCCTTCAAGCGTTTTTCTGCCGGCGTTCCTGTGGCCGAACGTGATCGACTGTCTCGCGACGCGCTCGCGGCCGTCAACACGAACATCATTCCAGCCTACAAACGCTTCAAGAAGTTCTTCGCCGAGGAGTATCTGCCTGCGTCCTTTGATGAAGTCGGCGCCTGGCAGATTCCGCAGGGCGAAGCGATGTATGCTCACTTCACACGCAAGTTTACGACTACGAACGTGACTCCGCGCGAAGTTCATGACAAAGGGCTCGGTGAGGTCAAACGTATTCGCGCAGCCATGCAGGAAGTGATGAACCAGGTGGGTTTCAAGGGGACACTGGCTGAGTTCTTTACATTTCTCCGGACCGACAAGCGTTTCTATTACGACACACCCGAGGAGTTGTTTGTCGCCTACCAGGCGATGTCGAAGAGAATCGATCCACACCTGGTGAAGGTGTTTAGAAAGCTGCCGCGCATGCCCTACGGCCTGGAGGCGATTCCAGCGGCGGTAGCTCCGGATACAACCACGGCTTACTACCGCCAGCCTTCGGCCGATGGGTCGCGCGCGGGCACCTATTTTGTGAACCTCTATAAACCCGAGTCGAGGCCCAAGTGGGAGATGATGGCGCTTTCGCTTCATGAGGCAGTGCCTGGACATCACCTTCAGATTGCTCTGGCCCAGGAGCAGGGCGACATTCCAAACTTCCGACGCTTCGGTGGCTACACTGCCTTTGTTGAGGGTTGGGGACTGTATGCGGAGTCGCTCGGCGAGGACATGGGGCTCTACGACGATCCGTATGCGAAGTTTGGTCAACTTACATATGAGATGTGGCGCGCGGTGCGGCTGGTGGTTGATACGGGATTGCACCAGATGCACTGGACGCGAAAACAGGCCATCGACTACTTCATGGATAATGCCGCCAAACAGGAGCTGGACATCGTCAATGAGGTCGATCGCTACATCGCCTGGCCGGGTCAGGCCCTGGCGTATAAGACCGGCGAATTGAAGCTTAAGGAATTGCGCGAGCGTTCCCGCCGGGAACTTGGTACTAAGTTTGATATTCGAGAGTTTCACGACGTCGTGCTGGGCTCCGGCGCAGTGCCGCTTGATGTGCTGGAGCGGAATGTCGTGGAGTGGATTAAAGGGGCAGTAGCACGACCGTGAGGTAGGGGCGCGCGGGAACAAGATTTTCCATACATCATTTTTCATTTCTCATTGACCATTGAAAGACCGCAGGGAGTAAAACGATCCACGAAGTTTCACGAAAAACGTTAGTGTTGATTCGTGTAATTTAGTGGATCGTGAACTTTCCCTCTCTCCCCTGAGAAAAACGATTGAGTGCTTCTAAGTCAACAACGTGGCTGCCGGAAGTGATGTATGACGATGGGCGCTTTCATCGCAACCGAGCTTTAGTGTGCACCGATGGCATCGTGGATCTAAGCCAGGAAGCTGATGGGGTTGAGAAAGCGACCCGACTTGATAGCCGAGCGTTGCTGCCTGGCCTCATTAATGCACATTCCCACGCCTTTCAACGCGTGATTCGCGGGCGCACCGAATACCGGACTGTCAACACAAAAGACAGTTTCTGGACATGGCGCGAGATGATGTATAGCGCCGCGGCGCGGCTGGCTCCCGAAGATGTTTACGATGCCTCGCGAATGGCCTTTCTGGAAATGGCCTTGAGCGGAATCACCGCCGTCGGTGAGTTTCACTACCTTCATCACGCACCGGACGGAACTCCTTACGATGATCCAAACCTGCTTGCCAAAGAAGTAGTGCGTGCAGCTCAGGATGTGGGCTTGCGCATCGCGCTTCTTCGCGTCGCTTATGCGCGATCAGGTCATGAGATGGCCACAAACCCCCAACAATCTCGCTTCATTGAAAAGGACTGGGAAACTTATCTAAGGCACGTCGAACGGTTGCAAACTGACCTTGCCGGCGCTAAAGAACGAGCATGGGTTGGTGTGGCGCCGCATAGCGTGCGCGCAGTCCCTTTGGATTACCTGCGCTCGGTCGTTCAATTCGCGAACGAGCGGCAGTTGCCGGTCCATATGCACGTCGCGGAGCAGCCGGCCGAGGTGTCCGCTTGCATTAACGAATACGGCCGATCGCCGGTGGCCCTGCTGGATACCGAGGGCCTGCTTAACGAACGCTTCACGGGCGTTCATGTGATTCATGTGACGCCCAAAGCTGTCGGCATGCTGGCGGCAACCGGAGCCACTGTCTGCGCGTGTCCGACGACGGAACGGAATCTGGGCGACGGAGTTGTTCCTGTCGATGAATTCTTGAAACAGGGTGTGCCCGTCGCGCTGGGAACAGATAGTCACGTCGAGATTAATTTGCTAGAAGACGCGCGAGAACTGGAGTATCACTTAAGACTTCAGAAAATGGAGCGTGCCGTCCTGGCTGGACCAGATGACCAGGGGCCTTCCGCGCTCGCTGCTCGCCTTTTTCAATGCGCAACGGTGAACGGAGCCAGAAGTATCGGGGCGACTGGCGGAACACTTGCGCAAGATTCTCCTGCTGACTTTTTCACGGTCGATCTCGACGATCCGTCCATTGCCGGGGCCTCGGAAGATGATTTGCTTTCAAGCATCGTGTTTTCTCTTTCGCAAACCGCAGTGAAGGATGTGGTGGTGGGCGGGAAGCGGATCGTCGAAGATGGGCGACACAGCCAGCAGGAAGAGATTGTCGAGCGATTCAAGCGATTGCAGAAGAACCTGTGGGGGTGAAGCTACTCTTTGGAGTGCGGCGGCCCGGGCGCCGCTTTGGTCCAACCTCGAGCACCTCCAACCTGGTGGTTTAATGTTGCGCAACGAAGCGGCACCAGGCCGCCGCGGGCCAAAGCGGCGCCGGGCCGCCGCACTCCAAAGAGAAGCTTTTAATTATCAATGACTGTTCAAGAAACACTGGCCCAATTGGTGGCAATCGATTCCGTGTCTTCGCGCTCAAATGCGGAGATCGTGAACTACCTAACGGGTCGCTGCGAGGCGATGGGGCTCGAGATCAGACGACTTCCTTACGTCGATGACAACGGTATTGAAAAAGTAAACTTGATTGCACTGGCGGGCGCTCAGTCGTTCTCAGATAAGCCGGAAGTCGAGCTGGCCCTTGTGGGCCATACAGACACCGTCCCATACGATCCAATCTGGAAAACAGCACTCACCCTGACCGAGCGCGATGGAAAGCTCTTTGGCCGCGGCGCCTGTGACACAAAGGCTTTCATTGCAGCAACGCTCTCAGCAGTTGCCACAATCGATTTGAAGAAGCTGGCCCGACCTCTGGCCCTGGTTTTTACGGCTGATGAAGAGATCGGGTTGATCGGAGCCAAGCGGCTGGCGAAAGCGCGGTCCCTGCAAGCGCGTTATGCGATCGTGGGTGAGCCCACCTCGCTCCGGCCGATGCGTGCCGGGAAGGGTTATTGTCTCGCCGAAGTAACCGTGAAGGGCCGGGAAGCGCACAGTGCTTATCCTGCTTTGGGGTCTTCGGCGGTTGTGGGCGCCGCTCGTTTGATTACCCGGATTGAAACGATCGCCGATCGACTGCGAAGTGACAAGCACGCCGCGTTTGATCCACCGTTCACAACTCTAAATGTGGGTCTCATCCGCGGGGGCACGGCAAAGAACGTGATTGCCGGCGAATGTAAGTTCACACTTGAATGGCGGCCCATACCTGCACAGGGTCCGGAGAAACTACTGGAGCTCCTGGCCGACGCTATTGAAGACGAAAAGAAAACCGATCCCGGACTCTTGTTTGAAGTGGATGCCGCCCGCACCGATGAGGGTTATGAAACGTCGGCCGACTCCAGGCTCGTGGGTCTTCTTGAACAACTTACCGGACAACCGGCAGGTACCGTCGCCTTTGGAACGGAAGCGGCCCAGTTGACCGAGCTGGGTGCGGAAGCAGTTGTCATGGGTCCGGGAGACATACGCGTTGCTCACCGGACCGACGAGTTTGTTCCGGTGCATGAACTTGAGCGCTGCGTTGAGATTTTGAAGGGTTCGATACAGGCGCTGTGTTCTTAAGGAGTCCCTGTGAAAGCTCTCAGGTCAGGAAGGAGGGCTTGCCCCCGCTCTTCCGTTGATTACCTCAGTTCAAGAAAGCGAATCTGCCACTGGGCTACCCTCAAAGTTAAGGTGCTCAATTTTTTCATGATTGAGACTGCGCCACGAAGAGCGGGGGCAAGCCCACCTTCCCCACTGAGAGTCTTCACAGAGTCTCCTTAGCTTCTACCCCACTTGAATGTAGTGATGATGTCCGATATGCATTCTCCTTCTTTGCAGGTTAAGATCGGATATTCGATACTGAGGCAACTACCCCGGCACTTGTTCCATCGGAACAGTTCGCAGGTTTAGTCTAAACCCGAGTTTTAATAAATATGCACTCCATTTTTAAGCACTCTTCAGTCGTTTTTGTCCTTTTCGTTTGCGCTTTCACTGCTCTGAGTCAGGCTTCGCAGCCGACTTCCCCGCTCTCGAACCGCGAACTTGTGTCGCTCGTTTACCAACTACCACAACACCCGGAACGCCGTGACGAGGTCGTTGAAGAGATCCGGAAGCGCGGCATCGCGTTTCAACTCACTGATGGCATGCGTTCTCTGGTGGCCAGCAAGAGTGGAAACGATGTCCTGCTTCGCCGCACCCTTGAAGAAGCTGAACGCAGAAGGATAAACCCGGCAGCATCGGCGAGGCCTGCGGCGGCCGAGGCCAACGATCTGCTCGAGCGCACACGCGCGGCGACGCTCGGCGCGGCTCAGGCGATGCCTGACTTCATAGTCAAGCAGCTAATTAAACGCTCGGTCGCTTTCGGCACCACCAACAATTGGCTGCCCCATGACAATCTCACGATTGCGGTGGGATATCGGGCCAACGCGGGTGAACAGTACAAGGTGCTCGCCCGAAACGGTATGCCGCTGGGCCAGGACGTTACCGAGGGCAGCAGCTATAGCAAGTATGTCGGCGGGGCGAGCTCGAGTGGCGTTGAATACATTTCGGCGTTGGCTGATCTTTTTAAACCGGCGACCAGGACGGAGTTCAAGGTAGCTGACACGGATCTAGTCCGTGGCCGCCGCACGCTAGTCTACGAATACGAAGTCAAGACGCCTATTCTAACTCTGAGTGCCGATAGTGCATCGGTAAGTGCCGGTTCGCGAGGACGTATCTGGATCGATCGTGAAGCGAATCGCGTGCTGCGGTTCGAGCAGGTAGCCACCGACATACCAGGCGACTTCCAGATTAAGGCAGCCACCACAGTTATTGATTACGACTGGGTCACCATCGGGGAAAACAAATACTTACTGCCGATGATTTCCGACCTTCGCATGACGAGCATTGTTAAGCAGATGACGCTCCAGAGTCGTAATGAAATTCGTTTCCGTGGTTATCAGAAATTCGGCGCGGAGTTGAAGGTGATCGATGAGATCGATGAAAAGGATTTTCCACCTGAGAAACCGTAGACTTAAGTTCTTCGCCTTCGCCTGTCTGCTGACGCTAGTTTCCACAAACCGTCAACCGACCCTATCTCAGGCACCGCCGGATAAAGACTACCTGGTTTACGTACTCTCCGAAGCGGCTGACAAGATCTCTCTAATTCGTTTTGCACCAGGCGGCGCGCGGGTTGATCACGCGTTTGCCACGGGCGACATGCCCACCGACATTGATGGTCCCCACGGCATTGCCATCGCTCCGGACAAGCAGTCGTATTACGTTTCGCTCGCCCATGGCCGGCCGTTTGGCTCGGTCTGGAAATATTCGACCCAGGGTGATCGGTTGTTGGGCCGCGTTGCGCTCGGCTACTTTCCCGCCACGATGGACATCAACTCGGACGGCAGCCTGCTTTACGTGGTCAACTTCAACCTCCATGGCGATATGGTGCCTTCATCCGTGTCGGTCGTGGCCACGGGGCCGATGTTGGAAATCGCGCGCATCAAAACCTGCGCGATGCCGCATGGCTCGCGTTTTAACCCGCAGGGCACGAAACACTACTCAGCCTGCATGATGGACGACATGCTGGTCGAGATTGACACGCACACGCTGAAAGTTTCCCGTCATTTTTTCTTGACGAAAGGACGCGAGATGGGTATGACCGGCGCGCCCGGACCGTCAGGACACAACGCTTCCTCCAAGGGCGCAAACAAGCACGACATGGGCGATCATGGAATGGAGCCGCCCAAGGCCGGTGATGTTTCCTGTTCACCCACCTGGGCACAACCGTCGGCGACTGGGGCATCGGTTTTTGTCGCCTGTAACAAGTCGGACGAGATTGTTGAAATTGAAGCTGCGAGCTGGAAACCAAAACGCCGCATTCCGGCAAGAGCCGGGGTCTACAATCTTGCAGTCACTAAGGACGGCACGCGTTTGCTGACAACCAACAAGCGCGATCAGTCGATCTCGGTGATGGACATAAAAACTGGACGCGAACTCGCGAGAATTCCTACCCGGCGAAAAGTTTTGCACGGCGTAGTTGTTTCACCTGACGACCGCTACGCGTTTGTTTCGGTTGAGGGAATAGGAGCGGAGCCAGGGACGGTCGAAATAATCGATCTTTCCACGCTCAAGATTGCCGCCAGCGTAGACGTCGCGGAAGGCGCCGCCGGAATTGATTTCCTCAGAACTGAACCTGCCAAGTAAGTATCCTGCTTAAGTAGGACAGACATTCCTGTCTGTCTAACTTGGATGAAAGGATGTGGGGTCGCAGTTTCGCTCTGACATGTTTCTCACTCAACCCTGACAGACAGGAATGTCTGTCCTACTAAACCCCGTCCACATCTGTAGACACTCTCTATCCGAACGGCTCCAGTTGGCGAAATGAAAGACTTCATGCTGATTTGCAATGTCCCCATTGAGCCACTACTTGAAAAAAAGGGCTGACAGGGCATGCACATTGCTTGGGTGAAGGACACTCCGAAGCAGTTTGCAGTAAGGAGAACCTCCCCCAGAATGAAGCCCAGAATCCTAATCGTTGATGACGATGAGGCCATCACGCAGCAGTTGCTATGGACTCTCAGCGACGAGTACGAGGTGATGATTGCGAATGATATGCACACCGCCATTCGCCGCGCGACAATGCATGAGCCCGCCGTCTCTATCCTCGACTTGCACCTGCCGCCTGAAGTTGAGTCACCCGAAGTAGGACTTAGAATCCTGGAGTACATCAAAAGACATCTTCCGGAATCAAAAGTTTTAGTAATGACTGCTGCCAGCGGCATCGAAACTCTCAAGGCGTGTTACGCGGTGGGCGCAGACGAGTTTCTGAGTAAGCCATTCGATACAGAACAACTGCTCTCGACCATGCGCCGGATGGCGCCGCGCTCACTGGATTTTGTCTGACATCGCAAGCCTTGTGACGCAAACTGTTAGTTTGCGGAGGCAGCGGCAGAACCCCTCAACCGGTAACCCTTCTCTTGCGCAACGTCCGCAAACTAACAGTTTGCGTTACAACCTGCGATAATACACACCTCGCAATTCAACATATAAACCCTGCGTTGGACGAGTGGCTCCGGGCGATTGCAGCTCGGGAATTGGTGGGTGATGAGTGAAGCCAGCGATAGAGTTAGCGGCGTCAGTGAACTTCCGATCTTCCCGTTGTCGGTAGTCTTGTTTCCCGGGGTGCCTCTCCCGTTACACATTTTCGAGCCGCGTTACCGGCAGATGCTGGGCGATATTCGCGCCGGAAATAACCTGTTTGGCCTTTCCTACTTCGATGTTTCGACATCTGATAAGGAAATCCCACCGGCAGGTCACATCGGGTGTGTCGCTGAGGTAACTGAAACCCAGGTGTTACCCGATGGTCGTTCCAACATTTTGACGATTGGTGTGATTAGATATCGCATCGAAGAATATGTAGAGCGCAACGATCCATACCTGCTTGCCCGTGTGAGCTTCTTTGAAGACGAAGAAGAGGACAATCAAGTTCTGCGCGAGAGTTCGCGTGACGTTGCCGAAAGTTTTACGCGCATCGCGCGCGCGGTGCGGATCATCAACGACGAGCGAGCCAGCTTGCCGGATATCACCGATACAGAGCCACAGAGGCTTTCTTTTCTGGTGGCGGCAGCGATGGAAGTTGACACCGATGTAAAAATGGAGTTGCTCGAACTGCGATCGACTTCCGAGCGGTTACGTCGCCTGCGGGAAATGCTGACGCGCGCCCTCTCAAACTACGAAGAGCGGGCACGCGTGCATCAACTGGCAAAAGGCAACGGCCATAGCGGCAAGAAAATTGAATTGGAGTAGGACAGACATTCCTGTCTGTCTTTGGTTACGTTACGAGCCCGGCCGAATACTTAAGTGCCGAAGCAACGATCCACTAATTCACACTAACCAACACTAAACGACTTTGTGAATTTTTGTGTGAATTAGTGGATCGTTTTACTCATTGCCGCCGCATTAATCGAGTGACGGTTTTTTCACTAAACACCGACAGACAAGAATGTCTGTCCTACTTAGGAATCAAATGCGTGTGAAGGTCCTCTTTTTTGGCGCGGCCCGCGATGCAGTCGGACAGGCTCAACGCGACATAGTCTTAAGTGGCGGTACCACGTCTTCCCAAGCACTCGCGCAACTGATCGAACAATTCCCCGACCTGCGTCGCTTTGGCAACTCGCTATTGTTCGCAGTCAATCAGGAGTATGCGCGTGAAGATCGAGAAGTGAAGGATGGCGATGAGCTCGCAGTTTTTCCGCCGGTCAGCGGAGGCTCTGGAGGAGATGGAGAGACGCGGCGAACCGCAGACGCGGAGACGGTGGGACGCGGCGACGGGGAGTTTATGACATCAGCTGAGACCAGTCAGGCGAATAAGGTCGACTTTTTCGAACTGACTACCGAACCAATCGACGTAGGATCAGTTGCCCGCAGGGTTGTGTTCCCCGAGTGTGGCGCAACGGTAACCCTCGACGGCTATGCTCGTGAATGGACGCGCAGTCGCAGAACCCTTTACCTCGTCTATGAGGCTTACCCACCCATGGCCTTGCGGGAATTGCAAAGGCTCGGGAAACAGGCCCACGAGCGTTTTGATATTGCGTACATCGGAATCGTGCACCGCACCGGTCGGCTGGAAATTGGCGAAACCAGCGTTGTAATCTCGGTAGGAGCGCCACATCGCGGCGCTGCGTTTGAAGCTTGCGAGTGGGCCATCAAGGAACTCAAACGCACCGTTCCAATTTGGAAGAAAGAGATTTACGAGGACGGCGAGATCTGGGTCGAAGGCGAAGGCGCGTAACAATTGCTATTTAGAGGAAAGAAATGAAAAATAAAACAATGAGTTCGGTCTGATACTCTTACCGGCGGAAGCATTAACCTATGTATCTACGTAAAGTTCGAATTAAAAACATTCGCTCGATTACTGATCTCGAATGGTCTATCCCCCGCAACAAGGAACCGGGATGGCACGTCATCATTGGCGACAACGGTGCAGGCAAGTCTACCTTCTTACGCTCGATAGCGCTTGCCTTGGTGGGACCTAAAGAAGCCTTCGCGCTGCGCCAGAACTGGAATGATTGGTTAAGCCGAGGCAAACCTTCTGGAGAAATCAGGTTAGATCTCACTTACAATCGGAAGCTCGATCGATTTTCAGGAGCAGGAAAGATTGGCTACCAAACACTGCTGCCCGTTCAGATTGGTTTCAGTCGGCTGCAAGGAGAAGTTGAGCTAAGAAAAAGTTCCAATACGAGTGCGAATCCTGTTAGACACGTCTGGGGAAACAAACCGGGGTGGTTCTCTGCTTCATATGGACCGTTCAGGCGATTCAGTGGTGGCGATAAAGATGTAGACAGGATTTTTCTTTCGAACCCCAGATTGGCTTCACATCTCTCGGTGTTTGGAGAAAATGTCGCACTGTCAGAGGGTCTTACTTGGCTGAAAGAACTTAAATTCAAGAAGCTCGAGAAAGGTCCGGAGGGTAAGCTTCTGGACTCGCTGAAGAATTTTGTTAACCAAGATGGTTTCCTTCCACACAGAGCACGGCTCAAGGAAGTATCCTCCAAAGGGGTCGAGTTTATTGACGCAAACGATCGTGAACTTCTGGTGGAGGATTTGAGTGATGGCTATCGCTCGATTCTCAGCATGACTTTTGAATTGATTCGTCAGCTTTCAAGATCATATGCTCCCAGTTACATCTTCAACGAAGACATGACGAAAATCATGACGCCTGGGGTCGTGTTAATTGACGAAATTGATGCGCACCTTCATCCCACCTGGCAACGAAAAATTGGTTTGTGGTTACGAGAGCATTTCCCGAAGATGCAATTCATCGTTACTACTCATAGCCCGCTCATTTGCCAAGCTGCAGATGTCGGAACTGTCTGGCGCCTTCCTCAACCTGGTACAAATGAGACGGGATGCATGCTCGCTGGAGTAGAACTCGACCGTTTGCTCTACGGCAACGTCCTCGACGCTTACAGTACCGAAGTATTTGGCGAGGACATCAATAGATCAGAGGAATCCAAGAAAAAACTTCACGAACTTGCCGAACTCAACTACAAAGAACTACACGGAAAGCTTACGAGCAGCGAACGTAGAGAACAGGAAGAGCTACGCGCTACTTTGCCGACCTCCGCTCACTCCCTAAGTCAGGACGAGACCGAATAACCGACATGATTCAACTGCGCCGGGTATCACTGCCCTCAGATACCCTTAAGGAACTGAAAAAGTTCCAAGGTAAAATCGATCTCCTCCTGGACTATGCGGAGAGGGTCAGCGCAGCCAAGGCGCACTTCAGCCTTAAGAATAAGCCCAAGAATCGAACCTTTACAGAGGTTCGAAAAGGGTTAACTAAAATGTGCGCGGGCGCAAGACGCTGTGTGTATTGTGAAGACTCGTGTGCCGATGAGGTTGAGCACATCAAACCAAAAGACCTTTTTCCTGAATCCACCTTTCTTTGGGATAACTACGTCTATGCTTGCGGTCCCTGCAACGGCCCAAAAAACAATCATTTTGCTGTTTTCTCGACTGCCACTGGGGTCGCCACAGATGTCACCCGAGTCCGCTTGGGACCTGTTGTCGAGCCTGAACCTGGCTCTCCGGTGCTCATCAATCCGCGTTGGGAAGATCCCTTGAAGTTTATGGAGCTTGACTTGCTCGATACATTCCTGTTTCTGCCAACGAAGCCGAAAGGTTCAAAAGATCGTGAGCGCGCTGAATACACCATCAAGCTACTTAAATTGAACGAACGCGATGTCTTACTAAAGGCAAGAAAAGAAGCTTACGATTCTTACGAAGCCCGCTTGTCCCGATACATCACGCTTCGGGACAAGGGAGAGGCGTCTATCAAACTAAAGAATCGAGTTCGAGCTTTCAAAAGGATGCATCACCCAACGGTATGGAAGGAGATGAAGCGCCAGCATAGTTTGATCCCTGACCTTAATCAGTTGTTCGCTGACGCCCCCGAAGCATTGAAGTGGTGAATCAAGAAAATTTTAAGTGCAACGAGCACTCTCACAACCGTTTGTTTTGTCTTCAACTCTCAAGCTTTAAGGCGTCGACGTCTCTTCAGTTTCCACATCTTCTGCGGCCGCCTGAACAAGCGAGGCGCTGGTGACCTTATCACCCTCGTCGATCTTGATGAGCCTTACGCCCTGCGCGCTCCGCCCGGTCTTGCGAATATGGTCTGCTTCCAATCGGATTAGCTTGGCCTGTTGAGTGATGATCATGATTTCAGACTCAACGTCCACCGGGAACACGGCCACCACCTTCCCGGTCTTCTCCGTCGTCTTCATATTGATTACGCCTTTACCCCCACGCGATTGCAAACGGTAGGTGGTGATAGGTGTTTGTTTCCCATACCCCTTCTCCGACACCGAAAGCATCTTTTCCGAGTCGTCCGCTGAAACGGGGCAAACGGAGACCACGTAGTCATCCGCGCGCAAGTCGATGCCTCTCACGCCACGCGTGGCGCGGCCCATGGGCCTGACGTTCTTCTCGTCAAAACGAATCGCGACCCCATCGTGAGTGGCTATGAAGATTCGCTTGGTACCGTCAGTGAGCACCACGTCGAGCAATTGATCGCCGTCATCGATATTGATCGCGATGATCCCGTTTGTTCGAATGTTTTGAAAATCGGCAAGCGACGTCTTCTTAATCACACCCTTCCGTGTGACCATCAGCACATACCTGCCTTCGGCAAAGTCACGAACCGGAACAACGCCCGCAAGCTTTCGTTCCGAGGGAATATTGATCAGATTCACTACCGCTTTACCACGCGCCGCGGCCGCAGCGTCGGGTACTTCATGGACCTTCAGTTTATAGACCATGCCATCGTCGGTGAAGATCATCAGGTAGGCATGGGTAGACGCGATGAAGAGGTGCTCGACATAGTCGCTCCCCTTGGCGGCAGCCCCGAAACGTCCTTTACCTCCACGACCCTGACGCTGATAAGTCGTGACCGGAGTTCGCTTGATGTAACCGCTGTTGGTAACCGTTATGGCCACGTCTTCGTCGGCAATCAAGTCCTCGATTGAGTACTCGACACCTTCATCGACTATTTCGGTTCGGCGACCATCGCCGAATTCCTTTTTTACGTCTTCCAGCTCGTTGGCAATTACACGTCGCAGTGAACTCTCATTCGCCAGAATCTCTTCCAACTCCGCGATGAGCTTAATGATCCCTTCATACTCGTCCACGATCTTCTGTCGTTCCAGGGCCGACAGCCGTCGCAGTTGAAGATCAAGAACTGCCTGCGCCTGCAAGTCTGAGAACGCAAGACGCTCCATGGTCTTCTGGACCTTCCCGAGGTAGGTCTTGATCGCTACATCAGTGGGCGCGCCTTTCCAGGTCTTTATTTCACCAATCGTCTTCATCTGCCCCGTCAGCCATTGCCGGGCCTCATCGATCGAGCGCGAGTTTCTGATCAAAAGCACGACGTAATCCAGGATGTCGATCGCCTTAGTCAAACCCTCCAGGATGTGGGCCCGTGCCCTGGCCTTGCGAAGGTCATACTCAGTGCGCCGGCGGACTACTTCGCGGCGGAAGTCGACGAAGCACTCCAACATCTGCTTCAGATTCAGCACGCGTGGTTGACCGTTAACGATCGCCAGGTTGATCACGCCAAATGACGATTGCATGGGCGTGTGCTTGTACAACTTATTGAGAACTATTTGAGGCACCGCATCCCGTTTCAACTCGACTACGATCCGCATGCCTGTGCGATCAGACTCGTCGCGCAGATCGGAAACTCCGTCGAGCTTCTTCTCGTTGATGAGCTCGGCAATGCGTTCTATCAACCTGGCTTTGTTAACCTGAAACGGGATTTCAGTGATCACAACTGCGTCGCGTTCTTGAGTGCCGCGTCCGATACGATCAATGCCGGCGCGCGCGCGCATCTGTATGATCCCGCGACCGGTCAGATACGATCGCCTGAGTTCCTCCCCACCATAGATAAAGCCTCCCGTGGGGAAGTCGGGCCCGGTTACGATTTCCAACAAAGCCTCTAGTTCAATGCTCGGATTACGCAGCAGCGCCAGGGTGGCATCCACTATCTCGGTGAGATTGTGAGGCGGGATCTTGGTCGCCATGCCGACCGCAATTCCGTCAGAGCCGTTGATGAGCAGGTTCGGGATGCGAGCCGGCATAACCTTGGGCTCGCTAAGAGACTCGTCGTAGTTTGGTTGAAAATCGACTGTCTCCTTTTCCAGATCGGCCAACACGGCGTTGGCCACACGGGCCATGCGAATTTCTGTATAACGCATTGCAGCCGCGGCGTCGCCATCAACCGAGCCGAAGTTTCCCTGGCCATCGATCAAGGGATAGCGCATCGAAAAATCCTGCGCCAGACGAACTATGGTGTCGTAAACAGCTGTATCGCCATGCGGGTGGTATTTACCGATAACGTCACCGACAATGCGCGCACTCTTTTTGTAGGGCTTGTTGTAAGTATTGCCCAACTCATGCATTGCCCAGAGGACACGCCGGTGAACTGGCTTGAGTCCGTCGCGCACATCAGGCAAGGCGCGTCCGATGATGACGGACATCGCATAGTCGAGATACGACCGCCGCATCTCGTCTTCGATGTTTATGTGATCGCGTTCAGAAGTGGTTTCCATCCGTTGGCCTTTCCAGTACAATCCGCCCGCCGTGAGCTTTGCTGTCTAAATTTTCACCGACCACCGCAGAACAAGATTCGAGCTCTCTGCCTGGTATCATTGTGCTGTTTTTGAGTGGGCTCTTTCGCGACGAATTTGGTTTTAAACGGCCGCGCGACAGGCAACTCTATGGCGCCCAAAAAGTAAGTGTTATTGTAGTCCTTTTTCGGCACTTTTGGCAATCAGCGGCGGCGACAAAACCCTAATAAAATCAATGGCTTCGCCCCCAATTTCACTTTGTCTATGACCCGGTCTTCAGCGGCGTAAGACGGCATTCGGTTTTAGGCCTAAAAGCGGCGTGTTTCACCGTTAGATCTTCTCATGCCTGACCAGGACAAACCCAAGCGAGTTCGTGAGCGACTGGAGCTAAAGTTACCGATACGTGTGCGCTGCCGCGAAACCGTGGATTTTGAGTGGACTGAGATCACCCGCCTAATCAACGTGACGCCATTTGGAGCCGGCTTTACCCTGAAGCGCCCGGTTGAAAAAGGCCGTCTGCTGCACCTGACAATACCAATGCCCCGCCAGCTTCGAGTGTTTGATCACGTGGAGGACCAATATAGGGTTTGGGCGCTGGTGCGCCGGTTAAGGCCGATACAGTCACCCGACAGTTCATTGTTTGAAATTGGAGTTGCGTTCATCGGGAAGCGCCCTCCGCGAAGTTATGAAGCAGATCCCTCCAAGCGATATGAAAGTGCGGGCACGACGCCGGATAGTCTCAACCAGATTGCAGATTGGACGCCTGAGGAGTCGGCGTCTTCCGATAAGCGGACCCAGACACGCCACAGTATTCCCGTGGACATGTTGGTTGAGACCCTCGACGATAAGGGAGCGGTAGTCGATAGCGAGCGAACGGTAACAGAGAATATCAGCTACAAGGGTGCGGCCATTTACACGACTCTCGACTTACCTGAAGGTAGGTTCATCCGGCTGACTAGTGAGCAATTCAAACTTACAGTACATGCAGCCATACGCGGACACAGTGTGGGAGCCTCCGGCGTTAAGAGAATTCATGTGGAGTTTGTGGATCGGGACTGGCCGCTGTAAACCCCGGATTCGGTGGTTCAAGCTGAAGCTCGACACTTCCCGATTTCCGCTAATCTTATTTCAGAGCCTCAACTGGTTATAATCTACTTCGCCCATTCATTTCGAGTCTCTAAAACTTGAGCGATCCTGGAACATTACCGCGAGACGTGCCGGCAGCACGAGCCAAGCCGGCCGCAATGGTATTGCCGTTATGGTCCATCAACCTGCTGCGGCCGGTGATAGGTCTTGTCAGTCGTGTCTTCTGGCACCTGGAATTCAAGGGTCTGGAAAACATTCCCCGAAGTGGCGGTGTAATCATTGCCTCTAATCATCAAAGTTATGTGGATCCGGCCTGGGTAGGTTTACCGATTAGAAGGTCGATTCGCTTTCTCGCCTGGAGTGAAGCGTTCTCATGGCCGGTGGTAGGAAAAGCGATACAACTACTGGGCGCCTGGCCGCTTCAAGTAGAAGGAAGCGATCCGGCTGCGATACGCCGCTCACTAACCTGGCTCCGAAACGGGGGTGTAGTAGTCATATTTCCCGAAGGCGGGCGTGGGCTGCCTGATGGTTCTCTGGTGCGCATGAAAGGCGGCGCCGTGAGAATGGCACTGGAGGCCGGAGTACCTATCCTGCCGGTTACGATTCGCGGCGCAAATCGAGTTTGGCCACCCCACCGGCGTGTGCCGCGCACAGGAAAAGTTGAAATCATCTATCACCCAATCATCCACGTCGTGCAGCATCCGGGAGAAGAAACCCGCGCCTGCGCCCGCCGCGAAACCGATCGTCTAAGCGCGATCATCGGATCGGTGTTGAAGGCTTCATAACCGGCCATTCGGTAAAACAGTGCAACGCGGAGCGATCTGATTAGCACCGCGGCTTTAGCCCGGTGAACACGATGAGAAATGATTACGAAACCGTTTGAAACGGCACCAATATACTTGGTTCAATGTTCGACATGCTTCAGGAACCTCTGATCAAGCCGGACCGAGGGTGATTTGTACCGCGAAGCGGTTGCGTAATTTAGCCCAGGGTTGCCGCGTTGCGCGGCTACCCTGGGATCCAATAGTGGAAGAGGCTCAACCCCAACGGGGTTGCGTCTCTACCTGCAAATCGACGTATCAGTCAATCAATAACCTTAAACCACCTGCCCCTGCTTCTCGAAACCAACACAACCCCGTTGGAGTCTGTCGGGATAACCTTTAACTCTCTGTGCGATCTCTGTGAACT
>JBBPIC010000167.1:0-1999 GCA_038040525.1 Acidobacteriota bacterium | reverse complement strand
AAGTGGCTGCAAATCCCTGTTCGACTTGAAAAGGTCTGCACCAAAGTTTACTCGTCGATCAATTGGCCTTTTTGAGTAATCCGCGGAGGCGATTGGGGCGGCAGTTCCCATCCCAATTGGGCCAGCAGCATCTTGTGATCTTTCTCCGGCTGGGTGTAACGCCGGAATATCAATTCCCTTCCGTCGCTGGTGGGGAAGTGCACGTCCAGCATTTGAATCGCGGCAAACTTCTCCAGCATCGAGCGGGGCGTCAGCCCAGGCGCCAAGGCCCGCAGGTGCCCCCGTAAACTCACGTGCAGGCAATACGCCAGAAAAGCCACCAGGATGTGCGCCTCAATGCGATGCTCCAATTGGTGAAAGATGGGCCGCAGGCTTAAGTCATCCTTCAAATCTTTGAAGGCCGCCTCGACTTGCGTCAGCTGGATGTAAAATTGCCATAGTCGTGCTGGATCTTCTCCGCTGAGGTTGCTGCGCAGCAGATAGCGTCCCTCCCGTCGCCGCACTTGCCGCAGTTTGTCTTTACGCAGTTGGAAACGGAAGGTTGGTGCGTTGTTCCCCGCTCCGGATTCTGGAACCTCGATGCTCACCAGTCGCCAGCCCGCCGGGAACTGGTGTTTGGCAGCTCCGAGTTTGAGCAGCAGTTTGTCCCGAGTCAGCTTCATGGCCTGAAGTTCTTTGAGCCGCTGGAACAGTCCCTTGAGTTGCCGGCGGCGCATGGCCCGTTCTTTGTTCACCCGATCCGTGCTCTGGGCCAGCACATAGAGTTCCTGGTCTTGCGGCAGGAGTTTGACTTGTACGCCCTCGCGCACCCCTTGCCACGGCCGCTCCAACAGTTCCTGCTCATACCGGCTCAGGCGTCCTTTAGGCGTGCCCACCAGATAATAAATGGGCGGATCACTGGCCCGCATCTGGGCCAGCACTTCCTCGGTGGGTATGCCCCGGTCCATCACCCAGACCCGCTGCGCTTTGCCGTGCAGCTTTTCGATTCGATCCAGAAAACCGCGCAGCGTCGTCTTGTCCGCGGTGTTGCCGGCCATCACTTCGTAGGCCAGTGGAAAACCTTCCGGCGTTACCACCAGCGCAATCACCACCTGCACACAGTCCGAACGCCTGTCGCGACTGTAGCCAAACTGTCGCTTGTCTCCTTGGGCAAAGGGCGGATCGCTTTCAAAGTAAGTGCTCGTCAGGTCATAGAGCAGCACCTCGAACTTCACCCTAAACAAATCCTCCCAACGCCGCCGCAAGTGCTGAAACAATGCCGGACGATGCTCCAGCACCTTGTCCAGGCACCGATACAAGTTGTCCTTCTGCGCCAAACTGAAATCCTCCTCCAACAGATCGGGCAGCGCGCTGTTTTTAAACCAGTGCCGGTGCAGCCGCCATTCACTGCCCGGATCAATCAACCGGTAAATCGTCAAAGTCTGAAGCACCTGGCGCCAGTGGGTCCCTTCACGCGAGTCGGGCAGCCGCTCACGCCAAAACTCATCCAGTTTGAGTTGATCCCACAACCGGCAGCCGACCCAGCAAGCGCCCCACTGACGCGGCCGACGCAACTCAAACTGATCCAACTCCACCTGCACACCATAAGCCGCGGCGTGATCGGGCACCGCTCGGTCTGCCGGATACAAGGCCAACTCCATCGTTTTCTGGAGGGTCGGGTCAAACACCTCACTGACTTTGGTCCAGGCCGCCTTCTGACTGTCATTGATCTCGCCCAGATACAACAAATGTCGTTGCACCCATCCCCGTCGGGTCCGCACCTTCTCGGAGATGCTCCAGTAACAGTGATCCTTGCCGTTCTTGAACCGGTGATGGCAATGCAGAAAAGGTTTTCCCATAGCAACGGCGCTGACTTTACCAGAGCCGCGCACGGTGCGGATAGAGGGTGGGTCTGCACCAAACACACTTTCCAGCCAAAACCCACTCAAAGCTTAGGAAACTCGGCATCCCACCCATCCAAAAAAGTCAAAAACCTGTGCGAGTAGCGAAAGTCCGGCTA
>JBBPIC010000116.1:0-7022 GCA_038040525.1 Acidobacteriota bacterium | reverse complement strand
CTTCTTCAAAGACCACCGCTACTGCTTCCGCACACCGCTCCACCTGCGCTTCAAACAGTTCGTGCAGACGCTTGCTTCCGGCAAACTCTTGGGCTGTATCGTTCCAATCGACTAGCAATTGTTGCTGCTCACTGTCTGTTAACAGTGACAATGCTGCCGGGCACTGCTCTGGAGCCGATACGATGTTCTGCAACAATGTCTTAAAGCAGATCATCATCTGCTCAATTGCTGCCTGGGTAAAACGGCGGCGATCGTAGTTGGCGCGAAGCGAGATTTGCTGGCCGGCGCCGCCGAGCACTAGATGGAGTGGATAATTGGTCTTCTCCAGAGCGGTGACTCCGGCAATGCGTATGTTCTGATTCTGTCTCGCTCGTTCGGCGAGTGTCGCGTCCACCGGGTAGTTCTCAAATACCAGAAGGCTCTCAAAGAGCGGCACACCTTGCCTGACCTCACTCCATTCCTGCACTTTGACAAGCGGGCTGTATTCGTACTGCCGCATTTCGCCACCCAACTGCTGCAACTCCTGCAACCAATCCTTAAGACTTTGGTCAGCCCGGACCTGCACCCGCACTGGCAGTGTATTGATGAGCAGTCCGATCATGTCTTCTACGCCAGCCAACTCGGTTGGTCGCCCGGCAACCGTGGCCCCGAAAAGAACGTCCCGCTCACCGCTGTAGCAACTCAACAGGATGGCCCATGCTCCTTGCATGAACGTACTCAGCGTCACTTGGTGCTGCCGCGCAAAGGAGCGTAGCCGCGCCGTCAAAGCTTCGGATAATCGTTCCTGATGCTGACCGAAATCTTCCGCTGCGTCTTTGAGTTTGCCCGCGAGACGGGCTCTTGGCAGGGGGGTCGGCGTAGCGAAACCTGCGAGCGTCGCCCGCCAGTAAGTCTCAGCCTTTCGCAGATCCTGCTTTTGTAGCCAGACGATGTAGTCGCGGTATGGATGTGGGCGCGCAAGATCCAGGTCCTGGCCCAGGCAATACGCTTCATAATAGAGAAACAACTCTTTAAGGATCAGCGAGAAGCACCAACCGTCAAGCAACAGGTGATGTTGCGTCCAAGCGACTTCGTAGCGATCTTCTTCCGTCCGAATCAGCGTCACTCTCATCAATGGAGCTGCTGACAGATCGAAGCCGCGCGCCTGTTCCATCTGGCGAACTGCCGCTAATCGTTCGTTTTGCTCCGCGTCGCTGAGCCCGCGCCAATCCTCTTGCTCGACCGTGAGTTGGACGCGCCCGTGAACCATCTGCACCGGCTCGGCCACACCTTCCCAAACGAAACTTGTTCGCAGAACCGCATGCCGCTCAACTACTTTCTGCCACGCCCGCTCAAAGGCTTTCACATCGAACGCGCCCTGCACGGTCCAACTGAAATTATTGACATACACTCCTGAGTTAGGGGCGTAAAGGCTATGAAAGAGCATGCCCTGCTGCATCGGCGATAGCGGGTAGATGTCCTCTATGTCCTTTGCGACCCGGGTCAGGCCGTCAAGCTCATCCTGCTCCAGCTGGACCAAAGGAAAGTCCGACGGCAGGTAAACTCCATGACTGATGCTGCCGCAATTTGCTATCCAGAGCCGCAACTCCGATAGATAGTTCGCCGCCAGCTTCTCAATGGTCGCGACGTCATGTACCTGCTTGCTGTAATTCCAGATCAACCGCAACTGCCCGTTGGCTATATGCCCGTTGATCTCTAACAGGTGCGTCCGTATCGCCACCGGACTTTGACTTGCTCCGATCGACTCTTTAGCGGGTGTGAACGGAGCATCATTGCCCAATACCTGATCCAGTTTGCCCAGGTAGTTAAAGCTGATCTCTGCTGGAGGCAGAGTCTGCAGTTGCTTTTCCACTTCCCGATCACCGCTCAAGTATCGAAGCAGCCCATAGCCCACTCCACGGCGGGGCACGCCTTGCAATTGCTCCTTGACAGCCTGGAGCGTTTGTCGCGGCTCTGCCATCGGTTCTATCTCAAGGAGGAGGGGATAGGCAGCAGTGAACCAACCTATCGTGCGCGTCAAGTCAACGGCCTCGATAATATCCTCACGGCCATGACCCTCCAGCTCAACGAGCACCACGTTTGAGTGGCTCCACGAACTGACTGTTTTTGCCAGCGCCGCCAGCAACACGTCATTGATCTGAGTGTGGTAAGCCATTGGTACTTGTCGGAGCAGCGCCCGCGTTTCTCTGGAACTCAACGAGACTGATACTCGGCTTGCGTCGGCAACATAATTGCCGCCGCCCGGATGATCTACAGGCACACACTTCACGCGCCGGCGAGCTTCATCGGTCCAATAGCCAAGCTCTTGTCGCAATTCATCGCTACGAGCGTGCGCCTGTAGCGCTTCCGCCCAGCGCTTAAACGAAGTGGTCTTCGGAGGCAACTTAATTTCCTGCTCCTCACTGGCCTGAGCATACGCGGCCTGCAAGTCTTCGAGCAGAATGCGCCATGAAACGCCATCTATGACCAGATGATGACTAACAATCAACAGACGCTGCGGTCTGTTTGCTCCCAACTCAAAGAGTACGACGCGCAGCATTGGCCCATCGGCAAGATTGAGGCTTGTCTCTACTCGTCCTGCTTCCGCTTCAATCGCTGCTTTTTGCTCATTCTCAGCCACCGTCGAGAGATCGATGACGCGGAAGGGAAGATGATCTTCTGCCCCGGCGTTGTATTGATGCCACTCCTGGTCATCTCGGACGAAGCGCATCCTCAACGCATCGTGGTGGATCAACACTTGCCGGACGACGTTCCTCAACTGTGTGGCATCGAGCGGCTGGCGCGCTTCCAACATGAGCGCATGATTGTAGCGATGAGGCTCGACCAGCTCTCGACTAAAGAACCCATGTTGAATCGGCGTTAACGGCACCGGGCCGGTAACTATTTCCTGATCAGCTTCGACGACGGCAGCAGTGCCGGCAACAAGCGCCAGCTCCGCGATAGTCTGGTGCTGGAAAAGATGCCTGGTGGTGAGCCTTACTCCCGCCTGGTTGGCGTGAGCAACGATCTGAATACTAAGGATGGAATCCCCACCCAGTTCAAAGAAATTTTCGGTCACTCCGATTCGTTCAATGTTGAGTACCTCTTGCCAGATGTTGACCAGTACCTCTTCGGCCCACGTGCGTGGTGGGCGGTAGGCTCTCGCCAGGCTGGCTCTTGCCTGCTCCAGCGCCGGCAGTGCGCGGCGGTCTACTTTGCCGTTGGCTAACAAAGGCAATTGGTCCATCAGGACGAAGACGGTAGGAATCATGTAGTCGGGCAGCTTCTCTTGCAGATAGCGGCGCAGTTCCTCAGTTGCTGGTGCGGTCCCCTCTTTGGACACCACATAAGCCACCAGAATCTTCCTGCTTTCACTCTCATCGGAGCGCGCCATCACCACCGTCTCCTGCACGGCTGGATGTTGCGTAAGTACAGCTTCAATCTCGCCCAACTCAATGCGATAGCCGCGTATCTTCACCTGTTCATCTACTCTGCCCAGAAACTCCAGGTGGCCCTCGGCCACATATCGCACTCGGTCGCCAGTCCGGTACAACCGCGCTCCCATCGCCCCGCTAAACTGATCCGGAATAAACCGCTCCCCAGTCAGCTCGCTGCGTCCTAAATACCCTCGTCCCACTCCCGCTCCGCCCACGTACAACTCCCCCGCCGCTCCGAGCGGCACCGGCTCTCCCCTCCGGTCCAACACGTAGACTTGCGTGTTCGCCAATGGTTTCCCGATCAGCACTCTTTCGCCACCTCGCTCACATACCCATTCGCTCACCGCTATCGACGTCTCCGTCGGCCCATAGGAATGATGTAGCTCTGCCGGCAGCAGCTGGAAAAACTGCGCCATCGTCTCTGGCGCCAGCGACTCCCCGCCGCAGATCACCTGCCGCAAACTCGCCGCCTGCTCCACTCCCCTCTCAGCCAGGAACAGCTTCAGCGCTGACGGCACAAAGTAAGCGAGCGACACTTGCTGCCTAATGATCGTCTCCAGCAGCGCCGCACTATCCAGCTGTGCTCTCGGCGGCGCCATCACAATCCCCGCTCCAGTCATCAATGGCCAGAACAGTTCCCACACCGATGGATCAAAGCCCAGCGACGCTTTATGCAAAAAGCGATCTGCTGCTCCTAGCTGGTAAGTCGCCTGCATCCAACTCAGACAGTTGACGATGCCCCGGTGGCTGAGCATGGCCCCTTTGGGCTGACCCGTCGAACCCGAGGTGTAGATCACGTAGACCAAATTCTCAGCGGTGACGGCGGTGCGCGCATTCTCCTCGCTCTCAATGCTAATCGCCGGCCAATCCCGGTCTACGCAGAGCACCTGCGCCGTACTTGCCGGCACTCGCTCCAGCAGTCCCGCCTGCGTCAGCAGCACTGGCGCTTGCGCATCGGCCAGCATGAACGACAAACGCTCTCCCGGATAATCCGCATCCAGCGGCAGATAGGCTGCCCCTGCTTTGAGAATCCCCAGCAGCGCCACCAGCATCTCAAGGGACCGCTCCATCAAGACTCCCACCAGCACTTCCGGTCCCACTCCTATGCCACGCAGATAATGCGCCAGTTGATTGGCCCGCCGGTTCAACTCGCCGTAGCCGAGTTGCTGCTTTTCAAAGATCACTGCTACGGCATCGGGTGTGCGCTCAACCTGTGCTTCAAACAGTTCGTGCAGGCAGTGTGGCGGATATTCTCTTGCGGTATCGTTCCACTCTCTCAGTAGCTGGTGTTGATCGGCAGGCGTCAGCAGCGGCAAAAACGCCAGTCGCTGTTCCGGAACAGAGGTCATTGCCGCCAGCACATTCTTGAAATGTTCGATCATGCGCCTGATTGTCGTGGCGTCAAACAGGTCGGTGTTATATTGAACGGAGCCTCTCAATTCCTGCTCCACCTCTTCCATGACGAGTGTCAGGTCAAACTTCGCAGTCGCGCTCGCGGCTCCTCCCGGCGCGCTCAATTGCAGCCCCGAAAGCTCAAGAGTTTCGCGCGGGATGTTTTGCCAGACCATCATCACTTGGAATAACGGCGTGTGGCTCAAGTCTCGTTCGGGCTGTAACTCGCTAACCAATTTCTCAAACGGCACATCCTGATTTGTATATGCACCTAAAGCTACCTCGCGTTCACGCCTGAGCAGCTCGCGGACGTTAGGATTGCCACTCAAGTCCGTGCTTAAGACAAGCGTATTGGCGAAGAAGCCAATGAGCGATTCGATTTCGGCCCGGTTGCGCCCGGCGATGGGCGTCCCGATGCTGATTCGCTCCTGTCCTGTGTAGCGATGAAGCAAGACTTTAAAGGCCGCCATTAATGTCATGAAGAGCGTTGTGCTTTGGTTGCCGCTCAACCGCTTGAGGGAGCCGGTCAAATTCTCGTCAATGACGAAAGAGTATTGTGCGCCGTTGAAGGTCTGAACTGCTGGACGCGGCCTGTCGCTCGGCAGTTCCAGAACGGGAAGATCGGCAAGCTGCTGCTTCCAATAGGCAAGCTGTTTCTCCAACACTTCGCCCTGAAGCCACTCGCGTTGCCAGTGCGCAAAATCAGCGTACTGGATTGGAAGCTCAGGCAGTGGCGACGGCTTCCCTTCCAGGAAAGCTACATAGAGGGTTGTCAGTTCACGAATGAGCACGTTCATGGACCAGCCATCGCTGGCAATGTGATGCATGGTGAGGAGCGCTATGTACTCATCGTCCGCTAACTGTAATAAGCTGGCGTGTAAGAGCGGGCCATTTGCCAATTGAAAGGGCCGCTGCGCTTCATCCCTGATGAGCTGCTTCGCCTTTATCTCGCGCTCGGTTTCCAAAAGAGGTCTGAGATCAATTAAGGAAACTGCAACTGGATTAGCCGGAGCAATAGTTTGCACTGGCCGCCCATCTCTGAGAGGAAAAGTGGCGCGCAAAGTTTCATGGCGGCGCACAATCTCTGTTAGCGCCTGTTCCAGCGCCGAGATGTTGAGTTGCCCCGTCAGGCGCACGGCAGTAGGAATGTTATAGACCGCGCTTTCCCCTTCTAAGTGATTAAGAAACCAGAGCCTCTGCTGTGCAAAAGAGAGCGGCAATTCTCCATTGCGTTCGACCGCCTTTATCGGTGAAGACCAAACCTCTGCACGGCCATTCTTTGTCTGCCGCTCAATGTTTCCGGCAAGTTCTGTTAACGTCGGCGAATCAAAGAAGCTACGGAGCGGCACTTCGACATGAAAGCTCTCGCGCACGCGCGACAACATCTGTGTGGCCAGCAGTGAATGCCCGCCCAACTCAAAGAAGTTGTCATGCACCCCTACTCGCTCCACCCGCAACACATCTCTCCAGATACCCACCAGGATCTCTTCCAGCGGCGAGCGCGCCGCAGCCAGCCCGCTGGCTGTCAGGCCTGAAGGCAGAGCCTCCGGCAAGGCCCGGCGGTCTACTTTGCCGTTGGCCGTCAACGGCAGTTCCGCCAGCAGCACTATCGCTG
The DNA here is from genome assembly GCA_038040525.1 of Acidobacteriota bacterium. GTDB lineage: Bacteria > Acidobacteriota > Blastocatellia > Pyrinomonadales > Pyrinomonadaceae > PSRF01. The sequence continues at coordinate 599 of JBBPIC010000116.1, read as the reverse complement.
ACGGCATCATGTACTCCGGCAATTTCTGCGACAGATGCGCGCGCAACCTCTTCACCACCTCCGCCTCGCCCGCTGCGCCACTCTCCACCACCACATACGCCACTATCCGCTGGTCCACCCAACTCTCCCCCGCACTCTCGCCCTGCGGCTCCGCCTCCCGCAATACCACCACCGCCTGCTGCACCCCGGCTGCCTCTCCCAGCACACTTTCTATTTCTCCCAACTCTATCCGGTACCCTCGCACCTTCACCTGCTCATCCTGCCGCCCCAGATACTCTATCTCCCCGTCCTCCCGGTAGCGGCCTCGGTCGCCACTCCGGTACAACCTTCCCCCCACCGCTCCACTATAGGCATCCGGCACAAACCGTTCCGCTGTTAACTCGCTGCGCTGATAGTAGCCACGCGCCACTCCCGCCCCGCCGATATACAACTCGCCACTCATTCCCCGCGCCACTAACTCTCCCGCTTCGTCCAGCAGGTAAAGCTGGGTGTTGGCTATCGCCCGCCCGATTGCCACCGCGCCGCTCTGCTCGTCTTCCGCACCCACCTCATAGACGCAGCAGCCCACCGCCGTCTCCGTTGGTCCATATTCGTTTATC
>JBBPIC010000076.1:0-25042 GCA_038040525.1 Acidobacteriota bacterium | reverse complement strand
CGTGGATCGTCCGCTCTCCTCAGCCAAAAGCAACGATCCACGAAATCACACGAAACAACACGAAAAGACATCCTCGCCCAGGCAACGATCCAAAATAACAGTCAGAGGAAAAGGCGAGCTTACCGGAGGCTTCCGTCTTCAGTGCCGGATGATCTGGTTGTCTCACCGAAATAGTATTTGGTCGCGGACTTCGCCCCAACTAATCTGCGGATCCGATTCGACCCTCGCTCAAACGCCGGATCGTTTCGATGATCGCGCCCATGTCCGGCGTCTTCGCTACGCACTCGTTCACGCCTGCATTCCGGGCCAGGACCTTAAGGCGCCTGCTCAATTCACTCGCTGTCACCAACACCGTCGGCATTCGTTGTCGATGCTTCAGCAAACGCGCCAGACTCGCCAATTTCAAGCCTTCCCGCCCGCGCCACTCAAAATCAATCAGCAGCAACTGATACGGAATATCACTCTTGAGAAACACGATCGCGCTTTCACGATCCGAACAGCTGACCAGAACGTAATCCGCTTTCCCCAGCGCTTTCTTTAGCGCGCTGATCAACCCCAGATCGTTACCAAGATACAAAAGCCGAAACTTCGATTCCGTCAACCTCAGACGCACAGAACCCCGCATAGCGTGACCATCCTTCCTGAAGTAGGACAGACATTCCTGCCTGTCTCCCTCTCAGCAGAGAGCTGGTATTCAAATCAGCGGCTTCGGGTGATAACCGGTGTCCGATGTCAGACGACGTACGATAGGGTGATGTCTTGTGAGGGTTAACTTAGCGGATAAGTGAAACACGCAGCCAACTGGATTTCAGCCTGGAGGGCTGCCAGATAGTAGCCGGTGGTCGAAGCGCAGCGAAGCCCACCGGAAAGCAATGAGCATTTTGTCTGCACCCTGGCGGGGTGCCAGAAGCTTTCTGGCAACCCTCCGGGTTGCTGAAAATTTTGCGCTGGTCTACCGGTGGTCTGCGCTGCGCTCCGACCACCGGCTACTATCTGACAGCCCTTCAGGCTGGATCGAAAGGCTTCCACATAGCACTCAGTGCTCAGCATTCAGCACTCAGCATTCGGGGGTCGCTTCCTCCCAGTCCGCGTCTAGCGGACGACTGAAAATAGCCCAGCGATTCATCGCTGGGATTGCAAGGATGAGAACCGCAGTCCGTGAAACGGACGACTGAAAAGCGGAAAATACTTGACGGTTACGATTTCAGCCGTCCGCTTCACGGACTACAATCCTTTCGCTCGTCATCCCAGCAGTGAACTGCTGGGCTACTATCATCCGTCCGCTGTGCGGACTGACGGCAAGAATTCCTTCGACACTCAGTACTCAGCCTTCAGCATTCAGCATTCATCACTCAGCACTTCTTCCTTGTGTTATTCTCTGTGGCGATCTAGTCCAAGTCAGTACCACCTGCGTTAGCGGGTGGTTTGAAAAATCGACAACGGCCAATGCGTAGCTCAACTCCCATGAAAGCGAGTGATGAGCATCGCCGTTGAGCATGGAAGGTTCCAACTCACGGCGAATCGTAAACGCGAAAGCAGTCTACTCCCAACAAGGAGTAGTTGCAAGTCTAATGAAGTGGCGGGTATTCCCTCAGGAGGACACTCCTGATGGGAAGTCCACGTCAAAGGCCTGCACGTTTGGCCGAAAAGCTTTTGCAGATTCGAATCAGCCTTGGCTTATCTCAGACGCAGATGCTGAGGCATTTGGCAATGGAAGAGCAATTGCACTACGGAAGAATCTCAGAATACGAATCAGGAAAGCGTGAACCGACGTTAATGACTCTGCTTGCATACGCTCGCGCCGCAGGCGTCCACATGGAACACCTCGTCGACGACGAACTCGACCTACCCGCTAAACTTCCCGGCCACGTCACACACCTCGGCCTGAAACGTAAATCCACTTCTCGAAAGCGCTGACCGTTGATACGGGTGAAGGGAATTAGAAGAGGAACCTTAAACGGACCTTCGATTCGTTTGGCGAGCTACGTGACGAACCGCGCTTTCTGACCGACCCGATGTCGAAGATGGAGCGGCTTACGCAACGTCGCGCTCGAGATCGGCCGACCGTAAGCGCGTTGGCGCTGTTCAGTCTGCTAGTTTCTCCCTACCTAAATCTGAGGAAAAAAGTTGACGTGGCGGCAAGATAGGCATATTTTTTTGCTGCTCAACCTGGAATTGTCTAGCCCGCGAAAGCCTTACGTCTCTTTTTTGTCGCAAGGGCTACCTCAATCAACCACGGTTTCTGTCTGCTAAGACAGCAATAAACACTATTTACCAAGAAAGCGAGAGCCTAATGGAACTTGCTAATCAGTAACTTATTGGCTTCGGCCTGATGGTGGTGTCGTCGGTAATATTGGCTCGGTTGGTAGGCGGCGCTTCTGGCCTTCTTCTGGGGCGACAATCAACTCCGATCACGTAGTGAAATACACCTTTTTCTCTCATCGCCGTTCTCCATAAACGGAACCTATATCAAACCTGGCTTGGTTATCAGATTGGGAATTCGATCTTTTTGGTCTTCAATTTATTTGAACAAACGAATAGATATAGACGGTTAGTGGATGATTCATAACAGCTCTCAAGCTTCAAGATATAACTTACGTGAAAATGCATGCCTGCAACTAGACTACGGTCTCACACTTCTGGTTCTCACGGACCACACCAACCCAGGAGGGCAACATGATTACAACTGCTTCGGCTGCAAGACAACCCATTAACCGAGGCAACGGTACTCGTTCCGGTCTCGCCTGGCTTCTGGTTGCTTTCTATATTGGAAGCGTCATCTTATTTATCAGCATTTATGTTGAAGGAGTGGAAGATCATTTCATCAACCGTTTTTCAAATATTTACTTGATCATCCCTCTCCTTGGTGGATTGCATACCCTTTCACGCTTGATTCCAGTTCGCGCCCTCATTCGCAATAGCTATCGCGTTACAGTGGCGGCATTTTCTGTGGGCCTTCTATTGTGGTCTATCGGCTGCACGATTTGGATGTATCTCATATTTAAATACTCGCACGCTCAGATTCCATATCCATCAATGGCCGATGCGTTTTACGCGTTGTGCTTTATCGCTTGGACGGTAGGATTGCTCAACTTATATAAGACAGCTGGCAAGAATGTGCTTCATGAAATCAATAACTCAACGGCGAGGTTTCTCGTGCCACTCTGGGCAGTTGTTGTGAGTCTCATTTACCTGAAACACGGCAGCGGCTTGAGTGCCTACGCCTCAAAGACCGCCCTCCTCAAGCTTGGGTTAGATATATTCTTCCTAATGATTGATCTGTTGAATCTAGGTCTATTAATCACATTGCTTCCCTCAACTGAGAACGAGAAATTGGGTCTGAGTGGAACTAGTCTGAAAATCATTAGTCTCGGCTATTTCTTTCTTTGCCTAGCAAGTTCAAGCTTTACGATATGCAGTTCGCTACCAGACGATAGTCCCTATCATTATTACAATGGAGGTTTCACGGACTTTATGTTTGCCACAGCGTTCACAGTAATCGGTATCGGTCTGGCGTCAATTCTCGTAGAAGGGGACAACACTCGAGAAATCGCCGGCTCGACCACCTGAGGCGCTAAGTCACTCTCTTTGTTGACCGCAACATGAGCGTGTTGAGCATTCCTCTGGAGCCCCATCGCTTAGAAGGTCGCGGGTACCCCACCGACTGGAACTGATTCTCTGTGTGCGTATTGCAAGTTGGAAGCGGACGCTGAGAATAGGCGAGGATCGCGTTTGATTGCCGTCTAACATTGTGGTCAAATACGGCGACGATCACACTATCTTGTGCGTCCTGTCTAATAAGCCCCCAATATTATGGAGCACACAACGAAGAACTACCGCGTATCAGGGCATGAGAGCTTTGCTTGTAGATACGCATGGCTACCGAAGGTCGCTCACCATTTGCAGCGCGACCATACGATCCTTACCGATGATTCGAGGGCAATGGTCGAACTGGGCGTCGGCAAGAACATGGTTCAAAGCATTCGGTTCTGGGCGCAATCAGCCGACATCGTTAAGGCACCAGGTAAGACTGGCAAACACGTACTTACCGGATTCGCGATCGAATTGCTTGGGGAGCGCGGATTAGATCCCTATTTGGAAGACATTCGGACTCTGTGGTTGATTCACTGGAAACTTGCAACGAACGTGGAAGCTCCGCTGATGGCATGGGACTATCTGCTAAATAATTGGCAAGAACCCGAGATGACTCAGTCGTCGGTCGTAGGGGCGCTCGAAAAAGAAGCCACTAAACGAGGAAGCAAGCTCTCTTCGACAACGATCACAAAGCATTTCGAAGTATTTCTACACACGTACGTTCCCACTCGAGGTCGAAAAGGGACGATTCAGGAGGACAACCTCGATTGCCCGTTAGTGGAGTTGGAATTAATCACAAGACAGGGCGAGCGCGGCGCCGACGGCCCGAATGGAAGACGCGAGTCAATTTACGCGTTTAACCGCGATTGGAAACCTGAAATTAGTAACGAACTGTTTCTTTACTCGCTTAACGATTTCTGGCAAGTCCGGCACAAGGACGAGGCTACCCTCTCCCTTCGAGAAGTTGCTCATGGCCACGGAAGCCCTGGACAAATCTTCAAGCTTCCGGAAGAAGACGTGCGGTCTCGACTTGAAGAACTGAACAACGGTCCAAATACCCCTTTTTCGTACGCCGAGTCCCTTCATCTCCAGCAGGTTCGAAGACACAGGGCGGGTAGCGGATCAGAACTGCTTAGGCACATTTACCGACCATGACGGCAACACCACAATTGCGAATCGCAGACGTGTTCCGTCCGTCAAGCCGCTTCTTCCGCTCTGCGCAACTTGAGCGGGATTTCCACGACCCACAAGTTTTCTCTGGATATGTTGTCACCGACTTCACTCGCTCGTGCCTGAATCGATTAGGTGAAGGATTAAGGCCAACGTCTGCCCAGCGAGCATGGCGCGTGACGGGCGACTTTGGCAGTGGAAAATCCAGCTTCGCTTTACTTCTTGCGCATTGGTTAGCAGGACACGATCGTGTGTTGCCAAAGGCGCTATGGGAGGTCCACAACGCTCCGCGACGCAACCGTCATTTCGTTCCTGCTTTGGTAACCTGTAGCAAGCAGCCCCTAAGTCTCTCAATCATTAAAGCCTTACATGGTGCGCTCGCCCTTGATGTGCGAATTGCAAAGCAGGCAAAGCTCAAGGCGGAGGTCGAAAAGCTACTCAAGTCACCGGGCACGGCAACCGATGACGCAGTCGTAGATCTTACTCTCAAGGTGAGCACGGCAATCGCTGCCAGTTCGAGCAGCAAGGGCCTCTTACTAATCATCGATGAACTGGGCAAATTCTTAGAATTCGCTGCAACTAGTGCCGAGACTCAGGATGTATTCCTCTTGCAGCGGATTGCCGAGCTTGCGTCGCGCAGTGGTAAGCAACCGCTGTTTGTCGTCTGCCTCTTGCATCAAGGCTTCGGCGAGTATGCGAACAACCTTAGTCAGGTCGCTCAGCATGAGTGGGAGAAAGTTGCTGGCCGATTCGAGCAAATCATTTTCGACCAACCACTTGATCAGGTTGCTGAGCTGATCTCGTCCGCACTCAATGTCCAGACCAGATTGATTCCTAGGGCCAAGGCTCTTGAGATCAAGAAGGCAATGAGTCAGGCGGTAGATCTGGGTTGGTTTGGTGCTGCGACATCAAAGAAACTGCAAGCTATCGCTGTCGAGCTGTATCCTCTTCACCCCCTGCTCTTACCGGTCCTTGTCCGTATATTCCGAAGGTTTGGTCAAAACGAAAGATCACTGTTTAGCTTTTTGTTTTCCAACGAACCATTTGGGCTACAAGCGTTTTCTGCGGATAGGATTGACAAGAGTCAGCTTTATTCGCTTCATAACTTTTATGATTACGTTCGTACTAACTTCGGCCATCGCCTGTCCATTCAAAGCTACCGCAGCCATTGGAACCTAATTGACTCAGTGGTCGACAGCTATGCAACCGATGATGAACTCCAGCTAAAGCTACTGAAAACGATCGGTCTGCTAAATCTCGTTAACGATAGCGATCTCACCGCTTCGACCCAGTCCATTACGTGTTCGACCTTGGGACTTGAGAATCCGCAACAAATACATTCAGCTCTGGCCCAACTCCATAAGACTAAGCGAGCACTTTATGACAGGGGAAGAGCGGGAGGGTATTGCTTGTGGCCAAACACGTCGGTTGACTTGGAACAGGCATATCGTGAAGCAGGGCGAGCAGTGAGAAGGTCAAAGAGTATCGCCGGGTCAATCAATAGTTATCTCCAGACTCGACCTATTGTTGCGAGACGACACTATATTGAAACTGGAAATCTTAGACATTACGCTGTCACCTACTGCCACGTTTCACAGCTCACCTCCTTGCTCGTAGATGTTGACGAGTCCTCCGCTGATGGCCGGATCATCATTCCGCTGTGTGAGACGTTGGCCGATCGTTCAATTGCCCTTCGCTTTGCCAGAAGTAGCAAGGTAATGGCACTTCAAGCATGGCTCGTTGGGATACCACAACCTCTGAATACGATTGCTAACCTGGTGCAAGAGGTTCAACGATGGGAATGGGTCGGCGAACATACGCTAGAATTAAATGCCGACAGATATGCGCGAGAGGAGGTTTCAAGGCAGAAGCAAGTTGCTCGCGCGCAATTAGAAACACGACTTCAAACCCTAATCGGCATTAAACAATTTGTTGGGCAAACCAGCTTGGAATGGTTTCATAAGGGCAGACGGGTAATAATCCGTGATGGTCGGCAGCTACTCTCTCGATTGTCCCGCATTATGGATGAAGTCTTTTCTGCCGCGCCTCACGTTCAAAATGAACTTGTGAATCGTCGAGGGCTAAGCTCTGCGGCAGCTGGAGCCAGGATGCGTTTGGTAGAGGCGATATTTACCTCTTCTACCTTGCCATTCTTGGGAATGAATCCGGCTAAGAAACCCCCAGAGATGTCCATGTATCTCTCCGTGCTTAAGCACACCGGTGTCCATCGACAACAAGATCAAAGCTGGAGAATCAGAGAACCGCATCATCGAGCGGATAGAACGAATCTCCTCCCCGCTTTGCGCAGGATTCGCGAAATTGTAGAACGCGAGTCAGATGCGCGGATTAACATAGCTGTTCTTTTTGAAGAACTGCGAAAGCCACCTTATGGCGTACGGGACGGAATAATTCCTCTCTTGTTAGCGATCTTTGCGCTTGCTCATGAAGGAGATGTTGCTTTCTACAAGGAAGGGACTTTTCTCCGTGGCATGAATGGGCAATCAATGCTCGTCTTGACTAAGAGTCCAGAGAAATTTGAGATTCAATACTGCAAGATAGTCGGGGTACGTCCCATCCTCTTCGAGAAATTGATCGCAGCACTGAAACTGAAGCGATCGAATAAGAAAAGGGTCGAATTGCTCGATGTCGTGAAGCCTCTCTGCGAGTTTGTCGCCAAGCTTCCGTCCTATGTGATAAATACAAAAAGGGTGTCCAAAACGGCCCTCGATGTTCGCAGTGCGATACTGAATGCTAGAGAGCCAGGGAAGCTAATCTTTACATCACTTCCGGCCGCGTGTGGTTACGACTCCTTCCTGCCCACGCAATCAAATGCGGGTCAGATCCCTGCCTTCGTCGCAAGCTTGAAGGTAGCCATCGATGAACTGCGGGCAGCATACCCGGAATTGCAGCAGCGATTGCGCGGTCGTCTTAGAGAAGCGTTTCCCTTGCCAGGATCGTTCGCGCAGTTTAGAGCCTCTCTTGGCCATCGTGCGGAATACATCCTCCTCGCGATTACGGAACCCAAATTAAAGTCTTTCTGTCTTAGGCTCAGTGATGACAATCTTCCCGAATCTGATTGGCTGGAATCTCTTGGGAGTTACCTCGCACTCAAGCCACCTTCAAAATGGCGCGATGCAGAGGAAGATACTTTTAACACTCAGCTCGCTGAGCTAGCCTCGCGATTTCACCGTGTCGAAGCCATAGCATTCGCTGGAGGCAAGGCATCGAAAGACACTATTGGCGTGCGCCTTGCGATAACTCAACTCAATGGAATGGAACATGAAGAGGTTGTTCACTTCACCAGAGACGAAGAAGACAGTTTGCTCAACCTTCAAGAGCGTTTTGAAAATCTCTTAACCGACAATAAACGCCTCGGCCTCGCCGCTGCTTCGCGCGCTTTATGGAAGAGCCTCGGCAACGGAAATAAGCCTGCACATGACTGAAAAGACACGACACATACTTTGTATGTCGGGAGGAAAGGACAGCACTGCGCTTGCTCTTTACATGCGAGATCGTGTTCCAGAGATGGAGTACGTCTTTTGCGACACCGATAAGGAACTGATCGAGACGTACGAATACCTCAATAGCATTGAGGCTTTCTTGGGTAAGAAGATCGTGCGGCTCAATGCGCAAGCGGGTTTTGATCATTGGTTGGAAGCGTTTGGGGGCTACCTTCCTTCACCAAGCATTCGCTGGTGCACGAAGATGCTTAAGTTGAAGCCGTTTGAGGCGTATGTCGGCGAAGGCGAAGTCGTCAGCTATGTCGGAATTCGCGCCGATGAAGACCGAGTTGGATACATCAGCACGAAAGCAAACATCAAAACTGTATACCCACTGAAAGAAGCTGGAATAGACTATGCGGGGGTGATGAAGATACTTGACGAAAGCGGGATAGGTATGCCGCCATATCTCGAGTGGGGACGGACTCACTCCGGTTGTTATTTCTGCTTCTTTCAACGCCCGATTGAATGGGTACGCTTGCTTGAAAAACATCCGGAACAATTTGATCAGGCTCAGGCCTACGAGAAGATGGACGAACGCGAAGGCAAGACATTCACGTGGATACAGGACATGCCACTCAGGGAACTTCGCAAACCTCACAACGTTGAGGCGATCAAGCTGCGCAATGCCGAATCAGAAGATCGAAGGCGAAAGAATCGAATTAATAGAAAGCTTGTGGAGATCCTTGCTGATATGGAAGAAGAGGAAGATCAACGAGCGTGTTTGATCTGTCATCTATGATTTCTCAAACACCTGGTTTCACGGAGGAGCTAATTGGAAGGGTCTTCGGTTCCTTTGTTACCCAATCACCGATCCGCTTTAACGCGAATGCCGGAGTAATATCGATCAACACCCAAGCACGACGGTTAGGATGTTTCATTTATCTAATTGGCAAAGTTGCAGACCATAAGAACATCGAGAGCTTGTTACTCTCGCTGCCTTCAGATGAAATTGCGATGTTAAAAGAAAACCTTGTCGCGAATGATCTGCGTTCAGGTTATCTGACGGACAAACAGTCCAGCATCAAACATTATCTAGAGGCAGCCCTCGAGCTGAGTCTCTTAGTCCGACAGGGTGCTGTATTTCGCCTAACGTCTCGAGGCCAGTTTCTAGTAGACGCGATACGGCCGGATGTTACCTCCCCATATCCATTGAGTGCGGCAACAAAGACCTTTTTCTTTTACACGATTCTCGAGCGCGACTACTTCGGGATTGTGGCGGTGATTCGGTCATTGCTGGCCGGAAAGAGAAGAGTCGCAACGATCCAGCGAGATCATCGCGATCAGTTGTTACGAGTGTTGAGCGAGGTTGTTGAACGCTCTCGTGATTCCCGTTTTAACCGCGTCCTCCAAGATCGAATTCTCTCAATACGCAACTGGAAGAAGCCTGAATCGTATGCAGAACACCTTGTTTCGGCCAAACTGAATTGGCTGGCAGACTTGGGAGTCTTGCAAGGCGTACCGTTATCTACGGCAGAAGTTCTTGTTAGTAAGCCGCACGAGGCATGGGCTAGCAACCTAATGACCGCAGTTTTCCCGACTGACACTCACCTGGTGGCATGTACCCTCCGTTATAGTGCTCTGATAAACGTAGAGTCATCGCCTAAGAAGAGCGACTTTTGTGCGGCGCTGGATATTGCTTTCAATCGACTGGCGGGATCTTCGCCGCTTAAGAAAATTCGGACAATAGACTTCCGGCTTTTTCTCTTGTGTTTCCACTCGGACTTGTTAGTGACTCTGACAAAGAAAGCATGCGAACTGCCTGTTACCAAGACATTGCGCTGTCGCGAATATTCCTACGAGACTCATTTCGCGACGCGATCGACTCAATCCTTCATTATTGGGAGAAGTCGCAAGAGGCGTTAGAGATAGCAATGCAAAACTTCACAAGATCCGCGTGCGTAATAGATACGTGCAGCATTATTAATCTTGATGATATTCAGCTAGCCCGCCAAGACGTTCTGGCTTACATCCGTCTTTTTTTTGACGTTCGAGTCGGAGTACCGCTAAGGGACGAGTTCAATCGACACCGTCATCAGGTTTCCAGTCGTGAAGCTTCCTATTGGCCCCGTTTCTTAAGCAGTCGTCGATATGTTCCGTCTGTTCTAACCGATGATGAATCAGTCATCGGGCCTTTTTACACTAGTCCCCCGGTCTTTGATGGAGTTAGAAATGCGGGTGAATATGCCAACGCGCGGGTAGGTATGGAGTTGCTCTTGACAAGGCAAATCGGGCACACCTTATTCATTACAGATGACCAAAATGCCCAAAACGCGTTCTTAGATCGGATGCAAGGTGCGTTTCCGGGCATCCGGGTATGGACGTCGGCTGACGTAATTATCTATTTGGGCGCGATTCTTCTAAAGGAGAGCAAGCTAGGATTCGATGATGTGAAGTCAGCCTTGCGAGATGTATACGCAGCAGCTGGAAGAGTAAGACCACGAGCTGAAATAACTCAGAGTGAAAAAGAAAGTATTATTCGCAAATTAGCGGTGAGCGTGGATCGGCTTAAACTGGTAGTGAAGGTAACCGAGCACTGGAGGAATTGATCGTGTTTGAGATATTCAATTTAAGAGATGACTCGTTTCCGGTAACACCTGCCGGTCAAGAAGAGACGCCGTGGTTTGGGTTCAAGGCTCTGAAGCGTGAATTCGAATCCGTCGTTCAACGGTCTGCTGCGGAGTCTCTCAGACTTTGCATTCTAAATCGAGGAATATATGGCGCGGGAAAAACCCACGCGGCGAGCTATTTTTCCGAGCGACTAGCATCGAAGCGTAGTACGGGTGTATATCAGAACTTCATACCAATCTTGATCGAAGCGCCGAAACAACCACAAAAGGCATTTCTTGACTTCTCTAATCGGCTACTCAACGCCATTACTTTCAGGAGACTCGCCCGGCTCTCTGAGAATCTTAGGACGCGAATTGGCGAGGACGCCTTGTTTGAAAGACTATTGACTGCAACTGGTTCGGAAGATATCGCTTCATCTCTTTCGGGATTAAGTGACTCCAATTTATTAGTTTCGAAGACATACCTGTTAGGCGGCGGCACTGTAAAGGACTTACGCGAACTCAGACTTGCCAAAAAGCTGCTTAACGATCACGACTTCGCGCTATCGATCATTGGCGTATTGTTCCTTCTGATTTATGGTGAATCGGATCGACATGAATCCTTAAGCCGAGTGGTTTTGTGGATCGATGAAATGGAGGATCTCGTTTTTTTCCCGACCCGATACTATCTTCCGTTCACCCAGGCGTTAAGAGAGATCATCGATAATACTCCCTTACACCTAACGGTGATGCTGAATTTCACGTTTGCCGAACCTGAAAATCTTCCCGCCATCGAGAATGTTCTAGGCCAGGCAATTATGGAGAGAGTCAACCAACACATTATTTTCAAAGAACCTTCGGCCGATGATCTAAAAACATACTTACTAGATTGCTTTAGTCATAACAGGTTAGATAAGAGGAGGGTTTCACCCACATATCCTTTCTCAAGCGATGCCTTTGAGCTGCTTATTGATGCTGCGGCATTAAAGACCCCTCGGTTCTTGAACAAACTGTGCGATCAAATACTTCGCGAGACTTATCCAGAGTGGGCTCGGGCGTCTACGAAGCCGAGCGAAATATCGAGAGCAGCTTTGGAAAAGAAGCTTCCTTCAATCTTGGGTTTACTCGAAGAGTCTCGAGGGTAACTTCGCGAACGCGAGGACTAACACAATCCAAGGTACCTCCGAATCAGCGCAAGCCAGTCATCCGTTGATATCCTTCCCGCGCCAGCAATCCAATTCCTGAGTTGCTCGTCTGCCGCGTGCGACCCGTGGAACTTGGTGACCGTTTGGTGGGTCAAAGACCTGTTGAAGGCGACTACAACGTGTCTGCTCACGGTTCTAAATCTGCCAAACGAGCTCGGTGTTGGCATACATGCCGAAAGGTTCGTAATGAATAGGAGCTCGGACATGCTGGGCCACCTGCGCCACGGCGTTGCGCGCGCCCGGCGCTGCCTTGAACTCCATCGTACCCTCGTCAATGAGGCCGAACCGAAGCATCGAGAGGTCCTTCACCTAGTTTTGGTTGAACGCGCCAGGGCGTTTTTAATCCCTGTCGCGGCAGGGTGTGGAGCGCCCCGCAGCACGTTACCGGAATTGAAGTCGATTGCGGGCTCCGGCGTGAGTTCTGAGTCGTTCACGCGTGGAGTGCACTGCGCGTAGCCGTGCTGGTCCATGTGCTTCAGTATCCGGCAGACGTACTCGGCCGTGAGATCGCACTCAACGTCCAGGACGCGTTCGTGTTGCCAAAGGCGGAGGCAAGATTCGGGACACGCTCGGACATTATCTCTTGTAGGTGATCGTCTTCGACAGGGCCACGGGCGCACCGTCAACCGTGAGTTGCAGCCCGCTCATGAGCTAGCACGAGTTCGGGTTCTTGGACTAGCGAGCCCGGCGCCATGGCAGAGCTTCACGGTCCGCGCGACGAGAGGGTGTCGCAGCACTAAATCCGCGCCACAGCTGGTTCCTTGCAATCGAGTTCGCCAACAGCAGAATGGCTCCGCAGAAAAGCAGTGTGGCGAAGAAAAAGTTCAGTGCAACAAGGTCGGTGGGCGCGGCCAGGAGCATCGGCAGGTAGATCCATAACACCGTCAGCAGAATCGTAAGCCCTAAAGCTGTGGCTCCCGTGCGAGCTCGCTTATTCACGAGTAAGCAAGCGCCGGCGAGAATCAAACGTGACCGCGTAGCGTTGTCTTCCTAGCCCGAAACGACAATTTGATTCTCAACTGATTTCACGCCTCGAACCGCCTTTACTATCTGTTCCGCCTTCGCCTTTGTAGCCTCCGAATTGACGGTTCCAGTCAAGACTGCTCGGGCTGCATTGATGGCTATGGAGACTGTAGTCATATCCGGCTCGTCATTAAGCCTGCTGGTCGCAACTTCCTGCATGTTTGCATCATCGCTCGCGATGTCTCTCCGGGTTGACTGTTTAAACCTCATACTAAGGAACCGTCTCCGGCGAAACAGCGCGTGGTAGACGAACATGAACACTACGGCGCCAACCGCTGCTACGACGAGGCTATAAAGATCCAGACCCGGACCACCGCGCGTCCCAAGCAGATTAGTTAGAAAACCGCTAACGAATGCCCCGACAATGCCTATTAGGCAGTCGCGACCCAAACTGCGACCTGTCTTGTTGAGAATCTTACTGCCGATGAAACCGGTCACCAGACCGATCACAATCCAGGCGACAAAAGCAAATGTCGAACTTTCTTCGCTGTTCAATATGGGCATACCTGTTCTGTTGCTGATACTGACTAATCTGTCACTGAGGCTGAGGAAATAGAGAACGACGGCGATAGCCGTGACCGCGAGAATCGCAGCTATGATTATCGTGCCCCTTGAGACCTCAGATTCCCTCGGGCCTGTCCCTTGTCTTTCGGTTTCCACCTCGCTTCCCTCGCCAGGGCTATTGAGTACAACATGCTTTTGGACTCTTTTTTCATTGGAATCCATAGACTTGTCCTTCCTTTTATCACGTGACTATGAAACGATAACCGCGCTTTCGTTTGATTTCCACTTGAAGTCAACCCTTTATGCCAAGGCGTGACATCGGTTGGGGTCAAGCCTGCGATTTTGCGATTGGCAATCAATAGGGTACCCACTTTACTCTTCATCTTGTCAATCGAGTTCACCAACAGGTAGTGTCGCAACCCGCCAACAGCAGAATGGCTCCGCAGAAAAGCAGTGTGTCGAAGAAAAAGTTCAGCGCAACCACGTCTGTGGGGCGGCTAGGAGCATCGGCAGGTAGATCCATAACACAGTCAGCAGAATCGTGAGCCCTAAAGATGTGGCTGCTGTGCGCGCTTTCTATCACGATTGCAAGAGTCTTGGCATCTATTGAATGGGGTTTACATTGCCGTGTTAATTGCCCATGCCATTCGGTCGGCGTATCATCTGTTCAAGCTTTCCAGCGACAGGGACTGAGAGCTCGGACGCACACACCGAAATGATTGCCAACCACGACAGAGCGAAACTGGTAAACGCCATTGTTTACTTCGGTCTGCATACGAAGAAATGTGGCATGACCAAGCTTTTCAAGCTGCTCTACTTCCTGGATTTCGAGCACTACAAGAAGACCGGCAGGAGCGTGACCGGGCTCAGATATTTCGCGTGGCCCATGGGGCCCGTTCCAGTGAGTCTCAAGGAAGAACTAAGCCAACCCGAGGCCGATCTAAGCGAGAAAATCATTATTCGCGAAGTACCTACTCGATTCGAGCAGCCATTACGCTTGATCGAAGCAAAGGGATCCTTCGACCCCGCGCACTTCAGCAAACGGGAAATCCGGCTGTTGAAGGAGTTGGCAAATGAGTACAAGGACAGCACCGCAGACGAAATGATTGAGGCGACTCACCTCGAAACACTGCCGTGGCATCGCGTGTTTGAAGATGAAAAGCGGCGTCAGGCCGAGATTCCTTACGAATATGTCCTGCGCCCCGAAGAAGCTGAGATGATGAAGCAAGTGTCTACAGGCAACCGCGAGATCTCAGAGAACTATAGATGACTCCGGGGACGATCCTCACCGATACCCAATTCCTCTACTCCGACAGTACAACCGGCAAGAAGATTCTAATCGTTTTGAATGACGGCGAAGTTGGCCACTATATTGTCATCAAGACAACATCGAAGGACACTTACAAAGGCTTGGTTTTCGGCTGTCAATCGAGTGACCGCTACCCAAACTTCTATTTGCCGAAGGGGTGTTGCTGTTTAAGCAAACATACCTGGGTGTTACTGGATCAGTTTTTTGAGTTTGATAGAGTTCACATGCTCACGCATGGAGTCTCTGGCCGGATCAGGCAGATTGGCGTATTGCCCACCGACATTCTGAAAGAACTTTTGATTTGCGCGGCGGAATGTGAGGACATCACCAACTCGCAGGTGATGACGCTGCTTGATACTCATCGCAGCCTGCCATGACGCATCTTCGGCGATCAGTTCGTAGCTACGCCGAGAGAAGCACTAACTCCGCGCCACAGCTGGTTCTTTGTCAATCGAGTTCGCAGAATCGCTCCGCAGAAAAGCAGTGTATCGAAGAAGAAGTTCAGCGCAACCACGTCTGTGGGCGCGGCCAGGAGCATCGACAGGTAGATCCATAACACCGTCAGCAGAATCGTAAGCCCTAAAGATGTGGCTGCCGTCCGCGCTCGCTTATTCGCGCGTAAGCAAGCGCCGGCGACAATCAAAATCACAACAAAATAACTCAAGAAAATGCGCCCCGGGGATCCATTCGGGAGTGAGCTTGTTCAGCGGAACTCCCGGCACGTATTCCGGGCACTTGCGACGTATGTGCGAAGCTAAAAAACTCTCGCTGGGCTTTTTCTGCAAACGTAGCGACGGGCACCAGCGGTATGACGGTCGATTATCGCGTTGGATGACGCACACAACCGGCCGAATGAAAAAGAACTTGCATGGATGGGCAGGCCGGGCGCGCCGGTACGCCTTCCATACGTTTAGTTTCGGCTGTTACTCTCCGACGTCATGCCTACCAGAAAGAGCCCGAAGAAGAGCAGCGTCCCCATCTCCGTCCAGATTGTTGAGCGGAGAATCTGCTTGATCCGCGGTCACAAGATCATGATTGACGCTGATTTGGCCGAGTTATATGAAGTCCCAACGTATCGGCTAAACGAACAGGTTCAGCGCAATCGCAAACGGTTTCCCAATGATTTTATGTTTCGGCTCACAAAGCCTGAGGCAGAAGCTTTGAGATCGCAATTTGCGATCTCAAAGACAAGCCAGGGAGGTTTGAGGTCACAATTTGCAACCTCAAAGACAAGCGCAAAACCAAGCAGGGGCGGGCGGCGTTATTTGCCCTACGCATTTACGGAACAGGGTGTCGCGATGTTGTCGAGTGTTCTTAACAGCGAGCGAGCAATCGAGGTCAACATCGCAATCATGCGTGCCTTCGTAAAGCTGCGTCAGTTACTAGAATCGAACGAAGAGCTCAATCGGAAGTTCACCGCTGTTATTCGCAAGCTTGCTACTCACGATAAATACTTCACGATTGTTTTTGATGAGCTCAAGAAACTGAACGAGCCGCCAACTCGCCCGCGTAAACAAATCGGCTTCAAGGCTGCCACAGAGACCTAGACAATAACCAGCGAAACGGGTCCTCTCTATTAGTTTGCCTGAGTCAGTACGCGTTTTGATTCGCACTAAATCCGCGCCACCGCTTCCTTGTCAATCGAGTTCGCCAACAGGAGAATGGCTCCGCAGAAAAGCGGTGTGTAGAAGAAAAAGTTCAGCGCAACCACGTCTGTGGGCGCGGCGAGGAGCATCGGCAGGTAGATCCATAACACCGTCAGCAGAATCGTAAGCCCTAAAGATGTGGCTGCCGTGCGCGCTTTCTTATTCACGAGTAAGCAAACGCCGGCGAGAA
This sequence comes from Acidobacteriota bacterium, assembly GCA_038040525.1. Classification (GTDB taxonomy): domain Bacteria; phylum Acidobacteriota; class Blastocatellia; order Pyrinomonadales; family Pyrinomonadaceae; genus PSRF01. The sequence continues at coordinate 8,352 of JBBPIC010000076.1, read as the reverse complement.
TCAAAATCACGCCAACAAAATAACTCAAAAAAACTCGCCCGGCGATCCATCCGGGAGTGAGCTTTTGCAGCGGAACTCCCGGCACGTATTCCGGGCATTTGCGACGTATGGTGCGAAGCTCAGAGATTACAACCCGCGAAGTGGGTGAAGGCGTAAAGCCTGGGGTGGAGCGTAGCGCAACCCCAGGAATAACGTTCGAAAATAATCGAAGCCCGCGAAGCGGCCGACAGTGGGAACAGGAGCAGGATGCAGGAGAACGGTAAATCGATTGCGAATGATGTCTTCGTAGTAGCCAACTCTATCGGCCGCTTCGCGGGCTCAGCTGATTTTTTATGTTGATGATCCTGGGGGTTCGCTGCGCTCCACCCCAGGCTTTATGCCGTCGTCCGCTCCGCGGACTAAAAACAGAGGTCGAAGTCAGCGGTCAGAAGGGCGAACCGTCCTCCGCGAAGAACGAAGCCACGTTATCGCTATTCTGGCTGCACCAGGCTGTCGCGTAAGATCTTGCAAACTCATCCAGATCCCGCGAGGTTTTTTTGTGTAAACGATCCTGGGGTTTCGCTGCGCTCCACCCCAGGGCGGGGTCCCCAGCCGAGCATCTCGGCTGGGGTGCAAGACTTTATGCCAACGTCCGCTCCGCGGACTAAAAAAATGCTACTTGATCGATCTCGTGAGTCATTGAAAATGTAGGCCGCCTGAAATCACTTCATTCCCAAAAATCACCGGAGCTCCATTAAGTAGATATTGCCCCGGCTCTCGGAATACTCACTCACGATTTGATTAGCGCGTGGTGACCAGGCCGGGTAGCGGAAATAGACGTTCAACTTCGTATTGTGCGTCAACTGCTTAACGCTTTTATCGGAACGCGACACCCACCAAAGATTCCATACGCCTTCGCGCGCGCCGGCAAAAACGATCTTGTCCCCATCCGGAGACCAACTGTGCGGCCAGCTCTGGCCGGGCGCGAAGGTCAACTGAACCGGCTCGCCGCCCTGACTCGGAATGATCGCAATATGAGTATCGTCTCCACGCTTTATTTCCAAAGCCAGGAATTGTCCGTCGGGCGACCAGCAAGGCCAACCAGCCAGTACACGGTCATAAGTCAATTGCTTTAGCTCGCCGCCCATCACTGGCATCGAAGCCACATTGATGATTCCGTCTTTAGTAAAGTTGAAGGCCACCTGACTGGCGTCTGGCGACATCCGCGAGTTTTCGATGTCGTCGGTTTCAAAGAGCACTTTCTCATTGCCGCCGGCAGCTGCTATCGACCGAAACTTTCGCCGGCCCTGTCGGACAGACAAGAAAGCCAGTTGCTTTCCGTCAGGAAACCAACTGGGAAATCTGCCGCCCTCAGTTGTGACCTGGGTGAGATTCCTCCCATCGGCATCTGCGATCCAAAGGTTCGAGGTGTTTCCTCTTCGCATGACCGAGAAGGCGATCCTGGATCCGTCTGGAGAGAACGCAGGAGCAATATGACGAGTGCCTGGTTGATTAGTCAGGAAGGATGGAGAGCCGGCAGGTTCATTCGTGAGCGGAGACATGGGAACGGAAATCAGATTGTCGGTTGAGGTATATGCGCTGTAAGCAAGCCATTTTCCGGAGGCTGACAAGGTGGCATTTCGAATTACGGTTGAACCCAGATCGGCCACCTTGATTGGTTCGCCCACCGCCGCACCGCTATCGGGACTAACCGGCGTTTTCCATAGAGTCTCGCTACGATTGAAGTAAATGCTATTACCATCCGGAGCATAGATAGGCCACGATTTGTCTCCGGTGCCCTGTTTAGTTATTGCCTGCAATTCGGCTCCAGAAACCGCGATGGACCAAACTTGCGGTGAGACGGTATTGTAGTTGATAAAAGCAACCCTCTTCCCGTCTGGCGACCAGGAGGGAGCATAGTGTGAGCCAGGTGGATTAGTGACTTGAGTAAGCTTCCTTGGCTCGCCTCCCTGTGAATTTACGATCCAAAGGATCGAGCTACCCATGGGCATACCATCCAGATCCGGAGACGAAACTCCCTGGAAGGCCAACCACTGGCCATCTGGCGACCAAACCGGATGCGAGCCGAATTCGGTCAACTGCTTCGCGACCCCACCAAGCGCCGGCATTATGAAAATGCCACCTCGCTTCATTGAGTAGTAGGCAATGCGCTTTCCATCTGGCGACCAGGCCGGATGAAAATTCTGCTGACCGTCAGTTGTCAATTGCATATCTCGGCCATCTGCCGCGATCGACCTTATGTAGATCTCAAAGTTGCCGGTGTGATCCGAGCTGTAGGCAATCGACTCACCGTCTGGTGAAAATGCCGGGTTGGAATCCAGTCCCGGCCAGGTGGTGATTTGACGGATGGTGAGCGGCAACGTCGTGGCCGGCGAGTTCGAGTCCTTATAAGCCTTTACAGCGAGCAATACCGCAATTGCCATGGCGACTAACATTCCGGCAACAGCCAGTTGCCTGGCCCACGACTTGTGCCGCACGTGATCAGGAGGCCGCGTTTCAGTTGCTGCAATCGCTACAACCGGGGCCTGGTCTTCTTCGCTACGCCCTGCCGCCGGCGAGTCAGAATCCTTGCCATTTGCCTGCGCCAAACTCTCTGAAGCGTTTCTAACTTCGACCTCAGCAATAAATCGATAACCCCGGGTGTGTACCGTCTGGATGTATTTGGGTGTTTTGGGATCGTCGCCTAACGCCTTCCGCAGCTTCGCGATCTCTCGCACCAGAGCATTTTCGGTTACGTGTGTTCCGTTCCAGATCGCCGTGAGAATCTCTTCCTTTTCTACCAACCGAACGCGGTTCTCAATGAGGAAGAGCAGCAAGCGAAGGGTCTTCGGCTCAAGCTGAATGGCGTTGTCCGCCTTGAACGCACGGAAGGCCATCGGCTCGACACGCACGTCATCGAACAAAAACGCTGAGGAATTCCGAAGAGTCATAAAAGCGTCACTAAACCATCAGCCTTCAGCAAGACCAAACTAGCATCTACTCGTATAGTCCGCAGAGTGCGGAAAGTCCAGAGCAACAGCTAACAAAGACAAATCTCTCTCCGAAACCGGCGGCGTCTCAGTTCAATTCCCTGTACCGAAAAGAAGCTTAAACCGGCTTCCCAACAACTAACAGACCGTTCTATTCCTAAGGAGAAAAGCATATGACTCAAACAATGAAAAAGCTGGTTCCGTTCCTGAGTGTGATTGTTCTGATGTGCTCAGCCGCAGTTGCGTTGGCACAAGGTACGACGTCGGACGATTATCCCAAGGTCGAAGTCTTTGCCGGCTATTCCGCGCTCGGCGAAGCCAACAGTGGCCGCATCACTTTCGGTCCCACGGCAAGTACTGATAGTAATTACGCCACCCCAACCGGATTTCAAACTTCGGTCATCGGGAACTTTAGCAAGCATTTCGGAATCAAGGGTGACTTCTCAGCCCATTTCGGTAATGATTCAGGCCGTAGGCCCTTTACCGCTTGCACTCCCACCTGCACGACGGCCACGCAAGACTTTCAATTCAAAACTCGTGTTTACAATTTTCTGGCAGGCCCGGAATTCAAGGCCCGCAATAGCACTCGCTTCACCCCCTTCGCCTACGCCCTTGCCGGCGTGGCGCATACGAGCGCCACATTTACTACATCGGGTCCAACCCTCAATCTGCTTTTGAAGAAGAGCGACAACAGCCTCGCGATGGCCCTGGGCGGAGGCCTCGACATTCGCGCCGGCAAGCGAGTGAGCCTCCGTGGCACCATGGACTACAACCCGGTTTTCATTCGCGACTCAGGCAGCGACAGGCGGGACCTGGTGCGATTTTCGCTGGGGTTCTTGTTTCGTTAGCGACTGCTTACTGTCACCCACTATGTTTATTGGACGCTTAATGAACGTGTGTTCGCGCTGGGAAACGGTGGTCACTTAAAAGGAAAGACCGTTGGCAGGGGTCTGGTCCAGGCAGTATGCGAGGAAAGCATCTTTCGCCTATATTTCGGTGCCAGGCAAAACCACAGGGAGATCGGGGAAACGGCCAACGGCTCAAGACGTTCGTTACTGCGGGATAGTCTCTGACGTCGTTAGCGGCACCTGAGCACGCACCAACTTCCCTCGATAAATTTCTGCATACAGCTTGTCTGCCGTCTGCGAATGCAGAGTTTTCAGCATCTGGAATTGCTCTAATGCGCTGTCGCGCTTGTTGGCGAGCAGGTAGACGAGGCCCAGGTTGTACTGAGCGACGACGAAGTCGGGTTTCAAGCCGATTGCCCGCTTCAATGCCTCGCTTGCTTCTCGATGCCGTCCACCGGCTGCGTATGCGGTTGCCAGATTGTTGAGCACCTCCGGGTGTTCCGGGTTAAGCTTAAGTGCTTGCTGATAGGCCCTGATCGCTTCGTTTACTCTGCCCGAATCCTTGTAAGCCGTCCCTAAACCGTCGTGCGCTCGAACGAATGCCGGATCGAAATGAATGGACTGTTGGTAAGCTGCGACAGCCTCTGGATGGCGATGGTATCGCGCGGAAATCCATGCTTGCTCGAGTCCTCAAAGACCATCACCAACCTTTCGGGATCTTTGTAAGGTAACGGTCGCAACAGCACGGTGTTGACAACACTGAAGATCGCCGTGTTTGCCCCGATACCTAAAGCGAGGGCGATGATGGCCACAGCAGTGAAGCCCGGGTTCTTCGCGAGCATGCGCAATGCGTAACGTAAGTCCTGCCAAAAATCTCTCGCCACGTTTCTGCGACCTCCTTTTAATAGTGAGCCGGTGACGACTGAATGTTTTGGAGCCATCCTCTCCACGCGACGTAGTTCGTTCGCAAGCAATTCGCCCTCAGTAAGCTCAAGAACTACCGCTCGATGGGCGTCATCTGCTGATGCACCGCCGGACAGCAAACACTCGTAACGATCGTCGAGATGTTGGGATAGTTCTTCGACGATCTCCGCTTCTCGAGTAGCAGTGAGACGCAATCCACGCAAACGCACTCTGATTTCAGGTTTCCAATCAGGCATGGGTTGCTCTTAACTCGGTAATCTTCCAAGGCGTTTTGAATTGACGCGAGCTCTGAAGTCGCGCCCGCAGTGCGAAGAACCTGATCGTTACGCGATTTCGATAAGTAGGGTCTGATCAAGTCCATCATAGGTTGGATTTTCTTAGCCCGCGGAGCGCGGCGACGGCGTAAAGCCTGGGGTGGAGCGGAGCGGAACCCCAGGATCTGTGTGACACCAAGTTACAGCCCGCGAAGTGGGCGACAGCCGATTCATCAGCAGTAAATGACGGCGTTTGCTCTATCGCACGCTTCGCGCGCTTGAAGTTCATAATGGTCGCGGACCTGGGGTTCCGCTCCGCTCCACCCCAGGCTTTACGCCGTCGCCACGCTCCGCGGGCTAGGGCAAATCACGCCTGATGAACGTATTCATAGCTTCCTGAAGCTTGTCGGACATCTAACGCACAACTTCGAACTTCAGTGGCCTTGCCCTTTGCGCTTGGCTCGGCGCCGATTAGGATTGCGCGATTCCCATTGCCAACGTCACAACCGGAGAGGAACAGTATGAGCGAACTTAGAACCTTTTACCCTGAGATTGAGCCCTTCGATACTGGACGTTTGAAGGTTTCTCCCGTTCATGAACTCTACTATGAGCAATGCGGCAATTCAGAAGGAAAGCCCGTAGTTTTTCTCCACGGTGGACCAGGCGCGGGTTTAGTCCCGGACTATCGACGCTTCTTCGACCCTGCGGCTTTCCGCGTCGTCCTTTTTGACCAGCGTGGCTCAGGAAGCAGCATTCCGCACGCCTCTCTTGAAGACAACACTACCTGGCATCTCGTGGCCGATATCGAGGTGCTACGCGAGCACCTTGGAATAGAGCGGTGGTTGGTCTTTGGCGGGTCCTGGGGCAGCACGCTGGCACTTGCTTACTCCGAGGCGCATCCTGAAAGGGTGACCGGTATGGTACTGCGGGGGATCTTTCTCGGCCGGGAACATGAGAACCGATGGTTTTATGAAGACGGCGACGGGGCAAGGGGCGCGAGCGCGATCTTTCCCGACGGTTGGGAAGATTTTGTTCGACTCGTCCCTGAAGATGAACGACATGACATGATTCGCGCTTACTATCGACTCTTAACAAACGAGAAGGCATCAGTACGCGCAGAAGCCGCGCATGCGTGGTCCATCTGGGAATCGAGTGCGTTGAAACTGATTCCGGATCAGAAGTTGATCGACGAATTCAGTGAACCAGAAACCGCGATCGCGCTGGCGCGAATCGAATGTCACTACTTCATGAACAATTGCTTCTTCGAGACTGACAATTACCTGCTGGAACACGTCGATAGAATTCGAAACATACCGGGCGTGATCGTGCAGGGTCGCTACGACATTATTTGTCCTATGACGAATGCCTGGGATTTGCATCGCGCCTGGCCTGAAGCGCGACTCGAGATCATTCTCGACGCCGGCCATGCTTCCATCGAACCTGGCATCATCGATGCGCTCGTCAGAGCAACGGATAGTTTTCGCGGTACTAATGCAGTTTCGCTGACCATTACAGAACCCAGCGCGGTAGCGCGGGATGCTGGAGGTAGCGGGCATTAGAAAGGCTTAATTACTTAGTGTTGAGTAGCCTAAAGGATCCCGCGCATCCACCACCCCAGCGGGGCTGCCCCGCTGGGGACCCCGGTCCGCGCTGGGTTCTGTATTAGTTTGCCTGAATCAAACTGCATCAGTACCTTTTCGGGAGACTCCTGTGTGAAGACCTGACTGCTAATCCGGAAAAACGCTGGTTGAAGCGATGGAAGTGATCAAAGCGAACTCGAAGTGCGAATGCGATTCGGGCAATAACGGTGAAAGCGTTCGCTTCGTGTGAGTTCGTGTAATTCGTGGATCGCCTTTGAAGCCGCCAAAAAAAATCGATCCACGAATTACACGAAACGACACGAAACAAGACGAAAGCCCGCATTCATGGGCAACGCGGGCTTTCGGCACATAATCTCGTCACGAGACTTTTGTTATCGGTTGCGACGCCCGAATACCGGATGACTTCGCGAGCCTGCTCCTCGGCGGTAGTAGCCGTTGCCGCGACGTCGATCATAGCGACCGCTGTTATAGCGACGCCGATGATCGTCGTCCCTGATTTGTTCACGAACGTATCGATCCTGCCCGCGCTCGTCGCTGCGAATTTCGCGACGCTCTTCGCGCGTCAGTGTGCCGTCTGCACGATAACCGCGCCGCTCTGTGCGAATCTGTTGCTCGCGTTCGCGTATCGCGCGAGCCTCGTCACGCGTAATCCGGCCAGAACGGATCCCGCGCTGGATTTGTCGACGATCCTGAGCATTGTTATAGCGTCCGCTGCGATTGCGATATTGGGCGAAGGCATCGGTCGTTCCCGCCAAAAGCAATGCGATGGCGCCCAGAAGTAGAAATCTTTTCATTATTCAACCCTTTTCTTGAAGTTACCTTGCGTTTACCTGTGGCATTTCTATTAACGGATGTCCACGCCGTCGGAGAGAGGGTCTTGGATATCGACGATCACGTGGCAACTACTATACCCCGAAGATCGTTTGTTGCTTTGGCCCTATCTAATTGGCGTCTGCGTCAGCCAGCCGGGTTATTAGCCCTTCGCCGCCCGTACACGGTTCGGACACTGCGTGCACCATTTCCGACGGTTCCGACTTCTTCGGTGAAGGATTATTCAAGCGAGATGAACGATCCACGAACTACACGAAGCGACACGAAAAATAATTGGCTAACATCCTCAACTGCGCGCGAATTACACGAAACAACCCGAAAGAGTTGGAGGTTGAACCAGGCACGGTCGGATGCGGCTTGGCCGCCGAACAGTGCGGTAAGGCTCAGCCTTACCGTTAAGTCTTTCTTAAATCGTATTGAGGCTCTGCCTCTGCCTGTATGAGGCATAGCCTCCAAAAAACCAAATAGGAAGCTACGGAAAGGCATAGCCTTTCCGCACTGTGCGGCGGCATAGCCGCAATGTGGTCTGATACAGTGGTTCGTGTGATTCGTGGATCGTTTTTGACGTACCAAGAAAAGCGATCCACGAATTACACGAAACAACGTTTCAAGACATCTCGTTTGTGCGCCCAGCGCCGCATCGGCGTTGGTCCCCGGCGCGGGGCTTGAACTCCATCGTGCCATCGTCCACGCGACCGAAGCGAAGCATAGAGAGGTCCTTCACGTAGTTTTGGTGCACGCGCCACGGCGTTTTCGATCCCTGTTGCGGCAGCGTGTGGAGCGCCCTCAGCACATAGCCGGAAGTGAAGTCGATGGCGGGCTCCGGCGTGAGGTCGGGGTCGTTCACGCGTGGGGTGCACTGCGCGTAGCCGTGCTGGTCCATGTGTTTCAGGAGCCGGCAGACGTACTCGGCCGTGAGGTCGCA
>JBBPIC010000008.1:21475-145628 GCA_038040525.1 Acidobacteriota bacterium | reverse complement strand
CCCGAACCAACAGATTATGAGTCTGCTGCTCTAACCGTTGAGCTACAGGGGCACACCAAATTAGCGGCGCTTCATAGGGAAGGCATCTGCGCCCAGTTTCACCGAACTTCATCAAAAAGTGTGGCGGCGATGAGTGTAACATGCAGCCCTTTGGAAGCTGCAAATCGTGGGTTGATAACGAGTCGATGTCAAAGCGTTCACTTCAAAACAGCGAGAGCGCGAGACGATCCACGAAATCACACGAAAGATCACTAAGAAGATTTCGTGTCCGGTTCGTGTCGATTCGTGGATCGTATTCGTCTTCCTTCGTAACCATGTTCGTGGCTAGTAGGTGGTGAGCTATGACTTATCAAGCAAGGTCGTCGTGTGTTCGGTGATGGTCGGCGGCTGAACTATCTCTGCCGTGCTTCGACTTTGCCCATTGAGACCAGTGAGTGGGATGCTCCTCATTGGTGGCAAAATTGGTGGCAATGCGGGGTTGCGAGCATCGGCAGGCCGCAACACAGATTCGGCCGCCATGCCACCTTCGGAGAAGAGCCGATCAAAGGCTTTCGGTAAACGGTTCGAGACGAGGAGTGTGAAAATAAAAGAAATTGCCGATACCTGGAAGAGGCGCGTCGTGTTGTCTACGCCGAAAAACAGGGTGATGAATATCGATACTAAGGTGGCGGTGAACATCGTCAGCGCCCCTAAATTCATATCACTTCGACGTGGAGGATCGACATTCTGTTTATCTGTTCGCACGAACAGGTTGAACAATGCTCGCATCAGTGGATGCGAAAAAAGAAGTATGAAGATCAGAGCAGCTGTAAATACCGTTAGCGCTCCGCCAATCCAAACTGTTGGGGGGCCGGCGATTAAGCCAGTGGATGCCGCAGCCAGCGCTACGCCGGCAAGCATCATCATTGCTCCCAGAATCACATCTCGTTGACGCGAAATGTTAGAACCCTCATGCGGTTCGTTGATGTTTGCTGTTTGCGTAGCGTCAGACGTCAGTAATTCCTTTACGGCGTTTAGCTGAAAGCCACAACGCGAGCAAAACTTCACCTCCTCGAAAACCTGTTCCTGACTGCACTTCGGGCAATACATTCAACACCTCAATTAGTGCCAAGGAAGGGATACTTCTGATAGCACCGTACGATTACACCATGACTGAAGGTTCCTGAAGATTCATCACAGGCATTACACCCGATATCAACCGGTGCTGAACATGTGGGTTTTAAATCTTAGTTTCTGCCCTATGTGCCGCCTCCGACTTCCGCGTCTTGCAGAGCCTGTTCCCGCTTTTCACGAAGTCTTTCAGACGCCTCGACGTCCAAAGGTCGTGCGACGTCCCAGCCAATTTTTTCCCAGTCAGGGTCAGCGGGTTCCAAACCCATTGTGCGAATCACTTCAGACTCGCACACGAAATACTGCCGGCGGAACGGCAGGAGATAACCGCCGTCTTTTTCCCGCGACTTGCGGGCATCTTCATAGGTCGCGAACCAGCGGTTGAGGAATACATCCAGATTCGGCTGATACCATAAGGTACCGGCATCTTCATGATTCATGTCCAGGCCCCCCTCGTCTGCCGACGTCTTAACGCTGGAAAAGACTTTGCCATGGAGGGCACAAAGCGGCTGGGCCGCAACCGGAAACAGTCAAAAATCTTTTCTAAAAACAAGATCTGCGAGTTTGTTTCACAGAGGAAATACTCGCCCCCCCTGACGGCGAGTAGGGAATGCCAAACGGTCTTGCCGATGGATGCACGACGATGGCGAAGAACCCAGCGTCAGTTTTCCGATTCAAGCTGCCGGATCTGGGTGAAAATCAGCGCGTCGAGGATCCGTCTAGTCTTCGAGAAAAAGGTATCCCCTAATCTCGGAAGAGCCGTCGCGTGAATTCATTCGCAAACTTCTGATCGGGATCGTATTGATCAACTACCTGAAGAAACTTCGCAAAACTCTGACCGTGCAACCTCACCATGTCGCTTTTGCGGAAACTCTGACAAAACTTACCCAGGTGCGGACGAGCACTTAGTTTCTTCATCGATTCTTCGGCGGCGTCGTAATAGTTTTCAAAGCCATGCGAATCGTTACACACCAGATCAATCCAGGTGCAGAGACGCTCGCGCCCGGCGCCAATCAGGGTCAGGTCGTGGCCTGCCGGAGTAAACCTCACCTCGAGGAGCGTGTACGGTAAGGCCTTGGTGTACATCTTTTCGTAGAGGTTGACAAAGCGCTTACACATCGCGAAGGTTTCCTCAAACGGCACCGTAAACTCCAGCTCCTGATGTAGATGATAGATTGACCGGTTGTATGCTTTATTGCTTTCCATTACGAGGTTTGTTCCTCGTTTAAGACTGTGGGCGATTGAGGAGAGCCGCGGTAAAAGTCCCGTGTAGGATATCAACGCCCCAAACCATACTGCCATCAAAGCGTCTACCGAAATTGCGATGAATTCACGGATAGGTCCCAGAAAAGACTGCTTCTTCTCCGTGCGATTCCATATGCTAATCTGGCATTTGGTCGTAAAGGGAAAGAGGTAGAGGCTGAAGTGTTCGTTTTCCCTCAACAGCCTTTCAAAATTGGCCTCGACGAAAGACAACTCGGCCAACTCGAATCTCTGTTCGACATTGAAACGGTCAACCCCCTGCACTACCACTTCGGAGATGATGCCGACTGCCCCTACTCCTCCGATAGCCGCCTTGAAAAGATCCTCCGTCGACCCACATTCGTGTATGTCACCCCGACCGTCAATAATCCTGAGGCTGACCACTGACTCGCTGACAAATCCCCAGTTGCGCCCGGTCCCGTGTACGTCGGTCGAAAGGATGCCGGCGATACTTTGCGCGTCGTGGGAAGGCAGCGCTTTGAAAGCAAGTTGTTTGTCCAGGAGAAACTTTACGACATCGCGTATCCGAGTCCCGCCTTTGAAACACATCTGTTTAGGTTTGAGATCTTTGCGGACGACCACACCACTATACTTATCGAGTGAAACGAGAGTGTGATCTGCGACCACCCCGTCATTAAACGAATGAGCAGAGCCGAAGAACCTGATGCCCTTTGATTTCCTGACGAGTTCAACTATCTCAGCCTCGGTAGTTGGCTGCGCAAAATTCGTTGGTTTATAACGGAACCTCCGGCCCCAATTCCGAAAGATACCTCCGCGTACTCTTCCCTCGAGCCACAGATACTTTCCTAAAGTGATCCCGTTAAGTATTACGTTGAGTGTGGTCGCGAGCGCGACATACAGATAGCCTCGATATTTCATCGCCCATTCCTTCCGGTTGAGTCGTGAGAATCAAAAAAACTCCAGAACTACCCGTGAGCACTATTCGCGCACATTGAAGACATCAACGAGCCTCGGTTCCAGGTGGCCCGTTCCGCCGGTGGTATTAGGTTTATCTATCGCGATCACAAACCCGGTCAGACCTTGACGATTGATGCGGAAGCGGATGAGATGCTTGAATCCCTCGATTCTGGCCGCCCCGCCTGCCTCATTGTTATGGCCGTTGAACGCCAGCGAGACCGCGAGGTACCAGCCAAAAAGTACACAACTCATGACCGCCCCTATCGCGGCCGCAAGAAAGCAGAGAAAGAATTTAGCCCAACGGTCTTCCGGCATATTGAGCGCCAGCCCGTCGAAGATGGCAGGTGAGGGAAGGATGTCGCTGAATAACCCAGGCGTCCACAGGCCCGCATGAAGAACAAAAGGAGTTGCGAGTAGCCCTGCTCCGAATATTATCCAGGCGATTGCGAGCGGCCAGCCATTCTCCAGCCTGGCCAGCAATCTGCCCACGTACTTGAAGACAATGACGATAAACAGTAGCGCCAGCAGGGCCCAGAGCAGGTGACCTTTTCTCACATACAAAAAGGGGACAGCTATTATCAGCAGGGCAAGCGAAGCGCCGAGTAAGAGAAAACCGATCTTACCTATACCCTTCTTGAGACTTGCGCCGGTGCTGTACGCGAAGTACATGAGACCTAAGCCAACGGCCAGGAGCACAAGAAAATGGACCAGGTCCGATATCAGATAAGCCGCTTCCTGCCTTCCGAAAAACCACAGGGACATGGCAAATCCAAGGAAGGCCATTAATAGCAATATCCAGATGGGCCAGTAATGCCACGCTTTGATGTTTTCATAGCGAGCCTCTTCAAAGAGCCAGCCGGAATACTTGAGACTCTGAATGAGCGCTAACAAAGCCCAGAGGAGCGCAACCAGAATGATTAGGCTGCGACCATAGCGTGTGATGTTAGTCTCCCAGTTTCGGAAGCCGAGGACCCCAAACAAAAGACCGCCGAACGCAAGAAAGACCAGCGCCCACACGGTAAAGCGTTGAGCTCCCGTTATCTTCTTTTTGGGCTTCGTTTCCTCGGGATCGTATTCCTTCTTAAATAGCTTTTTCGAGTAGACCAGGGCCGTAACAAGCAGGATGAGCGAACCAACAAGTGAGGATATCCAGGGATAAAACAGAGAAGGTTTTAGGGGAGTGTCAGGTCCGAAGTTGGACCGGGGCATCGTCTTTCCGAAAGCGGTGGGACTCTCCGGTGCTTGTGATTCGAAGGGGGCGATTCCAAGTTCGATCCACGGCGGAAAACTGTTGAAAGCGTCTTTAGTGCTTTGCGGAAAACTCGCGGCGAAGAAAAGCGAGAAAGCTATCAAAAGGCCGAAGAGCCAAATGTACCCGCCATTGAAAATATTGAGGAACTTGAAAAGCTCATCGGCCAGTCTGTTTCTGGACACACTCGCCTGAGGATAAAGAACCTGTTGCCGCACTTCCCTCACGTTCGTATGAGACGGATGGAAGAACGCGCCGCCCCCGCCGGCCATTACCGAAGAGTAATTGCCGGTTATTTCGGATGCAGGTGGCGGTCCCCAGTAACGTGCGTAATGATGTATGTCGCCGGATAGATCAACTCGACACTTTCCTTTACCAAGCGGCTCCGACTTTTTCAGGAAGGGCCGCTCCAACTTGAGCGCTTTGAAAGTCCTGGACTGATGCTCTTCTTCGCTGGCGAATTTGCCAAAGGCGGTTGTCGGCTGCGGGGTCGCTACGATGAGCTTGTGCGGCGAATACTTATCCTGGATATCCTTGAAGAATTCTAACTGGCGGAAATCAATCTCGCCCTCTTCCGTGTCCAATCCCCAAAACCACCAATCGAATGGAAGACGCAAAGCAAGGAAGCTGGCTTCCTGCCGACGCCTGAACGTGGGAAGCATAAGCAGGGGAGGCCGTTTGCCGGCCACTATTTTGTCTTCGGTAGCCGGCCGTCGAAACTGCCGATTGAACCCATCGAGCGAATCGTAATAGTCGTGATTTCCTGGGATCCCCAACAACAAGCGAGGCACATTGACCATCACACTGCGAGCTTGACCTTTGAGATCGGCGAAGGCCCACCAGAATGGATTTTGAAAACGCCGGGCGAGTGTACCGTAGTCGGAAATGTGATAACTGGTGTCGCCACCGACGAAAAGAAAAGTGCCTCGAGGCAAGAGCCTTTTTCCGGTCGCCAGTTGTAACGGTTCTAAGACAAATTCAAGCAATTCATCGAGCTGTTGACTCTTGCTGACGGCGAAGTCACTAAGACACAGATAGGCAATGCTATACATCGCCTTCTGGCCGTCTCCTGTATCGGAGATATAGTCAAACCAGAACTCCTTCTCCGATTCGGGATTGCCGTTTTCCGATTCTTTCCAGGTCTCATTCCATTTTCGCCAGAACTGATCCACATCGGCCGCTGTTTGGCTTGATGGAATGATCTCCGGCTTCATCCAGTCTCTGGCGTCGAGCTTCCCCTTGAAAGCTGCGTACATCAAAAGCCACTTCAGGTTGGCGATAAATTGTAGCCCGAATAACCATGCGACCGGCCGTTCAAAATCTTCGGGTTTCGGCTTTCGAGGAATATCAAGTGAAGAATCGCCGGAGGATTCAGGAGGCGAAGAGTCGGGCATGTTGTTCTCCCCTTATGAGCGGATGCTTGCGGTGGATGCTGCTGACCAGGCAGCGGATCATGACGCGTTAATGAGAAAGCGATTCAAATAAGTGAGCCGCGAGATTTTGTTTTTGCAAGCGCGTGAGTGAGCGGTTTACTGGCGCTTACGCTTAAGTCTTTGGACGCGCGGATTATTTCACCAACACCCACATCGGTCAAGACGTTAGTTTCCACTTCCGGCGCGCGGCAGGTTTACGTAGCGAGTCTACTTCCTGTCTTTTACTTCTGCGCCTGACTCACTCGCTTCCCACAGTCGCATGAAGAGAATTGGTCCCACGATCCAATATGCAAATGATGTAAACAAGCCGGGAAAATAACCGCCCACTCTGATTGCGAGTAGAGAATGCCAAACGGCATTGCCAAGGACTGTAAAGGTGAAGAACCAAACCACAACCATGGCCCACTTTACTCCTTTATAAATGCCCAAGCCGGCCAATAAGAATAGGCAGTAAGCAATCATGTTGAAAGCCACGAACGTGTTGGCGTTGAAAGGTGGTATTCCTTCCATCAGTTCGCTGACCCGGTAGTGGAAACCGTAAACGTATTCCTCGGTGAAGTGTAGAAATTGTATCGCAAGCGCGAGTAAGTACACTGGCAGAAAGCGCTCAGTTTTCGGCATCTTTCGATAGCTAGTAAGAAAGTAACCAACGAGGGCCGCGGTCATTGCCGGCGCGAAGGAAAACTTTTGCAGCGGATGAACGAGAAAGAAGATAACAATGCCGCCGATCGCGATGGCAGTTGGGACAAACACTTCGGTTATTCGGTTCACGGTCACGATGCGTGACATCGTACAAAGGTGAGAGGATCGAAAGCCAATGAATTATCAACGAAAGGACACTAAATCACTCGAACCCAAGGGTCTTTCGGGGCGCTTCGTGTGATTTCGTGGATCGGTCTTAATTGTCAGCCGCAAACTAACAGTTTGCTTTACTTAAAACTACTGAGGCGAGTTGCGACGCGCATGTTAAGATTTTCAGGATCTTTGTTGAATGGATGCCATGGTTAGCTCAAGCGCGACCGACCTTCACATAGTTCCCCTGGGCGCCGGCGATCTTATCGATCGCGCGGTCCGTCTCTATCGTCGTCATTTGTTTGTCCTGATCAGAATCGCCGCACCGCCGGTATTTGTGTCTGCGCTTGGTTCGGTGGTGTGGGCCATTGCCTGGCGCAAACTCTTTGCGGCGCCGAGCGGCGCCGAGTTGGCGTTTTACGTCGCGCTTGGCGGCATTGGTCTGGCGTTATTAGCAGGCGGCCATCTTTTTAGCCTTATCGTTATGGGCGGCGCTTCACGTAACCTGGTAACACATCTACTTTGGGACGAACCCGTCCTTGCTCGCGCCACCTATGCCGCCGTGCGTTCGCGTTTCTGGTCTTTACTTGGCGCAAGTTTGATCATGATGCTTTGGCTCAGCCTGGCTTTTGGTGTGGCATTTTTTGCGTGGTATCTGGTGGTGACCTTTGTTTCTGTGGGGGCCATTTTTCTGGCGCAGTGGGCGCCATTATGGCTGCCAATCGTTGTGGGAACAATTGGTGTTCTGGCCGGCACAGCAGTCGGACTTTGGCTGTTCTTTTTCATGGTTGGCAGAGTGGCTTACGTGCCGCAGGTGATGCTGGTGGAAGGGAAGCGCGTTTTTGAATCAATAAACCGCAGCTTTGCCCTGGCCAAAGGTAACGTGCGCCGGCTCATGGCCATGACGCTCTTCATCGTCTTTGCCACTTACTCTGCCTTAATGTTGCTGGTGGTGCCGCTGGGCTGGTATGGCTATTTGAACGGTATCGATCCGGCGCCATGGAGCGCAGCGCAATGGCCTGTGTGGTACGCCATTGCGTACAGCATTCTGGAACCTTTGAGCTCTATTCTTTTGGCCCCAGTGTGGATGCTGGGGATGTCGCTGCTATATGTGGACGAACGCGTCAGACATGAAGGTTATGACATTGAACTCATGGCATCGCAAAAATTACCCGAGATGCCCCAGTTAAACGTCGCTTCACCTTTGGCCCCAGCCATCTTCGTTGAGCCAGGCAAGGGGATGCGACCTCAAACCCTTTATCGTGGAAATGTATCGCGACGGTAAAAATGCGGGGAACCCAGGTAAACGAAGATACGATCCACGAAATCACACGAATGACACTAACTCCGTTTCGCCTTTGGTTCGTGTGTTTTGTGGACCGTCTGTTTCTCTCAGTGCAAATGATTAGAGGACACATTCCTACCATGAGCAGTCGCTCGCGTATGAGCTTCTGTCAACTTCTGCTGAGCGTCGGCCTTTTGATCATCATAGCGCCCGCCATCCACGCAATTCCGGTCCGGGAATACCATGCCAATGTGCGTCAGGCTGTCAGCGCGCTCGACAGTCTGGCCCAGTCAGATGAAGCGGAAACCACCTGGGACTACGGAGCACGCAGCGCTGAAACTGTTTCAGGTGTGCGCCAACTTCTGCCACGCACTCAGACTGTGGAGTGGGATGGGACAACTTTCACCATAGACAATTCCTGGCTTCATCAGGAACTCGACAAATACAGCAATGCAAAATACGAAGAGCGCATTGACCTGCTCAGAAGGACCACAGAGCGCCTACAGGCACTGGAGCAACGAATCGCTGAAGTTGAGTCACCCGGCTCAAGTCGTACCACGAACAAGGCTGAAGATAAGCGCAAGCTGAAAGAAATCCTGCAGCGCTCGGAATACGCTCGAAAAGCCAAAGGTGAAAGCGCGATATCGCGCCTCATGGAGCGGTTTATGAAATGGTTTCAAAGTCTATTTCCTAAACCGAAACCATTCTCGCCGGGAAGCGCTGGAGTGTTTAGTCAGGTTGCCCAGGTGCTGGTCGTGGTTTTTGCACTCGGCGTCCTGGCTTTTGTTTTGAAAATGTTTCTGCCGCGTGTGCTGCGCAACCGAAAGCCCAGAAAAAAGGCAAAAGAAAAAGCGCGAATTGTGCTTGGAGAGACACTGGCGCCAGACCAATCAGCCAGGGATCTTTTATCGGAAGCGGAAAGTCTCGCGCGACGAGGCGAGTTGCGGGCTGCGATACGTAAAGCCTATATCGCGCTGCTGGTTGAATTGGGCGAACGAAAAGTGCTGCATCTGGCGGAGCACAAAACAAACCGAGACTACCTCAGGGCCGTCTACGACAACCAGCCGCTTTACGGAAACGTGAAGCAACTCACGGACAGCTTTGAACGACACTGGTACGGTCTGGCCCAGGCGTCTGAAACTGACTGGCAGACGTTTCGTTCCGCCTATGAACGGACGCTGGGATAATCCGCAGATTACGCAGATTACGCAGATAGATCATGCGAAGACGCTTTGGAATCATATTAACAATCCTGATCGCCATTGGCGTTTTATTAGCGATCAATTCGCTCGCCTATGTCAGTGAGGAAGATAAACAGGATTCTGAGTTGGCGCCCAACAGGTCGAGCTACAACTCGGGAGCTACAGGCACTCGCGCGCTTTACGACTTGTTAAGTGAATCCGGCTACAAAGTGATGAGATGGCGTGAAGCGCCTGAGCGACTTCTGGGAGATGCCGGTGAGCAGGTGAAAACCTTTGTCATCATCGGCGATACGCGCGTGCCTGTGAATGATGACGAAGCCGAGAGCTTGAAGCATTGGGTTGCTGAAGGCGGCAGGCTGGTGATTATCGATCGCCGTCCTGAAGAACGTCTATTGCCAAGAGCCGGTGAATGGATTGTCACCACTGAATATTTGAATTACCCGGGTCTTAACACAGACCCTACGGATCCTAATCTGATGGCAAAGGATGTGAAGCCGCTAAGTCCCGCTCAGCCCACTCTTTTCACACGGGATGTCGAATCCGTAATGCCGTCGCGATTCATGTCGGCTATCAAGTTCTTCCCTGAAAGCAAAGACAAAGACGACCCGAAGCAGAACACGGCGACCTCTGAAGATACGAACCCTGAGGACGAAACATCATCGGAACATTCGACCGGCGTGAAAGAAGCCTCCAAAACTTCTTCGTCGCTTGTCTCCCCTGCGCCGGTCGCTCATCTCACTGCGGCAGGTAATGTACTGCTTCTGGATTACGCTCACGGCAAGGGCAGAATAGTTCTGCTCAGCGATCCGTTTATGGTCGCTAATGGCGGCATTGGTTTGAACGACAACCTGCAACTGGCGATTAACCTACTTTCAAATTCTGACGGCATGACTGCTTTTGATGAATTTCACCAGGGTCGCGGCATAACGCGAAACGCATTTGCCAGTTACTTTTCCGGCACTCCCGTTTTGGCAATCTGCGGACAGATAGCACTGCTGATTATTCTGATGCTGTGGACGCGCGGTCGTCGGTTTGCTCGACCTTTGCCTTTGCCGCACGTGGATCGCAGGTCGAGTCTGGAATTTGTGGCGTCGATGGCCGAGTTGCAACAACGTGCTGCGGCGTTTGATTTGGCAATAGAAAATGTCTACAGCCGCACCAGAAGAGTACTGGCGCGGTATGCAGCGGTAGACTACAACAGCCCCCGATCAGAAATTGCAAAACGCGTCGCCGACCGTTCGTCGCTCGATGCCCATCAACTCGAGACCTTGATGCGACAATCTGAAGAAGCTATTAACAGCGGGGCAATCAGCGAACGGCAATCGATTTACCTGGTAAAGCGGCTGCGGGAGGTCGAGAGTTCACTGGGGTTGCGAATGCGATCCCGCGATATTCGGCAGTCTGCCCAAAACATTTGACGAATGGGGATCTTTGTACTTTGATCTTCGTGCTTTGAACATATCGAGTTGTTATTTTGAGAAGAAAGTACGATCCACGAACTGACACGAACTCACGCGAAAGATGTTGTGGTCCTTTCGTGTTTGTTCGTGGATCGTAACTACTCGTCGTTCTTTGCACTAAGTAAAAAATCTAAAAACGAATTCTCTAACGACGGAACGCAAACCCGAAACCAAATGATTGAATACGTCTCCTCCACTGTCGATCACATACGTCAGGAACTAAGAAAAATAATTGTTGGTCAGGATGAGCCAATCGAGCAAATACTGGTAGCTCTGTTTGCCGAAGGGCACGCCCTGATAGAAGGAGTGCCCGGCACCGCGAAGACCCTGACAGTGAAAACGCTGGCGCGGATCATCAACGCCAACTTTGGCCGCATCCAATTCACGCCGGACCTGATGCCTTCGGACATCACCGGCACAAACGTCTTTAATGTCGCCACCTCAGCGTTCAATCTGCGCCAGGGGCCGGTGTTTACCGACATTCTGCTGGCCGACGAGATCAACCGCACGCCACCCAAGACCCAGGCGGCTTTGTTGGAAGCAATGGAGGAACGCCAAGTGACTATTGACGGCGAGGGCCATTCGCTTTCGCCCATCTTCACGGTCCTGGCAACGGAAAACCCAATCGAGTATGAAGGCACTTATCCCTTACCCGAAGCCCAGCTCGATCGCTTCATGTTGAAAATCCTGCTCGATTATCCAGGCGAAGAACATGAGCGCCAGGTCGTGGCTAATTGGGATGCCGGCTTCAATTCAAGACGGCTGCATCAGGTGGATATTCAACCTCTCGCGGACGCGGATGCTGTGACGCGTTGCCGGCGAGCGGTATCTACGGCGCGAATGGAACCGGGCGTCCAACACTACGCCGTTGACCTCGTAAGGCGCACGCGAATACATCCCTTTATCCACTATGGCGCGAGCCCTCGTGCGTCAGTTGCGCTGCTGTTGTGCGCGAAGGCCCTCGCCGCAATTCGCGGCCGTGAGTTTTCCACGCCTGACGACGTCCGCGATGTCGCCCGTCCAGTCCTTCGCCACAGACTCACGCTGCGGGCTGAAGCCGAACTCGACGGCGCCACGCCCGATGCTGTAATCACAGACATTCTGAAGTCGGCCCCGGTTCCTCGATAACGCCGGCGCTCAACACGGCCAACCGAAAGACTAGTCCGCTCAGGAAAATCCGAATTTGCGGAGCCTCGTCTGAATAAGTGGAATTTAGAAAAATGAAGATACTTTCAGTTTTTGGATGGATTTTCACAATTATCTTGTTCAAATCACTGCCCTATCGGCTATTTTGAGGCCCCGCAGGTTGGAATAGGCATTGCATCATTGCCGACTCTTGACCTCTCGAAAGCAAAACTAAGGAGAATCTATGTTTAGAAGATTTGCTCAAGCTCTATTTACATTTGCCCTGATTCTGGGCGCTACGACTGTTTGTTTGGCGCAAAATGGAAACATCAAGGGGACCGTGGCAGATTCGGCAGGCGCCTTAATCGCGGGAGCGGCTGTTGAGGCGACTAACGACTCTACCGGTGAAAAACGCTCTACTACCACAGCGGACGACGGGAGTTACAGCATTCCCAACCTGCAGGTGGGAATTTACACCGTCACCGCTAACGCGGCAGGCTTCGCGCCGGCGACTACCAAGGAAGTTAAGGTTTCAGTTGCCTTCACAACTGATGTGGGCCTTGTGCTGGCGGCGGGCGGCGCTTCGGCGAATGTGACCGTCACGGCCGGAGACGCTCAGACGCAGCTCAACACCACCGACCAGCAACTCTCTACCTTGCTGGACAATAAAAAGATTATCGACCTGCCGCTCCTGTCACGCGACCCGAGCGCACTGATCCTGCTATCGCCGGGCACAGTAGCCTCGAGCGGTATTGGCGGCTTCATCGTTAACGGCCAGCGCGAAAGAAATAACAACTTCATGGTCGACGGCATCGACAACAATGATGCCGACGTTCCGGGAATCCCGGGCGGTATTGCAACGCCAAATATAGATGCGACGCAGGAGTTTCGCGTCATCACCGGCAACTTCAACGCCGAGTATGGACGTAACACCGGCGCCATCATCGCCGTCGCTACTAAAAACGGCACCAACGACTTTCACGGCAACGGTTACATCTACTATCGTTCCGATCGTTTCAATGCCCGCAACTTCTTTGACGTATCAGGAGCGGCCAACCCGCAGCAGCGCAAACAGTTTGGCGCTTCCATCGGTGGTCCAATTGTCCGGGACAAGGCGTTCTTCTTCTTCAACTACGAAGGAGACCGCTTCGACCAGGGTTTCACTGTGACTCGAACTGTTCCGACTGCACGCGCTCGCTTGGGTCTTTTCGACTTGGGCGGCACCATCGGAACGCTCGACGCCCGTGGCGCCGGCATCAATAATGCTTTTGGATTCCCGGTGCGCTCGCAGCAAACGGCGCTGCTCAATGCGCTTTATCCGCTTCCAAATCGTCCGGGCCAGGGTTCAGTTCCGGGCGTCTTCGAGCAATTCGTTTTCGGTTCTCAGACCAACGATAAATCAAACAGTATAGCCACTCGGCTTGACTACCGGATTAACGACAAGCACAACTTGACCGGCAGTTTCAATTACAATAACGGGAACTTCGAGTTTTGCTGTGAATCGTTCCCGACAATTGACGATTCGATCAAGAGCCCGCAGAAGACCTATCTGCTGGCTCTCAATTTCGTCTCCAACATCACGCCCAACCTTGTTAACGAAGCGCGCGTTGGTGGTAACCGCTCGGAGCTCTTCTTTAATGGTGAGGGTGACCCTGGAGTTGGCACGAGAAACGTTGATGCAATCAGGGCAGCGTTTGTAGCCCAGGGCGCAAGTTTCCCGACCACCGGATTTGGCGGCCCCAACGGCAGTGCAATTGGATTCGTGACTTCCGGGCCGCTCAGCATTTTCCCGTTTGATACCCAGTTTCGCTTTACGGGCACGACGATGTTTGCCGATTCATTAAACTGGATCAGGGGTGACCACAACTTCAAGTTCGGATTCGAGCATCGCCGGGTTTACACCAACGGTGCGAGCAACTTCGGTCGCGCGGAAAACCTGAACTTCAATCTTCCGGGCATCTTTGGCTTCCCGCTTCTGGTTGATGCCGGCGGAAACGATCTGAGCCTGGCTGGTTCGCTGGGAACGGTTCAGAACTTCGCCAGCTTCCTCTATGGCCTCGTAGGTCAGCAATCGCAGTCGCAGTATTTCAATAAAGATGGTGGGCGCACGGAAGCCGACTATCGCGGCTACCGTGTCCGTGAATTTGACCTCTTCTTCCAGGATACCTGGAGAGTGCGTCCAAACTTCACACTGAACTACGGTATGCGTTACGAGATTAAGGGAGTGCCGTTTGAAGTTAACGGCCAGATGTCAACGCTGGTGGACCAGGATCCAAGTGGATTTACGCCTCCAGGCGGTTTTGTTTTCAAACTGGTGGGCAAGAATTCCGCGAATCCCAATCTGAAGCTTTATGACAACGACTTCAACAACTTCGCTCCTCGTTTTGGCTTCAACTGGAGTCCAGGCTGGGACAGCGGATTCATTTCCAAGTTGACCGGTGGACCAGGCAAGATGGCGGTCCGCGGCGGTTATGGAATCTTCTATGATCGTGTTTTCGGCAACTTGTTCAGCAACTCGAGCGCGAATCCGCCGTTCCAAAGAGACTTCGCTAACTTCCCGGGCGACTTCATTGAGTTTATCGGTCGTCCGCCGACGCAGGTTCCCAGTCCTATCGCCCGCGGGTTTTTCAGAGACACCGCATTCAATGGCGATTTCCTCTTTCCGGTTATCTTCGCTTTGAAGGGCAATAACCAGTTCCAGAGCAAATTTGCTAATCCCATTACCCAGGCCTGGAATTTCGGCTTCCAACGCCAATTCGGAAATGAAATGTTGATCGAAGCTGACTATGTTGGTAACAAGGGCAACAACCAGTTGCGCGTAATCGATGGCAACCTGACTAACGTCACCCGGGTAAACGCCATCCGTGCTGGTATAGACGCGCCCAGGACAATCAGTCCGACCAACTTGACCAACAACTTCCTTAACGGCTCGCTGAATTCGGCCTTCTTCCAGTCGGCCCTGAATCTGTCAGTCGGTCAGTCCAGTTATCACTCCGGCCAGTTCAGAATAACCAAGCGGCTGACCAATAAGTCGTTTGGCCTGGGCCAGCTGCAGGCGGCTTACACCTGGAGCCATTCGATCGACGACTCGACGGACCCCCTGGTCGGTCAGGCCGGTGAGCGAACTTTCCCACGCGACTCTTCAGGGTTTGCGGGTGGCTGGCAGTCTGAGCGTGGTAACTCCGGATTTGATACTCGCCATCGCTTTGTGGCGAACTACATTTACGAGTTTCCGCTCTACTTCGAAAACAAGGCCCTGGATCTGATCCTGGGACATTGGTCGATGGGCGGCATCTTCCAGGTTCAGTCTGGTAACCCGTACAGCATCTTTGGTGGGACCGACAGCGTCGGCTCCGCTTTTGGTCAACGCGCGGATTATGCAAACGCGGGTGCCCCGGTCGGAACTTTCTCGCGTCTTGCTGCACCGACAAACGTTAACCAGCGGACGCAGACAGGACCAACGGCCGACTTGTTCAGAAACCCATGCGCTGGCGTGGTTAGTGCTACTGGAGCTTCCTGCACCAACCAGCTAATCGGCAGGCAAGGCAACGTCGCTCGCGGCGCGTTTGTTGGACCAGGCTTCAACAAGTTTGACTTCAACCTGGTGAAGCAAATCCCGCTCGATCGTTTCCGCGAAGGCATGAGGTTCACGATGCGCGCGGACTTCTTCAACCTTTTCAACCGGGTCAACTTCGGCCAGCCAGTTAATGCGATAAATGCAGGAAACTTTGGTCAGTCGACTGCTGCCGGCGCTGGAAGAATCGTCCAGTTCGTCGGTCGCTTTGAATACTAGAGGTCAACCACCTCTTAGTTTTTCAAACTGGCGTTGCTTCTCACGAAGCGGCGCCAGTTTTTTCCAGGAATAGGGGTTTTGACTGCTGATGCAGTTGATTATTTCGGCTGAAACGCAATCAGGTACAGAACCCAGCGCGGTAGCGCGGGATCCTTCGGAACGTGAGTATTAACAGGCACTGCCCGACCTTACGGCTAAGTTGCCTCCTGGATCCCGCGCTACCGCGCTGGGTTCTGTAATTAGGTACATTTCTCCAAACTGCATCAGTACGGGGTTTTGACTTCTGGACGCAACCTTTCAGCTTGCCAAACACTCTCATTTTCAACATTAGTACCAGGGAGTAAGAGAATGGATCAGAGAAACTACTTTTTCACCAGGTTCGTCGCGGCAGCGCTTCTACTTCTAGTAGGCATAGTTCCACTTTCCTCGGCCACTGTCGTCGACAAAGACGAGCTAACCGCGGAACAAATAATTGCGAAGCATCTCGAATCAATAGGGACGGCCGAAGCGCGGGCGGCCGTCAAGAGTCGCGTGATTACGGGCAGGGCTGTTTCAACGATGCGAATAGGCGGAAGTGGACAGGCCGAGGGAGGCGCCGTACTGGCTTCGCAGGGCAGCAGCAGCCTCTTCGGCATCTCCTTCAGCCTCCCGGAATACCCCCACGAGAAGATGGGATTCGACGGCAAGACATTGAAAGTCGCCGATATCACGCCCGGCAACCGATCTGTCCTCGGCCAGTTTTTTATGGACCACGAGATGCCCTTCCGAGAAGGATTGCTGGCGGGAACGCTGTCAACCGCCTGGCCCTTGCTGGACATGTCATCCAGAAAAGCGAAGGTCAAGTATGACGGCTCCAAAAAGATCGACGGCCGGAAAATGTATATCTTGAAATTTGAAACCAAAAACGACTCGGGCCTGAAAACAAAACTCTATTTTGACGCTGAGACGTTTCATCACGTCCGCACAGAGTATGAACAGAGAATTATTCAGCAGATGGCCAGTGCACCTGGAGTCACGCAACAGCAGGGTGATTCGATCACCAAGCTGGTGGAAGAGTTTTCCGATTTCAAAACCGAAGACGGGGTTACGCTGCCGCATTCATACAAGCTGCAACTGTCGATTGAGACGCTAAAGCGCCGCCTTCTACAGGATTGGCTCTTCACCCTCGCGCAGTTTGTGCCCAACAGAAAAATCGAGCCGAAAGAGTTTGACGTTGTTGCGAAATAACGTTGACTCAGAGCATACGATCCACGAACCCACACGAACCGGCACGAAAAGGTCTTTAGTGTCATTTCGTGTGATTTAGTGGATCGTATCCGGTTGGCTTCCGCACCAGCCACGCTCAAATCATCCTCGCCAACTACTACAAATCTGCTTGCAGTGAAATGGAAAGTCAGCTAGGTTGCAAACACCTTGTTGATCTTGACTCTCGCTTTCGCTGGGGCCAATTGTGCGCTTCGTCTTCAGTAAACTCTTCTTTTTGCTGCTCGCCGGTAGTCTTGTCCTGCTGTCGCTTTCGTGGAGCCGGCCCTGGCTGCGATGGGTGGCCCTTGCCTATGACCTCGTCCTTATCATTGCCGCGATAGTGGATGCGCGGCGCAGCACTTTTCCAAAAACGCTTCGAATCACTCGGGAGTTTGGGGGTCGATTTGCGGTAGGCGCTGAGACGGAAGTTCATATCAACGTTCAAAATGCCGGCGCGCGCCCAATTTCTCTGGTCGTCAAAGATGAATTCCCAGCACAAATGAGATTGTCGGGCTTGCGCGAAGCCAGTCTGCGAGTGGATGCGCAAAGCTCCTTAGCGCTGGTTTATGGGCTCACCTCGTCCAGACGAGGCCGCTTTGAATTTGGACAAATAGCGGTACGTTATCTTTCACGCTGGAACCTTGTCTGGTGTGAAGCAAAAGCGGGAGAAGCCGTGTCGGTAAAGGTTTACCCAAACATGCGGCGAGCACGCGAAGCTGAATTGAAGGCCCTCGGCGCGCGATCCCTGGTCGCTTCCCACCGCAAGACCTCATGGCGTGGCGAAGGACGTGAGTTTGAGTCCCTTCGCGATTACGTCCGCGGCGACGAGCTCAGACACATTTCGTGGACAGCTACGGCGCGACGAGGGAAGTTAACCACGCGGCAGTATCAGATCGAGCGCGATCAAACAATTCTGATCGCCATCGATGGTGGGCGTCTGATGACGGCGCGCATCGAGCAGGAGACTAAGCTGGATTCCGCGGTGCATGCGGCGCTCGCATTAATGTCGGCAGCTGCGCGGGCAGGCGACAATGCCGGCTTGCTGGTTTTCGGCAGAAGGATCAAGAGCTTTCTCGTGCCCAGCCGCGGCCGTGATCATATGGATGCTGCGTTAGAGGCACTGTATGCAGTTGAACCGGAGATGATCGAGCCGTCTTACTCACGCGCGTTTGAGTTCATCGCAGCTAACAGCAAGAAGCGGTCGTTGGTGGTGCTATTGACTGATCTGGTGGATGAGGAAGGTTCAAAGGAACTAATAAACTCCTTAAAGCTGTTGAGGCCGCGTCACCTTCCGTTGGTCGTTACAATTGCCGACCGCGATCTTAAGGCCGTGGTGAGTGAAATTCCAACAACCGCCCGCGAATTATTTACCCAATCAGTTGCCGAGGAAATCATGCATCTCCGTGAAGCGGCCTTGCGTTTGGTGGAATCACAGGGAGGCCTGGCGCTCGACGTCACCGCCGCGGCTCTGGCTCCCGCGCTGCTTGAGAAATATTTACAAGTGAAAGAACGCGGGTTGCTTTAGAGAGGGGAAGAGGGGAAAGGTGAAAAGGGGTAAAGGGGAAGGGGTAAAGGGGAACTAAGCAAAAATACTTGCAAGTAAGGAAAGAGGCTTACTCAGGCGTCGCCTAGACAAAGTTGGGGTTCAAAGGGTAAAGGGGAACGGGTAAAGGGGAATGGAAAATCGCGATCCTGACATAACACGTGTCGACAATCCCGGCTCCTTCACCAAAGAAAGGAACCTCATACGAATAGCAAAATTCGCACGTTCGAAGACTTAATTGTTTGGCAGAAAGCCATTGCCTTCGTCAAAGAGATCTACTTAATAACGGAGGAAGGTGGACTGAGGCGCGATTTTGGTCTGAAGGACCAGTTACGACGAGCAGCAGTATCTATCCCCACAAATATTGCCGAAGGCTTCGAAAGGTCGTCACGCAAAGAGTATTTGTTGTTCTTAAATATTGCTAAAGGATCAGCTGGTGAGGTGAGGAGTCTTTGCCGGGTGGCGTTGGATGTGGGGTATCTGAAGCCATCCGCATACGGTTCGCTTCGTGACGCTGCTCTGATAATCAGCCGGTCTCTGTTCAATCAAATCGAGTCGATCAAAAGAGCTGCCCCACGTTAGGTTGTTAGGGACCACAGCGGATTACTCCTTACCCGTTACCCCTTCCCCTTTACCCCTTTCCGGTTCGTCGCGTCCCGCGAGCGTTAGATACGAATAAAGCGTAATTCCTGTGATTGCTGCGATGCTGTATTTGATCGCCGCTGGAATCGGGGCCGGAGAGATGAAGCCTTCAATGATGCCGGCGACAACCAGAAGTACCGCCACCCCCATCATCAAGCGAACAGCTTCTTTACCGCGGCTCTTGAGCGCATCGGCGCGCGATAGATCGCCGGGCATGAGCAGGGCGGTCCCTATCAAGAGACCGGCTCCACCTGCGATAAAGATGCAGGAAAGCTCGATCACGCCGTGACCCACCATGAACGTCAAAAGGTCGTTGCCGAAGCCCGCACGGTAAGTCAGAGCCAATACGGAGGCGATTACGGCGCCGTTGTAAGCAAGGTAGAACAACGTGCCAACGCCAAATAGCGCGCCAAAGGCGAAGGTATAAATTGTCACCTGAATGTTGTGAGTGAAAATTGAACTTGCGCCTACCTGATTCGCCTCATTCAGGTCCTCCCACCAGTGGGTCTTTGTTTCGATGTACATTTCGCGGAAAGAAGGCGGCACTCCCACCAATTCCGAAAACTCCGGATCGTATTTGGTCCCCAGGAACCCGATGACGCTGAACAACGCAAACACGCCGAAAGAAACGGCTGTGTAGCGCCAGGTGCGGCGAAACGTCTGCGGGAAGTCGCGCCCAAAAAAATCTTTTATACGCGAGCCGCCTTGTGTCTCGGCCTGGTAGATCCTACCGTGGGCCCGAATGACCAGGCTGTTCAGATAATTGACTAGTCTCGGGTCGCGGGATTCGGCGCGGGCGATGGCCAAATCGGAGGCGGTGCGGCGATAGATGCGGCCCAGTTCGCGCACTTCGTCGCGATGCAGCCGGCGCAACGAGCTGGCGTCCAGTAACTTAAGCAGATCTTCCAAACGTTGCCAGGCGTTCTTGCGTTGGTCGATGAAACGGTCAGTCATTGCCGATTGCCCATTGCCGATTGCCGATTTGGTTCATCCGATACTCGAATGTAAATGTTAAGCTAAAAGTGCGATGGGGCATACTCAAATCGGCAATCGGCAATCGGCAATCGGCAATGCACTTGTCGAGTGTGTACCAAACTTCAGTGAGGGTCGCAAGCCGGAGACGATTGCGCGTCTGGTCCAGACAATTGAGTCAATCGACACAGCCTGTGTCCTCGACACGCACATCGACCCCGATCACAACCGCTCAGTCATAACGTTTGTTGCCGCCCCTGAAAAGATTGTAGATGCTGCGGTGCGGGCTGTCGCACTGGCATCAGAGCTGATCGACATGCGTCTGCATCGTGGTGAGCACCCGCGGCTGGGCGCGACGGATGTCCTGCCCTTCATTCCCATCCGGGGCGTCTCCATGGAAGAATGCGTGGCTTTTGCACACGAGGCAGGCGACCGTATTGCCCGCGAGCTTGCGATTCCCGTATTTTTCTATGAACACGCGGCGCGGAAGCCCGAACGCGTAAACCTGGAAGACGTGAGACGGGGAGCACTCGAATTATTACGAGAGCAGATTGCTGTTGAACCCCGGCGTGGTCCGGATGCTGGTCCCCTCATGGTCCATGAGACTGCGGGAGCGATTGCTGTCGGGGCACGACCCTTTTTGATCGCCTTCAACGTTAACCTGGGTACGAGTGACATAGCCGTCGCGCAAGCCATTGCCCGTACCGTCAGAGCTCGGCATGGAGGTTTGCCATTTGTAAAGGCCCTTGGCTTTGTATTGTCGACACGAGGGTTAGTACAGGTTTCGATGAACCTGGTGAATTACGAAGCTACCGGAATGACGCAGGCTTACAACGCCGTGCGAGATGAAGCTAAGCGGCTGGGAGTTAAGATTGTGGGGACGGAGATTGTTGGTTTGGTTCCCGAAAAAGCTCTCGACCGGGACGCGGAATATTTCCAGAAACTTGAGGGTTTATCTGAAGATAAAATCTTGGAAAATCGTCTCCGTGCTTGTGAGTGAGCCGCATTCAGCACTCGAATTGTAAAAACACTATCCGCAGATTACGCAGATTACGCAGATTCAACTAAACCGGGCTGGACCAGGTTTTGGGTCTTTCAACTGTTTAGTTGAATCTGCGTAATCTGCGTAATCTGCGGATAGTCTTCAGGATCCCAAACTGATTATTGCTCGGCGCAAACGATCATGACGTTGCATAGCTTTGAGATAGTCAGCTTCGTCGGGGCTACGCTTAGCCTGAATGATTTTCACCAACTGCTGCTTGTCGGCTGTGTTCCATTTATTGAGATCTGGAATCAAGGTCAACGCAACAGCGAGGTCCTCAATAACCACTAACTCCTCATAACGCCACCGGTGGATGTCGATATTCAATTCGCCCGTAATCATCTCGACAGCCCGTTTTCGCATCCTCCCAGCATCCCCTTTGTATTTTTCGGCCATTCGGCGTTGGGCCTTCCACCCAATGTTCCGCAGCTGAAAACTGTCCCAATCGCCCGTCGATGCTTTGTCCAACTCGAAAATCATCGGGCCTTCCGCGAGTTTGCGAAGTGTTCTTGCCGGGGTGCGATAACCTGAACGATTCGCCATGCGCTCTTCTTCTTTCAAAACGAGTTTCATTATCGCTGGCGTCGTAGGTCGAAAACCGAGCTTGCGGTAAAACCAGAATGCGCCCGACTCGATGCCCTCCTCGTTTTCATGCCCGATCTGATAAGGGTCAATGGCGAAAGCCGTAACGCCTGCCAGGTGACGAAATACATTGAGAGTTGCTGCGTAAAGCCACGCAGTTTCGCCATCGCGAAAGGTGTAGTAGAGATTGAAGCCGCTCTCCATTCGTTCAAAGAGTGAAAGGCCCTCGAAGTAACCGATAGGAATTCCATTCTTGAAGATCATTGCGGCATGGTAGGCGCGCAAAGGTAATCGCCAGCTCGGTGGCAGAC
This sequence comes from Acidobacteriota bacterium, assembly GCA_038040525.1. GTDB lineage: Bacteria > Acidobacteriota > Blastocatellia > Pyrinomonadales > Pyrinomonadaceae > PSRF01. The sequence goes on along the minus strand of JBBPIC010000008.1, from coordinate 123,661 downwards.
CGGTGATGAAAAGCTCGACTCCGCGACCCAGGTTGGTCCTGAAAACTCTGCCGCGGTCGCCATGAGTGAAGCCATAAAGCTCCCGATACCGAACTGTAGAGGCCTCGCGCGCCATGTCCAGAATGGCTTCGCCCTGTTTTAGCGAAATCAACTCCAAGGGCGGAGCAGGCTTTCTCAATTCATCCTTTAAAGAAACATCCCGCCGTTGGATAAGCGGCCCGCGGTGATAGAAGAGCTTCGTTCCGGCCAGCCTCATGCCTGTGCGGGACGAGCGATAAGAAGGAGTCCAGCGAACGTAAAGTTTTTGGGAGTCGTACAGCTCCGCTTTCTCTTTATCAGTTTCCGGCAGGGCATTGAACCGCGCGATCAACCAGGTCAACTCTTTTTCAAGGCCAACCGCGGCGCTGAGCCACTGCCGGTAAGGAACGTTGGCTTCCACTCCGGCGTCCTCTTCCAACAGCGGCATGAAACGAGGCCACGTTTCTGCCAGCCGGTTCTCATCTTCGAACCAATCCCACGCCAGGGCCACGCGATCCTGTTGATGTCGCACCAGCCAGCGAACGATCGGATAACTAAATGTGTCAGTTACAGAAGTGCCAACGATGCCTGAAATCTCCGGCGTTTCCATCGCCGAGAGATCCTGGCCACTCGCTCGCAGGGCCTCGACGCGAGCGGGAAACGAGGCCAGCTCCTTCTCGGCCAGGCTTACGACTCGGGAGTTGTGTGGATATGCGCGGAGGAATAGAAGCAGTTCGTGATAACGAACGAGCGTTTCTGCATCCTTGAATTTGCGCTTCGCCATGCGCGCAAAGGCTTTCTCAATCTCTGAGATCGCGCGTGGGTCGAAACGCTTCTTAAGTTCTTCGAGCCGTTCGAGGATGGAATTGAGCTTGCGGATGGTCACAGTTTGGCCAGATTAGTTCAAAGCTTTTCGCAGGTTCTCGATTGAGTTTCCCAAACGTCGGAAAATTCCGGGTATTTAGGCATCGGCTTTTCGGAAAGAGTATCGATAATCTTGAACTTGTACCATGTCCTCAGATCATCCTCGTGTGCAAGAGTCTTCTTGCCAACCACCTCAGCCAGCACCAAAGTATCCCTGGCCAACGCCTCATTCAAACTACGTACATCCCAACCACAGATGAGCAAGTGCATTTCAACTTCATCCAGTCCCTCGGCTTTGGCGTCAAGGATGCGACCCTTTAGAGTTCCAATTTCTCCGTATTTAACACTTGGTGACGGTTCTTCCGGAAACCATGATTCAATTTTATCTTCAATCGACCATGAGCCTGATGCCTTTTTTAACACGAGATACCGGCCCCCATCTCCTCATAAACGAGCGCCTGATCGATTTGGGAATCGAAACCTACCCGCGAAAGCGAAATCAATCCGGGAGATAACGGATAGCGATCATAAAACTTGCCCCAGTAAATCTTACGACTTGGTATCGGCGTAAGATTGACGTGCAAGTTGGTCCGGACTAGAAACTCAGGCAGTTGCTGATTAGAAAACATTATCGCCGGGCGTTGAAGACTGAAAGTGTCGCTGAGGGCTATTGACTCCGCGTTTTGTGTCGCGTAATCACTAAACGTCTCTGGTTTCAGGTTGATCAGGCGAGATTGAATTTCTTTGTCTCCACACCAATTATCGGCTTGCTTACATGGCGCGGTGTGGTCTCGGACGACAAAAACTCGAAGCCGATCTTCATGGTGAAGCTTGTCGATAATTGTCGAGTAGACGGCAGATTCCTCCGCCGAAGTGTCACGGAATGGATGCTCCAGCGAACGCCAGGTCGAGGAAGCTTGTAAGCGACCCCGCACATGACGGATAGCCAAAGCCCCGCCTGCCAGTAAAACTCCCACTAGTACTAATGAAAGCGCTTTAATGAGGGGAAATTTCTTCACGCGGACAACATGCTTTGATTAGACGCTTATGGTTGAGTAACGTTCCGCAGGTTGAACGTGAAGACTAACTCAAACTTGCGTCACAAATGCTTCCGCATGAATGTGGCGATCTTCCAGGCGTCAATAGCCTTCCAGGGCATCGATGCCACGGTGTAGTGTCCACAGGAAAGCCAAACAACGTCGAGCGGCAGACCATGGCCCCTCACCTTATTGATCACATCGACTGAAAGGTCTATTGGGAACGTCAGATCATAACGCGCGACGATGAAGCGCATCGGCCTATGCTGCATTTGGGCCACCCGAGGCAAAAACGACAAGGGACTAATGGGTGCCCAGAATTGCCGGAGTTCGTCCAGTGTCAAATGATCTGCAAATCCTTCGCGCAGGTGGCGCGTCGCTAACCCGCGCCAGCTTACGTCTGCAACATAGCCCGAAACGAGATTAAAGACCCCCGCATCGATCTGAGGTTCGTGCGCGAACGCGAGAAAGCCGATACATGAGCCAACGCTGGTTCCCAAAATTCCGACGCGTTCATAGCCCTGATCTTTGAGCCACCTCACCGCTGCTCGCGTGTCCACCACAGCCTGACGCATCGACTGGATCGAGCGACCGATGTTTGTACTAACCAGGTGATCCGCCCGCTCGAGTTCGGGTGGACGCCGTTCCTGGTGATAAGGAAGCGTCAAACGCAGCGCCGACATGCCGATGAAATTAAAGATCCGGCAGGCTTCGACATGACTATCGGGCTGGGCATTCCATTGCGGGCACACTACCACGGCGGTCCGGGTGGCACGAGCGCGTTTTGGGCTCGCCGGAAAATATCTGGCGCGAGCGACATTGTTTACCGCGGAAGGTGTGGCAATTGCGCTGGTCCAGGTTAGCTGATCGCCATTCAACTCAAAGTCGTAAATCTCAGGGAGCGCATAAAAATCTTCGCTGTGCGCGATCGCGTCTCGAGTGTAACGAGTCAAAACCTCGCGTGGGTCATCGCCATTTACATGATCGCTAATGAAGTTCAGGCCCCAATCAAAAGGGCGCACCAGGCGATTGTTATCCAGGGCGTGCGCCGCGTGTTCGCGCCCGTGCATGTATTTCTTCCACAAAGCTTTAAAAACTCCTGATTACCGAAACGAAGTCCGTAATCCTAGGACGTGGGGGCCGACAGATCAAGTGCAGCATGGTAGCGCCGTATTGGGGCTTTACCGGAGAGGTATCATCCACCGGCAAACTGGTTACCCAGCTCAGCCTGAAGAATTCTCAGGATAGTTTGGTCGTCACCGACATAGATCACGATCAGCTTTTGACTCTTGAAGAAGTGAGGCGTGGACATCCACGATGGTTTGCTTTTTCCAATGGTTTTGCCATCCGGGCTTACTCGCTTTGCCTGGCTCTCGGTGGTAGCAGGGTTGGAATACTCAAACACTTGAATGGCTTCGTTATTAACCTTCATGATGCGTCCCGATACCGAGAAAAAAGGCTGCCACACCTTTTCTTTGGTAGATTTGACGGACGCTCGCTGAGCACGAAGCTTTCCAATCAGACGTGCGTACTCGTTAGGCGGCTTTCCTCTAGCGACTGTTGAATTAACTCTGTTCGCGGGAAGTCCGATTCGATGAGCGTCAGTAGATCGCCCGAAACCGAAGGATCCAGTCAGTAGCAAAAGCGAAACGATTGCCCAATAAAAGTAATAAGGTCGTCCCTTTTTGTTCATATGACCTCCGGGAGTAAGCCGATGAAGAATCATTCCCATTCTCTGAGATCCCATTCTCTAAGATTGACATAATACCGAGCAAATAATACCCTAGCGCGTCAACTACCTGGCCTTATCCCCGCGTGGGAGATCGTAGTCTTCGGATAGGGTCTTCGGAATCTAAACCTTACCATCTAGAAAGGAAGAATTGTATGGCTAAATCTTCGCGTCGAACTACGCCGGCGGTGGTTTTGACATTATTTGTTTTCGCGGCGCTGGCCACAGTCGCCTCAGCGGATCACTCGTGGGGCGGCTACCATTGGGCCCGTACGAGCAACCCTTTTACTCTGAAAACAGGCGACAACGTGTCGGCAGCATGGGATCCGTATCTCGACGAAGCGATTAGCGACTGGAACCAATCCACGGTGCTTGACCTCCTCAAGGTGGCGGGTGGAACGAAACCAAGGAACTGCCGTCCTACCAGCGGTCGCATCGAAGTCTGTAACGCCACATATGGCAACACCGGGTGGCTCGGTATCGCTCAGATTTGGATTACTGGCGGCACTCACATCACGCAAGGAATTACCAAGCTCAACGACACCTACTTCAACACGGCGCAGTACAACACGCCTGCATGGAGGCGTCTCGTTATGTGTCAGGAGCTGGCTCATGATTTCGGGCTGGATCACCAGGACGAAACCTTCAATAACTTTAACCTCGGATCTTGCATGGATTACACAAACGCTCCTGCTGGCGGTGTAGTCGGCGGTTTCAACTACGGCCCGAGCAACGAGCATCCGAACGCACACGATTACGAGCAAATCGAAATCATTTACCAGCACCTTGACAGCACGACGACCATCGGTCAGAGCGTGAACAATGGTAACGGCCAAGCACCGCCAGCGATGAACGATCTTGAGCTGACGGGGCCAGGTCAGTGGGGCAGGCTGATTAGTTCTTCGCGCAATGGACGTTCGCAGACTTTTGAGCTTGACTTCGGAGGCGGACGCAAAGTGATTACTCACGTTTTCTGGGCGAGCAGCGAAGAAAGAGACCATGACCATTAATAGTAATTAACAGCTTGCGAGACATCATCCTCGATGGTGGTTTTGCGACGGGGCGAGACTTGGTCTCGCCCTTCTTTTTTACCCGAGGCCCCATTTCAAACGCCATTGCATGCAATGCGAACAAAGAGATAACCGTCCTGAAGCATGAAGGCGGCGAATAGAGGCTTCGGAGATCCTGCTATCCGACGTCGGCCTGTGATTTCCAAGAAATTCCCGGCGTCTTTGTAATTATGATAAGCGGCGGCTATCATTCTTTTGCTCTCCTCTTGCCCTTAACCCCCCACGTTCAGATTGATACCTAAAGAATTAACCTTGGAGGGATGATTATGCGCACAAAACTTGGAATGTTAGCAGTGTTCGTCCTGGCTTGCGGTGCTTTGGTCAGTATGCAGACTATCGCGTCAGCTCAGGGTCGAAGCGGGGGTAGTAAGGGTGGCCCGCCCGCAGGTGGTTCGAGCAGCGGACCTCCGGCAGGAGTCGGAGTAGACATAGGAATCAACAGATCATCAGATCGTTCGAATGGACGTGCTGATACGGGTCGCGAAACGGCATCAGAACGATCAAACGGGCGATCCGACAAGGGACTTGACCGTGCGCGGCTGCAGCGTGAGAACTCTCAAAACGCTGACCGCGAACTTAACGATCATCCGGGAATGGCCGCAGGACTGCACACAACTGCCAACGACCTACGGGCTGGTTATCAGGCAGCGCTGATAGCGAATCCTTCATTGAAGTTTGGTCAATATGTCGCGGCGACTCGAATCGCTGCTAATCTTCGTGGCAGAAACCCCAACATTACACAAGAGTCGATACTGGGCGGCCTGGCCGATGGCAAGAGCATTGGGCAGACGCTTCAAGACCTGGGCTTGAGTAATCGAGAAGCCAAAGAAGCTAAGAAGCGGACTGAGCAGGAAATAAAGGCGGCCCGCAAATCTTAGAGAATCTGCAATCTGCGGAACAATGGCGGCTGAAGTCTTTTAACGTTCAGCCGCCATTTTTTCATTCTCGCAACAAGTTAGGATTCACCAACGGGCTTGCAAATCGTTGTAGAGAGCCGGCGCGTCACCCGCGTCGTTCAAATAGGCGACGGATGATCTGCGGTAATAGCGGGGCAGTCTGGGTAAGGCTGCCCGTAGTAAACCGGCGAGCAAGGCCGCCAAAGAGTCGGGTCGCGTTCTGGTTGTAGCGAAACCACCAGAGGTCCGGTAAGAAAGAGACGCGGTTGATATGAATGTGCTGGGGCGTTACCAGCTCCAGTAAACCGGCGCGTCCATGGGTTCTGCCGTAGCCGCTGTCTTTGACGCCACCCCAGGGTGTCTGCGCGATGCCATGCGTATAGACCACCTCGTTGACCATCACAGTTCCGGCTTCAATGCGTTCGGCAATTCGTCGTCCTCTGGCGATGTTTCTGGTCCAAACACTTGCGGTCAAACCATAGACGCTGTCGTTGGCCAGCTTCACCGCTTCGTCGTCGGTTCTAAAAGTCATCACCGGCAACACGGGACCAAAGGTTTCATCACGCATTATTGTCATGTCGTGATCGACATTCGTTAGCACTGTCGGTCGGTAGAAGAAACCATCTGGATTCCCGCCACGATGTCCGCCGGTAAGTATTCTGGCGCCCCGCTGTTTTGCGTCGCCGACATGATTCTCGACAATTTGAAGTTGGCGTTCATTCGTCATGGAGCCTATGTCCACAGCCGCTTCAGTTCCTACTCCCTGTCTTAACGTCTCTGTCTCAGCCACAATTCGTTCGATAAACTTCGGCGCGATCGATTCATGAACGTAACACCGCTCAACGGAAGCACAAGCCTGGCCGGCATTGGCAAAAGCACCCCAAACGGCGCCTCGGGCGGCGTTCTCGATGTCCGCGTCTTCCAAAACGATCATTGGGTCTTTACCGCCGAGCTCAAGAACTACCGGCGTCAGGTATTTGGCGGCTGCTTCCGCCACGCGTTTCCCGGTAGCCACACTTCCGGTGAACATGATCTTATCGACATGAGCGTCAATCAGCGCCGCACCTGTGCCGCCATCTCCTGTGACGATTTTCAACAAATCAGACGGTAGACCGGCTCGAGTGAAAAGCTCTCCGATTTTGAGCGCGATCAGAGGTGTCAGCTCGCTCGGTTTAAGCACCACGGCATTACCGGCCATCAGCGCCATCACTATTTCGTCAAGCGGTGTGGCGAGCGGGAAATTCCATGGAGAGATTATGCCGATCACGCCGAGCGGTTTGAAAACTATTCGAGATGAACGGCCCATCATCCCGTATTGGCCGATGTCGATCTTCTGGGGCCGAAGCAGATTCTCCGAGGCGTGCGCGAAGTAATGCATGGCATCGAGCGTCGGCACGATCTCCATCGATAGCGCTTCCGTCGCCGGCTTGCCGGTTTCCTTTGAAATCAATTGAGCAATCTCGTCGCTCTCATCGAGCAGAATCTGCCGTGCCTTCAGAACGACTCGACGACGTTCGCGAAACGAGAGGTTGGCCCAGGCAGGCTGTGCAGCACGCGCTCTTCCCACCGCACTCACGACATCTTCGTTTGATGATAACGGAGCTCGGCCAATCTCCCGTCCCGTCGCGGGATCGTAAGAAATGATTTCGCTGGCTTGCTCGCCCTGAACTTCTAGAGTTTGTGTGCTCATCAACGGCACTGATTATCTAACAAAGGCAGTGCTGCGGCTAGCCATCTTGGGGATGTTTCCCTTAGCTGAGCATCCTCTCAGGTTGGGAAGGTGGGCTTGCCCCCGCTCTTCTTTCTTGGGATAGAACTCTCATGGTGTTAAGCAGGCTTGTCAATTCAGGAAGAGCGGGGGCAAGCCCACCTTCCCAACTTGGGAGATTTCACAGAGGCTTTCATGTATGAGCAGCTGAGAGTTCATAAAAGTTACCTGGCTGCTCGTTAGTTTGGGTCAGCTTAAATTCAGTCAGGGAGATTGCTTACAGAACCGAGCGCGGTAGCGCCGGATCGAAGGGGGACTCCAGCTATGAGTGGTTTCTCCTATTCCTACAATTTTTACGAAGGTAGCTCTAGCATCCGGCGCTACCGCGCTCGGTTCTGTAAATGCCTCTGCTAAAAACAAACTGACCATTACTTGCTCCTTAGCTAGATTCGTCAGTCCCATTGCTCTCGGGTACAATAAGCGCTCCCAATTCTGACGAAAATCTTTCGAGGAGCAGCTTCATGATCCGACCCCAACTTGCCGAATTCATGCGCCGGATGGACCAAAGCTCAGTAGCAATTATTCCCAGCGCACGAGAAACCACGCGTTCAAACGACACCCATTATCGTTTTCGGCAGGACTCCGACTTCTTATATCTAACCGGCTTCGAGGAGCCCGACTCGATTGCCGTCATCGCTCCAGGGAGAGACAAGAAGTACACGTTGTTTGTCAGGCCTCGCGATCCTGAGCAGGAGATTTGGGTTGGACGCCGCGCCGGCCTGGAGGGCGCAATGAGTGACCTGGGCGCGGATGCAGCATTTCCCATCGCCGAGTTTGAATCGAAGCTGCAGGAGATTCTCGACGGCGCTCAGAATCTCTATTACCGTCTCGGAGTAAACCCGGATCTCGATAGCGCGATCATCCGAAAGATCTCCGAGATGCGGGCGCTGAATCGCAAGCCCATTCATCCACCGAGGACCATCATTGATCCGGCAACGATTGTCCACGAGATGCGCGTGCTGAAGAGTCCGGAAGAACTCGAGTTGATGCAAAAGGCTGCGGACATCGCCGCTGAAGCCCACGTAGAAGCGATGAAAGCTGTGCGGCCAGGGATGAAGGAATATGAGGTCGAGGCGATGCTGGAACAATACTTCCGTCGTCACGGCGCGGAAGGCCCTTCGTATACGTCCATTGTGGGGGCCGGCGCAAACGCCACTATTCTTCACTACATAAACAATGACGGCGAGTTACGCGATGGCGATTTGCTGCTGGTCGATGCGGGCGCCGAGGTTAAAGGCTATGCGTCAGACATCACCCGCACGTTTCCTATTAACGGACGCTACAGTCCGGCCCAGCGTGAGATTTATGACGTAGTTTTGGAGACCCAGGTGTCCTGCGTCAACATGGTGACGCCGGGCACGACGCATGATGAGCTAAAGGCACATTCGGTGGAAATGTTGACCGAGGGCATGGTTCGCATTGGGCTATTGAAGGGCAAACCCGCGGATTTGATCAAGGAAGAGAAGTACAAGCAGTTTTACATGCATGGCCTGGGCCATCTGCTGGGCATCGACGTGCACGACGTAGGCATTTACTACTACGACAAGCGTTCTCGCGCGCTCGAGCCGGGGGTGGTGATGACTATTGAGCCTGGCATCTATGTGGCGCCGGACACGAAAGACGTTCCCGAGAAGTTTCTCGGCATCGGGGTGCGCATCGAGGACGACGTGCTATGTACTAACAACGGTCCGAGAGTGTTAACTACGAAGGTGCCGAAGGAAGCCGAAGAGATCGAAGCGATCATGGCCAGGTAGGACAGAGATTCCTGTCGGTCATCTGAGTAGTAAAGCAAACTGTTAGTTTGCGAAACGTGGGGATTACACTTAGCGTGATTTCAAGCGAGCGATCCGCAAACTAACAGTTTGCGTTACGACATGTCTGCACGCTTCCAATGCTGGTACTGACCTTGAGCCACAGCCACTGACAGGCAGAAATGCCTGTCCTACATAGAAAGTTCCGCTACAATTTCCTTCATCGCCTGTCTGGCTTGATCTACTTCATCAGGTTTGAGTGAAATCGCGCCAACCACGGCATGTCCGCCGCCGCCGTAGCGCTCGCAGATCTTGGCTATATTGTGAGTGCGCGGACGCGGCGCCCAGGGATTTGAGCCTACAGAGATCTTCGTGCGTTGCGAGCCTCGGGTTAACGCAACCGAGTAAGTGGCATCAGGATAGAGATAGTAAGGAATGAACTTGTTAAAGCCGTCATAACCTTCGTCAACCAGATCAAAGTGGACTACGCCATTCGTAAAGACGGCTTTGCGCTTAATCGTCTCCAGAGTTTCCAGATGCTGCTTAAGAATCGGTTGAAATCGATTCCTGACTTCCTCGCCGGCAGCGACTTCCTCCAGCGACTTGACCGATAGCTCTCGAATAATCTGCTCGACAAAAGTGTCGTCAGGGTCAGCTTCGATTACCTGCATCAGTTGTAATGCAGGCTCTTTCAACTCAACGCACTGGGCGGGCGACTCGTACAGTGCCCCGTCGATGATATGCGCCCAATGCACAAGTGACTGGATTGGATCGTCGTTGAAACCAAACCTCGTTCGAGCAACGTCGGCAATAAACTCGGTGCACGACTTACGATTGGCATCGAGGAATTTTTTTCCAGACTTGTCCTGAAGGAAGTGCTCCTTGTCCTCCGGTGTCAGGAAAGCCGACTCGTGATGATCGAACCACCACGTTAACTTGTCTGAGGCGGCATACTTGAAATCCACAATGGCATTCTCATCGCCGTCCAGCATCCCCTGATCAAACAAGTTTCCGGGTCGATGCAACAGGCCCGAATAATTCACTTCCGCGCCCGGATGAATTTGTTCTTTGTAAAAACGGGTAAAAGTCGCGGCCGATGCGACGCCATCAAAACAATGACCGTGGTAAAGCAAACGAAGTTTCATGATTAGACAAGATACAGAGTTGGAGCCGAGACGAGAAATTGGAAGTCTGTTACGATCTCATATTAACGAGTGAAGAACATGCATGTCGAGTTGGACACTGGCGCAGCCCAATCCGCCCCCCATCCCACGCTATCCGTATTTGATGCCGTCTCGATGATCGTTGGCATTGTGGTAGGAGCTGGAATCTTCAAGGCGCCTTCGATCGTCGCGGCTAACGTTGGAAGCGAGGTGGCCTTTTTGCTCATCTGGCCTCTCGGTGGTCTCGTCTCGCTGCTCGGCGTGCTCTGTTATGCCGAACTCGCTTCTACCTTTCCACACGCCGGCGGCGACTACCACTACATTTTACGGTCGTTTGGGCGGGACGTAGGTTTGCTCTTTGCCTGGGCCCGTCTCACCGTTATCCAGACGGGATCGATTGCCATACTCGCATTCGTATTCGGCGACTATGCGAAGGAACTGCTGCCGCTTGGCGAGTATGGTTCTTCTCTTTATGCCGGATTTGCTATCGCGGTTCTCACGTTTTTGAATGCTAAAGGTGTCAAGCAGGGGAGATGGACGCAGAACCTGCTTACTGCTGCGAAAGTTCTTGGCTTGTTACTGGTCTTTGTAGTGGGCCTCTTGTTTATCACGCCCGTTGAGGTAAAGAGCAGCGCTTCCTCGCCCGGAGGTTTTCACGGTCTTGCCATGATCTTTGTGCTGCTGACCTATGGCGGATGGAGCGAGGCCGCCTACATCTCCGCTGAATTGCGCAACGTTCAGCGAAACATGAAAAGGGCGTTACTGATTTCGATCGGGATCATCACGACGATCTTTCTCCTGATTAATCTGGCTTATCTGCGAGGACTTGGGCTCGAAGCAATTAGCCAGTCGGATGCTGTGGCTGCAGATTTGTTGCGGGGTTCTTTTGGGGAACCCGGGGCCAAATTCATAAGCTTGCTGATTGCCGTCTCGGCTCTGGGAGCAACCAACGGCACTATCTTCACAGGCGCACGCACTAACTACGCTCTGGGTCGAGACTTTCCCTTGTTTAGTTTTCTGGGACGGTGGGATCAGCGAGCCAATGCCCCGGTTAATGGCCTGATCCTTCAGGCTGCGATCGCGCTGACACTCGTTCTGTTTGGAAGCCTCACGCGGAAGGGGTTTCAAACGATGGTGGAATTTACTGCGCCAGTGTTCTGGGCTTTTCTCCTGCTGGCGGGCTTGTCTGTTTTTGTGCTGCGAAGAAAAGAAGCGGAAGTCCCAAGGCCTTTTCGCGTCCCGCTTTATCCCGTCACGCCGCTGCTGTTTTGCTTAACGAGCGTCTATATGCTGCAGGCGAGTTTGAGTTACACGGGCGTTGGCGCGGTTGTCGGTGTCGCAGTATTGGTTGCGGGATTACCGATCCTGTTGCTTGCGCGACGGCGATAGTCGCCGCTGCTAGTTTTTCGGTTTCCCTGTCATCGGCACGAAACGCACGGGAATAGTACTTCGCTGGACGATGCCGCTATTGGTTTTGGTGATGATCGTCATTTCCTGATTGAAGATGCCGACCGGGATAACCATCTTCCCGTTGATGGCGAGCTGATCAACAAGCGCTTGCGGCACTTCGTCCGGCGCCGCAGTCACGACTATCGCGTCAAACGGTGCATGCTCGGGCCAACCCAGATAGCCGTTTCCAGGCTTCACAAAGACATTCTTGTAGCCGAGTTCGTTAAGTGTCGCGCGCGCCCTTTCAGCAAGTTTAGGAATAATCTCGATCGTATAAACTTCCCTGGCCAGCTCCCCCAGGATTGCCGCCTGATAACCAGACCCAGTGCCGATCTCGAGGACTCTCTTGGAAGGTGAAACTTTCGCCGCCTCGGTCATGTAAGCCACGATAAATGGCTGCGAAATAGTCTGGCCTTCGCCAATCGGAAGCGGAGAATCGTAGTAGGCAGATTCTGATTGAGACGCAGGCACGAAGCGGTGACGTTCGACCTTCATCATTGCGCCGATGACCGCCTGGTCTTCTATGCCGCGCCCGCGAATCTGCTGTTCAACCATTTGCCGGCGCTTCTCTTTGAAGGTGTCAACAGAGGAAGGCTTTTGCGTTTCCGCCGGATTGTAAGAACCGCGAAAGTTACACGCAGTCAGGCTCAGGCCCAGGGACAAGAAGATTGTTGCCAGCATAGCCAAGCCTGCAGTCCTCCAAAAACTTAAGGCGCCCCCGTTTTGCGAAACACGAGAAAGTAATCCATGTTGTCGGGCTTAACAAAATCGTGCTCGGCCATCAGACTAAACCCTGCTCTTGAGGCCTCCTTTATCACCACGTCTTTACCGAGGCCGTGGTCGTCGCCCGCACCGTTTCGATCAATGATCCCCAGCAAACCATCTTTGCGCAACGCTTTGCCCATGGTTCGTAGCATGTTGAGCGGCTTTGAAAATTCATGGTAGGTCTTCAACAAGAGGATAGCGTCTACGCTTGCCGCCGGCAGCAGCGGATCGTCTTCTTTTCCGAGTATGGTTCGTATGTTGGAGATGCTCTCCTTTTCAGCACGAGACTTAATGTGTTTTACATACTCCTCATTTATTTCCACCGCATAGACCAGACCTTGGGGGCCTACTCGTTGGGCGGCCCTGACGGTAAACCAACCGCTGCCCGCGCCGATGTCGGCAACCGCCGATCCCTCTCGCAACGAAAGAATGTCCATTACGCGATCGATCTGGAGGTTCTCAGCGCGTTTGAGATCTTCGAAGATTGACAAGCCCCCGGTGTACGGTTCGCTTGTCGGACGAACGATTTGGTTGTCTGGAGAAGGACTGGGCTTGGCAGCCGGAGATGGAGAAGCTGCCTGGCGTTGCTGACCCTGTTGGAGCGCCGGCGGCTGTCCGCTGGCTAAGCCCACCAGTAGGACCGTGACGACCCAGAAAGCGATGCGCAGTAAAAAGGAAGTCGAGAGCTGAAGCATTACCAGAAACTGCCCCCAAAAACGATCCACGAAATCACACTAAGCGACACTAATCCTTTCTTCGTGAAACTTCGTGTAATTTCGTGGATCGACTCTATGGCTTACACGGCTCGATGACCGACGCAGTACTGGGTTTCAAACGGTCGGCGATAAACTTATCAACGTCCGCTTCAATCAACTCGCCGTTAACGACCCAGGCCTTTTCCGTCAGAACATCTCCGGTCTTCGCAAGCAACGCCGGCTCGAGAAAAATATTCCAGGGCGAGCCCCATTTTCGCGTGTCTCCGGTTAGCTGACGATATGCGTAATGTGGTGTCTTCTCGCGATCATCACGTGTCTCCGACTCACTCACGACGGTGTAGGGCGCGCCTGTTGGTCCAAAGTAATTACGCACGTCGTCGCGGGTGCCATACTCGCTGACACCGATGACTTCAAAACCCTGGCTCTTGTACTTCTCATAAAGCTTAGCGGCAATGGGAGCTTCGTGCTTCCAGTTGCCACACCACGGCGCGAAATAGACCACCATGACGAGCTTTTTGCCCTGGACGAGTGATCTTAAATCGACGGGCTTGTCGTCCTTGAGGTTTTGGTAAGTCCAATTCTTGTAGTTTACGGTCTTCTCAACCAACGGAGAGTATTCGTGACTCTCCTGCGCGCGGCCGACTAGCGGAGCGAGAGCCAGCACAAGCAACATCATTAGGGCGCATCTCAACATGATGGGTACCTCCATAAAACCACGGAAATCAATTACGCGCCGTGGCCGAACTTTCCATAAGCAGTGGTTTGATTACGGCTTCAAATGCCGCCTGCGTTCTTTCGCCAATGAATTTCTCCCGAATACGACCCTGGCGATCGATGATATAGGTTGTGGGCAAAGGCGAAGCCGGAAGTTGGGAGCCTACATCCTTTCCGCCAAGCACAACTGTGTAATCCTGCTTCAGATCTTTCTGAAACTCCTGAATCAACTCTGCAGTATCGTCATACGAAACTCCGACCACTGTTAACCCTTCACCCGCGAGCGCCTTTTCCATGGCGCTGAGCGCGGGGATCTCGGACCGGCAGGGGATACACCAGGTGGCCCAGAAGTTAAGCACTACCACTCTCCCGCGGAGATCCGACAGTCTTAAGTTGCCGCCGTCAAGTTTCGCAAACTGCACATCCGGGGCGGGCAAAGCACTGGTATTCGTTGTGGACGGTTTGCCAGCCGATTTATCTTCAATCTTTAATCGCGATTCGAGGTTGGGCAGCACGCTCGCAAGCCATGAACTCGCCAAAACGGTTACGCGATTCGTCATCACCAGCAAGCCAATCGCTATCAAGATTACGCCTGAAACAACTTCAACCTTGTGGAGATGTTTGCGAAAGTTGCTGTAGAAACTGAGAAACTTGTTAATACCCAGTCCGGTAACCAGAAAGGGCACCGCCAGACCGGCTGAATAGAAGCTCGACAGGATCAACCCACTGCGCCAGCCACCGGAGGTTGCTGCCAGTCCAATGATGCCGCCGAGAATTGGACCGATGCATGGTGTCCATCCGGCTGCAAAGGCAATGCCCAGCGTTAAAGAGCCCAACATGCCGCGCGGCTTTTCAGCTGAAAATGAACGTGTGTCGCGATAAAGCGCGGATATCTTCAGCAGTCCTATTAACTGCAATCCAAACGCGATGATTACGAGTCCGCCGATGATCCTCACCCATGGATTGCTAAGAACCGCGGCGCCGACCAGGCCGGCGGTGGTGCCGAGGGCGACGAAAATGACTGAGAGGCCGGCGTTGAAAGCGAGCGAATTGAGAATGACAGCGCTACGGCTGTTTACGCCTTCTTTTAAGCTGTCGACGCTGACTCCTGAAATCAAGGAGATATAACCAGGGACCAGGGGCAGGACGCAAGGGGACAGAAACGAGAGTATGCCCGCGAGAAATGAAATGCCGATGGTTAAGAGGGTGACGTTTTCCATTAATTACTGGTCCAGAGTCTCAACGTTGATTATTCTTTGCGCCATTTGAATCGGTAGTCGCATTCGTTGCATGGCCCGGTGATTCTGCAAACAGTTGCTGAATCCTCTTATCAAGGGCGGCGAGTTCCTGATGGTTAACTCCCAACGAGATGTAGCGGACCTTTCCCTCGCGGTCGATCAAAAACGACATGGGAATCGAAAACACACCGTAGTTCATGTCGTTAATACCGGAATCGGAAACTACAAAGCCATAAGGCAACCGGTTCGTTTTCTTAAAGCTGCGCAGGTAGGCCAGCTCTTCTGCGCGCGTGACCTTCCGCCCCTCAACATGGCCGAAATAGTTAGTGACGCCCAGTATGACCAGGCCCTTGTCTTTATAACTTTCGTGCCAGCGCTGTAGTTTGGGAAAGGTATAACGACAGGGGCCACACCAATGGGCCCAGAAATCCAGCAGCACTACCTGCCCACGTAGTTCCGATAACTTTACCGGGGCTTGATCAATCCACTGCGTGGCAACGATATCCGGGAGCTGCCCGGTCGCCGATGAAACTTCATCAAATATGCCGCGGGGATCCATCGAGCGGTCCAGGCCCGCAAGCCTGATGTTGGCGAAACGCAAAAGATTTCCAGATGGTATTGCTATTGCCAGCTTTCGCAATTCGCTGACTGCAGCGATAGCCGCCTCTCGCTTGTTCAACTGCACCAAGGCATCCGAAATGAGGGAGACGCTCTTAAAGAGCAGTTCATCGCGCTTGAAGGAATTAAGTTTCTTGTCGCTCGTCACCAGCAATGCGATCTTATACATCTCCAGCGCATGTTTAAGCATACGCTCATAGTCTTTCGACTTCTGCCATGCGTCGGTGATCAATGTTTCCATGCCAAACCACTCGATCAGATTCTGTGGCTGATTTTTGGCGAAGTCTGCAACTGCGCGTTCAGCTTCCGGAATGAGATCATTTCGTGTGGTGTACAGGACGAGCACCGCGCGCGCGATTTGAGCGTTTTCGCCTGTTGCTGCCCCGGTCGCAAGAAAACGACGCATGGCTTCCAACGCGTCGTCACCGTTACCGGTCAGGTGATTCAACATGCCCAGGTAATAAGTGTCCGCCTCGGATAAAGAGCGGGACTGCAGGACGGCAGCATATTTCGTTGCCAGGTCCTTCTTTTCCTGCTTCACCTGCGTGTCGAGTTTCGGGTTGTAGGGAATATTCTGCTGGTTGAACTCGGCAAACTTCTTGTCTAAATAAGTGTTCACTTCTTCAAACAAAACTTTCGCTGAGCGTGTGTCAGACGCGGGAGCGGAAGTTTCAGGCTTCGTAGGGGCGCTAGGTTTCTCCAGTGACTGCGCAAACGTGCTGCTGGTTATGCTGCTCGTCATAAGGACAACGAGCCAGCAGAAGGCCCCCGCTCTAACGCCGCCTAAGTGTCTCCCTCGGAGGAAGCATCTCCTTGGAGTGCGGCGGCCCGGCGCCGCTTTGGCCCGCGGCGGCTGGACGCCGCTTTTGGTTAGCTGGATATTTCGTGCCCTATATGTTGCGACCGGCCAAAGCGGCGCCGGGCCGCCGCACTCCAAGGAAAACCTTTTTTGGATAAAACTCATTTGGGTCTAGCGGAAATCAATCTACCGAAACCAGACCAAAGCGATCCGGCGAAAACATGTTAAGTAATGGGGAAACGGCTTTGTCCACGATTGCGTCGGCGATCAATTCTCCCGTAATCGGGGCTAACAAGATGCCATTGCGATAATGGCCGGTCGCATAGAGGAGCCCCCCAATTTCAGCACAGGGGCCAAGTACAGGCAAACCGTCAGCGGCTCGCGGCCGCAATCCCGCCCAAAGGTCGACTATCGGCAACGGTCCAATTTGAGGAGAGATTTCCAGTGCGGCAGACATGATGCTATGCACTCCCTCCGCGCTAACACGTTTGTCAAACCCGGCGTGTTCCGTGGTTGAACCCGCCAAAAGACGACCATCCCGGCGGGGGACAAGATACCCCCGCGGACTATAAATGACGTGGCTGCAGATTCGCGGGTTAGACTCAAAGCAGAGCATTTGGCCGCGAACGGGTTCGATGCGAACGGAGGGCAGGACTTTGTCCGAAGGCGCTTCGCCCAATCCTTTTCCGTTGGTTACTGCAATCTCCGAAGTCCATGCGCCGGTGGCGATAACTACGTTTTCGGTGGCCACAAAACCACGCGAGGTTTCGATGCCGGCCAACCTCCCACGTTCAACCCTTAGCGATGTAACGGTAGTGCCGGTTTCCAAACTTACACCCAGCTGTTCATTCGACGAAGCCAGCGCGCTTATCAATCGCCGGTTTTCCACCTGCATGTCGCGCGGAAATCTGAGTGCCGCGCGCAGATTTGCGGCGACGCATGGTTCAAAAAGCCTCGCTGTTTCAGGCCCGAATTCTTCGACAGCCAACCCGGCTTTGGCCTGCCATTCGTAGCGCTTCTCGAGTTCAAGAACGTCGTCCTGGGTGAATGCCAGATAGAGTGTGCCGGTCGTGTCGAGTTCAATATCTATGCCTGTTTCCTCGCGTAACGCCGCGGCGAATGCGGGATACATATCGCGACTACGGCAGGTAAAATCAAAGAAGTCGTCTGCGCCATCTGCCTCCGCCTGCGGCGCCAGCATTCCGGCCGCGGCAGAAGATGATTCTGCCCCGAAGCTGGTACGCTCGATCAGAAGCACGTTTCGCAACCCGCGCAAACCGAGCGAGCGCGCGACTGCCAGGCCGATGACACCACCGCCAATGATTGCTACGTCTACGGTTTCTTTTAACTGACTCATTAAGCGATTAGTTGTCGTTTGGGGAGTGGGTCTTCGGCCTTTGGTCTTTGCGCTTTGAACTATGTATCCTTAGACGTCCAAAACAAAGGCCAAAGAACAAAGACCAAAACGATTATGAAACATCGTATCACACTGATTCCTGGCGACGGCATCGGCCCTGAAGTGGCCTCAACCGTCGTGCGAATCATCGAAGCCTCAGGTGTCGATATCGAGTGGGAAACTCATTACGCAGGCGCGCAGGCGCTGGAGAAGTTTGGGGAGACACTGCCGAAAGAGCTGCTCGAATCGATCACGCGCAACAAGGTAGCGCTCAAGGGCCCAGTCACCACGCCGATCGGCAAAGGCTTCACGTCGGTAAATGTCGGCTTGCGCAAGGCGCTCGATCTTTATTCAAACGTGCGCCCCATTCGTGCGCTGCCCAACGTCCCCTGCCGCTTTCCGGAACTCAATCTGGTTATTGTTCGCGAAAACACGGAGAGTTTATATGCGGGTTTGGAGCATGTAGTGGTGCCGGGGGTCGTTGAGAGTCTGAAGATTATCACGGAGAAAGCATCGACTCGCATAGCGCGGTACGCCTTCGAGTTTGCCCGCCGCGAAGGACGGAAGAAAATTACCTGCGGCCACAAAGCAAACATTATGAAGTTGTCTGACGGGCTTTTCCTGGACTGTTTCCGAAACGTGGCGAAGGAGTATCCGGAAATCGAGGCTGACGATAAGATCATCGATAACGCCTGCATGCAGCTCGTGATGCGGCCTGAACAGTTTGACGTGATGCTCCTGGAGAATCTTTACGGCGACATCGTTTCCGATTTATGTGCCGGACTAATCGGAGGACTGGGTTTGGTTCCCGGAGCCAACATCGGCGAAAAGGGTGCAGTGTTTGAAGCAGTGCATGGTTCCGCGCCGGATATCGCCGGCCAGGGAATCGCTAACCCCACCGCGCTGCTGCAATCCGGAATTCTCATGCTTCGTCACCTGGGCGAGCGCGAAGCCGCGAACTTGACTGAGAATGCGATGCTTCAAGTCTTCGCAGAAGGCACGGTGCGCACGAAGGACATTGGTGGCACTGCTAAAACTGCGGAGTTTGCCGATGCGATTATTCAGAAGATGCGTGGTTAATTTTATTCGAGGAAGAACAAGACGATCCACGAATGCACACGAAATGACTCGAATTAAGAGCTTCTTTCGTGCGATTCGTGTGATTTCGTGGATCGTCATTAGTTCTCAGCTCGTTAAAGCTTACGATCGAGAGTCAGCGCACGTATGGCCGTCTCCAACTGCAATTGAAGCTGAAGACGAGTCGCCATTTTTGCCCGGCGCTCATTGGTCAATTGTTCGATTCTTGTCTCCTGCTCATTTGCCTTTGCCACGTAACGCGCAATCAATTGTCGGGCTTCCGCAGTTTGGCCGAGTGCTTTGATGTTCTCTCTTAGCCGGGCCTGGTCCTTCGCTATTTCAGCTGCCTCGTTATCCAGCTCCTGCACTGCCGACCCGATGTCCCCGATTTGGCCTTTCAGATTAATAATCTTTTCCAGAGCGACTCTCGAAGTTTCATCGAGATACCGGCGTGAAACAAAAAGCTCGAGTTCGCCACGTGTCAAATTCGAGAGCATGTAGGTATCCATCAAGGCCCGCTGTTGTCCGATTTTGAGCTCCGTGGTTTCCCTCGGTTGTAGCTCAACGCGGAACCGGTAGGAGTTTTGAGTTTTCTCCACCGGCTTCACCGTTTCGTCCGTCAATCTCCAGCCCTCACGCAAAGGATGTTCGACATAGATAGTGCGTGGCCTGTCTGTTTGATTGGTAATTTTGTAAGTTTTTTTCTCCGCTTCGTAGTAATGCGCCTGGAAAGCGCCGTGAACAACACGTACCATGAATACCGGCTCGCGACCGCCGTGATTGCGCACCGCGACCAGGGTGGCGAGATCAACTGCAAAGGAAATAAATCTTTCCTCGCCCGGCTTTAGTCGCTCAACCAGAGATTCGCCCGCGTAAGCATCGCCGTCGATCACAGTAAGCGCGCCGCCTTCAAGCGTGAGTCGCGAAGTGTTCTTCAGCAGCAAGCCACTCATCGGCCGATCCGCTCGCTCCGATTCTCTGTATATTGAAACCCGCTCTCCCTCCATGCGCGTCTGCAGGATTGGAATCAGCGCTGAACGATCGCGCCGCACTGTTACCGGCTGCTCAATGCGATATTCAAACAAGTCTCCTACATCATTACCTGTCGCGGCGGTCCTGATACCCGAGTCCTCGGCGGCCACGGTGTCGCTTAGCGTGGTGACTGGACCAGTGACGTCCTTCCCGGAAAAAACTCTGCTGTAATCCGTGCCGCCACTCCCGCCCCCTGGACCACCGCCACCTTCAATGCCATCGCCGCCGCCACTGTTGCCACCACGTCCAGGACCCATACCTCCACCCTCGCCTGGTTCGTAGATCTGGGGATCGAGATTTAAATCCTCCGGGATCGGAATCACCGGGCGATAACGATAGAGCGGCCGCTGAAGCGGTTGGATGAAAGATACCGGCGTCCCAGAGAATAGCGAGAGCGACACATCCAACCAATCCTCGTCGCCGACGTTGTCGACAATGGCCCAACCCTGAAAGAAGGGTTTGCCTGTGGAGTCGAGGACAACGCGATAAGTGGTTTTCCAGATTGGCGCGGCAATCGTATAGCTGACTACCATCTCGCGCTTTCCCACACCATCGGAGCTGATAACTATCGTTTTAGCATCCCGGCGGCGGGCCGAGGCGGAAGCATTGGCAAACTCGGCGATGTCATGTCGCGCGCCCTCGTCAACCAGGCGCACAGAGCGCACGTCAACCAGATCGAAACTGACAACCTCTCCGGCAGCAGTGGCTATGACGAGCGCATAGGTTGTGAGCGCGGGTTTAGTGGCGTCAATTTGAGACTTGCGCTCTTCAACGGTCAGAATCGCTCCGGTTGCAACGCGGCTGGAAGTTGTCACTGCCACTCGCTCTCCCTGCAGCTGGCTAAGAATGCCGGCGAGTCCACCCTGCGTATTGTTTTCTGTGCCTGCTTCGATCGAGAAAGGAATCTCCGCCAGACGGGCGGATGGTGGCGCAGATGAGTTGTAGCTGACAGCTCCGATCTGTCCGCGGCCAAGATCCAACACGAGCATCGACTTGAGTACGTCATCAACCTGCGACTGTTTGAATTGAAGATTTACTTCCGCGTTGTCAGAAACGGTGCCGCGTCTTTCGAAATAAGCTACACCGTTGCTGTAGAGAATGACGCGGCGGAGTGGAAGCTGCTGCGTAATTTTTGCGGTTGGGGACGCGTGGTTTGCAGGCATGCGGCGCGGAACTGCGCGAGTTTGGCCGGCGACGGAGGAAAAGCTGAGCAGAGTTATAGCTATGAGAGAAACGACGAGTTTCATGGCTTGGACCTCAGGTAGTTCGGTCGGTGGTTTTGCGGGGAGCGTAGTGGAGGGCCCGACTAGTCAGACGGGCCCACTAGTTATTACCAGAGGGATAGAAAAAGATACGGCGTCGTTCCTGTTGGTCCACTTTTACACATGGAGCGTCTACAAAAAAAGTCTATGACCGGCATCAGCCGTACTGACGCAGTTTGATTAATTTCGGCTGAAACTCAAATCAGGTACAGAACCCAGCGCGGTAGCGCGGGATCCTTCAGGAAACTGAGTATCAACAAGCATTGCCGATCTTGCGGCGAGCTGCCTCCGGGATCCCGCGCATCCTCCACCCCAGCGGGGCGGCCCCGCCGGGGACCCCGGTCCGCGCTGGGTTCTGTAATTAGGTACATTGCTCCAAACTGCATCAGTACCGAATCGGCGGCTCTGCCGCGTTCCGTGCGGTAAGCCTATGGCTTACCGGAATAGGCTTTTCTCCAAGAGGCTATGCCTCAGCGTCCTGCAGCGCTGCAATACTCAACGCCAGAGGCATAGCCTCAGACAATATGACGGTTTTCGGTAAGCCATAGGCTTACCGCACGGAAGGCGGCAAGCCGCACAGGACTTACCGCTTGTGTGTAAAGTGCCCGGAATGTTGTGTTACAAGCGTTTTCACAGCATATCGCGTTAGCACAATCAGCGACTTACCCCGCTGCTCTCAAGCGCCACATAGGTCTCTGGTGAAAAGAGTCCCAGCCAGGGATCCGAAGCGGGTGTCAAAAACAGCTCTGCGTAAACCTTGTTATTAAATGCTTCCAGGTCATGGCGGCGCACGTCGTTGACGAGCCATGCATGAAGCTTAGTGTGCAGCAGGTATTCGTTGCGCACCGTGTCCAGCGCGATGTTCATTTCGAGCTTCTGCACCAGGTTCGCAAGTTCCTTGTCCGAACTCCGCCGTGAGCCGGCAGCAGTCAAAACCTTTTGAGTTTGCCGCTTAATCAACCCGATGCTTTGCGCGTCCAACCGCGCGTCGTCCATGTGAAGCTGAGCGATCTTTCGCCAGGCGGCTTCGTCAGTAATGGCTCCAAGGGCTTCAGACCCAGCGGTCATGGATCTCAGGATGGTCGTCTCCGAGTAAGCTTTTGTGATTGCCAGGGAAGCTATCGCAAGGGCCTGCGGCGTGCCATCCTGGTTCCTAATGATCCTGATGTCTTTCGGAATCTCTCCTCCAATTTTTTGCGTATCGGTGACCCATGCCAGGTTAATAGCATTTACGCTGTTGCGATGATGAGCGCGAAGGCTCGACGCTGATTGCTCTTTACTGGTTTTGAATGACTCTTTGAAGAGAGTGTCACTCTGCCCCAGCAAGCGCAGGAAAGCTCCTGGCCCGTAAAGGCCGGGTAACGCATCAATGGCCTTTCCTTCGGTATCAAGAATGTAGTGAATACTATTTCCGGTTAAGGTGCGCTCCAATTTGCGGCCGTCGCCAAAGTCGATCGTTACACGGGGCGCAGGCCGGACCGACTGCCAGTGAAGAACGAAGTTTTCCCGTAAAGTCCTTGACACCTCTGCGTTTGAATAAAGCACGGTGCGGAAGAAGCGGCTGTTTGCACAACTAAACTCTTCGCTCAATTTGCCTAGAAGACGCAACGACACAATAGGCTTGCCTGTGGCGAGGGCCGCAGCCTTTGCCTGGTTGAAGTCGGTATACCAGTAGAGGCCAGCGAGATAGCTGTCTTTCTGTTGGCTCACCGCGTCGAGCGCGGCTTTGAGCCGGCCCCACTCTTCTGTTTCGGCAGCCATGGGATTTGAGACTTGATGATTTATTTCATCCGCGTGGACCTGAAAAAGTAGTTTCAGACCCGAAGGTCCCATAGATCTAAGTTCGGCAATTGCCGGAGCGGATTCGGCGCTATTGGCAGAAGTCGCTTTAATGGCAAGGGTTTCGAGATTGGAGTTTGCGGTTTTACCGAGGGTGGGCGTTGAAACAAGTAGGAGAAGCAAGAGGAGCGAACCTGAGAATTTGGACCTCATGAGAACCTCCGGGCAAACTGGAATTGAAGAGCGTGGCGGGGAGTGTTGCCCTTTGGAATCAGGAAAGGCGGGACGGGGTTGTCCTGGAGCGCAAATGAATTATTCCCGGTAACGCAATTTGTTAGATTGCGAGGCGATGGACAAAAGGCCTGTTGGAGCAAAACCCACAACTAAAGTGACGCTTAAGCAAACTAACAGTTTGCTTTACGGTCGGCCGCGGCGGCCGCGACTGCGATTTGCATCTCTCTCCTGCTGAAACTGGCGCCACTGATCCGCATTGAGCACTTTCTGGAGACGTTCATCCGCCTGCTGGCGAATTGCATCGAACCGCGGCTCCGATTCCCTGCGATGCGCTTGTAGCTGTTCGCGAGTCTCGCTGAGTATTTGCTGGACTTGAGTTTTTTGCTCGTTGGATAGTTGCAGCCGATCGAGCATCTTCTCGAAACGTTGCTGGCGTGTGCCCTGCGATCGGCTTCGAGACCATTTCTGATATGTATTAAGCGCAAGGGCGCCCGCAAGGCAACCCAGGACAAAAACCAAGAGCACGGCGAGCCTGACTTGCCATTTGCTTTTGCGATTTGTATCCATGATTACCTTTCGTCCTCATCCGATTGGTAAAGCGTAGATAACACTTCGGCATCAGACACTTGATCTTGAGCAACCTCGGTTTGGTCGAGGATTACGTCTTCGGCGTAGGCGTTGAAGGCGTAAGCTTCGGCGGTCGATTGTGTAGCCGGAATCATGAAACTCAAAACTGCGAGCAGCGCCACGGTTGCGGTCATGGAAGAAACCAGCGCACCGGCACTACGCCACAGCCGCGCCAATCCACGCGGCTCGCTTTGTTGTTCGCGAAGCGCGGCCATGACCCGGGTCTGAAAAAACGGCGACGGCTCAAAAACTTCGCCGGCTCCCTCTCTTAGCAAGGATGAGGAGACGACCGCTACCTCGTAGGCGAGCCCGCAATCAACACAGCTCGCCGTGTGCGCGCGAATCTCGCGGTGATCGTTTTCGCTCAAACCCGCAAAAGGAACACTCTCGAGAAGGTTGATGATGTGGTTATCCTTCATCGCTGCTTTCTCCCTAATAGTTTTTCCACCTCGGCCCGCATTCGGCGCCGCGCTCGAAACGCCTGCACCTTGACCTTCGATTGCGACCAACCGGTCATCTCTGCTACTTCCTTAATTGAAAAGTCTTCACCATCTACCAAAGTCAATACCAGACGATCGTCTGGTGATAAATTGCTCAACACACGTTCTGCCAGATCGGCGGCCACGTAACTTCGCTCGCTCGATCTAAAACTTTCCTCGGCTGAACCCGCCAGCCTCGTTTCCATCCAGGCACTCTCATCATCCGTCATATCCGACACGGTCGTCTCAGGACGGCTCCTGGTGCTCCTGAGAATATTGAGACAGGTGTTTGTGGTAATGCGTGTTAGCCAGCCTTCCATTGAGCCGCGGCCTTCAAAGCTACCGAGTTGCGCAAAGGCCTTCATGAAAACTTCCTGGGCCACTTCATCTACTACACTCCGTTGACGAAAGAACCGGCTCGCAAACCGAAAGACCCGGGGACTGTAACGGCGCACGATCTCTGCGAACGCAGACTCGTCGCCCGCGCGTGCGAGCTGCGCCAGTTCCAGGTCCGACCCCTGATCGTATTCGATACTCAGAAGCGTTCCTCGAATAGCACAGATGTGGTGCTACTCAGCTTGGGTTAGGAGGCGGACTCGGGAACGCTTTCCGGGTCCGCCACCCCTTAGGATGAGACCGCGTTACTGGTCCTCGGTTCCGCCTGCCTGGCGCCGTTCGCCGCGATTTGCTTTGAACTGGCCACGTTTGGTTTTGAACTGTTCACGCAACTGTTCCATTTGAGTTCGCTGCTCCGGCGTCAAAACGGTGAGCATTTCCTGATGCAGTTTAAACTGCTCGCCCATCAGTTTCGCCTTCAGTCCAGCTTGCTCGGTAAGTTTTTGCGTAACCAGTGCTTCATTGAACGTACCGCCGTCGGTCGCCTGACGCAACTCCTGGTGCTTGGCCCGCAGTTGTTCATGCAACGACTTGGTGCGCTCACCGAAACTATCTCTAACCTGCTTCATCCGCGCTTTCTGATCCTCGGTTAAGTTAAGTTGTCGGAACGCGCCGCCGCCGAAACCGCCACGGCTCCCGCGAAAGCCCTCACGACCACCACCCCTTTTCCCGTGCCCGCGCCATTCGCCACGCGCCTTTTCCTTGTTGTCCTGAGTGGTCCCGACTGTTTGCGCGAACGCCACAGAGGCGACCAAAACAATGCTCGCCAGGGAGACTAGTGTGAGCATCTTAATCCTTGATAATTTCTTCATTTCTTCAGTTACTCCTAACAATTGTGCTTTTAGTAGAGGCTCCCATTAGCCTCCCGAATAGCTAGACACGTGATTGCACGGAAAAGTTACATGACAGTAGGAATTGACCGAAACCGGACGATCCACGAATTCACACGAACCAACACGAAGCTTCGTTTAGTGCGGTTTCGTGTAATTTCGTGGATCGTCCTCGCCCTCAACAGCACACGATCCACGAACTCACACGAAACGGCACGAATACCGTCCGCTCTCGCGCGACTCAGTGTCCTGGCGAGTTTCTACTGTAACCAAAAGCAGAAAACGAGTGTCTAGAAGGTTATGAGCACTGAAATTATCAAAACTGCCCAGATACCTACCGGCGTCGCATTATCAGGAAAATTGCCAGGACGAATAAAGGATTGGCTCGAGCTGATCCTGAAGGGTCACCGGCGATACGTTACTGCGGTAGCTGCCATGGCTTTGGTCGTAACTGCGGGATTCTACTTCCGTGGCCAGCAAACAAGCGCCGCACAGTTTCTCACCGCCAGGGTCGAGCGCGGAAACCTGCGCAACACGGTTACCGCTACCGGAACGCTTCAGGCAGTGACCACCGTCCAGGTTGGGAGCCAGGCTTCCGGGACTATTTCTGCGCTTAACGCAGATTTCAATTCAAGAGTTAAGAAGGGCCAGGTTATTGCCCAACTGGATTCGTCCACGACTCAGGCGCAGGTGCAACAAGCTCGAGCGAATCTCGAGCAGGCACGCGCCAGCTTGGTCCAGGCGCGAGCCGCAGTTGTTCAGTCGCGTGCAGGTGTCAGCGACGCGCAAGCGAAAACGATGGCCGCAAACTCAACAGTTCAAAATCAACAGGCTGGCGTCCTAAGCGCACGGGCCAATCTTGTTGCCTTGAAGGCGCAGAGCGACGACGCATTCAGTTTCCTGAAGCAGCAGGAATCGCTTCTCAAGGCCGGGATCATCGCCCAGCGCGATTACGACATGTCTAACACCGCTTACAAAGGAGCGGTTGCCCGGTATGAGCAGGCTGCGGCGCAATTGAATCAGGCTCTCCTAAGCGAACAATCGGCCGCGAGTTCCGGGGTCGCGCAAACTCAGGCGCAGGTGCAACAGTCGCAGGCGCAGGTGCAGCAGTCACAAGCTCAGGTACAACAGGCTGAGGCACAGGTGCAGCAGGCTCAGGCCGCGCTGCAGCTGGCCGAAATCAATCTGACGCATACGACAATCCAGTCGCCGATCGACGGTGTCGTGGTATCGCGCAACGTTGACGTTGGTCAAACCGTGGCCGCCAGTCTATCCGCGCCGACACTGTTTACTATCGCTAACGATCTGAAAGAGATGCAGGTTATCGCCAACATCGATCAAGCTGACATCGGTCTGGTTGAACAGGCTAAGGGAGTGCAATTCAGTGTGGATGCATTTCCGAGCGACAGTTTCACCGGCAAGATTCAGCAGATACGGCTCAACCCGGTGAACACTCAAAACGTGGTGACCTACAACGTCGCCATCGAAGTCAGCAATCCGGAGGAGAAACTGAAGCCGGGCATGACGACCAACTTGACGTTCACGATTGATGAGCGAAGCAATGTTTTAAAGGTGCCCAACGCCGCCCTTCGGTTTACGCCAAAGGATGTGAGCGGCCAAAGAAGTGGTACCGATGCTGGGAATACCCGGCAGCGCGGTAATCGTGGATCTTCCCAGGGCCAGGCGGCAGCAGATGCGGGGGGCAGTGCTGCCGCGCAGAATCGGGCGCAACGAGGTGGAGAGGGCGGAGAAAGCGCCAGCAACTTCGCCCCGCCGAGTGCGCCCGTTCTGCAGGGTCAAACTCGCGTTGTTTGGGTCATGGGCCAGGACGGTAAACCGCAGCGTCGCCGGATCACGGTTGGTCTCAGCGATGGCGTGGCGACCGAAGTTGTTGATGGGAGTCTGCAGGAGGGGGAGATGGTCATCACCAGTGAGACCCTCACCTCTAGCGGCACTTCTCAAACAAGCCAGACGACGCCCGGCTTCGGAGGGGCGCCGCGCACGCCAGGCGCCGGTGGGGGAGGCAGACGGTAAGTCTGTGAAACTCAAATGTGTCCTGGCGAGAGGTCGGCCGGAATTCTCAGGCTTGAACGAATTCTCGAGGTAGGGAAGGGTGGCTTCCACCCCAGCGAGTCTGTCGGGAAAATAGATAATCGTCTTTCTCTGTGCATCCTCAGTGTTCTCTGTGTCTCTGTGGTGGCTGTTTTTCCTGGTAAATCCACCACAGAGACACAGAGTGCACAGAGATCGCACAGAGAGTTAAAGGTTATCCCGACAGACTCCAGCGGGGCTGCCCCGCTAGGGACCCCGGGCTTGCCCCCGCTCGGCGGTGGTCACAGTAAAAGATAGAACTAAAGAGCGACTAAACAGAATGCAACAAGCAATACAAATTCAACAGCCCAGGGTCGATCTTGCCGCAGGCGTGCTCGCCGAGCAGGCTAACGCGCCGGTGGTGATCAAGCTCGACCACATTCACAAGACCTATACGATGGGCGATGTCGAGGTCCACGCGTTGCGCGGCATCTCCCTGGAGATCAAGCAAGGTGAGTTCGTTGCCATCATGGGCGCATCCGGGTCAGGCAAGTCGACCACGATGAATATTGTTGGCTGCCTCGATCGGCCCACCAAAGGCACTTACATCCTCGATGGACAGGACGTGTCGTCGATGTCGAAGGATCAACGTGCGGACGTTCGCAACGGGAAAATTGGATTTGTTTTCCAGGGCTTCAATTTGCTCTCGCGCACATCGGCGATTGAGAACGTCGAGCTACCCATGCTTTACGCCGGCGTGGAAACCGGGGAACGTCATCGGCGCGCGAAAGAAGCGCTGACTTCGGTAGGACTGGCCGGACGGGAACTCAACCATCCCAACCAGTTGTCCGGCGGACAGCAGCAACGCGTAGCGATCGCGCGTTCATTGGTTAACCAGCCGGCGCTGATCCTGGCCGATGAGCCGACCGGAAATCTCGATTCGCGCACCTCCGTCGAGGTGATGGAGATTTTTCAAAGGCTCAATCGCGAGCGCGGCATCACAATGATTCTGGTAACGCACGAGCACGACATCGCCGACTACGCCGACCGCGTAGTTGTTTTCAAGGATGGAAAGATCAAGAAGGACTACGCGATCGAGAAACCCCGCGATGCTGCGGAGGAAATACGGCTAATGCCCGAAGTCACGGTTGAGGATGATGAGGAAGATTAATGCAGTTCAGAGTTCAAACTTTAGTTTGTCTTCGGCAGTGTTAATAGTGGTTTTTAATAATGAAACAGGTTCACCCCAGAGATGCAGAGAATCGAAGAACGGCGCGGAGTATCATTGCTCATACCACGCTCCGCGTCACACGGCGTTCTCTGCATCTCTGCGGTGACGAGATGTTTAGTGCGGTGATAAAACAATGAATCTCATAATGATCGTTCGAATTGCCTTTCGCGCCCTGGTGCGAAACAAAACGCGTGCAGCACTAACGATGCTGGGCATCATCATCGGCGTTGCCGCTGTGATCGCCATGGTCAGCATCGGCCAGGGGGCGCAGGCCTCCGTGCAGGCGCAGATAGCAGGCATCGGCACGAATCTACTGTTCGTCAGCGCCGGGTCGCAAAACCAGGGTGGCGTGCGTAGCGGCACAGGCGATAGCGGCACCAACACGCTCACGGTTGAAGACCTGGAGGCTGTCAAACGCGAAGTGCCTACGGTGTCGATGGTGACGCCTTCGGTTAACACTCGTTCGCAATTAATTTTCGGAAATCAAAACTGGAATACTCAAATTCAGGGCGTGAGCGAGGAGTATCCGGAGATCAGAAAGTGGGTCATCCAGAACGGCAGCTTCTTTACGGATGCCGATGTGCGGAGTGCGGCGCGAGTGATCGTTGTTGGTCAAACAATCGCCGATAGCCTTTTCGCCGGCGTCGATCCGGTAGGACAAACCGTGCGTGTCAAGGATTTGCCGTTTCGAGTGGTGGGTGTCATGGCTCGCAAGGGGCAGGATGCGCAGGGGCGCGATCAGGATGACACGGCGTTTGCGCCATACACATCCGTGCAGAAAAAGATCCTCGGCAGTCCGCGGGTCCAGATTGCCTATGTCTCAGCGATCTCCCAGGATGCGACATATACCGCGCAGATGCAGATCACTGAGCTCTTAAGACAAAGGCATAACCTGGGGCCCCGCGAGCCCGACGATTTCACAGTGCGAAATATGACTGACATTGCCGAAGCGGCTAATGAAACCAACAACATCATGACGATCCTGTTGGCCAGCGTCGCTGGTGTTTCGTTGCTGGTTGGCGGTATTGGCATCATGAACATCATGCTTGTTTCAGTCACCGAGCGCACACGAGAGATCGGAATTCGCATGGCGATTGGAGCCCGCTCGGGAGCCGTACGTACACAGTTTCTAATCGAGTCGGTCGTGCTGAGTTTGACGGGAGGCTTTATGGGAATCCTGCTTGGCCTGGGAATGTCGTTGGCGATCCCTTCCTTGCTTGGCTGGCCCACAAGCATTTCGACCACTGCAATTGTGGGATCGGTGCTCTTCTCAGCCGCCGTGGGGATCTTCTTTGGCTACTATCCAGCGCGTAAGGCAGCGGCGCTGGATCCGATCGATGCGCTGCGCTACGAATAAACAGCTAACCGCCAAGACGCCAAGCACGCCAAGATGAATAGTTTTTGGCTTGCTTGGCGCCCTTGGCGTCTTGGCGGCTTCCTTATTCATACCGCAGAGCCTCAATCGGATTCAGCCGTGCGGCTTTCCAGGCCGGCCATAAACCAAAACTGAGTCCCAGGCCCACTGATACCACAAAACCAACCACCGGCGCCCAGATCGGAATGTAAGTTGGCATGATCATCTTGATCAGGAGTGCAACGAGCGAGCCGGCAATAATTCCCAGGAGCCCGCCCAACCCCGTCAGGGTCGCAGCTTCGATCAAAAACTGAATTATGATGTCGCGGCGGCGCGCGCCAATCGCTTTCCTCACTCCAATCTCGCGCGTGCGTTCCGTAACCGACACAAGCATGATGTTCATGACGCCAATCCCGCCAATCAAGAGTCCGACGCTGGATATTGCCACCATTAACGCGAATACACCGCCGGTGATAGCCGCAAATTGGTTGAGGATTTGCTCCGAAGTCGAGATGCCAAAATTGTCGGGCACGCCGAAAGCCACCTTGCGCCGGCGACGCAAGAGGTCTCGTATTTCTTCGACTGCCGGTTGCATTTGACCGGGTCGCGCCTGGGCCATAACAAAGTTGTCGTCCACATCCGGGTACAGTTTCCTCAGCGTCAGGTAAGGCAGGTACACAGCCTTGTTTTCGTTGTTTGGATCTTCGGCGCCGACAATGAAAACGTCGCGCTCCGCCAACACCCCCACCACACGATAGGCCCGTCCATTAATTCTTACCTCTCTATCAACCGCATTTATGAAAGGAAAGAGCGTGTTTGCAACGTCGCGGCCAATCACGAGAACGTTGGCATGGCGTTCATTTTCTTCGTCAGTGAAATAACGGCCTTCCGCGATGTTGGTCACCCCCATCTTGAAATACGAAGGGGAGGCGCCCTGCACGGCCGAGTTTGTCATTTCGATATCGCGATAGCGCACGTTGACCCGCTGCGTGAAGGGGCCGCCAAAAAAATCCACCGGCGACATGAAAGCCGCCGCATATTGAATGGAAGGACATTCGCTCTCGATCGCTTTTGTATCTTCGTAACTTAGCGGCTTCCGCATCCGCTCTTCCTGGGTCGGATTGAAGTTGAAGCCGGGATCGAACCTGTAGATATAAATGGTGTTCGTGCCAAACGATTCGATCTCTTTTGAAACGCGCGCATCGATTCCGGAAACAAAGGCTGCGATAACGATTACCGTCATCGTGCCGATTACAACACCCAGAATCGTTAACAATGAACGAAGCTTATGTTGCCAGAGCGTGTCCAGCCCCATGCGAATGTTCTCTAGAAAGTTGCTGCGAAAGAAATTCATTTAAGAAACACTGGGTGTCGGGTGTCGGGTGTCAGTAACTCCTAGCCACCTGACCCATTACCCATTACCCGCTACCCATTACCCTTTAACTGACCCCGATACCCGACACCCGACACCCGACACCCCGCCTCATTCCGCCCGTAGAGCTTCAATCGGATCAAGCCGCGCGGCCCGCCAGGCGGGATAGACGCCCGAGATCAAACCCACACTCGCCGAAACAAACAACGCCACCGTCACCGCTAACCACGGTAGCGCTGTCGGCACCGGCGTTAACACGGCCACCAGCTTAGCCACAAGGTACGCGACCGAAATGCCGATCGCCCCTCCTAAAAGAGACAGCAACGTAGACTCCGCCAGAAACTGCTTGAGGATATCCCCTCGTCGCGCCCCGATGCTCTTCCGAATGCCAATCTCCTTCGTTCGCTCAGTTACGGAAACCAGCATGATGTTCATGATCACTATCCCACCCACCACCAGCGAGATTGAAGTGATGCCCACGGCCGCGATTTGAATGGTGCCGAAGATATTGTCGCGCAGTTCGTTAATCGCGCTGGGAGTGATGATTCCAAAATTGTCTTTTTCGTTTGGGCCAAGTTTGCGACGTGTACGCATCACCACCCGGGCTTCTTCAACGGCGTCGTCATAGGTTTCCGGGCTTGTCGAAGTAACGCTGAGATTAATCGACCGGCGCGAACCGTAGAGGGCGAGAAAAGTCGACAGCGGCATCGAAGCGTAAAGATCCTGGGGCTGGCCAAATACCGAGCCTTTGGCTTTGCCGACACCGACCACGACGAACGGTCGGCCGTCGATGCGAATCGTTTGGCCCAAGGGGTTAGCGGTTGGAAACAACTTGTCCGCTACGTCCGCGCCGATGAATGTAACGTTGCGACGGCTCTCGTTCTCAGCGTTAGTGAAGTAGCGCCCCAGGCCTGTTTCGATACGCTCAATCTCGGCGATGTTAGGAGTAGTTGCACTGATGTGCACCCTAAAGAGATTCGTCGAGCCAAACTTTATATCGCCGGCGATGTCTTCTTTTGCGCCAACTTCCTGGATTGAGCCACCGCGCGCTGCCAGGGCCTGAGCGTCTTCCATGGTCACGTCTTTGTTGCGTCTGCGTGCCGCGTTCAGCACCTCAACACTGGAGAAATCCTCAATCGAGAACTTGCTTACTGCAAAGGCATTCGTGCCAATGTTTGCAATCTTCTCATCCACATATGAATTGAAACCTTCAATCAGCGACACGACCACGATGACCGTGGCCACACCGAAGATCACGCCCAGCAAGGTTAAGAACGAGCGGAGTTTGTGTGACAAGATCGCGTTTAAAGCGAGTTTTAAGGCCTCAAGAAAAGGCATATAAGATTGGACGAATTACATGAAGTCAGCTTTGTTCTTAGTATTTTACGAACAAGGTGTGCTGAGGTTTCAAATGAGTAGGGTTTGAAGGGAGTGAAAAGCAGACCATCCACTAACACCCACGAACCGACCCGAAATTTTGTTAGTGCATTTTCGTGTGATTTTGTGGATCGTATCCTCGCTGCGGTTTGAGCGGCATCAGCAGCGATTGTCGTGGGGGACTTACCCCTTCTTCAGACGCTTGCCCGGTACCTTACTTGGCGGCGGCGCTGATTCCAGGCCGTCTCTTACTTTCTTCGACAGTTTCTCGCGCACCATGTGGTAGGCATTCTTCAATAATTCCTTCAGCTCGCGTTCAGGCAAAGCGTTGAAACGCTCAAAGGCCACCCAGTGGTAACGCGCCACGTAGGGAGCAGGAATGATTCCGTCCTGCTCCACCAGTTCGGCAAACTTCTCGGGGGTACATTTGAACGAGAGTAACACCCCGTGGCTCGGCTCCAGAGCGACGACCGCAAACATCTTGGCGCCGATGCGAAACAACAGATCATTCTCCCACTGAACTTTTTCGTCCACGTTGGGAAGCGAAAGACAAAAGCTGCGGATTGATTCAACGTCCATAGGTGGGTAAATGGTGAATGGTAAATGGTAAATGGTGAATGGCGAAAACTAACAGTTCGCGTCTTAACCTGAAGAGCTGCGGACGATCCACTAAATTACACTAACCACACTAAACTTCTTTCGTGAATTTCGTGTGATTTCGTGGATCGCATGTGGGCTTACCAATCAGAAACGACGCGTCCCAACTGATCGTCCCAGCGCCACGGTGTGGCGTCGCCGTCGAGATGTACGCCACCCAACCAAAGATCGATGCCGTTCAATTCAACGAAATCGGCATTACCCTTCAGCACCGCCTCGCCCAAATTGGTGACCTCAAAGACAGCCTCAAGATTGACGTTGGCGCCGAGTTTCTGTTCGCCGTTTCCATTGTTAAGCGTAAGCAGCGGCTGTCGTGCCTCAGTCATTCGCTTTAATGTCAGCCAGAATTGCGCGTCGCCCAACCCGTATACAGGCTCAGCATCACCGAACCGAGGGAAGAGATGCTTGAAGCTGGTTAACCCATTGTGAATCAGCTCGAGGCCTCTTCTCTCAACCGCACCCAGCCCACTGGTCGTGGAAGGAAACCTGCGGAGATGCGCACGCAACGCTGCGTCCAGATAGGGCAGGGCTACCGTGCCGGCCTCGAGGACCTTTTCAATTTCGGTTGGAGCAGATGAGGAAAAAGCTTGCCAGGCCGCGGTGGCCAATTTCAATTGTTCCGGGGTTACCTGTTGACGTTTCGGAAACAATGAAGCCAATTCGTCAGAATTCAGTTCCCCTAATCCGCGAAAGTTTTCTTTGCCCGGAAACGTGCCCGTACAAATCAAGCTCAGCTTTGTTTGATTTAGATGTTGCTGTGCAAACCAGTTAAGGAGATAAATCAAATGGATCTGGCAGAAGAGATCGTGCTCAAACCAAAGCACTACTTCGTCGTGCTGTAAACATGTCGCCAGCTTTTCCTCCTGGTCTGATAACTCCCGTTCGCATTTCTCAAGTTCGACGCCATAGCTTTCAGACAAGTGACGCGCGCGAACCTGACGCCACTCAGACGGCGTCAAATCTGACGGCGTGGGCCCGGTAATCAGGGCTTCTCGAAACGCAAAGTGTTCACCCGGAAGTGATGTTTGCTTCGCAGTATCCGCCGAAGAATCGCCGTTGTGGATATGGAACATATGGGTATCGGGTGTCGGGTGTCGGGTATCGGGCAAAGGGTAATGGGTAATGGGTAATGGGCAACGGGTAACGGGTAATGGGTCACGTGGTTCGGCGTTACCGACACCCGACACCCGACACCCGACACCCGACACCCGACACCCTTCCTTCACCGCTTCTTCATCAAGTCGAGCACGGCGGAGGTCATTGCCTTCACTCCTGTACGCAGAGTTGTTTCAGGCAAAGGCGCAAATAGCGGCGAATGTAACGAGGGAAGTGGCGCGCCGGTTTCCTTGTTTGCTTTCATTCTTGCCGGGTCCACTGCGCCAAGCCAGAACAACGTCGCGGGAATCTTCTGCTCCAGACTGAGATAACCGAAATCTTCCGCGACCATAGCAGGCGGCGTTCTCTCAACATTCCCCTGGCCCAGCGCCTTCGCAAAAACTGCCGCCAGTCGTTCAGTTAGCTCAGGGTTATTGTAGGTCGACGCGACCCACGAATCATTGACCGTTACCACCGGTGCGAGATTCTCGGGTACCCCCGCAGCCAGAGCAATGTTTTTCGCTACCCGCTCAATCGAGGCCAGAATCCTCTTTCTCACCTCTTCTTTATAGGTTCTCACGGTCAGTTGCATTTTTACTTCGTCAGAAATGATGTTGTGCTTGCTGCCGCCATGAATCGAGCCCACAGTAATAACCGCCGGATCGAGCGGTGAGTTTTCACGGCTTATCAGAGTTTGCAGGGCCAGCACTACCTGGGCGGCGATTACGATTGGATCTCTGGTGGTTTCCGGTTTTGCGCCGTGGCCCCCTAAGCCGCGAATCAGAAGGTCCACCGAAGTCGAGCTGGCAAGTGCGTATCCCGGAGTCACACCGACTTTCCCTGCCTCGATTTCCGAGTTGTCGTGCAAGGCTATCGCATAATCGGGTTTGGGAAACCGCTGATAGAGGCCGTCGCGCAGCATCGCTTTCGCGCCCTGGGTCACTTCCTCCGCCGGCTGGCCGATTATTACGAGTGTTCCGTTCCATTGGCTTTTTAGCTCGGAAAGCACTTTAGCTGTCCCTAACATGCTGGTGATGTGAATATCGTGACCACAGGCATGCATAACGCCCACCTCCTGGCCCGCCTCGCTTTTGGTTTTCACTGTGCTTGCGTAGGGCAGGCCAGTCCGCTCTTCCACCGGCAACGCGTCGAGGTCGGTGCGCAGCAAAACGGTTGGGCCGGCGCCATTTTTTAAGACGGCAACAACTCCGTAGCTGGTCCATGCGGGGCTCTCATACTTGCCAATTCGTTCTGTGACCGTGTAACCGAGCGAACGGAGTTGAGTTGCGAAGAAGCTCGAGGTTTTCGCTTCGTGATGCGACAGTTCAGGAGCGGCATGCAGCATCTTATAAGTTGAAACAAGTGACGAAAGCTCGCGGTCGATCATCGAGTCGAGCGATTGTTGGGCACGGCCGTTGGACGGTAGCGTCACAACGAAAAGTAAGACAAACAGATAGATTCTACTCTTCACTTGTTCTCCAATTAGGCCGCGAGGTTATTCAACTGGGGATCATTATTAGCGAATAAAGACGATCCACGAAAGAACACGAAATGACTCGAATAAAAAGCTTTTTTCGTGCCGCTTCGTGTGATTTCGTGGACGCTCTTAGTTTTTTCCATAACTTGTTGCAACTATACAGTGGGCACCTGATGGAGCCGAAGCACTGCCTTTAAAAAAGGCGAATAAGTTCGCTGATCCTTGCCAGATGGTAATCGTCGTGCTCGGCCTGGAAAAAAATCATGTCCACCAGACGCATTGGTTTATTTAGCCGCGGATGTTGCGCCACTACTCCGAACATCTCCGGGGGCAAATTGTCCAGTCTTTCAATTAACGACATTCGTTCATGGCGAAAATTTACGAGGATGGAATCCATCGAAGCTTGATTGTGATCTGCTTCATGGGTTTTACGATTAGTCATGTCGGCAGCGTGCAGTGTTGGAGCTCCGGCCAGGTATTCGTCCAGTCTGCCACTCACCAGCGATTCAAGATCGAGCAGGTGTCCGGCGTTCTCCTGGATTGACCACCTCTCGCCGTCTCGCCTGGTTAGGTTTTCCGGCGCAATCGATTTCACACGGTCTTCCAGTCGCGACGGCGTACCACGCAAACGTTCGACCATCTCCGGATAAACTTCAACGGGAAAAGTGAAATCAAACGTTCGATCGGTCCACTTCAGATGTCGAGACATACGCTAAAGGTAAAGCAAACTGTTAGTTTGCTGATCGGTTACACGGATGGGACGCGGGCTATAATTCAGCGACCAGCAAACTAACAGTTTGCTTTACATCGCGATTATGACCGGACACCAAAGTATAAAGACTGCTTGCCATATTGAGAAGGCTGGCGTGGTTATTCTGAAAGACAGCAAACGATCCACGAAGTTTCACGAAACAACACGAACGCTGCTTCGTGAAACTTCGTGGATCGTTATTAGTCTTGCAGACAGTCCGGAATCGCACCGTGACGAAACTTTTAGAACCGACCGCAAACGAACGTAGTGTCTTTTGGTGTAATTTCGTGGATCGTGTTTATCTTCGCTTGGTTGCGGCCCAGGCCGCGCTGGGGAATCTGCGTAATCTGCGGACGTGTAATTCTGACGAGTGTCTCCTCACCAAGTCGACGCTGGCGATGTTTCGATCCATCAACTGTCGTTAAATTGCGGCAGTTAGCTGCGACGCTGTGACCGTTAACCCGCCACAATCGTGGATTCTGTGCTCCAAGTGTGGGAACGCTACTTGCCCAGTCAGGGTCAGCGGTGAGAACAAGAATCTCGGTTCAGGAGCGAGTATGAAAACAAGAATCTTCAGTCTGTTAATGACAGGGGCGTTATTGGTCGCCCAGTCCGGCGTCGCGTTGGCGCAAGGACGTGGCTGGCCGGCAGTTCAGGCCGTCGCTGTTGACGATCGTTTAATCGTGAAACAGAAAGACGGAAAAACGATCGAAGGGAAGATGATCGAAGCGTCTGAAACAAACCTGACGATATCTCGCGACAAGAAGGTAATAAACATCTCCCGTGACAACATTGCGCAGATTGAACACTCGATTGGGAAGGCATCCAAAGGTAAGTGGGCAGCGATCGGGGCCGGGGTTGGCGCAGGCACAGGCGCAGGAATCGGCGCCTACCAGTACAGCCAATGCAGCAGTGACTGTGGGATCTACATCATAGCTGGCATGGCGCTTGGCGCCGGCATCGGAGCACTTGGTGGATTGGCCATCGGCGCAAGCCGCCGCCAGCGCGAAGTTATTTACTACGCACCGTAAGGCTTGAAGGCGACGATCCACGAAAACACACGAAACGACTCGAACTAACCAGCTCTTTTTCGTGCTGCTTAGTGTGATTTCGTGGATCGCTCTTACTTTTGCTTAGGGCCTCATTAAGTTTTTTCGAGCCTGGAGGTTATAATTTTCCTGCTGCAATTTTAACGTCGACAGGAATAACTTGATGACCACGGGCCCGCTTACCAACGAATCTACCCAACTCCCTGACAGCGTCTCGTTCACCGGCCGCATTTTTTTCTTAACCGAAGACACGTCTCTAATACGTCAACAACTGGAAGCTGAGGGCGACGAACGCTCCCGACTCGAAGCGGAGCTCGCTCAGCGACTCGCAAATGACGAGTTGCCGCTGATGAGCAACATCTCTACAGACGAGATTACGCCCGGCTGGGTCTGTTTTTACTACGACGAAACGTTGGGCCAGTATGTCTACGTTGGCATGCGTGAAGGCGCGGTCAAGAAGGACGAAATCCGTCACGGCGGCTTTTCCGTAGTTGTTTCCGGCCTCTCGAAAGGCTGCGGTTCATCGCGCGAGACGGCGCCTTACGCTGAGAAATCCGCCGGCCTGCAACTGGTCATCGCCAAAAGCATCGAAAAGATCTACGGTCAAAATTCACAGAACATCGGCCTCCTTACCTCAACCGACCTGAGGCTGGTCGAACGCATTCGACGTGGTGAAGAAATCCCCCTGTCCGAGTTCACTAAAGGACTGGATCCGATTTCAAAAGACATTGTCGAACACGGCGGTCTCTTCAACTACAACAAAGCACGCGTCGCCGGAGAAGTGACCCCGCCCGCACTCGAAACTCAAAAGCGCCCAATGACCATCGTGGAGAAAATCATCGCACGACATGCCTTTGTCCGTGCCGGGCTGTTTGGAGTTGAAGCAGTAAAGCCGGGGGATGCGTTGTTTGCCGTCGCCGACGTGCGTTTTTCGCATGAATACGTAACGCCGATGGCTGAGTCGTTACTGAAGCAAGCCCTTGGGCCGGACGCGCGCCTGACCGAACCCGAATCGGTTTTCGCGTTTCGCGATCATCTGACGTTTCTGGGTCGTGTCATGTCGCCAAAGCACCGCGAGATGGGTCTGCTTGAGAAAGCTGAAGGTCTGGCGACTACGCAGCAGGACTTTTCGGCGAAGCAGGGCATCAAGCTTTACGGCGAGAATCCAGAGGGTGGCTCGGAGGCGATTTGTCATAACGCCGTGGTTGAAGATCTCGCATTGCCCGGACAAATTGTCATCGGCACCGACTCGCACACCTGCATGGCCGGCGTCCTGGGGTGCTTCGCGTTTGGTGTCGGCTCAACCGACATGGCAAATGCCTGGTACACCAAAGACATTCGCATCCGCGTGCCTGAAACTGTTCGCTATGTGCTGAAGGGCAAGAAGCGATCGGACGTGGCAGCGAAAGACGTCATGCTCTACATCCTGGCCTCCGATTACATGAAGACCAGCAAAGGCATCGGCAAGGTGTTGGAGTTTGCCGGCGACGACCTTAAGAACTGGGCGATGGATGAACGCGCGACACTGACCAACATGTCGGTGGAGGCCGGAGGCACGACCGGGATTATTGAACCCGACGAAGTCACGCTTGATTACATTGTGCGAACGCGCGATCTGGATGCGGAAGAAGTGCGCAAGGGATTTACTTTCAGCGACCCTGACGCGGAATACGCCGCCGTGTTTGAGATCAACCTGGATGAGATTAAGCCAATGGTAGCCACGCCGGGTGATCCGCGCAACGGTATCCCGATCGATCAGCTTCCCGAAGAAGTGCGCATCGACGCTGCCTATGGTGGCTCGTGCACCGGTGGCAAGATGGCTGACATGGACATGTATGCCGAGGTCTTGCAAAACGCTTTAGACCAGGGTAAGCGCGTTGCGCCCGGTGTCCATCTCTATTTGCAATTTGGTTCGCAGAAGATCAAGCAATACGCACGCGAGCGGGGATACATGGAAATTTTTGAACGTGCAGGTGCTGAACTGATCGATCCGTCCTGTGGCGCTTGCATCAACGCAGGCCCCGGCGCATCTCCTTCTGCGGAAACAGTCACAGTCAGCGCGCAGAATCGAAACTTCCCCGGCCGTAGTGGACCAGGCAAACTTTATCTCGCTTCACCTTACGTTGTGGCTGCGTCTGCGATCGCGGGCAGGATAGTGGAGCCGCTTGAGTATTTAACGAAACAGGACGAAGAATTGCTTGAAGTGTAGCTCTACTCCGGACACCCAAGTCGGAGCGGTTAGGGACGAATCAGGCTACCCGACCCCCTCGGAGCTAAAAGGCCTGCGACCAACTGATGCATACGGGCGAAGTCAATCGGTTTGGTTAAATAACCGGAAACCCCTACATCGTACGCTGCTCGCTGGAAACCCTCGGTCCCGAAGGCGGTCACTGCGATTACCGGTACATCCTGAAGGGTTTCGTGGGCGCGGATCCTACGGGTGGCGCCTAACCCATCCAACGTCGGCATACTGATGTCCATCAATATTAGGTTAGGCAGAGTTGCGATAGCGACGGTAATTGCCTCTTCACCGTTAGTCGCGGTCACCACCCTATAACCTTCGTGCTGAAGATCCAGGCTGAGCATCGCCACATTGTCAGCAGAATCGTCGACGACCAAAATTAAGAATTTCTGCCCGGACTCCTGCTCAGAGCTCGGGTGGGGGTTTTTTGTTCCTGGCGCTTCATCATCCTTTTTGAGATGAATGCCTGGAAGCGCGGTGGTTCCCAGTGGGTCTTTGTATTCCATCGATGGGGATTATAGGACACTCGCAGATTACTTCCCATAGCTCCTGCCTGCGGTGACAGTTTAGACAAGATCAGTGTCTTACAAGTTTAGAGAATAAGTATGTTTTCTTGAGAATAGCCTCAGCGCCAAAGGCGCGAAATGTAATAGCCTGGGGCGATGCCCCAGGTAGACCAGTTGAAGTCTTCTTAGCGCTGAAGGCGCGAAATGACTTTGTAGGCAGTGCGCATTACTATTGTTCTTTGGCGATGAGCTCGTATGTCGCGCCTTCAGCGCTTCCGGAATCAACTGCCTTTACCCAGGGCGTTGCCCTGGGCTATCACATTTCGCGCCCTTGGCGCTGAAGAGCCAAGAGTTTTCACACAGCCTGTATAGAGCATGGCAATAAGACAGATAGTTGAATATCCGGCTTCGGTGCTTTTAAGCATGGGTGAACCGGTAACGGTGTATGACGATGAGTTGAAGTCGCTGGTCCAGGATATGTTTGACACGATGTACGAAGCCAAAGGCGTTGGCTTAGCAGCGCAGCAGATTGGTGTGCCACTCCGGGTGTTTGTGATGGATTGTGACGGGATAAAACTAGTGGCCGCCAATCCCGAGATCATTTCAACCGCAGACGAGCAGACGGGTGAAGAGGGTTGCCTGTCACTTGGTAAGATCCATGCCGACCTTAAACGTCCGGCCAAGGCAATGCTCCGAGCACAAGACTTGTCAGGTCAGACTTTCGAGCGCGAGGCGACTGGACTGGCGGCGCGTTGTTTTCTTCACGAGACTGACCACTGCGATGGGATTCTCTTCATTCGTCATCTGAGTCCGCTGCGTCGCGACTTGATCACTCGCCGTTTCCGTAAACTGCAAAAGGGTAAGTGAAATGGCGGTTCGCTGCGGACTTCAGAAGGAGAAACGATCCACGAAATTACACCAAGTGACACGAAAGCTTGTTCGTGAAATTTCGTGTGACTTAGTGGATCGCTCTTATCAACCGATTAATATAAGAACTTGCCTCAAATAGAGCACCGTAGCAAGGTCTTGACGGCGAGGCTCAGTGACCGTTAGTGTTGCTTTTGCATTTGTTCTTCTTGCTCAACCCTCATTAAGCCCCGACATAACTGAGTGTCAGAATTATTTCCTGATGAACGATAATGTTCTCAATCGCCGCCGTTTGGCGTCTAACCACTCTCTGCGAGTGCGATCAAAAAACGGTGGCCGGCTACTTTTTCTACTGAGCTGCTCGCTGGTAAGTCTGGCAATGACCGTCTTTGCTCCAATGATGGTGCCCAGCTCAGCCGTCGCAGGTGCATCCGGTGCCGCCGAGCGCGCCCATTGAAGGTGGTCCAAACTCCCAGGGTGATCGCCACGTGATCGTGATCGATCGCGACAATTGGACGACTTTATGAACTCTACCGGGCTTTTCCTGTGAACAATGGCGCCAGTTGGAACGCTGACTCTGGTGCGGTATTCGATCTGAATTCAAACGCGGTGCGGCCTGCCGGCTGGACCTCCGCGGACGCTGCCGGCTTACCGGTTTTTCCGGGCCTGGTGCGGTACGATGAAGTCTTTGAACAAGGTCTCATTGCTCATGCGTTGCGCTTTACTGTGCAGAGCTCCCGGAGAGGTTACGTTTATCCCGCGCGACACTTTGCCAGTAACAATACCAGTGCA
The DNA here is from genome assembly GCA_038040525.1 of Acidobacteriota bacterium. Taxonomy (GTDB): domain Bacteria; phylum Acidobacteriota; class Blastocatellia; order Pyrinomonadales; family Pyrinomonadaceae; genus PSRF01. The sequence goes on along the minus strand of JBBPIC010000008.1, from coordinate 81,153 downwards.
AACCTGCCACCGATGGGCATGCGCGTACGCTTGAAAGCATCTTTCGATATTTCCGGGTTCTCACCGGCAATGCAGGTCATCCTGCGCGCGATGAAGAAGTATGGAATGATCGTCGCCGACAATGGTTCAAACTGGTACTTCAGCGGTGCGCCTGATCCTCGTTGGAACGACGACGAATTGAGCACGTTGAAAGCCATTAAAGGATCAAACTTCGAAGTTGTGCAGATGGGCACGGTTGTGACCCAGTAAGCCATTCTTTTCCGCCAGTTGAATTTTGGTAACGCAAACTGTTAGTTTGCGAGCGCTGCGCTTGATGCCGGGTTGAATTGTATCGAGCGGTCAGCAAACTAACAGTTTGCGTTACATTGTTTCAGGAAACATGCCCTGAATTCGGTGGGCTACGGTCGTCTGCCCCAGGTTGGTGGCGGTGGCTCCTTCGTCATCCGTTCCACGGGCCGCTCTTTGAGCAGACGCATTGCTTCTTCTACCGCGCGTTCGAGTTGCGGATCGCGGCCGGCGATTACGTCTTTTGGCCAATTCTCAACGTCGATGTCTGGCCCAACGCCTTCGTTCTCAACCGCCCATTTTCCCTCCCGCGTAAAGAACCCGCCACGCGGAGCAATCATTGAACCGCCGTCAATAAATGGCGGTGTGTCCGCTGTATGGACCAGACCGCCCCAGGTTCGTTTCCCAACTAGCGGACCGAGCTTGCGCCGCTTGAACATGTAGGGCATCAAGTCGCCGCCTGAGCCGGCCATCTCGTTTATGATCATTACTTTCGGGCCCCAAATACCGGCTGACGGACTGGTAAACGGAAAACGATCGCCAGCGACATTATTGAAGTAGCCATCAAAATCGCGCGCGATCACGTCGATGATGTAGTCGGCAGCCGAGCCACCACCGTTGAAGCGTTCGTCGATGACCGCGCCCTTCTTTTCCTGTTGGGAAAAGTAGTAACGATTGAAACTGTTGTAGCCAGGCTGGCCTGTGTTTGGGAGATAAACATAGGCGAGCTGGCCATTGGATAGTTTGTCTACCAGGCGGCGATTCGATTCGACGAACGCTCGAGTTCGCAGTCCCTGCTCATTCGCCACCGGCACCACCGTGACAGTGCGCGCGCCAGTCATGCTGGGAGTTTTGTTTACCGTCAGCGAAGTTTGCCGGTTGGCAGTTCCATCCAGCAGCCGGTGAATATTGTCGGGTGCTTTTAGTTCAATGCCGTTGATGGCCAGAATGTAGTCACCGACGTCAACGTTCGCTCCCGGCGAGGCCAGGGGCGCCCGCAACTCAGGGTTCCAACTCTCGTTGTCATAGATTCGCGTAATCTTGTATCGCCCGTTATCGATGGCGAAATCAGCGCCCAGCAATCCGCCCTGCACTTGCGGCACGTCCGGCATCTCACCGCCGCGCACGTAAGAATGGCCGATGGCGATCTCGGCGATGTGAGTAGCACTGACCGTCGGTGTCCGTAGCAATCGTGTGGAACCTGGAGGTGCCTGGGCGTGCAGCAACGCGGCGAATCCACAGACGATAGCAATAAAAGACACAAAGAATGCGCGGGAGAAAGTCAACAGACTAGTCATATTGTTTCTCTCTGAGATCTAGAATGGTGGTTTGCTCGCCTCTTGTAGCATGAACCAGAGGGGGCAGCAAAGCTTTACGTTGGCGCTTAAGAGTGGCTTGGGTTTGGTTTAATACGAGCGCCAAAGGCGCGAAATGTGATAGCCCAGGGCAACGCCCTGGGTAAGGTAAGAATTACGTCGAGCGCTGAAGGCGCGGAACAGCCCCTGTCGACCGAAAGCGGTAATCGGGCGCGAGGTTCAACATTATTTCGCGCTTTCAGCGCTCAGGAGTCTCAAGTGGCTTCACCTGGGCCGTTGGCCCAGGCTATTACATTTCGCGCCTTTGGCGCTGAGAAGCTTTAAGATACAACACCTTGATTACGTTCATTCGACTCGCCTCGACCAACCAAGACCGATTCTAACTTTGTGCTTAATGTGCGAAAATGCTGGCACACCAGGTTCTGGTTCGACGCCAAGTTTCAGGTCTCCCCTTCCGGTTGAACCATTCGCCAGGCCGTGCTCAAAGTTATGTGCTAAGCCGCGCTATCGCGATCGTCGTTAACAACCAACTAAACACAGGAGCCACACAATGATTTACTTGAAACGTTTCTATCTTTCTTCAATGGCGGTTGTGCTATTAGGCGCCGGTATTTCCGCCGTCGGCCAGGTGCGCGCACCGCGACCCAGTCAGAAAGCAAGCGTGATGCAAACCATTGGCGTCACTGATTTGACCATTACCTACAGCCGGCCGGGTGTGAAGGGCCGCAGGATCTGGGGCGACCCTACCCCCGCGCAGACCGCGAAAGGCGAGGCCACACTCGACGACGGAAATGTCCGGCCCAAGGACGCTCCAATAGTGCCTTGGGGCCATGCGTGGCGCACCGGCGCGAATGAAGCCACACAATTCGTGGTAACCGATGAAGTCTTAATCAATGGCCAGAAACTTCCCGCCGGCAGCTACAGCCTGCACACTATTCCGACGAAGGATGAGTGGACCATCATCTTTAACAGCGTTGCGAACCAATGGGGCAGCTTCAATTATGACGCCTCCAAGGACACGTTACGTGTGAAGGTGAAGCCTGAGTGGGTTGGTGAAAACAAGGAATGGTTGGAGTATTGGATTGATCCTGTTGCCGAGAACATCGCCCAGGTCAACATTCGTTGGGAGAAGGTGCGCGTTCCGTTCAATGTCGAAGTAAAAGATGTGAAGGCTTTGGCTTTGGAGAAAGCGCGCGCCGCGGTGGCAGCAGCCAAGCCGGACGATTGGAACACTCGGCTCCAGGCCGCAAATTACGCACTATCTAACCCGGATAAGGCTGACCCTGCCGAGGCAACCCGCTGGCTCGAAGAGTCGATCAAGATTAAAGAAACCTATCAAAACCTGGCGGCCAAGGCGCGGATGCTCGCCGGACAAGGGAAGACTCAGGAAGCCATCACGGTTGGAGAGAAGGCGCTGGAACTGGGCAAAGCGGCCAAGGCCAACACCTCAAATCTTGAACAACGCCTCGCTGAGTGGAAAGCTAAGAAGATGTAACTGCTGCTTATGAGCGAAACCAAACTGAAAAGCGGCCCTTTTGTGGCTCCATGACCCTCGAGTCGCGACCGCGAGCTTTAAGGCCAATCTGTATCGGACCGTTTGCTCTAGAGGTCAGTGATGATTGGCTACCGCTCTGCAGCAGGGCCTGACTATTAGACGCGCAGACATGAGCGTCCGGCCCCTGCCGAGGCGGTTGCGCTGGTGATGGGAATAACCGCGCTTGGATGCAAAGTGCTAGCACGGGAGGAAGTAAAACGTCTCTTGACCCGGCCAACGGCTGGACGTAATCTCACGTCATGAACTATCAGGATTACATTACGATTGATGCCAACAAACGGGGCGGCAAGCCATGCGTCCGCGGGTTGCGGATTACTGTCTATGAAGTACTAGAATACTTGGCTTCTGAAATGACGGAGGAAGAAATCCTGAGTGATTTTCCTGACCTCACCCGGGACGACCTGAAAGCCTGCATCGCCTTCGCCGCTGACCGCGAGCGCAAACTCATGACCATTCCCGCCGCATGAAGCTGCTCTTTGACGAGAACTTATCGCACAGACTAACGCGGCTTCTTGACGACTCTTCCCCAGTTCCATTCATGTTCGCGATGTGGGGTTGAAAGCCGCTGATGATCCGTTGGTGTGGGAATATGCAAAAAACAACGGTCTAATTCTCGTGTCAAAGGACGCCGACATGCATCAGCGGAGCTTCATGTTTGGACCCCCACCTAAAGTTGTTTGGGTGCGTGTGGGAAATTGCTCGACTCTGGAGGTTGAAAAACTACTTCGTCTCCATTTCGACGCGATCGTATTATTTTTTCAAGACGACTACGCGTCATTTCTGAGCTTGTCATAAAGCCCAATGGGTGTTGCCAAACTAACAGACCAGAACACCGTTGTTCCCGCCCAAAGCAAGTATGCGAAGGTGGAGCGCGAGCGGCGATACCTTTTGCAGGACTTGCCTGAGGGTTTGTCTCGTGCCGATCCTCACGTGCAGATCACCGACAACTACATCAGCGGCACGCGGCTTCGAATCCGTAAAGTCCGCGAACCGCGAACAAACAAATGGACAGTGAAGTTTACGCAGAAGTTTGCGCCCGACCCGCAGGATTTTTCGCGCACCATGATTACGAACACCTATCTCAACGCGTTGGAAGCGGAAACGCTCTCCATGTTTGACGCGAACGAGATTCGCAAGAACCGTTACATGTTTGAATACGAGGGAAGAAAATTTTCTGTCGACATGTTTCTGGGTGATTTGTTCGGCCTGGTGCTGGCGGAAGTGAGTTTTGAAACGGATGAAGAACTCAATAAGTTTGCCAAGCCCTCGTTTGCAATAGCGGATGTAACAAACAATGTGCTTTTCACCGGTGGCAGGCTTAGTGGCCTGACGTTTGAAGATATCCGAGAAGAGATATTGAAGAGTGGTTTGGCGAGTTCGAAGAACGGCGAGTAGAGACGATCCGCGAACATACACGAAAGGAGCACGAACGTTCTTTCGCGTGAGTTCGTGTCGTTTCGTGGATCGTAATTTCTTGCTCAAAACAAGAACTCGACGTTTTGTTATTCGGACATCGCATAGAGGATTAAAGGTGTGATAAAACCCGGTTTAGGAAAACACTGTGCCGGCCCGTTTGCATGAGACCCACGAAAGCACACGCAATCATTTTTATTGGCATCGCCTGTTTCTCCGCCTGCAAGAAGACTTCCGCGCCGGTAGAACAAGCGGCCACCGCCAACAGTACAGTGCCGCAGTTCCAACATGCTCAAGGGGGCACCACACCTCAGGGCCAGACCAAATACTTCAAAGGTTCTATTGGCAGCACGTTGGGTTTGCAAATGAAGCTCATTCGTGAAGGCGAGCGACTTACCGGCACTTATTTTTATCAAAAGGTCGGGACGAAAATTGACCTCCGCGGCACGATTGATAACGACGGGAATGTCATCCTCGAGGAGTTTGACACGAGCGGAAAACAAACCGGCGTCTTTCAGGGCATCTGGAAACCGGAAGAGGCAGGCCTGATCGCGATTGCTGGTAATTGGAAAGGACCTAACAGCACGAAACAGACAGCATTTTCTCTACACGAGGAGCCGATCGAATTTAGTAGTGGTGTAGAGATTATCGCTCGCCGCATCACTGAAAATAACAAAAAACTAAAATATGAAATCGATGCCGAGTATCCACAGTTGACCGGATCGGGATCGCCAAATTATGAGAAGTTCAATCAGTTGGTGCGCGGGTTGATTACTGGCAAAGTAAATCAGTTTAGAAAAGAGATGGTGCCTGAGAAGGGCGAAGATGCGGTGACTGATGCGTCGCAGGAAACCATGGGCAGCGATCTCAATATCGGCTACACGTTGGCGATGGCCAAGGACGATTTAATCAGCCTGGATTTTGGTGTGGGAAGCTACTATAGCGGAGCGGCCCACCCGAATTCATATTCAGAGACAGTCAACTTCGATCTTAAGAATGGCAAGTCTATTAAGCTCTCGGATCTATTCACTCCCGGCTCGAAATATATACAGGCCCTCTCCAAATATTCCATTCAGGATTTGAAGAAACAGGCGAAGGCACAAGGCGCCGACTCCATGCTGGATGACGATTGGATCCAAAGAGGTGCGGGACCGGATGCCTCGAATTATGAAAGTTGGACCGTTACAAAAACCGGTTTGGTAATCAACTTTGATTCGTATCAGGTGGCGCCGTATGCTGCCGGTCCGCAGCATGTTACAGTTCCTTATTCAGCGTTGAGGGATATCGTCAGGATGGATGGCCCGCTGGGCCAGTTTGTAAAGTAGGACAGGCATTCCTGCCTGTCTTCTGTTATTTGCGATAGCGATTCGGAACAGCAGGGATCTCGTCTATCGCTCACTCATTTTGGTAAATGTATTCGGAGCAGAGACAGGCAGGAATGCCTGTCCTACCAACGCAATGAACCGTTTCTTTGGTTTGTGGGTAATTGTCGGTGGAATCTGCTTAATCGTGATTGGGCTCTTGATCCTTTCGGGGGGATTCAACTGGTTCGGCAAGTTGCCTGGCGACATCCGCTACGAAAGCGATCGCGTCGGCGTCTATATCCCAATCGTCTCGATGCTGCTGGTTTCGCTGGCCCTGAGTCTGATTTTCTACCTGATTCGCCGGTTCTTCTGAGGTAGAACAGACATTCCGGTCTGTCTGTGGTTGGTAGTCCTTCCTCTAAGCGAACTAAGAACGATTGGCTTACTGTAATCCGGCTCGCTTCGCCTCAAAGAGGCGAGGTGGTACTGACCTGCTCAATCGAACGTAACGCAAACTGTTAGTTTGCGGATCGTGCGCTTAAAACCACGCTGAGTGTAATCCCAGCGTTTCGCAAACTAACAGTTTGCTTTACTACTCAGATTGACAGACAGGAATGTCTGTCCTACTAGGCGGCTTCGGCCACTTCTGTGTCTGGATAATCCGTGGCGTACGCGCGTTTGAAATAAACCGCCAGCAGGAAAGTGAGAAACATAATCACAGCGCCGGTCCAGAACGTAATTCGCAGCGAGTGGTCGCTCATGTAGTGCGCCACGCCGTCAGCCCCCACGTAAGCGGTCTGGCTGTGAATCAAAACGGCAGTGATTGTGGGGCCTACGGCTCGTGCCAAACTTGCTGCGGATTGAACTACTCCCAACACGCTTCCCTGCTCAGCCGCGCTCACACTCTTTGACGCCAGACTATTCAAAGCCGGTGTTGCCAGAGAGTTCCCGAGCGAGAAGATGCCGCCACCGATAAGCAGCGCCAGTAGTCCACCTGCATTTGGGCCAACAAATGGCACCGCGAAAAGGCTCAACGCAAAGAACAGCGCGCCCGCGATCACCAGGGGCATCTCTCCGAACCGCTTCACTAACTTGCCGATGAGCACGCCCTGAATGACCACCGCAATTAAACCGACGTAGGCAAACAGATAGCCGTTGTGCTGCGCATCATAGCCAAAGCGAAACATCGTGTAGAGCGAAAACACAGTGGTCATGATCGAGAAGGCAACCACGAACAAGAAGTAGATGATGATCACGAAGCCAAGTCGCGGCTGCTTCACTGATTGGAAGAGTTGTACAAAGCCCCGGCCCCGGGCTGCTGAAACTCGGGCCGGGTGATCAGCAGTGACCGTTTCGGGCAAGGTGAAGTAAAGCAAACCAGCGTTTGCGAAACAGAGTCCCGCGGCAAACAAAAAAGGCACCTGCACACCCCAGCGGCTTAGTATCCCGCCGATGGCCGGGCCAAAAATGAAACCCAGACCAAAGGCAGCGCCCAACAGGCCCATTCCCTTCGCGCGATCTTCTTTAGTGGTGATATCGGCAATGTAGGCCTGGGCCGTCGAAATGTTGCCGCCCGAGATGCCATCGAGGATCCGGCCCAGAAAAAGCATCCACAGCGTTTTTGCAAAGCCAAGGATTAGGAATCCGATTCCGGTTCCGATTATCGAGATGAGCAGGATGGGTCGCCGCCCATACTTGTCTGACAGGCGGCCCAGGACGGGCGAGAAGATCAACTGCATGATCGAGTAAGACGCGAAGAGCAGGCCGATTGTACGAGGTGTGGCGTTAAACTGCGTACCTTCGGCATAGAAAGGGAGGACCGGAATAACGATGCCGAAGCCGAGCAGATCTATAAAGACAGTCGTGAAGATGACGACGAGCGGAGAGCGCTTCATGGTAAATGATTTCGTAAAGCGGAAATGCTAATGGTCCTGGCGGTTTGGACTATCCATTCACCATTTTCAACTTTCCATTTGCGGCCTTCACCTGCGGCGACCGCCGTAGAGTGCCATATCCATGGAAGCCATTCCGCCGCCCGAGATAAGAAGCGACACCGCCATGGCAAATAGTGCCAGGGGATATTCAATTCCTGCGGGCGCAAAAAAGGCCGGCCAATGAACGCCCAATACCGCGACAGCCATGGTGCAGGCGACGAAAAAAGCCCCAACACGTGTAAACAGCCCAAGCACGATCAGGATCCCGCCAATGAATTCGGAGAGAGCAGCGGCCGCCCACCATAACCAGGCAGGCTTCATGAACGCGTAAGGTGTATTCGGGTTGTTAATGACTGCGTTAAACCCGGGGCCCCCAAAAATGCCCAGGACCTTCTGCGCGCCGTGCGCGAACATAATGCCACCTAACGCCAGGCGGATCGGTATCGTAAACCACACCGGCCACGTCATGGTTATTTTGCGAATCATGGTGGACCATCCTTCATTTAGCTTTTGTCAGATCGGGCAAGATATTAGATTATCCGCCGTGAAATGTCGCCTTGTGAGGTGATCTGAGCGGGCCCACGAAACCCTTTTCCCGGTGGCGGCCCCCAGTCGGGTTACGCAGCCTTGGCAAGCCGGTCGGCAATGGCCTGTTTGGGCTGGGCGCCGATAAGCCTATCAATGAGCTTGCCGTCCTTGAACATGAGCATTGTAGGGATGCTCTGAATTTGAAACTGGGCCGAAGTCCGCGGGTTTTCATCAACGTTGAGTTTTGCTATCCGGTAGCGCCCATTCGAGTCCCGAGCGAGCTGGTCCATGATTGGGCCAACCATGCGGCACGGCCCACACCAGGGCGCCCAACAGTCGAGCAGCACCAGGCCGGGCGCGCTCAAAACATCACGTTGAAAACTATCGTCGGTGACAACCAACGGTTGGTCCAGGGCGGGGTTGGGCGCTTCCGACGGCACCTCCAGCGGTACGCCGCATTTGCCGCATCGCGCCACTTTCCCTTCAGCCTGGCGCGGTTCAACCCGGTTCTTACTCCCGCAATTCTTACAGGCTACTACCGGCATGTTTTGTGTCCTCCAGGCGAATGTGGCTGGATTTAATCCCTCATTGGTCTCAAAAGTTTCTCAAATGCGTCGCCTGAGTGCGTAGATTAAAGTTTCCCGCCGGCTCAGCCGCCGCACATTGCGGAAAGGCTCAGCCTTTCCGAGTACGTGATTTTCTTAATTTTCTTTCCTGAGGCTGAGCCTCAGGAAAGAAGAGAGTGGTAGCCGGAAAGCCATAGGCTTTCCGCAAGGTGCGGTGGCTGAGCCGGCGGTGGCCCGCTGTTTGCCCTGTAAGTCTTCGTAGTAATATGCCAGTTCCCATTCTACTTCAGACAACGAGGACGAATGACCATGCGCCGCAAGTGTTTCTTCACGTTCGGAGTGATATTCCTGGCGTTTGTTTGCACGCTATCCAGCTCCGCACAGCAGCCCAAAGCGATAACTCCCGAAATCCATTTCACTGTTTCGATGCCCAGGCCGCATACGCACCTATTGGAAGTTGAGATTCGCATCCGGCAGGCGGCCGGCGTATCGACAGACCTGGTGATGCCGGTATGGATGCCGGGATCGTATCTGGTTCGGGAATTTGAGCGGCATGTTCAGGACTTCGCAGCCACAAACGCGGCCGGTCAATCTCTGTCATGGATCAAAATAAACAAAAACACCTGGCGAGTTCAAACGCTTGATGCGTCTGATTGGCGCGCCAGTTACCGGGTCTACGCCAACGAGCTTTCCGTGAGAACGAATGAACTCAACTCCGATCATGCCTTCTGGAACAACGCCGCCTTGTTGATGTACCCGGAAGGAGCACTCAACTCGCCATCAACTCTCCAGGTGATTGCACCTCAGCCGTGGAAGGTGGCGACTGGTTTGCCCGCAGTGCCGGGCCACAAGAACACATTTCGGGCCGATAACTTCGATGTGCTCTACGACTCTCCCGTTGAGGTAAGCAACTTCAAGACGCTCTCGTTTGACGTTCGTGGCGTGCCACACCGTATCGTGATTGATGGCGCGGGAAACTATGATCCCGAGAAGATGCGCGCCGATGTGAAGAAGATCGTCGAGACTGAGATTGAGATAATGGGCGGCGAGATGCCATATCGCGACTACACATTCATCCTTCATCTCAGATCGAATGCGGGTGGCGGATTGGAACACATGAACTCAACGGCGCTCGGCTATCCGCGGTTCGGCTTCACACCAGATCGCACTGAAGTCGTGACATCAGCCGCGCCTTCAGCCCCGCCGCAGCGAACGTATCGAGGTTTTCTTTCCCTTGTCGCGCATGAGTTCTTTCACCTGTGGAACGTCAAGCGTATCAGGCCGGATGCTTTGGGACCGTTTGATTATACGAAAGAAAACTATACGAAGCTTCTCTGGGTTGCTGAGGGCATTACAAGTTATTACGACACACTGGTCCTGAAACGCGCCGGGTTAATCTCGGAAGAATCGTTTCTCCGCGCGAACGCCAGGGCTTTCCAGACTCTACAAAAAACTCCTGGAAGGCTTGTACAAAGCGTGGAAGAATCCAGTTTCGACACCTGGATAAAGTTTTACCGTCAGGATGAAAACTCGATTAACTCCCAGGTCTCCTACTATGACAAGGGCGCTATCCTTGGCTTGTTGCTTGACCTCGAGATTCGTAAGCGTAGCAACGGCGCGAAGTCGCTCGATGACGTCATGCGTCATCTCTATCAGGAGTTTTATAAGAAGAACCGCAACTACACGCCGGAGGATTTTCAGAAGAGTTGTGAACTCATGGCTGGCTCGAGCCTCGAGCAATTTTTTTCCAGCTATGTCCGCGGTCGTGAAGAGCTCGATTACAACGGCGCGCTCGCTGCCGCCGGTTTACGCCTCGATCCGGGGGGGCCGTCTGACACCACGGAACCGGAAACAAAAGCCTACCTTGGCGCCGACCTGACCCAGGAGCAGGATAGGCTGATGGTGACGCGTGTCTACGCCGCCTCACCGGCCTACGAACAGGGTTTGAATGCGGGTGATCAGATTGTGGCCATGAACAATATGCGCGCTAACAAGGATTTTTTTAACGCCCGCATGGCTGAAAAACGTCCGGATGATTTGATCACTCTGACCATTTTTCGTTTCGACGACCTCAGCACCTTGCTGATTAAGCTCGGGCAACCCCGGGATGGTACATTCCGAATCTTGCCTGTTCCTAATCCCACCGAACAACAAAAGCAGATCTACAAGTCGTGGTTGAACGCGCCGTTATCGAAATAGCTTCAACTTCCCCTATCGAGTTAAACCCCGAAGCCCGTACAATAACTAACGTCACGTGTTTAGACGGCAGCAAATGGCTAACCACTATCAGCACATCAAATTCCGCATCGACGATCGCGTGGCGCGGATGACGTTTGCGCGTCCGCCGGTAAACATTTTGAACATCCCAATGATGCGGGAAATAAACGACGCACTAAACCAGTGCACGTTTCAACGCGACCTGGTGGCTGTGGTATTTGATGCTGCTGCCGACTGCCGGGCTTTTTGTGCGGGAGTTGCAGTCGAGGAGCACGGTGAGGAACTCATCTTTCAAATGCTGGACGAATTCCACGCGATCTTTCGCGCCCTGGAGCAGCTTGCTCGCCCGGCAATCGCCGTTGTTGACGGAGCTGCGCTGGGAGGCGGCTGCGAGTTAGTTATTGCTTGCGACATGGCCATAGCCAGCGAGCGCGCACGCTTTGGACAACCAGAGATTAAGCTTGGTGTGTACCCGCCTGTAGCCGCGGTACTCCTGCCGCAGGTGATTGGCGACAAACGGGCCCGTGAACTAATCCTCACAGGTGAGCTAATTGAGGCAGCGGAAGCGGCGCGGCTCGGATTAGTCAATCATGTAGTCCCGCCTAACCAGCTCGAACCCAAACTTCTGGAAGTTCTTTCCAGGTTTCGTAGCCTTTCCTCCGCCGCGCTGGAATTGACAAAAAGGGCTATAGACCTCGGGCGTGGCCGGTCGCTGGATTCGGCGCTCAAACCGGTGGAGGATATGTACCTTCACGAACTAATGAAGACCCACGATGCAACCGAAGGTATCAATGCCTTCATCGAGAAACGTAAGCCTGTATGGCGAAATCGATGACTACCAGAGATAAAAGCTGCTAACAGAACGGTTATGAACGAGCCTGTGAACAAACACCTTTCTCGACCAGTCACGACAGGAGTCATTGGATGTGCGCTTGCCGTTAGCCTGCTACTCGCAGGCGGCAACAGTAATGCCCAGAAACGTCGTAATAGTAGCGAGCCGCAAAAGAGCCACTCCCGGAATGTGCTGTCGCCGGAAGCGCGCGAGATGGTGGACCTCGCCAGCGCTGTAGTCTGCAAAGAACGAATTACAGATCCAAAAGGCAGCGTGCCTATCGACGACATGCAGTCGCGGCCGTCGCTGCCCGTACAAAGCCCGGAGGCAGTGGAGGGCGGCAAGCGCGCGCAGCGGTTGTTACCAATTGCCAGGACGCTGGTTGCCAATTCGCTCAAACAACTTGCCAGGGATTACAAGGTTTCCGGCTCGAGACTTCAGGCTGCCAGAGTGCAGCGTGCCATTACCCGCATAATGTCGGTCAGGCACGTTCGGCCCGACGTGGATTCGCGTGATAACGCATCGGTCTTTTTACAGAACCCTCACACAATTATCTTTGGAACAATATTTTTGGCCGGCTTACCTTCGGACGAGGGGATAGTCGCCGTGTTGGCTCACGAGTTGGTGCACATTGGGGATGGAGGCGAAGACAGTCTAGGTTGGCTATTTCGGGCAGTTGGAAATCGTGCCTCAACACTTACGGGCGACAGGGTCAACGGTCAAAGGGCAGAAGAACTCACATGCGACCTTGTGGGAACACTGGCGGCTCGCGCTTACGTTTCCCGGACACCGAGTTATGAGCCATTACCGAGAAGAATCTCGCGCTCGTTGGCTCATAACTGCGTCGAACAAGACGAGGGCGATGACGATCATCTTTCGCCGAGAACTACGATACGTGCACTCCTTACGCTGACACCGGACCTGTCTCGAGAACTCGTATACGGCCGCTGAAATTCAGCCAGGAAGGCTGTCAGATAGTAGCCGGTGGTCGGAGCGAAGCGCAGACCACCGGAAAGTCAGCGAACAGTTCGTCCGCACCCCGGAGGGGTGCCATAGTCTTCCGGCAACCCTCCAGGTTGCCTGGATTTCTTCCTTCTCTACCGGTGGTCTGCGCTACGCTTCGACCACCGGCTACTATCTGACAGCCTTTCAGGCTGGGCCGGCGCTACCGCGCTCGGTTCAGTATTGCAAACCCAGCATCGGCATGGTCATCTGATTGACAGCGGCAACCGCGCCTTCTACCATCCCGCTGACAATTGCTGGACGAGGCGCAAATCGAATTGACCGAACCGATCGCGAAGAAGAATTCCGTAGCATCCGCGCGGCAGCGCAAGATCGAAAGACCTCCAACCTCACGGTTTTCAAACAGGTCAGGTAAGAAAATCTCAGCTGCGTTAATTACCTTACTCGCCATCCTGATAACCGGAGCAGCATCCTGTACCTCGATAATTCAACGACCCGATGATGTGCGGCCACGTGTTCTGCGCGATGTGCCAGCGCAGCGCCTGTTATATAGATTCGAGCCGGACGTACCCGTTCCGGAAGAAATCAAAACCGAAGATGCAAACGATAAGATCGAAGCCATCCAGCTTGACTTCGACACGCGCCGGCAAAACGACGCACTAATCAGAACGGTTCGTTCACCGGATGGCCACCGGGCCCTCGTTCTCTACAACACTGCCGAAGAGCCCGGCCAGACCTTTCACATCGATCTCTATTCATCGGATGGCAATTTTCTGCGCAACCTGACGCCGCCTGATCTTTCATGTGTCTTTCCGGAGGCTGTTGCCTGGTCTCCCGACGGGAACTCGATTACTTTCATCGGCCATAAAGGCGTGAGACCAACTCCAACTCCCACACCTCTCGGTTCAACAACCCCTGAATTGCTTGAAGCTACTCCGCTGCCCTCGGTGGCTCCGGCTTTCGCGCCGGTACAGCTTTTCAATACCGAACAGATCTACATTTGCAATCGCGATGGTTACGATCTCAAGCCCTTGACCACTCGCGAAGGGCTTATCTACTTCTACTCTTCATGGGCGCCCGACAGTCACGCCCTGGTAGCGCTTGCCTGCCGAGAGAGTGAATGGAATGCTCGAGAAAGGGAGTTGAAGTTGCCAACCGGACGTCCTCGTTTGATTAGTCCGGACGGCACGGAACGCTTGCTCGATGATGGGCTGACCGAAGCCTTGCCGGTGTGGTCGCCTGATTCCTCAAAAGTAGCGACAGCCTTCGAAACCGACGTGAAGATTTACGACGCCGCGACAAACCAGCCAACACAGGCGGTGATCCGGCTTCGCGAGGCACTGATTGCTGCGTCCCGGACCTACGAAGAAAAGACGGCCGGCAGCCAGAAGAGAAACGACGCCTCAGCAGCTCCGACTACGCAGTCACCGTCTGCCATACCTTCGTCGTTCAATCCCATTGTGCGGCTGGAATGGGTAGCTCCGGAACAGCTATATCTCCAGACGGCCTACATCCGACTCATCCCAAACGAACCGATTACTACCTTCCAGCGTTGGCATCTGCTGATCCTTAGCCCTCAAGCGGCCATCCTCAGGTAACACCCGAAATCCGAATTTACGTAGAACCATCCGAAATCACCAATAGCAATTGCGTGATGGGTTCAAGACCTGGACGCTAATTGAATAAATAATTGAAGTTAACTGAAGTGAGACTTTGTTTGGAAGTTCGGCATGTTGGTTGCTCTTTCGCGCGCAGAACATCAAGCCAAGAGCCGCGGCAGCGAAGGAGCCCGTTAATGCGGCCAGGAATCGCCCGGTTTTCCCAGGAGCTCCAATCAACAACTTTAAGGAGAAGGAAATGAGGAGACCCCTACTAATCACGCTGGCGGTGTTTGTGTGTGGCTTTTTTCTCTCTGCAACAGCAACAGCTCAGACTATCAACGGCTCAATCTCAGGACAGGTAACCGATGCCAACGGCGCGGCTGTCGCCGGTGCGACTGTCACGGTAACTAATTCTGAGAACGGCCTAACCAGGGACACGGTATCGGACGGAGAAGGTCTGTATCGTCTCGCGAGTTTGCCGGGTGGCCCATACACGGTAAAGGTCGCTAAGTCGGGCTTCGGTTCAGTGGAAGAGAACACCCGTGTGAGCGCGGGCGCTGAGACCGCGGTTAACTTCAAACTTTCGGCTGGACCCGTAACGGCCCAGGTGGAAGTAAGCGATACGGGAGCGCTGATTGAAACCACCCAGAGCCAGGTCATCAAGACTGTAGATCAGCAAAAAATTCTAGAGTTACCAGGTAGAAACTCGCTGAACGGCTTGGCTCTATTAAACCCAGGCGTCCTTCCGAATCAGAATGGCCGACCTGGTTCAGGGTTCGCCGTTAACGGCAATCGCACGCGGTCCAACAATTTTACAATCGACGGCGCGAACAACAACGATCAGTCGCTCTCGATTCCACGCCAGAACCTGCCGCCCGAAGCAATCGGTGAGTTCCAGATCATCACTAACACATTCGCCGCGGAGTTTGGCCGTAACGCCGGTTCCTATGTGAACCAGATCACGCGCTCCGGGACAAACGAGTTTCACGGCACAGGCTTTTACGTTTGGCAGGGCAACGGTGTTGACTCGCTGACCACCAACCAGCAACGCTGCTTCAACTCCAATCGCGCGGCGCCGGCCAACGCTGCGCTATCTGATGAGCGAGTGCTTCGGCAGTGCAGAAACGTTACCGCCGACACTATCTGGGGCGGTACGTTAGGCGGGCCAATCAAGAAGAACCACACATTCTTCTTCACCAGCTACGACGCCAATCCCTTCCGCACCACGCTCGGTTCAGTTACGCGTGCGGCGCTCGACGCGCCCAGCAGGGCACGGTTGCTGGCTTTCCGAAACAGTTTTGCTTCGCCGGCGGCTGTTGATTTCGCTCTCAACAATTTCCCCGTTTCAAATGATCCGACGCCCGCGGCCGGAACTGTTGCTGCTTCCACAGTTGTCTTACGGAATGCCGCCGGCGTACCGATCGCCGGAGCAGGTCAGGACGCAGCATCGACAGTGACCTTTTTGACCTTCAATCGTTTTCAGGGAGCGGGTGTTCCATACAAGACTGATTTTTGGCGTTATCTCGGCAAGATCAACACCAAGATCAACGACAAGGACCAGCTCTCATTCCGCTTCCTCTACGACAAGTCCACCGACAACGGTCAACCCGCCAGTCTCCCTGGACTTGAAATCGGCCAACTCGTCACTAACGATTCCTTTACCATCAATGACATTTATCTGTTGACCCCAACCCTGATTAATGAGGCGCGCTTCACTTATAGCCGCCGCAAGATCAGTTTCCCCGAAAACTTCGAAGAATTTGCCAACGGCGCCCAACTCGCTGTGGCCGGAGCTAATGGCGCATTCAGCGGCGGCAATGCCAACTTCCCTCAGAACCGCGACGACAAGGTGATGGAAATAACTGAAAACATCGGTTGGACCACCGGGAATCACGCGTTGAAGTTTGGTTACAATTTGCTTCGCTACGATTTGAATAGCATCTTTGCTCCAAACTCGAGAGGAAACATCTCCTATAGCAGTTTGAACAACTTCTTCAACGACGTCTCCAACGGTGTGCAGAATGCAGCCGGGAACTTCCAAACCCGTCCCATCACTTACGAACATTCATTCTTTGCCCAGGATGATTGGCGTGTTAATCCGGATCTCACGTTGAACCTGGGACTGAGATACGAATACGTGACCACGCCGTTCGGTTACTTCTCAAACACCAAACCGGACACCAATAATTTTGGTCCCCGTGCCGGCTTCGCCTGGAATCCAAAGAATCGCTTCGGCGGCAACTTCGTATTTCGCGCGGGCTATGGTGTCTCTTATGACCAGGTGTTTCAGAACATCCTCTTGAATGTTTCGCGAAACTACCCGAGGGTTGTTACCAATTCGCTGGCGAACTGCACCGGCTGCTCAGCATTCACAGGCTTCGGTAGTATTCCATTAACCGCTACCACAACAACTAATCTGGCGACGCAGGGAGTTGCCAACGTTCGCGGCTTTTTCGCTCGGACGCCGGAGAATTTCCCAGCCGCCCTGGCCGCCGTGCTCGACTATCGATTTTACGGTTTGGACGACCGTGCCAAGTCGCCGATGTCACAGCAGTGGACGGTCAGCTTCCAGTATCAACTGGGGCGAGACTATGTAGCCAAGGCCGAATACATCGGAACGAAGGGCTCGAATCTCGTACGCGAGGTAGAGACCAATTATGGTTTCTCTGCGCCACTCGGCAACGGGCAGCGGCTTGACCCTACCAGGGGCTCCATAATCAACGGACAGGGTCTGGCTAATTCCATCTATCACTCGATGCAGTTGACGCTTGATAAACGCTTCAGCTCAGTGGAGATGTTGGGCGTGAATTGGGGTGGTGTAACCTTTAACGCAAACTACACCTACAGTTCGTTTATCAGCGAATCTGATGACGTCCTTGGTGGTCAAACCAACCGGACGATTCCGTCTGATCCCCGTGACCCGCATTCAGATCGGGGCCGCTCGGGATTCGATCAGCCGCACCGGTTTGTGATGAACGGAGTGTGGATTTCTCCAGACGTGTTTAGAGGCAACGCATTCCTGAATCGACTTGGCAGCGGCTGGGAAATCTCCGGGGTCACAACCATGGCCAAGGGCATTCCGTTTACGATTTATAACGCCAACAATGCTGCCGGAATCACTGCCAGCCAGATCACGACGGTGTTCCTGTCTCAGCATGTCGGCCTGAATCCAAGCGGAGCACCGGGCACGTTTACTACCACCAATGCGGCCGGTGTGCCGGTAAATCCTAATGCCCGTTACCTGATTTACCCTGCGAATTCAGGGATCTTTGGTTCGTTGGGCGCCAACACAGAGCGCACGCCGAGTACCTACAACACCAACGTCAGCCTGGTTAAGAACATCAGGACCTACGGTGAAAGCCAAAGGCTGCAACTCCGCATGGAGGTCTTCAACCTGTTCAACCACCGGAACTTTACGACGATTCCGACAAACACGTTGAGCGCCACCACTAACCCGGCCAACTTCCTTAACTTCGGACTGACGAATGTCGGGGGACGCGGCTTTACTTTCGGTGCACGTTACTTCTTCTAAACGAATTTCTTAGAAGAGCTTCAAACACTCGCCGGTTGCTGGAAAGGCCGCCGGCGAGTGTTTTCTTTGCCCCTCTGTTGTATCGTGAGGCGTCAAATATGCGCGATTACGTCCTTCACATCTTTCGGCCAGTGCTGATCATCTTCGTGCTGGTGCTGTCTGTTCCAGTCACCGCCCAAGTAAAGCCGGAAGCGAAGTCTGAGGACGTTGTTCGCGTCAACACTCAACTAGTACAGACGGATGTCCTGGTATTGGATAAGCGAGGACAGTTTGTTGACAGTCTCAAGTCTGAAAATTTCGAGATTCATGTTAATGGAAAGCTACGTCAAGTCTTGTTCTTCGATCGCTTCACGGCGGGCTCAGCCACCGAAGAAACTCGCATAGCGGCCGCCAGAGGAAGCGAACCGACCGGGGACAACGTGCGTCCCGTGCCAATCGTGTTTGACCGGGGGCGCACGATCTTCTTTTATCTCGACGACTACCATCTATCAGCCAACGGCATCACTCGACTGCGCGAGGTGTTGACTACGTTTGTCGAGAAGGAAATGGGGCCGCATGACGAAGTTGGAATCATAACGGTCACCGGCCAGCTTGGTTTCCTCGAACAACTTACGAGTGAGAAGGTGGTCTTGCGACGAGCAATCGATAAATTGGGCCACCGCAGTTTTCAGTCGACAGACTCCGAACGGCCCGCGATGAGCGAAGCGGATGCCATTGCGATCATGAATGAGGACCGAAGGATTCTGGATTACTTTATCGAACAGTTGCTGCGAGACATGGGCCAGCCACGGCCTCGTCAGCCTTCGGCGCCAATGAGAAACCGCAGCCTGGCTGAAACAACCATACGAGCACGAGCCAAATCAATTGTTGATCAATCGGCTGCGCTTAGTGGAGGCGCCTTGAGTGGGTTTGAAAAGTTTATTCGATCGACTGCCCGGCTGCCCTGGCAAAAACTTGCCTTCTTCGTTTCCGATGGATTTGAACTGGCTGGAGGGCGTTCGGGCTATGACCTGCGCCAAATCGCGGATGCGGCTACCCGCTCGGGGACCACAGTCTATTCAATTGATGCACGGGGGCTGGTCAGCGGCTCTCCTGAAGCTGCGAAGAAAATGGCTTTCGACAGTACCGGTCGTTTGGCGAGCGCGGGCACGCGCGCTGTTACAGCCCCGCAAGAAGTGCTGCGCACGGTTGCTCTTGACGGAGGCGGGGATTCGATACTGGATTCGAATGGACCGACGGCGGAGGTCAGACGAGCTGTGGCGGAAACAGCTAATTACTATCAACTCAGTTGGCGTCCCGAGGAAAATGAGGTCCGAGAGAAAAAGTTTCAGGTGGTGGAGGTCAAAGTAGTCGGCAGATCTGATGTGGTGGTTCGCACCAGGCAGGGATTTTTCTTTGAGTCTGCAGAGCTTCCAGCCGCCGGCTCGGACAAGAATGACTCCGGCTCTCGAGGGAAAAAAGAGAAGAATAAGGTGGACAGTCGACCACTATCCGTAGCCTTGCGCGGCTCATTTCCCAACCGCGCGATCCCGATTTCTCTTTCGGCCGGTTATCTGGATACGGGTGAACACGCGATGCTGGTAACAGCCACTCTAGAAGTGCAAAAGGAAGCGCTCGACCTGGTAAACAACGCCGGTAACGTGGAACTCGATCTTGCCGGCGTAGTAGTTGATGAGAACGGTAAGGCTGTGGCTGATTTCAACGAAGACCTGACAGTGAAGCCTACCGAGATACTTTCGTCGCCGTCTCGCCGAGTGGTTTACAACCACCAACTACGAGTCCCGCCGGGTTTATACCAGATGCGAGTTGCGGTTGAGGAGAAAAAAACCGGCCGGGTTGGCAGTGCGGTGCAATGGATTGAGATTCCAAATCCGAAAACCGGCGAGCTTCTCCTCAGTAGCCTGTTCCTTGGTGAGGTCGATGCTCAAACTCTCAGTTCCGGAAAACTGAACATCAATGCAGATCATCGATTCCCGCTTCGTTCGCGGTTGGGTTTCATGACGTATGTCTATAACGCGAAGGTTGGTTCAACAGGACCCGATGTCGCGATTCAGGTGATAGTGATGCGCGAGGACCAGCCGGTTCTCACCAAGCCCCTGATCAAAGTCGTCACCAACGGACTTGCCGATACCGTGCGAATTCCTTACGGCGAAGACTTCGAACTCGGGGACTTACCCATCGGTCGATACGTGCTTCAAATCAATGCGATTGATCGCATCGCCAAAAAGACCATCACTCAGTACACGCGCTTCGCTATCGTTTGTAAAGCCAACTGTTAGTTAGCTTGGTCGGACTGGATTCAGAATCTTTGGCACCGATCGAAAACTAATAGGTTTCTTTACAGGCACGCTCAAAAAATGGGCGTCACCCCTTCAAGTGACGCCCTTTCAATTCCAGCGACCTTAGAATGGCGCCGGGCAAATCTTTAGAACATGAAGCGACTAAAGTGTCGTTCGAAGGTCTGCGCCCAAAGCTATCGGCATCATGAAATCTAGAATCTAGCTCCCTTAGCAACCAGCCTGGGAAGCCAGACAAACCAGAACATGTAGCCAATAGATTGGCAACACGTGCGCCAAGTGGGAAGCTTGTGGTTCACGGATTCTTCGGTTCATTTCCCTTGTAAAGCTTCCATTTTTTTGGATGAAACTTCTCCTTTATGGATCGCCGGTCAGCGAAGAATCGGCCCAAATCCCACTGCGGTCCCGATTGCACTGGAGGCGCCTTAACAGCTACGCATTTGATAACCGTAAATGGAAAGAAGCTAACGAAGGAACCGGCTCATTTATGTGATCAGGCCAGGTGATTGGGATAGAAGTAGGTGTAACTAAAATTGCAAGGATAGTCGCGTAGCGTCTCATATTGGTTTTCAGTTATGATTGATAAAACCCAGACGTTCCCGCTTGTTGGATCTCACAGTATTGGAGACTTATGAATAGATTAATCATTGCGACTGCTTCGATTGTCTTGCTTCTGGTTTCGGTCAGCGGTCAG
The DNA here is from genome assembly GCA_038040525.1 of Acidobacteriota bacterium. Classification (GTDB taxonomy): domain Bacteria; phylum Acidobacteriota; class Blastocatellia; order Pyrinomonadales; family Pyrinomonadaceae; genus PSRF01. Next base: position 60,116 of record JBBPIC010000008.1, on the reverse strand, counting down.
CAGCCGTCCGGTACGCCGCCTCCAAAACCTGCTCAAGACGACGTGTTGCGGGTTACCACCAATCTCGTACAGGTGGACATCGTCGTGACCGACAATGAAGGCCGACAAGTAGTGGATCTGAGACCTGAAGACTTTGAAGTTTCGGAAAATGGCAAGCGTCAGCAGATTACGCACTTCTCTTACATCGCAGCGACCACTCTTGCTGCTGCGCCATCAAGCGAAGGTGCCAAGCAACCGCTGACTCAGAACATGGTTGTGGCCCCGGCTCGACTGCGGCGTGAGCACGTGCGGCGCACTGTCGCTTTGGTCGTAGATGATCTGGGTCTTTCCTTCGAAAGCGTGAACTTCGTGCGTCAGGCGTTGAGAAGGTTTGTAGACCAGGAGATGCAGCCCACCGACGTCGTGGCTGTTCTGCGGACCAGCGCAGGGGTTGGCACCTTACAGCAGTTCACTTCCGACAAACGTCTAATCCACGCTGCCATAGACAGAGTCCGATGGTATCCGCAGGGACGCAGTGGCCTCAGTCCTGGGCGCACACTCGACGAAGCCAGCGCCGGTTCCGATTTCCGAGATACTCTTCAGTTCATCAAAGAAGCCGAGGACAAGAGGGCGGAGATTTATTCAGTCGGCACCTTTGGGGCTCTGGCTCCAGTGGTCCAAAGTCTGGGTGAAATGCCCGGTCGCAAGTCGCTCGTGCTTGTTTCAGAAGCCTTTCGCTTGTTTACGGCCGAAGGACGCAACAATCAATTGATCCTTGCCATGCGTCGATTGACCGAACAGGCAAACGCGGCTTCCGTGACGATCTACACGATGGACGCAAGTGGATTGCAAACAGACACCATCCAGGCAACGGATAAAGAAGGGGCCAGAGCCTACGTTATCAGTGCGGAGCAGTTCGCATCGACCGCCGGAGCAAACAATTCAGTTGCTACCAATCCGTCGCCGCGGACATTGCCAAGAGCCGACAGCCTATCGGCTCAGAGTGAGCGAGATTCGGGAGATGCGTTTCGCAGATTGAATGCATTGATGGAACAGAGGCGTGATAATCGCTGGGAAGCCCACACGGTTTTGTCCTATTTGGCCGCAAGTACGGGCGGCTTGTTTATGAAGAACCGGAACGACTTAGGCGCCGCCCTGGGACGGATTATGGACGACCAAAAAGGCTACTACTTGATTGGCTACCGTCCTGATGAGGCATCCATCAACGCACCAACACCGAAAATGCGCTCCTTAAACGCGAAAGTAAAACGCTCGGGTGTGACATGGCGAACTCGTTCCGGTTACTTCGGCCTGACCGACGCGGAGAAACGACCTAAGCCGAAGACTCGTGAAGAGCAGCTCGTCGCAGCGCTCGTTTCACCATTTGCTTCGAGCGATATTGGCATACGCCTAACTTCTCTCTTTGGCGACGACCCTACCGGCACTATTTACGTGCGCTCCTTGCTGCATATCGACGCTAACAACCTGGCATTAAAGGAAACTGGCGGCTCACGTACCACCGATCTTGAAATAATAGCCGTGGCCATCGGTGATAACGGGCAAGTAGTGGATCAATTGAGCTACCCGCAAACGGTCAAGGTCACGGGTGAAGAAGAGCATCAGCGGCTATTGCAGGGTGGGCTGACGTATATTCTCAATTTTCCAATTAGTAAACCCGGCGCTTACCAGATGCGAGTTGCTGTGCGTGATACTTCGTCGGAACGGTTGGGAGCAGCGATGCAGTATGTCGAGGTCCCCGATCTCAGCAAGAACCGCCTCACCCTCTCTGGAGTAGTAGTCAGCGGACTGGATCCTAACAACGCTTCAACGGGCGCAGGGGCTGCACGCGACAGCGATCCCCAAAGCGGACCGGCCAGGCGCAAGCTACGCCAGGGCATGGTCCTCGATTATCGTTACAACATCTATAACGCGCAGACAGATGCGACGGCCAAGCCGCAGGTCGAAACGCAGATGCGCTTGTTTCGTGACGGCCAAATTGTGTTTACAGGTAAGCCGCTACCGCTCGATGCTACTCAGCAAAAAAACATGAAGCGGCTGATGGGGGCCGGTCGAATACGACTGGGGCCCGATCTGATCCCGGGTGAGTACGTGGTGCAAATAACCGTAACGGATGCGCTCGCCCCCAAGGCCCTTCGCACAGCCACGCAATGGACGGATTTTGAGATAACGCAGTGATCGGTTAGCGAGGCGACCGTAAGTTTTCGGCCAGTCGGCGAGCCGATTCTGCATCTTCTGAATCGGGGGCAAGAGTCAGGAAGTCGTTGAGGTGTTTGATGGCAAGTTCAGTCTTGCCTTGACTGTGCGCCAGTCTTGCAAGGGCCAGGTGTGCTCTCACGGCCTTGCGATCGTCAAGCTCCAGCGCCCGCTTTAGATGCGGTTCAGCCTTATCAGCGGCATCCTCAAGCAATGCCCATCCCATATAAAAATGCGCTTCCCAGTTAGCGTCGTCCAGGATGAGGGCCACCCGCAGTTCCTCTACTGCCGCATCCCGGTGCCCGAGCGACAGGAGGGCAGCGCCATTTGCAATCCTGGGTTCGACGCGTCGAGGAGCGATTTGAGCCAGCGGTCGCAGGACCTGCGCTGCCTCTTCGTATCGTTTTTCTTTCCGCAATGCCTGTCCCAGCTCGAGGCGCGCTGCGTAATAATGGTCGTAGAGTTTAACCGCAAGCTGAAGTTCGGTAATTGCGGTTGTGCCATCACCGTGGTCGAGCGCTTTCATCGCGGCCCGATAATGTTTCACTGCTGCTTTCGGCACATTAAGATCAACGTCTGCCGCTACAACTCCCAGGACCAGGCGACCCGGCGGGGGCTTTAACTGAAGTTCGACGAACACCCGAAAAATTTCGGGACGTTGTCGTATCAACGGACGGGCCGAAACGCTCGTCCACGATGCTTCAAACTTTTCGGTGTCGAAAGTCTCGATGGAGTAGTCGCCCTCTCTCACCTGGGTGAAGGCAAAGTCTCCTTCGGGTCGGGTAAAAGTTTCGGCGATAGGTCGCATTTCGCGCACCAGGCGCACGCGGAGATGGCCAACGCCGTCGGTCTTAAACTGTATACGACCCTCAATGCGGTGTAATACCGTGACCTGCGGTTCGTTCTGTGCTCGAATGGATTGAGCGCAGCCAAAAGCCAGAACCACAACGACAAGGACTCCATCTCTCATTTTTCGTTTTGGAAGCATTGATTTGCCAGCATCATACACCACTGAGTGTATTGGAAAACGCAAGCGAAGGCTTTGAAAGAATTAGTCCACGTTTACTCGTGAAACTGAGATTTCCCTCCGCCTTCTTATTGGTGATGTCGGGAAAGAGCGTGACCCGCCGAATGAATCCGGCGGGTCACATTTAGTTAGCGCACTTGTCGTTAAGCAATTAGAACGAGAAGCGCGCTCCCAGTTGAATAACACGTGCTTCGCGGGCGTTCGTAAACTTTCCGAAACCCGTTAAGAGCGGATTGATAACACCGCCTGTTCGGACAATGTTGTTGAGGTTTGTGTTCAGGGTCGTAAACTGAGTGTGGTTGAGAGCGTTGAAGGCTTCAAACCGCAACTCAAGGCCCGACGATTCGCTCCATAGCTTCGTCTTCTTCGAGAGAATCAGATCGAGGTTATTGACGCCGTTGTTTGCGCGAAACTGGTTCACACCGGAAGTACCCCGACGGTTGCACAGAGCAAACTGCGCAGCCGTGATTCCTGATGGACACGCTGCGTTTACGAAAGCGTCCGCATTAAACTCGCGCTCATCATTGGTCCGCGGATCGAGGTTTTGGTAAGGCGCGCCGAGATCCGAAAGGGAAATGATGCCACCTCCAGTGCCGGTCGTATTGTCTATGTTGCCGACAGAGAAGGGCCTTCCGGATTCAAAGGTCACTATGCCCCCGACGCTCCAGCCGCCGAGAAATGTGTGTAGGAAATCGCCGGACTTTTTGAAAAAAGGCAAGTCATAGACGAAGCTGCCGACAAACCGATGCGGCACGTCGTCTGACGACAAGGCCCGTCCAAAGCTACGATCGAAACGATCCAGCGTCCCACGGTTGGTATCCGTACCGCCGGTATCGGTCATTGACTTCGAGAAGGTGTAGGACGCCTGGAAAAGCAAACCACCGCCGAAAAAGTTGCTATAACGTCGTTGCACGTTTGCCTGCATCGAGTTGTACCAGGAATTTCCTGCCGCGACCTGCTGGGCGATGCCCAGGCCATAATCGGTGTTGATACGGCGCGCATTGATGTTGCCGGCTGCGTTGGTCGCGCCAAATTGCTGAGCAGCCGGAATGGAACTCGGATACGGCATGAATACCGTGCCGTAGGCCGGGTTAAGTTCCTCGATAGCATAGAGCTTGCGACCGCGACTCCCGACGTAGCTCAGACTCGCTACGTAGTCATTCCCGAAGCCGCGCTCGAGAGTGAGATTGTACTGATAGGTGTAGGGCGTTCTGATATGGGGGTCGATTGCGCGCGAAAGCTGGGTCAGCCTCGTGGTGGTTGCCAGTGTTCTGGTCACCGGGCTAACCCCAACGATAGGCGCGCTGGCGTTGGCAAACGGGTTGGGGATGGTCGGCTGCACACCGTTTCGCAGCGGGAATGGATCCGGCCCAAACGGGTTGGCCAGGGTTCCGCCCATATCTGCGAAGAATGCGTTGGTTCCCTGATAACCGGGCGCAGTCAGTTGTTGCAGCGCTGTGTCCCCGATAATGGCTCCGTAAAAGACACCGAAGCCGCCCCGGATAACGGACTGCTGATCGCCTAACAGTTTGTTGAGGAGACCCGTATCAACTTTAGGAGAGTAGGCAAAGCCAAAACGCGGCGCAAAGTTGTTTTTATCCTTATTAACGCCGCCCTGTGGGACCGTGCCTCCAAGATCAGGATCAGGATCGCCTACGAAGAGAAGACCGGTCGGCGGCCTGAGACCCGCTCCGACTGGAATCACCACGCCTTCGAAAGTACGGACCTGCCCACTGGGAAGTAGTGTGGACCCGATCCCTTGAGCGGCTGCGCTGGGCCGGTAATACGCAACGCGATTGTATTTGTCGTACAAAGGTCCCACGTACTCGTGACGAAGACCCAGGGACAGTGTCAACGAATCTGTGACGCGCCATGTGTCCTGGGCGAACATCGCTGTAGCGAGCTGTTTGAAATCGCGATCACCAGCAGCACCAAACTGAACAACAGTCGGAATTCCCATCAAAAGGTCGGCCAGATCGTCGCCGGTCGTATTCCCTCCAACCGTGCGGGTAAACGTGATCAAACCCTGGTTGATGAACACAAAATCTGTTTGCTGATTGTAGTCGGTGCCGTCGAAGCCAAACTTGAAGCGGTGGTTGCCCGTGGCCCAACTCACGGAGTCCTGAAGCTGCCAGTTTTCGCTGATGCGCGCCTGTGGACCTTGGATTGAGTTTCCAATGACGAGGCCGCGATCAAACAACCTAATCTGAGGCGGCCCCGCAAATTGGGGGGCCGAGACGAAATTAGCAGTAAAGCCAATCTGTGCCGGAGTCGTCCGATTTTCGGGTGCCGCGGCAGCTTGTTCGTTGCGAGCGTAACCTACGAGCAACGAGTTAACGACGGTGGGAGAAAAGTTAAAGGTGTGACGCAGAACGCCGTTGTAAGTTTTGCGCGGATCCGCAGATGGGAAACCGGGAACTGACGCGCCGCCGAAGGCGAACGGACTGAAAGTCAACTGGTCGAAATAGTTAAACGTGAAACCAAAGGCTTGCTTTTCACTCACCCAGGGGTCAACACGCACTGTCAGGATGTCGAAGTTCTGGATTTCGTTAGCTGAGACTGATGCCTGTCTCGCTGCGTTAGCTTCCGGAAGGAATCCCAGATAGTACGTAGAAATGGGGGTAAAGCGATTCTGTGGTAGTTGTTGGATTATTGTCGTACCAGGAGTCAGCGTCCCGGAAACGATTGGGAATGGCGTGTTAGTCAGAGGATCAATGAGCGCCGGCGCGAGAGAAGTGGCGTTTGCTGGAACCCGAGTGAAACGGCCGGTTCGCTCCTCCGCCGTGGGGAGGTTGGAAATCGTGCGGGAATCCCCCAAAAGCTGGCGTCGCGCTTCCCAGTCTACGAAGAAGAAAGAGTGGTCCTTGCCACTCCAAGTGCTGGCGCCCCCTTCACCAAAGCTCGGCAAACGGATTGGGCCACCAATGTTGCCGCCAAATTCTTTGCGCTCAAATGGGCGGCGGCGGTCGCAATTCTCCCTCGTCTGTTGAGCAAGGGCTGTCGGGCAATTGGTCTTGTTACGCAAGGCCGGGTCGGATGCACTGTTCTGATCGAAGAAACGCGCGGCCGATAGAAAAGTCGGCCGATAGAAGATGCGCAGATTGCCGTGATAATCGTTCGTTCCGCCTCTCGTAACGACGTTGATTACCGACCCTGAGTTGCGGCCGAATTCAGCCTCAAAGTTAGACGTCAGGAGACGAAATTCCTGGACTGCGTCAGGACGTGGATTGACACCCGCCGCGCCACCCACCGCCACCTCATTATTATTAGAACCGTCAAGCTGAATATTGTTCTCGGTGCTCCTGGAACCGTTAACCCTGATGCCTGAGCCCCCTGCGCCAGTCTGTACGCCGGGTTGGCCCAGAGCGAGATCCAGAATGTTACGACCGTTAAGAGGTAAACCCTGAACTCGTAGGGGGTCAACCGTCGTACCCAGCGTACCCGATTCGCGGTCAAGAAGTTCCTGACCGGCCGTGACCAAGACCTCCGCTGTGGCGCCGGTTATGCCGAGTTGAGTATCAAGCCGAAGACTCCGATTAGGCTCGACTTTTACATTCCTCAGTCGGGTCTCAGCAAAGCCAGTTGCGGTAATGATGATGTCGTAGTTAAGCGGCTCAATCTCAAGAAGCTGGTACAAACCCTCTTCATTGGATTGAACTGTGCGCACCTCAAGCTGGGTGTCGTTTCGGACGAGCTTGACGTTAGCTCCCGATACCACAGCGCCGCTGGGGTCCGTTACGGCCCCACTGATATTCCCTCTGACGCCCTGGGCGAAGGTGAACGCGGCTGTTGCAAATAGAAGTGTGAAAATGCCAAGCAGAATTCTAGCTCCCAGCCCGTTCGGCATTGTTTTGGCAGAACTCGAAAAGCTCATAGTATCCTCCAGAAATAAGTAGTACGTACGAGTGGTACGTCCGGCAATTAAAGCTGCGGCAGAAGGCAGGTTGTTGACGCTCCGAGAACAGCAAAAGGCATGCCGCCTAAATCCTATGGGTGCAGGCTACCCTGCACAGCTATTTAGCGGACGTTTAAGGAATCCAGGACGGCGGAATCTTGCAAATTTTGGATTCTCATACGAATAACTGAATTCAATGCGAAATAAGAGGGGGGTTTGACGAGGTTGTTTTCCATTTTCCAAGCTCAAAGAGTCAAGCCAAAAGGTCTCTTTGGGCCTGGTTCGATCTAGCTGCGGGACCCTCGTCGCTATTAGCATGCGGGAGAACCGGGGAATTCTTGTCCTTCACAACCTCGAATTTAAAGTGGAGTTCTTTGCCGCGAAGAATTGTGGATAAATAAAACTCCCAGAACTTGCGGGTAAAGCGAAGCGCAGGCCAATGCTGATCGAGATTGGTGATGAACTCCAGACCGAGAGCACGCCAGAGATTTGCGAGACTTACGTAGGTGCTGATGGGCCGTAGTTCGATCGTTGTGTAGAACGGAAACGGGGTGCGGTCGGGCATGAAGCAGGTAAATGAATAACTGTTGAAGTGGTTTCGGTGGGTTGGATCGGTCGCCCAGTCAGGGTTTGAGTAATGAGGCGTGACGATTTTGATCAACCCCCCGGGTTTTGTGATTCGATGCAGCTCGCCGATAAACGACATGACGTCCGGCACATGCTCGATGACATGCCGGCAGATGATTTCATCGAATTCGTTGTCTGGAAAAGGATAGGGAACATGACCAAGGTCGTGAATGACGTCGGCCCGTGTCCTGGGATTTGAATCGATTCCGATCGCGCCCGGGTATTTGTTTTGTCCGCAGCCGACATCGAGAATCTTCCGAGCCGGCTTAGACGCAGACAGGGCTTGAGGTCCGGGGGCAGTCATAGATGACAAGTAAAGCAAACTGTTAGTTTGCTTGGCGTTGTTTACGGGCTACTTCGTTGCTGCCCCCGCAAGCAAACTAACAGTTTGCTTTACAGTTGCAACTTGAGGTTGGTTTTGCCCGACTAAAAACTGAGTGAATCCCTTCAAATCAAGTGGGTAGACGGGCAAACCAAAGCTCCGCGCAAGATTCTCTAGTTTCATTCCGTCAAGCATGACGTCTTCGTCGCTCTTGAGTGTGCTCTTCGGAATCAATACGAAGTCACCGCGGATTCTGTCGCGGCTGGAAAGAAGGTCTCCGCCAGTCAACAACCCGGCGACCGAGACGTCGCCGCCGAAATAATTGTTTTCTACTCCCTCAACACTTAAGCGAGTGCCGAAACGTCGATTCAGATCATCCATCAGAGACCTGAGTGCCGGCGCGAACAGTGTCCCGGTAAGAATGGTTCCATGAACGTTGCCGAGGTTTTCCAGCCGGTTGCGCGTGAGACGCTTGATCAGCGCCGCGAAACTACTACTAAAGGAACGGACCATGCCGATGCCGTCTTCGATTTGTGGATAGCTGCCGTAATGATTTCTGCCAGGGACCGTTTGACCCGCACGCAGGTATATCTCATCGCCCAGGAATGCGAATGTTGTGCCCAGCCTCTTGCGCAAGCTCCGCTGAATTGAAGTGACCTCAGCAATTGTTTGACGGCAGAACTCAGGCGTGACGGGAGTCAGACGCTGATCGGTGTTGTACCGCGTTAGGCCCAGGGGAACAATGGCCACGCTGGTAATTCGTGGATATTCCGCTGCCAGGTCCTCAATCGTCCTGTGAAGGACCGGTCCATCGTTAATCGCGGGGCACAAAACAACCTGCGCATGAATCTCGATTCCCGCGTCAAGCAAACGTCCCAGTTTCTTGCTTATATCCGCGCGACCTTCGTCTACCCCGAGAAGGTAGGCCCGAATGGCCAGGTCGGTAGCATGCACCGAAACATATTGAGGCGAGAGCCGTTGTTCAATGATGCGCTGCATCTCGTCTTCCGTGATGGAAGACAGCGTCGTGTAGTTACCATAAAGAAACGAAAGCCGGACGTCTTCGTCACGGACAAAAAGCGACGGACGAGCGTCTTCGGGATTACCCTTGCAGAAACAAAAGATACATTCGTTGGCACACTGACGGGGCACTATCTGCTCAAAACTTAGACCAAAATCCTCTTCTTCACCTCGTTCTATTTGGAGTTCCCACTCTTCACCCGTGTGTTTGCGGACCTCCATCACAAGTTCCGTTTCCCCGCCTGTTTGGAATCGGAAATCGAGATAATCGCGAACGACTCGGCCGTTTACCTTGATAATCCTGTCTCCCGACTCGAGCTCCAACTCGGATCCGAGGCTGTCCGGCGACACTTCACTAATCTCGACACCTCGGCGCCGAATGCTCGTTACGGCCGGTGCTACTGCGAATTCATACATGCCAGAATAATGTCCGACAAACTTTAGTTTGTCGAGCAAGGGTGGTGGGGCGTGGCTTCGCAGCGCTTTTATCGAGATAGAATCATCAATTTTATTGACAATACTTACCCTCTTTGTTAGTTATGCACCGCGCATTCTAGTACCAGCCCGCTTTCAAAGCCCAAATAGGACTGTCCAGCGTCCATTCAATCAAGAGAGTACTGATCGATGAATAACAAATTGAAGCCGGCACTTATGGCGGGCGGCCTGTTGGGGCTGCTATTAGTCCTTACGGTTCTGGTGACGGCCATCCCAGCTTTGGGCCTGGTAGGCTGTTGCAACTGCCTTTGGCCAATCGCCGCCGGCAGTCTGGCGACCATGTTCTACGTCAGGAACTCGACGACTCCAGCTACTGCGGTCGATGGCGCTATCGTGGGGGCGCTCACCGGTGTTATCGGCGGTCTCATTTACCTCGTAATCGGTCTGCCAATTTCTTATTTCTTAACAGGGGTTGAAGCAATTGATATGCAGGTCAGGCAACTCACCCCCGACTTTCCGCTCAGCGGCGCAGTCTTATTGCTTATCGGCGGACTTGTGGGCTTTCTAGTCTTTATCGTCCTCTCGACAGTCGGTGGATTAATCGGAATTCCGATCTTCGAGAAACGTAAAGGGGATACAACGCCACCACCACCACAGAATTTTGGGGGAGGTCCCGGCGGCCCGGGTGGATACGCACCACGCGTCTAGCGTGTGCTCATCAGCCCCTAACAGTTCAGTTTAGTTAAGAACAAATCTTACTGCAGGAGAAACTATTAATGGCTCAACAGTGGACTCCACCCCCTCTCAACGCAACCGCGCCGGCTCCAAATAACAACCTGGTTTTCGCAATTATCGCAACCGTTTTGTCGGTTGTGTTTTGCTGCTTGCCGCACGGATTGATTTCTTTGATTTTTGCTTTGCAGGTAAACGGTAAGGCTGCGGCTGGGGATCTCCAGGGCGCTATGAATTCTGCCAAGCAAGCTAAACTTTGGGCAATAATTTCAATTGTTGTTTCACTTGTTTGGCTGGTTATTGCTCTGGTTTTCGGAGTGCTGAACGCGGTAATGACCTCTGTAAGATACTGATGGACCGGGTTCTTGGTCTTGCGTAATGTTTTGGTTCGAAATCCTTTGGACTATATGGAATGGGAGAGCGTTTCCAACGAAACCTAAGTGAATACTATGTCTAGATATTGTACAAAATGCGGAGCGGTGAATGATGAAACCGCTCAATACTGCTTAACTTGCCAGGCGCCCTTGAGTCAGGTCAGCGGTTACCAGCCAATGCAGTCGGTCAACCAGGGCGGGCAGGGTATGACGGATTACAAGGCCATGGGTGCCGACAAAAAGATCATAGCCGGCATCTGCGGAATTCTTCTGGGCGGCTTTGGGGTTCATAAGTTTATCCTTGGTTACACGACGGAAGGAATCATTCAGATCGTCATTACTTTCGTCACTTGCGGCATCGGCTCCATCGTAGGCCTGGTCGAAGGAATAATTTATCTCACTAAGTCAGACGAAGAGTTTGTGAGGACCTACATCCAGAACAAGAAGGGCTGGTTCTAAAGAAAAACAGCCACTGGCCAGGTCACTGGAATTCCGACCGTACGGCCTAAGGTTCATCCCCGGGAGCTACAGCCTTCCACGGGGTGAGACTCAGCTTCCTGTTTGGGTAGTGTCCTGGTTTGCCGCTCAGTGGTTTAGCGCGGTAAAAAAGATCCACGAAGTTACACGAAATTTCACGAAGGAAGGTTAGTGTTGCTTCGTGTAATTTCGCGGATCGTTTGCTTTTCTTAGACCAGGACACCACTCACTGTTTAATTCCTTCCTTGGCAAGAAGGTCTTAGCCGTTTTTCTTCAAAACACTACCGTGCTAGTTTAGCTGTCTCATGAACCTTGATGAGATAGTAAATCGACGTCTGACGGTCGGACTGATTTGGCTGACTGTGGGCGCGGCCGCCGCGTACGTCTTCATTTTTGAGCCCGGTAAATCAGGGTTTTTTCTCGATTGTCCCTTTCGCGGCTTAACCGGATTCAATTGCCCGGGGTGTGGCACCACGCGCGGTCTTCATCTCTTGCTTCACGGTGACTTCGTGGGCGCTTTTCAGTTCAACCCTTTCATGTTCTTGTTGCTGCCGGTGCTTTTATATGCGCTGGCGCGCCATACGAATGCGGTTTTCCGAAATCAACCCAGCAACGGGAAACAGCTGAACCCGGCGTTCATTTGGATGTTCTTCGTTGTGATGATGTCGTTTTGGATATTCCGCAATACGCCTTTTTATCCATTCGTCTCGTGAGGTAACGCAAACTGTTAGTTTGCGAGTGGTGTGATTGAAGATTCTAAAGTGGAAGCCGACTACGCGCGCCACACACCGCAAACTAACAGTTTGCTTTACACAGTGCTGGACAGTCTTGAGAACATCGGAGGTTTGCATCTATGCGTTTGTTTCTAGCGCTACTTTTGGTTCTGGGTTTCATGATGGAGTCTCCATCGCAGACCGTAAACCAGAAAGCTGAAGAGCATGTTTGGCCCAGCCGCCCGGTGCACACCTATTCAATAGTCGCTCGCGATCCGAATACGGGTGAGCTTGGCGTGGCGGTGCAGTCTCACTGGTTCTCAGTTGGCCCTCTGGTGGCATGGGCTGAGGCAGGCACAGGCGCCGTGGCAACACAGTCGTTTGTAGAACCCAACTACGGCCGTGCAGGCTTGCAAATGTTGCGCTCAGGGAAGAGCGGTCCGGACGCACTTAAGGCGTTACTCGAGAGTGACAAAGCGCGCGACGTGCGACAAGTGGCCATGATCGATTTCAAGGGACGGGTTGACGCATGGACCGGCAAAAACAACATTCAGTCTGCAGGACACATTGTGGGCAAGGATTATTCGGTCCAGGCCAACTTAATGCTCAACGATAAAGTGTGGCCGGCCATGGCCCAGGCTTTCGAAAACGCTAAAGGCGATCTGGCGGACCGAATGCTCGCGGCACTCGAGGCAGCACAGGCAGCCGGCGGAGACATTCGCGGCAGGCAGTCCGCTGCTCTGATAGTGGTTACCGGCAAGCCCACCGGCCAGCCATGGAAAGATCGGACTTTCGATTTGCGTGTGGACGACAATTCGGAACCATTGAAAGAACTGCGTCGCCTGGTGACTCTGCAACGAGCCTACAATCACATGAACGCCGGCGATCTTGCGGTCGAACACAAAGACAACGAAGGTGCGCTCCGGGAGTATTCCGCTGCGGAGAAACTGGTGCCGAACAACGCGGAAATGATCTTCTGGCGCGCAGTGGCCCTGGTAAACATGGGACGCGTAGACGAGTCGCTTCCTCTGTTTAAGAAAGTCTTTGTAATGGATAAGAATTGGGCCACACTCACGCCGCGTCTGCCGAAAGCAGGACTACTGCCCGAAGACCCGAAGGTAATGGAGCGAATTCTTTCAGTGGCGAAATAACACCGCATCACAGGAGCTGGGAAAAAGTGTTTCGCGGCTTTGCCGCCGCACATAGCGGTGAGGCTCTGCCTCACCGTAAGCCCCTCTAACATGATGAGGCTACGCCTCTCTTGCGTCGAGGCGAAGCCTCGATGCAGACACTAAAGTCGCTCACGGAAAGGCAGAGCCTTTCCGCGCTGTGCGGTGGCTAAGCCGCAAGCGGGTGAAGCAAGTTAGGACGTTACCACTCTGACCGCGCCGCTTATGCTATTCGCCGCCCTCTGCTATCCTCATTCGCTCGATGTCAGATGCAGGTGCAAACCTTAAGGAACGAGTTCGCGCTTTTTGGCAGGCGAATCCCTGCGGTGTAAAGTTTGCCGATGCCCCACCGGGAACGCGCCGCTTCTATGAGCTGGTTGAAGCGCATCGTTACACCAAGGAATGGCATATCCCCAGGGCCGCGGGGTTTGATAAAGCCGGGGGCCTAAAGGTATTGGAGATTGGTTGTGGCCTCGGCACCGATGGGGCGCAGTTTGCTGCAGCGGGCGCGGACTACACCGGAGTAGATCTAACGGACGCGGCCGTCGAGTTGGCGCGGAAACGGTTCGAGCTTTTCGGTCTTCAAGGCAGTTTTAGAACAGCCGATGCCGAGAACCTTGACTTCGCGGATGACAGTTTTGATCTCGTCTACTCGCACGGGGTCTTGCATCACACACCGGAAACCGGAAAGGCAATCCAGGAAGTTCATCGCGTGCTTCGTCCGGGCGGGCGCGCCGTTGTTATGCTGTACCATCGAAATTCCTACAACTATCGGATAAATATCTCGCTCATGCGACGCGCAGGCGCTCAATTGTTGAGGTGGGAATCCGGCATAAAGTTGATCCATAGAATCACCGGCGAGCCGCTGGATTCTTTACGCGCCCATGCCAGCTTGTTGCAGAGCGAAAAAGAATCTTATTTAAAGCCCGAGGAGTTTCTCAGCCAAAACACCGACGGGGCCGGTAATCCCCTCGCGCGCGTCTATACGAGGCACGAAGCGCGCACGCTATTTAAAGATTTTGCGGAAGTAGAAATGAAGACTTACTTTTTGAATAAGCGTTGGCTGCCGTTGCTTGGAAGAGTCCTACCTCGTTCAATCGAAGCTCAACTCGCGTCGCGGTGGGGCTGGCATTTGTGGATTTATGCTCGAAAATAGATTCGCCATTCCGCGGCTTTGCCGCCTTCCGTGCGGAAAGGCTGTGCCTTTCCGAGGGAATGCCTGACGATTTGAGGCTATGCCTCCGAGCCGAGGCTTAGCCTCAGGATTCCAGGAGCTGGCCCGGAAAGGCTGAGCCTTTCCGCACGGAATGCGGCAAAGCCGCTGACATTCTCTATGAAGAAAATTCTGATCACAGGCGGAGCAGGCTTCATCGGCTCGCATCTGGTCGATAGCTTGCTGTCCAAAGGCGAATGGGAGGTGTCTGTCGTCGATGATTTCAACGACTTTTATGACCCATCCATCAAACGCGCAAATGTGAACCGGCATAAGGAAAACAAGAACTACCATTTATTCGAAGCTGATATTCGAGATAAAGAGGCGCTGGGCCAGGTTTTCAAAGAAAGCGAATTTGACTGCATCGTCCATCTCGCAGCGCGCGCCGGCGTGCGACCGTCGCTGCAGCAACCATTGCTATATTCGCAAACGAACGTTGACGGTACCGTGAATCTTCTCGAGCAGGCCAGAGAACACAGCATCAAGCAGTTTGTATTCGGTTCGTCATCTTCTGTTTACGGCATCAATGCCAAGGTTCCATTCAGCGAAGACGACCCGATGCGACAACCGATTTCACCCTACGCGGCTACTAAAGCGGCAGGCGAGTTGCTTTGTCACACATACACGCATCTTTACGGCTTCCGTTGCGTGTGTCTGCGCTTCTTCACTGTCTATGGCCCACGCCAGCGTCCTGATTTGGCGATTCACAAGTTTGCGCGGTTGTTAAGCCAGGGCAAACCTATTCCGCTCTTTGGAGATGGTAGTACGCGTCGCGATTACACTTACGTTGACGACACCCTTTCGGGTGTGCGAGCGGCCATTGATTATGTTGGTGAGGAATCGGCCAGTGACTTTGAGGTGATCAACCTGGGGGAGTCGCGCACGGTGGAGCTGCGCGAATTGGTCGCGCTTCTGGAAAAGGAACTTGGCGTAGAGGCAAAAATCGACCGCCAGCCTTTGCAGCCCGGCGATGTGCCGCAGACCTACGCCGACATTTCCAAGGCCAGACGATTACTTGGCTATGATCCGCAAACCCAAATTGAGGTCGGGATCCGGCGATTTGTGGAATGGTATCGCGGGCAGTAGGACAGGCATTCCTGCCTGTCACCGATGTATGAGAAGGATGGCGGGGATTGTCTCTCTCGAAAGTAAGACAGACAGGAATGTCTGTCCTACTCTTGCAAGCCTGCTGTCGGATTTGGGGCCGCGCGGCAATGCCTTACAATGCGCACCTAACAAATCCAGCGATGTCCAGTAACACAACCATTGTCAATAAACCGCTGCCTCGCGAAATGCAGCATCATACCTACGCCATTCTGCGTCGCGTCGAGGAAGATCACTGGTGGTTTGTCGGACGACGAAAAATCCTCAGAAGTTTTGTCGAACCGATTAGCCGTCTCATGAATCCCGTTTCGAGTAATGGGAAAAAACCACGTTTGGATATTCTCGATGTGGGATGCGGTACCGGCGCAAATCTGGAGATGCTTTCGGAGTTTGGCGATATTTCCGGCGTAGACGTGTCCGCGGAGGCGGTCTCTTATTGTCACGCGCGCGGACTGGGAAACGTCAGGCAGGCAGTTGCCGAGGCGTTGCCTTTTGCAGACGGCTCCTTCGAGTTAGTGACCGCGCTGGACGTTATCGAGCATTTGGACGACGATGTCGCGGGTTTGAGAGAGATGTGGCGCTTGCTCCGCCCGGATGGGCGAATCTTGCTCTTCGTTCCCGCTTTTATGTTTCTGTGGGGTGTGCAGGATGACGTGAGTCATCACCGTCGACGCTACACCCTCGCCGAGTTAAAAAAGGCAGTGCTTGGGGCCGGCTTTGAAATAGAGCGGGCCAGCTATATGAATATCAGTTTCTTTGTTCCGACACTCCTGGGACGACTGCTAATGCGCGTCGCCGGCATTCGCCCTGACTCGGAAGCCAACGTGACGCCCGGGTTTCTAAACGGAGTGCTGGGAAAGATCCTGGGTGCGGAGAGCATCTTGCTGCGCTATTTGAATTTGCCTTTCGGGGTTTCAGCTGTTTGCGTCGCAAGAAGAATTGAGCGAAACGATTGATATTGAGGTAAAAGCAAACTGTTAGTTTGCTGGCCGGTGGGTGAAAGTAAACCTCGATCAGGCCTTACCGTGTGGGTGACTTGGTTTTTGCCTGAGGTGCGCAGTCCCGACGCCAGCAAAACAACAGTTTGCTTTACAAAGACGCCGGCCGCACTAAGGAATTGATGAAAATATACGACCAGGAAGAAACTCTATCGGGCCACGTCGGCGCTTCGTCCGCGCAGGATGAAAAGCCTGAGATCTCAGTCTTTCTCCCTGTTTACAATGAAGAACCAAACCTGCGTCCGCTGCATGAAAAACTGGACCACGCGTTGCAGGAGCTGCGTCGCTCGGCCGAAATCATTTATGTGGATGACGGTTCAACTGACGACACTTTGAAGGTCCTGCGCGAGTTGGCCAGGCTCGACCCCCGGGTGAGAGTGGTTGCGTTGAAGCGTAACTATGGACAGACAGCGGCGATGGCCGCCGGAATTGATGCCGCACGTGGCGGGGTGTTGATTCCCATGGACGCCGACATGCAGAACGATCCTGCAGACATCGTCCGCCTGCTGGAAAAGTTGGACGAAGGCTACGACGTAGTTTCGGGCTGGCGCAAGAATCGTCAGGACAAAGCTATCACGCGGAAGTTGCCGTCAATGATTGCGAATCGGCTAATCTCCTGGATCGGAGGGGTGCCGCTGCATGATTACGGCTGCACTTTGAAAGCTTACCGTCTGGAATCGCTCGAGAACGTCCGGCTCTATGGCGAGATGCATCGATTCATTCCCATACTGGCGTCCTGGGAAGGTGCGCGTGTTGCCGAATTACCAGTGGCCCATCACGCACGGACCATGGGTAAATCGAAGTATGGCTTGTCGCGCACGTTCAAAGTGGTCTTTGACTTGATGACGATTAAGTTTATGGCCTCGTACCAGACAAAGCCCATTTACATCTTTGGTACATTTGGCATGCTGGCTTTCCTGGCTTCGTTGCTGGCAGCCGCATATGCAGTTTTCCTGAAGCTATTTCACAAGGCCGACTTTGTGCAAACGCCGCTACCGATTCTGGCTATCGTCATGTTTGCCGTTGGAATTCAGTTCCTCCTTATGGGTTTGTTGGCTGAAATGCTCGTGCGCACTTATCACGAGTCGCAAGCGAAATCGATCTATGCGGTCAGGGAACGGATCGGGGGAACGATGAATGATGAAGGATGAATGATGAACGACGAGCTGATCTTATTCATCGTTGATCATTCTTAATTCATCATTGTACTTCCTATGTGTGGAATAACCGGTTGGGCCAACCTTGATTCGCATGCTCAGCCGCCTGACGGCGCGCGCGAGCTGCTCCATTCGATGTGTGAGCGGATGGTCCATCGTGGTCCCGATTCCGAGGGTCTCATGGTTTCGGGTAGCGTGGCGTTGGGTATGCGCCGCCTGGCAATCATCGACCTGGTCACCGGCGAACAGCCCGCCCTCAACGAAGATAAGAGCGTGGCCGTGATACTCAACGGCGAAATCTACAACTATCGCGAATTACGCCAGGACCTCGAAAAACGCGGGCATTCTTTCAGAAGCTTGTCAGACACAGAGGTGCTTCCTCATCTGTATGAAGAGTTTGGCGAGAGAATGCTGGAATGTCTTAACGGGATGTTTGCGTTCGCTTTGTGGGACGCGAAGCGGCGCAAGCTTTTGCTCGCGCGCGATCGGTTTGGAGAGAAGCCGCTTTACTGGGGCGTTTTTGACAATACCCTGCTATTCGCCTCCGAGCCCAAAGTGCTGTTGGCCCATCCGGCGGTAACCAGTTCGCTGAACCTGGAAGCGCTCAGACAGTATCTTTCGTTTGATTACGTGCCGGCCCCGCTGTCCATCTACCAGGGCATTCACAAACTCCCCGCATCCCACCTGCTCGCGTTGGAAGACGGCCGAATCGAGACGCGCCGTTACTGGCGACTCAGCTATAAAACGGTGGAACCTCCCCCTTCAGAATCTGAAGCGGCCGAGCAGCTACTACAACTGTTGGGCGACTCGGTGCGCATGCGTTTGGTTTCAGATGTGCCGTTAGGAATCCTACTTTCCGGTGGAGTTGATTCATCTACCGTGGCAGCGCTGGCGGTGCGTGCTTCGTCTGAACCGGTCAAGACGTTTTCTATTTCGTTCGCGGAATCTTCGTTTGATGAATCGTCATATGCACGCGCAGTCGCCAAGTTTCTGGGCACCGATCATCACGAAGAGCGTCTTAGTGCAAACCTCGCCGCAAATCTTGTGGGCGAGATTGGCTCGTGGATGGATGAACCGTTTAGCGACCCGTCGCTCGTACCTACCTATTTGCTGTCGCGGTTTACCCGCAGGCATGTGACCGTCGCACTGGGGGGTGATGGAGGCGATGAGATCTTTGCCGGGTATCCGATGTACCAGGCACATCGCCTGGCCAACATCTATTCCCGCATTCCTCATCTTCTGCGGGCCGGCCTGATCGAGCCCCTGGTGAACTTGTTACCGGTGAAAACGAAGAACCTTTCGTTTGATTACAAAGCAAAGCGGTTTATTGCCGGGTCGAACTACGAGCCGGTAATAAGGCACCACGTTTGGTTTGGTTCTTTCACTCCGGAAGAGCAAGAGCATCTGTTGACTCCCGACGTGCTGCGCCGAAGTAGTGCTGATATTTATCGCGACGCGCGGCTGATGTGGGAAGAATGCGACTCAACCGACGCGGTCGAGCGAATGCAAAGCATCGACACGCAGCTCTATCTCGCCGAAGACATATTGACGAAAGTCGATCGAGCGAGTATGGCCGTTTCGCTGGAAGTGCGAGCGCCTTTTCTGGATCCAGGAGTCGCTGAATTCGCAGCTTCGCTCCCGGCCAGCTATAAACTTCGAGGCCGAACTACAAAGTACATCCTCAAGCGCGCAATCCGGGATTCCCTGCCTCCTTTTGTGATCCGCAGAGGCAAGAAAGGTTTTGGGGTTCCGGTGGCGGAGTGGCTCAAAGAAAACTTACGACCTCTCGCGCGCGACCTATTGTCACCTGATAGAGTGCGCCGGGCCGGAGTCTTCAATGCCGATTATGTGACGCGTCTTCAGGACGAACATGAACGCGGAATTGCGAATCATCGCAAGCTGCTTTGGACTCTATTGATGTTTGAGCTCTGGCACGAAAGCTTTATTGAAACGCCCAGGCGAATCGAGACCTCGGTGAGCACCAGGATAATGTGAAGGATAGGGCGTCTCCTTGGAGTGCGGCGCCTTGTCGGCGCTTTGGCCAGCGGCGGCCCGGCGCCGCGATGTTGCGAAAGACGCAAGTCGAAGTCTTAGATCACTCAAGCCCATCGAAGGTGCGACAGGTCGCACCGGGCCAAAGCGCCGACAAGGCGGCGCACTCCAAGGAGTCGCACCTGGCTTATACAACTATCTGAGGCGGGCGGGGGCCCGCCATTTTTATGCACCATCCCACTTTTATTCAGGCATTCAACGAACTCCTTGACTGGTGCCGCGCACGAGATTTCTCTGGATACGATCCATTTGATGCTTTAAACAGCCGGCTTTTTCAGGTGACACCCTTCAGGCATTCCAGACTAGCTCGACTTGGGTGGACTCAACTCAACAAACGATCACCTTGTAACCTGCGTCTCCTAAGCGGGGTCCCCCCACAAAAAAACTCAAAAGGAATCGCGCTCTTCGCTCTTGCCGCACTCGCGAATTATCGCCGAGTGAAGACTGTCGAAGCCGAAAGTGAAGCACGCGAACTACTCGACGAGTTGCTGCGCCTGCAGATTGCGGGATATAGCGGTGCGGCCTGGGGTTACAACTTCGACTGGCAAAGTCGAAACTTCTTTGCCCCGGATGGTACGCCAGCGATTGTTCCCACGGCGTTCGCCGCACGGGCATTGACCGAGGGCTTCGAAGCCCTTGGTGACGATCGTTACTTACAAGTGGCGCGCAGCACGTGTGAGTTCATTCAGAAAGACTTGAATCGTAGTGTTGACTCTGACACAGAGGTCTGTTTCAGCTATTCGCCTTTGGACCACACGCAAATCTTCAATGCGAGCTTGTTGGCAGCCGAAACTTTGGCCAAAGTGGCTTCACTGACAGAGGAGACTGAGTTGTGTGAACTGGCTACGCGTGCCGCTCGGTACGTGGCCGCGAAACAACAACCAAATGGATCGTGGGCTTATGGCACCGGGAGTCAACAGTCATGGATTGACAATTTTCACACTGCCTACGTGTTGCTCTCGTTTGCCCGGATCATGCAGTGTTCGGGAGAAGCGCGCGATGAATTCCGTCCGGCTTTGGTCAATGGCTTCAGGTTTTGGCGGGAAAGCTTCTTTCTTGCAGACGGGTGGCCGAAATACTACCATGACACGCTTTATCCTGCGGACGCGCACGCGGCTGCGACGGCCATCGTGACGCTGGTGGAATTACAGGAATTGGACGGTGAGGCGCTTTCGCTGGCAGAAAAGATTACCACCTGGACTATTGAGAATCTGCGCGACCGCACCGGCTTTTTTTATTATCAGCGAAGACGCTTTCATACCGTTCACACGCCATTCATGCGCTGGACCCAAAGCTGGATGCTTTACGCATTAGCTCGATTGTTGGAAGCGAAAGAACTGTAAAGCAAACTGTTAGTTTGCTAGCGGCGAATGAAAGGCACTCTTTGGCAGTACCTGGTGACTGTCCGAGTTGCGCCGCCCGCCACGAAGCAAACTAACAGTTTGCTTTACCACGAAACGACAACCCGGAAGAGACCTTCCAATGCCGATTGCCTCTGATGTTTCGTTAGCAGCCGATGTCCGAATTGTACACCCTGACCTGGTGAATCTATACGGCTGCTCCATTGGCTCTGAAACCCGGATAGGCGCATTTGTCGAGATTCAAAAAAACGCCTCGGTGGGAGCGCGCTGCAAAATATCTTCCCACACATTCATTTGCCAGGGTGTGACTATTGAAGATGAGGTGTTTCTGGGTCATGGTGTGATGTTTACCAATGATCTGTATCCGTCTGCGGTAAACGATGAGGGAGCACTGCAAACAGATGCTGACTGGACTATGATCGAAACGCGCGTAAAACGGCGAGCATCGATTGGAAGTAATGCTTGCGTTTTGGCAGGTGTGACGATTGGGGAGCAGGCTTTGGTAGGCGCTGGGGCTGTAGTCACGCGCGACGTGGCAGACTTTGCGATCGTTGCGGGCGTGCCGGCGCGAGTCATCGGCGACGTCCGCCAGCGCCGTGAACAGTCGTCGTTGTAGGACAGACACTCCTTCAAGGTAGGACAGACATTCCTGTCTGTCATTGTTAACATCCACGCTCTGGGCGAGAAACAGATACGATAGATATTCCTGTCTTTTCACCATAAAGCATCGGAGAGATAGACAGGCAGGAATGCCTGTTCTGCAGCATGATTAAAGTCGGAGTAATTGGATACGGATACTGGGGACCAAACCTGGTGCGCAACTTCATGGAAGCGCCCGGTTCCACCGTTATTGCCGTTTGCGATCTGCGTCCCGAACGGCTCGTCCAGTTAAAAAGCCGTTACCCCACGATACAGACCGTAAGTGCCTGCCAGCCGCTCTTTGAGGATCCCAGCCTCGACGCCATTATTATCGCCACCCCGGTGTCCTCGCATTTTGAACTGGCAATGGCGGCCCTCAAGGCCGACAAACACGTTTTGGTGGAAAAACCGCTTGCTTCAAACTCGGAGCAGGGGGCCCATCTGATTGATGAGGCCGCCCGGCGTGGGAAGATCCTGATGGTGGACCACACCTTCGTGTACACGGGAGCGGTACGAAAGATTCGCGAGTTGATCACCGACAATGCATTAGGCGACATCTACTATTACGATGCGGTGCGCGTGAATCTTGGGCTCTTTCAGCACGATGTAAATGTGATTTGGGATCTTGCGATTCACGATCTCTCGATCATGGACTATGTGCTCCCCACCAAGGCTACTGCTGTGTCGGCCACAGGAATCAGCCATATTCCTGGCCAACCCGAAAACGTCGCTTACATCACGCTCTTTTTCGACGAACCCCAGATAGCACACGTCCATGTCAACTGGCTTACGCCGGTAAAAGTCAGACATACTCTCATCGGCGGCAGCGAGAAGATGATCCTTTATGACGATTTGGAGCCCAGCGAAAAGGTGAAGATTTACGACAAAGGCATCACTGTTTCACAAAGCCCCGAGGCGGTTTATGAAATGCTGGTTAGTTACAGATCGGGCGACATGTGGGCGCCGCGCCTGGATTCGACCGAAGCGCTTCAGGCCGAAGCCCAGCACTTTATTGATTGCATACAAAACAACAAAAAGCCCGAAACCGATGGCGTTGATGGGCTTCGCCTGGTGAAGATCGTTGAGGCCGCGGAGAAATCTTTACGGGCACGGGGACAGTTGGTAGAGATTAGTCAATAGGATGCAGGGGATGAGCTTCAGGCTTCTCCTTGGAGTGCGCCGCCTTGTCGGCGCTTTGTCCAGCGGCGGCCCGGCGCCGCGATGCAGCGAGAGATGCAACTCGAAATCTTAAGTTACTTCAGCCAGACGAAGCTGCGACAAGTCGCCGCTGGCCAAAGCGCCGACAAGGCGGCGCACTCCAAATTTCAAAATGATTCCATTAACTGACCTGAAGAAGCAGTACGAAACTATCAAGACCGAAATCGACGCCGCCATTTCGGAGGTGGTGCAGAGTTCTCACTTTATCTTGGGCGAGCACGTCGAAGCATTCGAAGCGGATTTTGCCGACTACTGTCAGACGCGCTTTGCCTTTGGAGTTAATTCTGGAACCAGTGCCCTCCACCTGGCCCTCCTCGCGGCCGGAGTTGGGCCAGGGGATGAAGTCATCACCGTTAGTTTCACGTTTATCGCGAGCGCCGCGGCCATAAGTTACACGGGAGCCACCCCCGTATTCGTTGACGTTAATCCCCAAACCTGCACTATCGATCCGAACAAAATAGAAGCCGCCATCACGCCGCAAACCAAAGCGATCATGCCCGTGCATCTGTACGGAACCTGCGCCGACATGGATCCAATTATAGACATCGCTCGCAGGCACAATCTGATTGTCATCGAAGACGCTGCCCAGGCCCACGGCGCAGAGTACAACGGGCGTCGTGCCGGGAGTATCGGTGACCTTGCCTGCTTCAGCTTTTATCCCGGCAAGAACCTGGGTGCTTATGGTGAGGCTGGCGCGCTGGTTACGAACAACGAGCAGTTTGTCGAGGTGATCAAACAACTACGCGACCAGGGTCAAAGCAAAAAGTATCATCACGAGCGGGTGGGCTACAACTATCGTATGGAGGCCCTGCAGGGCGCAGTATTGCACGTCAAACTAAAACACCTGGACGAATGGAATACGGCCCGGCGTGGACACGCTGCGGACTATCAACGCGAGCTCGTAGACGTTGGCCCGCGCCTGATTGCAGAACCGGCGAAATGCAAGTCGGTCTACCATGTGTTCCCACTGTTTGTGGAACAACGTGATGAGATGCGGGAGTATCTGCAGGCCGCCGGAATCAGCACGGGCATCCATTATCCGATTCCGGTTCACTTGCAGCGCGCATATGTTGATCTGGGATATAAAGAGGGTGACTTGCCACATACCGAACGCCTTTGTAAGGAGATGCTCTCGCTGCCGATGTACCCCGAACTCACTGGGGAAGAAATAATGCACATTAGTAGTTCAGTTCGAGAGTTTTCCAGGCGGTTAGTTGCCGTCCAAACGTAGTCCAGCCCCATCGTCATGCGAATCTGGATCGATCTCGCCAACTCACCGCATGTTCCCTTTTTTCGTTCGCTCACCAATGAGTTCACTAAACGTAATCATGAAGTTATCGTCACCGCGCGAGATTTTGCTGAAACGGTCCCCCTGGCTGAAGCGGCTGGTTTTGCGCCCGAAGTAGTAGGCGGCCACGGAGGCGGCGCCCTTTCAGGAAAAGCAGGCAATCTGGTGCAACGGGCGATGGCCCTGGCGCTCTGGGCTCGCGGAGGAAATCTGGACCTGGCAGTCAGTCACAACTCTTATTCGCAAATTCTCGCCGCGCGCGCACTGTCGCTGAAGACAGTGACGCTGATGGACTACGAGCACCAGCCTGCAAATCATCTCGCCTTCCGCTTCGCGTCTCGCATCATCGTTCCGCGCGCTTTTCCCCAGGAAGCGTTGAACCGATACGGCGCGCAGCCCGCAAAAGTAAGCAGGTATGAAGGCCTCAAGGAAGATGTTTATCTCGCAGACTTTCAAAGCGATCCTCGATTCGAACAGCAACTGCGTCAGTTGGGTATCAACCAAACGGATGTCCTGGTGATTGTTCGGCCGCCGGCAAGCGAGGCCCTCTATCATCGCTTCGAAAACGAGTTATTCGAGCAACTGCTGCAACATCTCGTTGCGACGCCTAACACGAAGGTTGTGCTGCTCCCTCGCAACGATGCGCAGCGGAAGATTTACGCTGCGCGTTCAGGCGGCAAGCTGATCGTGCCGGGCGGGCCACTCGACGGTGCAAATCTGATCGCCCACAGTGATCTTGTAATCAGCGCGGGGGGAACCATGAATCGGGAAGCCGCAGCGCTCGGAATACCCGCAGCATCGATTTACATGGGCGCATGGGCCGCGATTGACGAGGAACTGGTGAAGGAAGGTCGACTCCAGAAGATTTCGACGCTACATGACATCAACGCGCTGGTTATTCAAAAGAAGTTCCCCCGAGCTGCCAGACGCGCGCTCTATGCGGCGCAAGAAGTGACGGACCTAATCCTCGAGTGAGAAAGGCACCTTTTCGTGCTGTTTCGTGTGATTTGGTGGATCGTTCTTAGTTCTTTGTTATGCTTGGCTTCATCGTTTCCAGCCGGGCACGGAGGTTGAGGCTAGCATCCGGAGCTACCGAGGGTGTGCGAAACTGATTTGTAAGAGCGTCCCTTCGTGCAGCGCCGTAAACTTCGGGGGGGGATCAGGGTGGCGAGTCAAGGGGTGCCACGGAGGGACACCCCTAGATTGCTTTTCATGCACTCTTCACCACACAGGTTTCTGTAACGCCTGTCACCGCTGACATCACAATGCGAGCTGAACACATCAACGACCCATTGATTGAACCGAGCATCGTCCGAGCCCCGGCCAGGGCTCCCCGCTGGGTAATGCCGATGGTCAAAGCCGCGTTCGCTCTCACCGACGCTTTCATTGCCGCAGCCTCTTTGGTATTGGCTTTCTACATTCGCGAGGGTGGTCCAGTTTTTCTGCCGAGCGGCGGACTTATTCACTGGAGCGCGGAGTTTGCGCCCTACGGAGCGCTCGTCCCCTTCGTCGTGTTCATTCGACTTCTTACGCTTCGTTATTACGATCTTTATCGCCTGCGCGGTGAGTTCTCTTTTGTTGACGATGGCAGCCGCGTGTTCAAAGCGACGGCCATTGGATCGCTGCTCATTGTTGCTGCCGCTTTTCTTTATCGAGGTGGTTTCAATTACCGCGCCTTCTCATACGCTCGCGGAGTTTTCGTCATCGACTTCGTTATCGCTCTGGCTTCGTACCAGACACTCCGACTCCTTGTACGCAGCGCCCAAACCTCTTTCAGACAGCGCGGCATTAACCTGATTCCAACGCTGGTGGTCGGCAGGGGACCGGAAGCGGCGTTTTGCATCAACGAGATGCGTGATAGGCCTTCGCTCGGCTATCGCGTAATTGGCGCCGTTGAGAGCGGACCAGCCGGGGCCAACGCCCCTGGCGATTATGAAGGAGTGCCTGTCGTCAGCGACCTGGCTGGTCTACCTGAAGCCATTCGCGCGTCGGGTGCGAACGAGGTGATTATTACCGACCCGAATGTTAATGGTGATGCACTCTTCGACGTGATGATGCGTTGCGGTCGTCGTCGGGGAGTTGAGTTTAGAATTGCTCCAAACCTCTTCAACTGCTTACCGAGTAAGACTGAAGTCGATCAAATTGGGGCACTGCCGATGATCAGGCTTTTCCGTGAGCCACTTTCCGATTTCGCACGAGGAATAAAACGCTTCTCGGATCTCGTTATCGCTGCATTGACTCTGGTGGTGTTTTCGCCCGTCTGGTTTTTGATTGCACTGCTCATAAAGTTCGATTCGAAAGGCCCGGTCTTTTATCAGCAAGAACGCGTGGGGATGGATGGGAGGATTTTTCTCGTTTACAAATTCCGCACCATGCTCCTGGATGGAGACAGTGAAATACACCGCGAGTATCAACGAAAGTTCATTGCCGGTCATGCTGAAGCCAACCTGGGAGATTCGCACAGACCTGCCTATAAGTTGCGCGACGATCCGCGAATCACGCGGGTAGGGCGTTTGCTCAGACGGGTCAGTTTTGATGAGGTGCCGCAGCTCTTTAATGTTCTGCGCGGCGACATGAGCATCGTGGGCCCACGTCCACCGATCCCTTACGAAGTGGAAGCTTACGAATTGCGGCATCGGAAACGGCTGGACATGAAACCCGGGCTGACCGGACTCTGGCAAGTGTCTGGTAGAAACCGTTTGCCCTTTGAAGAAATGGTCAAGCTGGATCTTTTCTATATCGAAAACTGGTCGATGCTTTTCGATTTGAAAATCATCATGCGAACAGTACTGGTGATGCTACGCGGCGACGGCTCATGAAAATGGGGTGAAGGGTTTAGGGTGAGGGGTGTAGCAAAATTCCCGGCTAAATGGCGATCAGGCTTCAGGTGTCCTGTGTTTGATTTTTGTTCGCTTATAGGGAAAATGAGTCGCATATGAAACGAGAAAAAGCCATTAAGAGGCCTAAGGTCGAGTGCCCGCCCCGCCGCCTCAGCGTGTCAGAGAAGGAAGCCCTGAAGCGAATGAAAGACTTCTCAAGACGGAAGGAGCAATTCATTGCCACTGCTCGAACGGGCAAGGGTCGAGGTATACATCCCTGATCTGCCCATACCTCACTATCGCAACCTGCTTCTATCTTTTGAAGAAGAGTTCACCTACGCGTTTGGCGGCTGCACGATTCTTCGAGGTCTCGATGGAAGTTATCTTTCTGACGCCGGCCGGAAGACGTCCGATCTAATTAATCTAATCTACACGGACCTACCAGTTGCTCTCTCAACGAATTTCGAAAGCGCGGCCCAATACGCGGGCGAACTGAAACAAGCCGCGTTGGAAGCCCTGGCCGAAGAAACTGTATTGGTGGCGGTAGAGCAGATCTATCACGCTATGTGAGAGGAGCTTTGCGAATGGTTGATGTCAAGAGGCGACGGCTCGTGAGTTAGATGGCGGCATTACAGAACCGAGCGCGGTAGCGCCGGATGCTGGAGTCAACTACCGTCTGAGTTCTTCAGCGCTAAGGGCGCGAAATGTAAGAGCCCGGGCTCTCGGCCCAGGTTAGACCAGTTGAAGGTTTCTTAGCGCTGAAGGCGCGAAATGGCGATCGAGCACGCAATCATTAGTTAGTGTGTCGGTCGACCTATCGCGCTTTCAGCGCTTCGAACATTTCTGGACCCTCCCTGGGCCGATAGCCCAGGCTATGACATTTCGCGCCGTTGGCGCTGAAGAACTGAGACGGTAGTTGACTCCAGCATCCGGCGCTACCGCGCTCGGTTCTGTAATGTCATTGCATTCCAGCTAGCGACAATTCCAACAACAAGATCTTCTTGATCCCTTTGTAGAGTGGTTCAATTTCACAATTCTCGGTAAGAGCATGGGAGTCGTCGCACGGACCAGCTCCGGTTGAGATCGACGAAACGCCTTCGAGCAGCGCCACACTCGAATTGTTCGATCCGGTGTTTGTGATCGGTGGATCGAAACCCATGGCCCGATGCACGGCTTCTGAGATTTTCACCAATTTCGAGTCGCGGTGACCGGGGATAACCGCTGCCGGTGACGTTGAAATTACATCTGTCTTTACAGTCATCCCCGCACGCTGGGCTTCTTCTTCCAGAATCGTCGCGATCTTTTTTTCCAGGGCAGCTATGATGTCGTTACTTGTCGAACGCAGATCTACGGTGAACCATGCATCGGACGCTTTTGCATTCACGACCTCGGAGCCACCCAGCATGCCGATATTAAGATTTGAAGGAGGAGTCCCGGGAACTCTGAGTGCGTAGATTCGGGAAATTGCTCGGGCCAACGGCAAGCTGGCGGAAAAAGGAGGAGTCTGCGAGCGAGTGTGTCCGCCCGGTCCGATAAAGTGGTGGCGGTACCAGTTAATGCCGATCCCGGCATAAGTGAAGCCTTCGTAGCCGCCATCGAGCGCGATGTAGTGGTCGATCTTTCCTTTATTGTCAGTGATAAACTGCCTGACGCCTTTGAAGCTAGTCTCTTCCTCCACCGTGAAAACAAAGATCAGATCACCTTTCGTCTTGATATCGGCAGCGTCCAGAGCGCGAATTGTTGTCAGCAGAGCTTCGATGTTACGCGTGTCGTCACCGACTCCCGGCGCATAGACACGCCCATCCTGCACCTTCACCTTGATCTTCAAATCTGGTTGGAAAACCGTGTCCAGGTGGGCATCAAAGACTACGACTGGGCCGCCCCCTGTTCCTTTTCGCACGGCAATCAGGTTTCCTGCGGAATCGTAATGAACACTCTGAAGCTTGTATTTGCGCAGTAGCTTTTCAAGATATTTGGCCCGGGCTTGTTCGTGTCCTGAAGGCGCGTTTATCTCGGTGATTTCGATCCACTCTCGCAAAATTTCTGCGCGGTTCGTATCGATGTACTCGTTAGCTGCCTTTACTTTAGGGTGGTCCTGAATCGCCTGGACCTGGGCGACGAACGGTGAGGTAGTTTGGGCATAAACTGAGAACGATAAAAGATGCAAAAGCAATCCAGGTAACACGGTATGACGAAGGGATCTTGGCATAGGTTTCCTCTTCTGACTCAACCCTGACAGTCGGCGAAACGCGGCGGCTTCGGAGTATTTGCTAGACGTCGATGACATTCTAGAGTTTACTTCATCGACAACAAAAAACGCCCGGTTGCGGAAAAGAGCCGGAACGAACAGAAGGATTGGCGGTGAAATACCTTGATGGCACGTGAGGAAAAGAGTCCAGGCGCGAGCATACTCGATGGGGGTATCATTGCCTGTCTATTCATATTTGCACTTGCCGCTCCTCATTCGATCGCCGCCGCTCAGACATCCTGGCTGCTAGGCATGGTCCTGTGGTTGATCCGGTTCGCTTTTCGTCCTCGTCCCACGCTCTACCGCACTCCAATCGATTATTTTGTGCTCGGCTTTTTCATTGTCACCGGTCTTTCGGCTTTTCTCTCCTACGAGCCGATGGTATCAATCGGAAAACTGCGTGCGGCAAGTCTCTTCACCATCATTTATCTGTTCGCCGAGAATGTGCCCTCACTGCGAGTTGCTCGATTGCTCGCCGTCACACTTATCTCTTCCTGCATGATCAATGTTGTGGCGACGGCAGGCGACCGTCTGCTCGGCCGAGGGGTTAAGGTTTACGGGCTAACGGAGACCGGCGTTCTCTTTAAAGCAGGCGTTCGAAACGGGGATACGCTGCTAACTCTGGATGGCCAGAAACTGGAAGACCCGCAGGGCATAATCGATGGCCTATCACTGCCAAACACAAGCCCCGCCGAGCTGAGGATTTATCGGCACGAATGGCAACCGACTTTCAAAGTACCCCGAGGCATACCTTTGCCAGGCGGCAACGCGCTTGAACAACTAGGCGTGGGCAGTTGGTCGCGGGGTCGCGATTGGCGAGCGTCAGGCTTCTTTGGTCATTATGTGACCTACGCTGAAGTGTTACAGTTAGTCTTGGCGCTGACAATTGGCCTCTTTGTCAGCGTGCCTAATAAGCGGAGCTGGGCCGCGGCTCTGTTGCTGGTGGCATTGGTGGGGTTGTCTTTTGCGCTGCTGATGACGGTAACACGCGCCGTCTGGTTTGGCTGCCTCGTCTCCTCCATGATTATTCTTGCTCTGACGGTTCGTCGTCGTACTCTGGTCATAGTTGGCGCGCTCGCTATTCCCCTGGCATTCGCCGGTCTATATCTTCTTCAACAGAAACGTAATGTGGGTTTCTTTGACAGTCGAGATGCCTCGACCACATGGCGAGAAACCGTCTGGCGAGGCGGGTTCAATCTTCTGATTAGCAAACCTCGACACTTGCTCCTCGGCATTGGTATGGATTCGATCAAAGCGCACTGGAGAGAGTGGGGACTCTTTGATGGCGGTCGCATTCCGATGGGCCATATGCACTCGAATTTTTTGCAAATTGCCCTTGAACGAGGACTACCCGCACTGATTCTCTGGTTGACCCTTCTCTTCGTATATGCGCGCACGCTTTGGCGATCTTTGCGATCTACCGCCTCCACCCCTGGATGGATGGAGCGAGGTATCCTGGTGGGGGCGTTGGGAGGATTGTCGGGTTTCTTTATATCCGGAATCGTCCATTACAACTGGGGTGATTCGGAGGTGGTGATGGTGCTTTACTTCATAATGGGATTAACGTTGGCCATCCATAGAGAATCTCAGGTGAAACAAATTTAGCGAACTGCAGAAACTAAGAACGATCCATGAAATCACACTAAGCAGCACGAAAAAGTCCCCTAGTTCGTGTCAATTCGTGTGCTTTCGTGGATCGTCTTATTCTCTAATAATGGGACTGCCTATCTTCAGCAACCTGCCCAGCCGTTAGGGGATGACGGTACGGGGCCGACCTTGACTCGCGAATGCGCTGCCAGGAACAACGAACTGTCGTCGCGACACCAGGTTCAACCCAACTCTTCTTGAAGCAACTTCGATGCGGCGCACTTCGCCGTTTTTAGATGAAGCTAATGCGCGACGAGGTTGGTACGTAACAACGTACTGAGAATCTATCAACCGCGCGGCCTCCGCTCCATCATCGATCATCTCTTCAGCGGATTCCGGCAGCCAGATTCTGCCGCCACTTTCTTCCGTCATCGCTGTTAGCTGCGTCTCACTAGCACGCATTGCCGCTTCATACTGCTTTATAACGCGACGTCTTTCGGGATCCAGATCCACGATGATTCCCCCAGGTTCGTGGGCCCTGCGTACTGCTTCATTCACAGGTGTTCGCGGCAGTGTCTCTATTGCCGCGTCAGGCACGAGGCTCTTGTCACGTTTTCTGGTGTATTTGCGATCGTGGGCCGTTGCTTGTCGCGACAGCGTGGTGTAACTAATCACATGGACCACCGCATTACTCGCCTGAAATCGCCGCATGGCGGTTATCCTGTCAACCCGTTCGCCCGGACTCTGAACACCGTCAGTGATCATCACCACATGTCGATTGCCTTGTGGCCGGTCGCCAAACTGAGCGGCCGAGGCTATTAATGCGTCGTGGAACCGCGCTCTCTTCCCGGAGATCAGTTTTTTATCCAGGGCTTGGGTTAAAGCATCCCGGTCGATGGTCCAGTTTTGCAGTAGTTCGACTTTGCTGTTGAACTGCATGATCGAGATCTCGTCATGCGGATTGAGGGTCGTTACCAGGATGCGCGCGATCTCGCGCGTGAGCCTCACTCGCTTTGCGGAATTGATTTCGCCGCCGGTATCCAGCAGAACAAGCACATGGGCTGGGACCCGGCGCGCACTCCGCAGTTCCTGAGCCACGCCATCTTCCAACACGAGGATATCTGCCAGCTCAAGCGTAGGATCCAGCCGCCCCTGACCGTCCAGCGCCGTGACAGTCAGTTGGACTTCTTCAGTCACGGTGCGGATTGCGTCTTGTTCCACAGGATGGGTGCTATCAGGGGTCGGTGATGCGCTGGGTGTAGGACGCGGTGATTGTGCTGGTTGTTGAGCAAAACATTGGCCCGAAGCGAAAAGCGCAAAGGTGAGAACAAACACGTAGCAGCGGATCGGAAAAACCATCATAAGGAAACCTGGTTTTCTCTAAAGGGTGCGGGAATTGAACTGTCCTTCGGATGCAGGTTTCGCGAGTCACGTTGCGAAAACCAGATAAAAAGAAACGGGGTGAAGCATTTCAACTCAGCCCGTAAAGCGAGGGCACCACTCTTATGGCACTCAAACTGCTGGTAACCTGCGCTGACACCGGGCGGAGATGAGTTCGGATATGAAGAATCTCGAAAAGCCCATGTGATTCTGGAATCCGCAGCGATTACATGATATTAGGTGTAGGCCGAATTACCTTTAGATACCTCCCACTAATGACAGACACGCCGGTTAAACGCTCAATTGGGAGCTCCCTACGTCGCCTTACTGCCTGGCAAATGCTTGCGAGTCGGGACTTCCGTTTGTTGTGGCTGGGGCAAAGCGTTTCGATTCTCGGTGACCAGTTCTATCTGGTGGCGCTACCCTGGTTGGTTCTGCACGTAAGCGGCTCCAGCCTGGCTCTCGGAAGCATCCTGTTAACGGCCACCATAATGCGGGTTGCCTTTCAACTTGTGGGCGGCGCAACCAGCGACATGTTTTCCCAGCGGAAGATGATGATCGCCTCGAGTGCGGTGCGTGCCGTCATTTGTGGAGTCCTTACCGCCCTCGTGCTTTTCAATAAAATTCATCTCTGGCACTTATTTATTATCGTCGCGGCTTTTGGGATCGCGGACGCCTTTTTTACCCCAGCGCTTAAAGCCTTTATTCCCGGAGTGATTCCGAAAGAGAGTTTAGTTGCCGGCAATTCTCTGCTTAACACTAGTTCCTTGCTGGCGATGTTTCTTGGGCCCTCACTGGCGGGTGTGCTCATCTCGGTGGTTGGAACTGGCGGTGCTTTCGCTTTCGATACAGCAAGTTTCGTTTTTGTGGCCTGCTGCCTATTGCTAATGCGGAGTCGCCCTTCTGCCGCTGCCGCTCCCGAACAAATTCTTGCAAAAACAAATTTCCGCAGAGCACAACTGTTCACTTCCATCGGTGAGGGGTTGCGCTACACCTACTATGAGCCCACGCTAAGGGCGCTACTCACGATCACGGCTGTCGTCGAATTTGCTTTCGCCGGACCGTTTACTGTGGGCCTTGCATCACTGGCTAACAACAAGTTCGCCGGGGGCGCCGCGGCCTTCGGCGCAATGCTTTCGTCTCTCGGCGGCGGTTTGCTGATCGGTACCCTGATTGTTGGGGCAACCCATTCAAAGTACAGTTTCGGTAAGACTATTCTTTGGTTAACAACCGGCCTGGGTTTCGGACTGACGTTACTGGGCTTAGTGCCCAATGTAATCTGGGCCTGCGTTTTGATGGCTGTAATCGGAATTATCGCGGGCTATACCCAGGTCCTTATGGCAAGCTGGCTACAAACAAAATCTGACCCCCTGTTGCGGGGAAGGGTGATGAGCGTGGTCATGCTAAGCGCGTATGGGTTGACTCCTCTCTCGTATATGCTCACCGGCGCCCTTTCGCAGATCAGCGTATCGTTCATGTTTATTGTGACTGGTCTGTTACTGCTGGTCGCATTAGCGCTTTGCGCCTTTGGCTCCTCCGGGCGCGCACTAATCCTCAGTAGTTAAGACAACTTTTGAGCCTAACCAGACGAGGGCCGCAAGTAGAACCAGGAAGCTGGGTTCGGTGAATGCTTGTCACTAAGTTGCGCCACAGATAAGGCCGTTTGATGTTTACGTCAGAGAGGAGATTTAGATGGGCGAGTCTCTCCTTGAATTAGCTCAACGCATTTACACTAACGCCGATGAAGCCGCAAAGCCTTTGAAGGTTTACGAGATTTACGATCGTTATTTCGGCGATTTCTCCGGAAGGGATGTAACGCTGCTTGAACTGGGCGTACATACGGGAGAATCGCTCAAGGTTTCATTGGGAAGACGGTCTGAGCCCGCGGAGGGCTGACTGCGTAGCGCCTGGGCTAAGCGAAGCGGAACCCCAGGACGCCGCCGATTAAGAAATAACCACCGCGGGCTGATAAGATCATTGGAACCTTAACCTGGGGTTCCGCCGCGCTTCACCCCAGGCTTTACGCTGTCACCAGCTCCGCAGGCTGGCTCTCCGGCGTTGCCGTGAAGTGTTTCTCGTAGCATCAATCTCGACTCTTTGTGCAAGGCTTTATCCTGTGACCAAGTGACAAGGTGACCAGAACCACATTCAGCACCCACGATCTTTGAATAACTGATTTCCCAGCCAATCCAGAATCGACTAGCGTCATCAGAGCCAAATCTCACCGTTAACATGAGTTCTACCACCAATGTCTCACTCTTGTTAATCCGATCGGTGTTGATAGGTTCGACCCGGGCTGAACATCGCAGCTATAACTTGTTGAGAATCGACGATCTATTAGATTCGTAGCGGATTTTTTGAGATCACATCCGCTGGCTAATCTTCCGTCAACGCAAAACCTATAGAGTCAGAATCATTAACGGCCTAGAACCATAACTGCCCGACCGGGCGTCAAGGAATGGAGAACGTATGACTAAAATCCTAATTGTCGCAGTGTTTGCCGTGGCTTGGACCACTTTTGCAATCCTGCCAAATCAAAATGACAAACAAACCAAATTGCACGAACAACACGATATGCGCACATACCCTGTTGCAGATTATTCGGCTGCTGAGCCATCTGATTTGAATCTTCGTCGTTTACGGAAGGCGAGAGCAAAACGTAAAAATCTCCGTCTCAGAGCCACTGACAACGTCAATGTCAGCCAATTCAAGTTAACCGAGCTAAGCAGCTCTTCATGGGGAGGCCCGCCCAGTCATGCACCAGCGGAACCGGCGCTCCCAGTGTCGCAAAGCGCCGCGGTAGTGGTCGGTGAAGTCACGGACGCACAAGCGTTTTTATCTGAAGATAAGACAACGGTTTACTCTGAGTTTACGGTAAGTGTTGAGGAAGTGCTTAAAAATAATTCTGCCGCTCCAATAGCCGCGGGTACTTCTATCACAACGTTGCGCAACGGTGGCGCGTTACGCTTCCCCTCCGGAAAAGTGATACAGCGCGGCTCAGGTGGCAAGCCCTTTCCGGTAATCCACCGAAAGTACATGTTTTTCCTAACATACGAAAGCGATAGTGAAGATTATTCAATCATCACGGCTTACGAGCTGCGTGGCGGTTATGTTTTCCCGTTGGATGGTTTGGACCTCGACGGAACGCTGCTTGAACCATATTCCGAATATCAGAAACATAAAGGGGCAGATGAACTAACTTTCTTGAACAAGGTGCGGCAAGCTATAGCCACCACTTCATCGAGCCAAGCTGTCGTTCAAGGAAATGATTTTCGGCGCAACGTTCAAGGTCTACAGCACCGTATCGCAGCGACGGTTTATGAGCGACTTGCGCGACGCTCACGCGAAGGGCCATATCTCAAAGGTTCCTCACTTCAATAGCATTTCAAACATTCTCGAAAGTGAAGTATTGACGCCCTACCTTGAAATGCTAATCGAGGAAAGTAGTTTGCCGCTAACGGCCATCGAGTCGGATTTCGCCGTGGACTCTTCGGGCTTTTCAACTTGCCGCTTCTTCCAGTGGGTTGATGCAAAATATACCAACCCCCAGCTTATGAGTAAGCGCGAATGGATCAAGGTTCATCTAATGTGCGGCGTCAAAACCAACGTGGTCACAGCGGTTCAAATCAGCGACCGTTACGCGAACGATAGCCCTTTTTTCAAGTAGCTTGTTGACGCAACCGCCCAGAATTTAGTTATGCAGGAAGTCTCCGCAGACAAGGCTTATTTATCAGTAGCGAACCTTCAAACGGTGGTAGACCATGCTGCGATGCCTTACATCCCCTTCAAGTCGAACAGCGACCCCGGAAAGCGCACAAAGAACACGCTCTGGAAAACCATGTACCATTACTTTTCCTTCAATCAAGCGAGGTTCCTGCAGCAATACCACAAACGATCAAACGTTGAATCAACATTCAGCATGATCAAAGCGAAGTTTGGCGATAGCCTGAGAAGCAAACCAAAGACAGCCCAGATCAACGAAGCTCTGTGCAAAGTGCTTTGTTACAATCTCTGCTGCCTGATTCAGTCGATGTTTGAGTTGAATATCAAGCCTGAGTTTTGGGCTGCGGAATGCGATGGGTAGAGGGAAAATGGTTCCCAGGGACCGCCGAAACTGCCACCTTTGCGGGTGGCAGTTTCCATTTGCGGCAACTTCGATTTATTCTCTGTTTCGTCCTTTGACGATCCACTCATAGAATTCGTCAGCGGATCTGATCGCTTCTAATCGTAACAAGCCAGCACGCATGAAATCCACATCTTCCACGTCCGACCTCATCTTCTTGCTAGCGTCTTTTTCAGCTTGATTCCGGGCGTAGATAATCTCTTGAAAGCGAATCGCGAGTCTGTGTAAACGCTCCTTCTCAATGAAATTGAGCGGAGTATTTTTGAACTCTCGCTTTTGGGATCTTGCTGGTTCAGACTTCTCGCGAGCAGGTGCAGCCTTCATATCACGTTTATATTGTGTAACACTCGTGATCTGCAAGGGCTTGTGACACAAATCTCCATTGAAACCTGTTTTTTTACTGTTGCCAACATATGATTCACTCTCTATACTGTGACACAGATGACACTGTGACACAGTAAATCCTGTTTCCGTACAACTAATTGTGTAGACCATTGGCTGTTAGCGGATTTACTGAAATTAAAGCAAAAACAGGTTGATAGGAAGATTGGCTAGTGTTATATAGGGCGTTCCCCGGAGGCCGTTAACACGTTACCTAGTTACGGGGACTAAGAGGGGCCAGCCTCTAAGTCCATAGTCACGTGCATAGACGCGATTGCCGTTCTTGTCGGTCTTCCAAGCTCTGAAAATCAGCCTGTAGCCTTTAGGAACGACTAGCTTCAGTTTACCTTTAGCCATTGGCCTATCTCCTCCTTCCCGGACGGTAACTGCTATCCGTCCCGTGCTCAAACGGAATCGCAAGTCCGCTTGAGAAGGATTTGAAGGCCCCAGGAGAACCCTTTCTATATACCTGAGCGTTCGCTCAGAAGCAACCGGTTTGTTGGAAAAATGCAACGAATATCGCGAAACAAAGCTTCTTGATTTTCCGTACTTAAATCATTATGCTAAGTGTTTCACAGATGAAACAGACTCGGGTACAAGCGAGCAATCCGCTTAGGCGCGCTCTTGCCTGAATAGGTAACGAAGGAGAATTTCAATGTCAGCCCGAAGCCAATTGCAGTCGAGTCTAATCATGACGCCGGAACTAGAGCAGCTGATAGCAGAAACACGCGCTAAGGAGGTAACTGAAGACGACCTCAAAGAACAACGCGTCAGCTTTGCTTTCGGTAACGCACCAGCAGAGTCAGACCTCATTACGAAGGACTCGGTACGCTATACCTCTGAACGTATTCGCTTGAATAGCAAATAAGAGATCTCAAGCTAATGGCGCTGCGAGAAGCAGATAATCCGACACTGTATGCCCGGATACAGGAGCAGAATCTTCTGCGACAATACGATCTGCTGTCCAATTGCGTTGAGATTGGGCTTATCAAAGGCATCGATGCCTTTGATAAGTATACGTTGTGGTCGCTGAACGCCTCCGCTGTTGCCAATATTGCGCAATTTGGCGGACGCTTCCGCGAAGAGCCGGTCCTGGTAGGAAACCACATACCGCCACATTACGAAAAAGTCCCCGACCTTGTGGATCAGTTTCTTTCCCTGGTTCACGAGAATTGGGAAATTTTGAATTATCTGACTCTACTCCCAGCTTACGCGCTGTGGCGGTTGAACTGGATTCACCCGTTTATTGAAGGCAATGGCCGCACTGCTCGCGCTGCGTGTTATTATCTCATTTGTCTTCGATTAGGTGGGCCTCTGCCGGGGAAAAAGACAGTCCCCGAGCGAATCCGAGACAACCGAAAGCCATATATTGAAGCTCTACGAGAAGCCGATCAGCATTGGCTGAAAGGCCAATTCAATGTTGATGCTTTAGCGGAGTATCTTAAAGACCTACTGACAGCCCAGTTAACTGAGAAATAATACCTACTCCCTCCTCCCAGTTTGACCTTCTGCACAAAAACTCTCTAGCCTGCACAAGAAGTCGCCTCAAAAACCGACTTTATGTGCAAAGCCGCCCTAGTGGATACTCTCTAACCACCTGTTACTCCCGTATACACCTACGATAAATCGGATGAGAGTGCGAGGTTTTGTTGTTGCGACCGCCTAAACACGGTCGATCACAAGTTCTAACGCTTAATCACACCATCCTGGAAGAGCTTTTGTATACCTGGTAACCACTTTGCGATTGTTGGACCAGCCACAAGTATCAGAAAAAATCGACTCCGTAAGTGATTGCACGGGAATGGTTTGCGGCCACTGCTCGGGTTGATGATTCAATGGCACGAAGGTTGATAAGAAGGGAAGCGAATTGAAAATTAATACGGTCGGCTTGATGGGAAACAGGTTCCCGGCGAAGGACTCAATCGAGTCGACTACCAGAGTAACCGTTCGACTTCCAGGAGAAAACAAATGACTACATCAACCGAAAACAAGGGCATCATGCTCGCCGACGTTTGCAAAGGAATCATGTTGGCTGACGTTTGCAAAGGAATCATGTTGGCTGACGTTTGCAAAGGAATCATGTTGGCTG
>JBBPIC010000008.1:0-21375 GCA_038040525.1 Acidobacteriota bacterium | reverse complement strand
ACGTTTGCAAAGGGATCATGTTGGCCGACTAGTAAAGTCTGGCTCCA
The DNA here is from genome assembly GCA_038040525.1 of Acidobacteriota bacterium. GTDB lineage: Bacteria > Acidobacteriota > Blastocatellia > Pyrinomonadales > Pyrinomonadaceae > PSRF01. The sequence goes on along the minus strand of JBBPIC010000008.1, from coordinate 21,328 downwards.
ACCCTTCGCCTTCCGTCTAATTGGCCAGTAAGCCTGGAATGGTCGATGCGAAGCCTACGGTTACCTCGCAAACGAGGCTTCTTCGGGGAAAGCGGCTCCAGTAGCACGCTTTCCCCGAATGCTATCAGGTCCCTCAGAATTCCCGCCCGCCTCATCACTGCAGATTACGTCTTGCCCATTTCATAGCTTCGTCCTAATCTGCTGCTTTCGATCTGTAGAGCCAATCCTCCGGTGACCTTCCGCCGCGATGAATAAAACTCAGCAAGACCGTTGCTACCTTTGTGGTGGGGCTTTGGTTGACAGTCAACTTCGCCCTTGTTCAAATTACTGAAATTTGGTCCGCCATTTCGGACCGATATGCGCATTGGTTGTAGGTTAAACCAGCACGCGGACAAGCCTGCGAGGAACGAGAAGAATGTTTTGGCAAGACATACGTTATGGCCTCAGGGTAATGCGAAAGAACCCTGGCTTCATGGCTATCGCCGTGTTTGCATTGGCCCTCGGTGTGGGTGCAAACACTGCCATCTTCAGTGTTGTAAATGCCATCCTGCTCCATCCGATTAATTACGGAAATCCAGATCAGCTGGTGATGGTTTGGGAAAAGAGCGCTAAACGCGGTTTTGGACAGATCCCCACTTCGCTTCCAAACTTTCTCGATCTGCGGACGGGTAATAACTCTTTAGAGGATTTGGGAGCTTTCGCTGACAGTAACTTCAATCTTACTGGTGGTGAGCAACCAGAACGTGTGATCGGCGTACGGGTCACTGCGTCTCTTCTTTCACTCCTCGGCAGTACGCCTCTCCACGGACGACTCTTTCTGACCGGTGAGGATCAGCCTCAAGCAGGTCGCGTGCTCATATTAAGTCATCAGCTTTGGCAACGAAGCTTTGGAGCTAATCCTAATATCGTCGGACAGACCGTGGCACTGAATGGGGACAGCTATACGGTGGTTGGCATAATGCCCTCTGACTTTAAATTTCCACCTGCTTTTTCCGCCACAGTTGCCTCTTCACAATACGCCATGCCTAAAGCGGATCTGTGGGTCCCACTGATCACTGACGCGGTGTTGGCGGCACGTGATATTCGCACGCTTTTTATGATTGGCCGGCTTAAACCCGGAGTAACACATACGGCCGCGCAGTCCGATATGAATGTCATCGCGAGTCGCCTGCAGAAAGAATATCCGGCAATCGATGCGGACATGGAAGTAGATGTCGTTCCCCTGCGGCAACAGATTACTGGTGATATTCGCCTGGCCCTGCTCGTGCTCTTTGGCGCCGTCGGCTGCGTGTTATTGATCGCCTGCGCCAACGTCGCCAATCTGCTGTTAGCCAAGGCCTCAGGGCGTCAAAAAGAAGTGGCTATTCGCACTGCCCTGGGCGCCACTCGGTTTCGCATTGTTCGACAACTATTGACCGAGGGAATGATCTTGGGTCTTGCTGGGGGATTGTTGGGTTCTTTGCTGGCTATCCTGGTGCTGCGCCAGTTAGTGATTTTTACCCCGGCGAATGTTTCCATCCCTGACAACGTGGGGATCGATTGGAAGGTGCTAGCGTTTACTCTGTTGCTGTCACTATTCACTTCTTTCATTTTCGGCCTGGCCCCCGCACTGCAAGCGTCCAAGCTGGACCTGAACGAAACGCTGAAGGAGGGCGGCCGAGGAAATTCCGGAGGCTCTAAGCAGAATCGCTTGCGCAGCTTGCTGGTCATCACGGAGGTTGCTCTGGCACTCATACTACTAATTGCTTCAGGTTTGATGATAAAGAGCTTCATGCGCTTGCAGAACGTTAACCCCGGTTTCAATCCTGAGAATTTGATTACGCTGGAAATGCAATTGCCGGAAAACAAATACTCCGATAAGGACCGGCAGGCGATCTTTCAACAGCAACTGGTTCAGCGCATTGCGCAGGTTCCCGGCGTGCAATCCGCGGGGACCGTCGACAATCTTCCGTTCAGCGGCAACGAGTTCAACGTAGGTTTATCGATTGAGGGACAGCCGGCTCTTAGCGCTGCAGAAAGACCGCGAGCTTTCCTCCGTAATGTCAGTTCAAGCTATTTTGAGTCCATGGGTATTCCCGTGCGCAAAGGCCGGCCTTTTGCCGATAGTGACAACTCAAACGCGCCTGCGGCCGCAATTATTAATGAGACCGCCGCGCGACGATTCTGGCCTAACGACGAGCCCCTCGGAAAACGTTTCAAGCGTGGCAGGGCAGATTCTCAAAATCCATGGGTCACTGTAGTCGGGGTCGTCGGTTCCGTTAGTCACACGTCGCTTCAGGTCGCCTCACAGCCTGAGGTGTATTTCGCCTTCCAACAAAATCCGGGATTGAATCTTACTCTGGTTACGAGAACGCAGTCTGAGCCAAAGGCTTTGGCCGGGGCTGTGCGGCGGGAAGTTTCCACGCTCGATAAGGACTTACCGGTCGGCAATATGAAGTTTATGGATGAGATCGTGGGCAAATCGGTAGCGCAACCACGCGTCTACGCCTTGCTGCTTGGAATTTTCGCGGGACTGGCGCTTATCCTCGCGTCCATTGGGATCTATGGGGTGATGGCTTATGCGGTCACCCAGCGTACTCATGAGATCGGTATCCGGATGGCGCTGGGCGCTCGACAAGCAGACATTTTAAAACTGATCGTGAAGCAAGGAATGATCCTGGGTATCGCCGGCATCATTATTGGACTCATTGTTTCATTTGCCGTGACCCGTGTTTTGGCCAGCCAACTGTATGGCGTCACAGCAACTGACCCCCTGATTTTTGCGGGGATCTCGGCACTACTCATGTTTGTCGCGCTGATTGCCTGCTCTATCCCCGCTCTGCGCGCGACGAAGGTTGATCCAATGGTTGCTGTGCGCTACGAATAGTTGTCGAACATTCCGAAGGAGACAATGATGAGTTCACCCGATCCGCTGATTCACCTCGCAGACGTAAAGAAAGTTTTCTACACGGACGAAGTTGAGACCCACGCTCTTTCCGGGATTCATCTCGACATCCAGAAGGGCGAATACGTTTCCATTGCTGGTCCTTCGGGCTGCGGCAAGTCCACACTGTTATCGATTCTGGGCTTGCTGGACACGCCCAGCGATGGCGCGTACGTGTTGAACGACACGCCGGTGGAAAACCTCTCACTGTCAGAGCGAGCGCGCATTCGCAACCGCGAGGTTGGATTCATCTTCCAGAGCTTCAATCTGATTGGGGACCTCACCGTCTATGAAAACGTGGAACTGCCCTTGACCTATCGGGGCATGAACTCGGGAGAGCGAAAGAAGCGTGTGACAGAGGCCCTGGAGAGCGTAGGCATGGGCCATCGTTCCAAGCATTTGCCAAGTCAGCTTTCAGGCGGCCAACAACAACGTGTAGCCGTGGCGCGTGCGGTGGGTGGGCAGCCAAGCATTCTGCTGGCTGACGAGCCGACGGGGAATTTGGACTCAACAAATGGCGAAGCAGTAATGGAACTGTTGCGGGAATTGCATCGCGGCGGCGCGACGATCTGCATGGTGACGCACGACGCGCGTTACGCCCAACATGCGGATCGAATAGTCCATTTGTTTGACGGCCTCATCGTTGAAGAGGTGTCGGGAACCAACCGACGCGAAGTCGCGGAGGCCACGGCGAAGTGAAACAAAACGGCTTCGGCGTCATGGTTGAGGCGACTTTAGGAGACGCCTTGAAAAACTCTCAGGTAGGGAAGGTGGGCTTGCCCCCGCTCTTCTTTGCCCAGCCACAATCATAAAAAAAATGGAGTACCTTTTAGTCACCGCCGATATGGCTGAAGGTGCGGGAATCAATTCATCAACTGAGGTAATCAACGGAAGAGCGGGGGCAAGCCCTCCTTCCCTACCTGAGAGATCGCCAGGTCCCTTCTATATGCCCGAGAGCACACGGTTCTCTAAGGCCACGGCGGAAAAGTTGAATGCTTGCTAGAAATGCTGGTTCGATTAGCCGGCGGCGCTCAGTTGGTGACGCTCGAGTTTGAGGTAGAGTCCACGTCGAGTGAGGCCGAGCTCGCGAGCGGCGCGCGAGATGTTGCCCGCATGCTTGCGAAGTGCGTCGGCAATCATGCGGCGCTCTACGTCAGCCAGCGCGTCGGCGAGCGTGATGTTTTGCAGCGCGCTTGACGGCATTGAATTCAGAGTTGAAACAGCAGAACTTGGAGTGGTCGGTGAAGATGTGCGCTTGAGTTCGGGAGAAAGATTGTCCGGATTGATAACGGTCGAGTCTTCGGCCCGCGCAACTACGCGCTGAATCTCATTGCAAAGCTGACGAACATTTCCGGGCCAGTCGCTGACCATCAGAAGGTCTACAGCCTGTGGTGTGATCTGAATATCCTTGCGGCCAAACTTCGCCGAGTAGTGATTGATGTAATAGTTTACGATGGTGGGAATCTCTGAACGACGTTCGCGCAAGGGAGGCACGCGCAAACGAATCACGTTGAGACGATAGTAGAGATCTTCCCGGAAACGGCCGTCGGCAACCATCTCTTCCAAATCGGTGTTCGTGGCCGCAATGATGCGCACGTCGACTTTGATCGGCCGCTGTTCACCGAGCGGCTGAATTTCACCCTCCTGCAAAAACCTCAGCAGCTTTGGCTGGAGATCCAAGGGCAGATCGCCAATCTCGTCGAGGAATAGTGTTCCACCCGCTGCCGTGCGAATAACGCCGGCCGAGTCTGTAACTGCGCCGGTAAACGCGCCTCGACGGTAACCAAACAAATAACCTTCGGAAAGCTCTTTTGGCACGGCCGTGCAGTTAAAGGGAATGAATACCTTGGAACGACGAGTTGAAAGCGCGTGAATGGCGCGCGCCACCAACTCCTTGCCGGTCCCTGATTCTCCCGTGACCAGTACTGTGACATCTGAAGATCTAATCTTGTGGACTTCTTCAACCAGCTTCGTCATTGCCGGGCTTGAATGTATGAAGCCGGGCATCAGACTTGCTCCGGCTAACTCGTCCGGTTGTTGCACTCGTGAACCCTTTTGGCTGCCGGCTCGAAGGGCACAAACATCCATACCTAGTTCGGCGACGCGAATTAAGGGGTCGAGAGAGAGACCGCCGGGAAGCTTGGCCCGGCTACGCGGGGAGATGTAGAGCGTGGCGGTCGGCGCATTAGACGAACGTAGTTGAAGAATGGCCGCGTCGTTTTTCTTTGCATAACTCTGCAGCTCTTCCTCGCTCAGGTCGCTAAGCTGTTCCGCAATCTTAGCGCTCTCAGCAGGCGTACAGCCGTGCGCAATCACCACTCGTCGCCGGCCGGGTTCTTCCATTTCAGTAATCACCACCCGCGCCGCATTAGTTTCCTGGCGCATGATGGCCGCGAGCTCACGCAGCAAGAGTTCTCGCGACGTTACTGCTTCGGCGAGTCGCAGCGTCAGCAGCTGGGTCAGCGCTGACTGTTCTTCACTGCGTTCCGGCGCGGACCGATCGAGGTTATCAAGCACGGCTTCGGCGCGCGCCTGGTCAAGCTTGGCGCCCAATTCGCGAAAGGCGTTCACGGCGCGGGTCAGTTGTTCGATTGCGCGGCTGGGCTGACTTGACGCATATGCGCGTCCCAGTTCACTGTGAGCACGCGCAGCGCGATAGCGGTCACCAAGCATATCGAAGATGGAAACGCTGCTGCCGAAATGTTGAGCCGCCGATGAAAAGTCTGACTGAAGCACAGCCAGCATCCCGGAGATCCGGTGAGACTCACCTGTGAAAGCCAGATCGTTAGGCGAGTCGGTGGTTTTCTCCGTCAACTTTTCCAACTGTTCAGAACACTTTTCAAGCTCGTTATTTCGAAGGTGTGCTTCTGCCAGAATTAGACGGGAATCACAAATCGCCTGACGATCGCCGATACCCTGGGCGAGGGTCAGCGCTTGCTGAGCTTTGGCCAGGGCTTTCGAGTGATCTTCCATGGCCAGGTAACAGCGAGCCAGAGTTCTTAACGCCTGACACGCATACCATTTGTTTCCATCTTCCGTGGCCATTGCCACAGCTCGCACCAGATAGTCCTTCGCTTCATCCAGCTCGCCGCGCAACATCAACAACTCGCCGAGCGAGTCCAGAATCATTGGCACTTTTGCTGCGCGTTCGTCAATTTCGGATGCGAGAGATAAAGCACGCTGCAAAGCTTCCTGGGCCCGGCCCCATTGGCCGATCAAGATTAAATTAATGCCAAGATTGTTATACCCATCGGAGGCATTCGTCTTGTGATCGGTGCGCTCGTAATACGCAATTGCCTTCTCGAGATAACGAATTCCTTCCTGCGGGCGCTTAAGAAACCAGCAGACGCCCGCCATGTTTGCGTAGATTTTCCCCAGCATATAACTGGCGGGATGATCACCGGTGAGTTTCAGGGCTTGCTGAATGTTTTCCAGCGCACCCTCGTGGTCTCCCTCTTGAACCTGTGCCATACCAATACCGAAGTAAGCTTCTGCCAAACCGCGCCATTCTCCGGTTTGACGAAAATGCTCGAGCGCGCGTCGGGCATAGTCGAGGGCGATGGGGTATTCGTTGATGCTGCGATAGACGCGGGCCAATGCCGCATAGATCGGACCCGGGGTGTGATCCGATTCGCCTCCCGAAGACTCTTTTAACGCGCCCTTTAAAATTGAAATCGCTTTCGGGTGATCTCCGTTGTAGTTGTACGAAAGACCAATCTGGACTTTCAGGGACTGGACCACTTGTGGATCCAGCTTGAGCCTCGACTCCGCAGACTCGTACATCGCCACTGCAGCAAGAGAATCGCGATAGTGGCCCTGCATCTCGAGCGCGGTTGATAAAGCACACCTTGCGAGAGCGAGGATCGCAGGACTCTTCTGTGCCGCCGTGATGAGCGAGGCGAGCCTGGTCTTAGCCTCAGCTGATAGACCCTGGTCCAGGAGCGAACGGACCTGATCCAGTTCTGCGAGCAGGTTTTGATTTGAAGCCGGACCGGAACTCGAACGCAGGCGCACGCGGGCGTCGGCCAGATCGACCACACCTTTACCGCTCGAAGATTCTTCGGTGCCGGGGCCTCCCGCGGAGCCTGCATTCTTAGCCATTTAGTCCTTTAAACACACTCAATTGAGGACACTTTTCATATCAGACTGCTTGTGTAGCGGGCGAAAGGTTGGGTGAAAGCGGCATTTCCCACGCGCCGCTAATGTTTGTAAGCAACAAAACAGGGTAGAATTTAACACAGGCAACAAAAGGCGTCCACCATGGTTTTTTTCATTTTGGCTTGGAAAAAACCAGGATTGCGTCGCTTACAGGACGTTCGCCTGTCTGGTCGGAAGGCCGGTTTACGATTCTGTCCTGAACCACCATCGTCGTAGACCCTCCGCCATCCAGGTTTATCGCCTCAACCGCGTCAAACTCCCTCAGGAGCTCAGCCAGCCTTTGCAGCGACATACCCACACTCACGCCCGGCTGGCGTCCATCAACCGTCAGCAGCAGAATCTTTCCAGAGCCTAATCGGGCCAGCGCTGTTCGAGGGTGTCGGTCCGTGGCAAAGCCGGCTGCCATCTTCTCTTGCTTATCAGTTATGTCGATCTTTCCTCCTTTGATGAGCTGCGGGCCGGCGCCGAGGATGTTGTGCGCCTTGCGCCACTTTTGATCTTCGTTCGCATGCAGCGGTCGCAAGCGCCACCAAAACTTCACGAGCGATCCTTTCCGCACATTGCGCTTTACCCATTCGCGAGCACTGCCAACCGCGGAAATTACATAACCGTCCGCCGGGATCCGAGCGCTGCCCGCGAAATCGGCAATTGAAAAAACCCTGTTTTTGCGCACGGCGACTTCAATCCCGTCAGGCTTCGTCAAAGTGGTGCGATGAAACTCGGGAGTAAAAACAACCAATTCATCCTTCGATACAGGTCTGTTTAGCCCCTGGACCTTGTGCTTAGCCCGGCCAACGGAGACTTCACCGGCATAACCAAGGTGCCCAAAGATAACTTCGATGCTCTTTCCGTCGTCAATGAGTCCGAACTCGGCGCGATCATTATGAGGTTCGCTGATCAACTTATCGTCAAGAAGCAGTAGTCCAATAGATTCACCACGATAGGTGCCGGTGGTTCGAAAGTAACCCCCGTTGATTGCCGCAGTCGCGCGATGCCTGGCAGCCAATGAGCTCACGGTTTCCATGCCCACGCCTGCGTCAAGCGCGCGGACAATTTTGATGGTCGCGCGTGCCGGATCTATTCGGAGAACATTTACGAACCAGGGACCACTGTTTTCGTCCTTTGACGCTTCACCGGTAGTAGCTTGTCCGTATTCGATTCCAGGGGCTATCTCCTGAAACTTGAGACTGAAGCGACTGGAGCTGGCAGAGGTTTTAGGGCTGTCAGCGATTTGACTGTGGGCAAAGGGAATTTGGAGTTGCGACCAGGCGAGTATTAAGAGAACGCCCAGCAGCAACAGGCCACGGAGGGGTTGCGGCTTGTAGCCCCCTGAAATACGATGTCTTTGCCTTGGTTCCAGCGTCATCAGCTTTGGTCTCCTGGGATTTTTGGCCTCTTAGGCCATAAAAGGATGGGTCTTTCGTTGCGCTCAGGTCCAACATTATCAACAAATTAAGCTGGAGTGGGTAGTGTCCTAATCTGAAACCGCTCCGCGTGGTGGATGGCACGTTGGTTGTCCAAAAGACCGGACTTATAATGCGCGTATGGAAAAAGATAAAGTGTCCATCAAGGACGTAAACGCAACTGCAAACCACGATTTCCCGTTCGCGCTCGGTGCGAAGGTTAATTTTGACAAGGATGGCAACAAGGGTACGGTAGAGGATGCAATTTGGGAGGGCTACCTAAAAGCCCCAGCTACGCATTACACGATTACCTATCAAATACGAACGCCGTCTGGCGAAATACGTCACCTTAAACTGAACGAGATTTTGGGACTCAACAAAGAACAGTAGACATTCCTTCGGGAATCCCCAAGAAAAGGGCGTTACCGTTCATGAGGCGGTGACGCCCTTTTGCTTGATTTCCTGATAAAGGGTGGGCAATACTCTTTTCTAGAGAGTCAAGAGACTTCTTAGGGGTCACTAACATGCCTAGTATAGATAAAGAAACCGCCTTCGCTGACCTCGTAAGAGATTACGAGAACTTATGGGTTGCCATCATCGAAAAGGATGGGGTGGAATTTATCGTAGGTTCTGGCAGCACTGCTGTTCAGGCAGCCAAGGAAGCGGCGGACAGGGGTCATCCCCAAGCAATGTTGTCTAGAGTTCCGTCCTTTAACTCTAGGTTTATCTCTTAACGCCCCCGACCATGTCCGCGTTTATTTCGAATGATAGCGTCAACCTTTGTGTTTACCTCAAATTGGCGCTTAAATCGCTCAAAGACTACTTGGTAGTTTTCAAAGAAACCTGATTGCCCTAAGACAGGCATCACTTCCGATTCGACAAATGCTGCTCGAACCTCGATCCAGTGGGGAAATCCCATCACTTGCAGGTGTACGTTATGAAGGAAACCCGGCGTCTCTCTTAAATCAAACCCATGGAAGTTGTGTGGCTCGCCAGAGGTAACGTCAATTCCCAATACTTCACCAAACGATGCCGAAAAGACGCAGTCAGCCGCACCAGAATCAACTAAAGTTAACACCGGCCTCATGTTGACACCGTAACGAACAAATATCCGAAGTAGAGGGTAGAACGAATGCCCTTCCGGCCTAGTGTTATCATCAACCTTTCGGTATTTGATATTCATTTCCTAATCGCTCCCAGTCTGTGATAGCGTTTTAACGCGGAGGCTGCGGGAATCGAACTCTTTCGCTTACACGAACCCTTTGGGTGTAAATCCCATTACGCTGGCCACAGCAAGGGGCAGCCTCCACAAACTTAAATTGAAGCTTGATCAAATCGGCGGGTGTGCTAAGATACACAACGGCCGAACCGCCAAGCGGCTAATCACTCAATCAAAATTGGCAATCATTAACGATGACGCGGGGTTCCAGCCCGCGTTTTTCGTTTCCTACGTTCTACATTTCGCCCCCCCCCAAAAACAAAAAACTCGCTCTAACGAAAGAGACACGTTGACCCAGGCAAAACTTCTTGCGCGGGGGGCATCGCGTATCTTTCGTCACAGCGAGTTTCCGTGATTCATTCCGAACGGGCGAGAAGGTTCAGAGTGCGGAGTTTCTCTCTATGAACTTTGTCAAATAAAACTGCGCGGTTTAGATCGCTTCCCTTTTCCTGTGCTCTCACCCCGCCAATCGATGTCTTTAACACCATCAAAGGCGCTTGGTTTGTCCTGTCAATTCAGGTCCCGCGCAATTCAAAGAATCGGGGTGATGCTAATTCAAAAACGGGGTTAGCGCAACAATAAAATGATCCCGTTTAACGACTTAGCGGAGTGCTGGGCCTACTATTAGGAGTGGTCTGCTTTGCGTCTGCATTCAATGTGTCGCGTATCCAAGCCGATAAATCTTTACCTGGGCCATTGCTACTTTTGCATAGAGGGCCTTTTCAGATGGTTGGACGCGTGACTGCAACACGACATCACGCGCTTCGCCTTTCGGCTTCTTAGGCGTCCGACCTTTGGTTTTTTCTCTCGCATTCTTGATCTCCGCTGCTACTGCAACCTTAACGGCTGTCTCTGGTGATTCAACGGGCGGCAGTTCCAGCAAAGCTACATAACGCCTTGCTTGATCATCTTTGCCCGTAGCGTGTCCCCATGCGTAAGCGCGTTTAGCTTTTGGATGCCCACGAATGGTAAAGACCTCATCACCCGTCCACAAAGTTTCACCTTGAAAGGTTTCCGTTACAGGAACGGACTCGACGTATTCAGATTCGCACCCGTGCAAGTTACGGATCGCGATCTTTAACTCCGCGATGTAGTCCATTCGTTTTTGTAGAACGCGATCACCATCCTTCATGATGCCGCCTCGACTAGATCGCCGTAAGACCAAAACTTGCGTTCGACACCTGCGGCCATTGCTGGCGTCATTTTCAAAGTGCGATGCGTCTTAACGAGATTGTGACTTGCGAAATTCAATGCGACTGCCGCCTCAAAGTTTTCCAGTTCTTTGAGAATGCCAGCGTCAAACGATTAAGACGTTTGACGTGCAAGCGAGTCGAAGCATTCAGACGTTCGACATAAGAAGTGCTAACCGCTTTAGGATCGGGAGTTCCTATGATCCAAATCTTTTCGCTCGACTTGATGTGCGGTTGGCTGTACTTGCGTTCGGGATTGTACGTACCATCCTCCGATGAGTAGGACTTTACAATCTGCGCGTAATCTACTTCACGCCCAAAAGCAAACTCAATCGCTTCTGGGTACGCGAGCATTGCGTCGGTAGAAATCTGCACGCGGTTATTAAGACGTGACGCCAAGTCACTGATAAAGGCCGCTGTGTTTTCAAATGTCGCGCTTCTTAGAAACGTGATACGAGGGGACTAGCTTTGTCTCCGCGTCGATAGCACAGAATGTCCAAACGTCGCCAAGTGTCGGATCGTCATCCTTTAGCATGGCGTTGCTTCCTGCCCACGTAGCGCCAAAATTTCGTCAAGCTCCAACCGATTGCAATCTAGACCGCGCGTTTTCTCATCAAGCAACTTGGCGCAACCTTGACCAATACGGACGCCCAAGCGCATGATAGTGTCACAATGAATCCCGGTCGTTCTCTCAACCGAACGAATCGAAGAACCTTCTGCTAGGGGCGCGACACCGCGATTTTCTTGTCGATGCTTAGGTGATTGTTTGACATGTTTCCGTCTCCAGTAGGAATACTGTGACGGAAATTGTCTATAACTATTTTTGTACTACGGGATTCTATTATAGAAGGAGCGCCAAACACATGGGCGATGACTGGAGATCGGAATGGAGTGCCATTTCGATCAAGTCCAATGGACATCTATAGCCATTCTAACGGCAGGAGTTGGCGGGCTGCTTGCCTACTGCTACTCCACGTTCAATTCGTGGTTAGCCCTCGGCGGCCTGTGGCTGACATTGCTGACGGTCTACTACGTTGCTAGTTTCCGCTCGACTCGACGACAAATTCACGAGAGTATGCCTGATGGCGACGAGAAGGCTTTCTTAACATCAAAAGGGGACACTGCGCCAATGGCCGATCTTTCTTTTGACGTTTAAGGCGTTAACGGCGGCATGGCTCACGTTGGGTTGGCAACATGGCTGGCGGTGGCGATTTTGGCTCGCTTTGGCGGGCGCTAGTGCCTTTTTTGCTATCGTCATTTTGAGAGGCCATCTGGTAACCAGAACCAAGAGAGTAAAATAAAATTCTAGATCCTCAGATCAGGACACCACCGCTGCAGAGGCGTCGGTATAGTAGACTCACGAAGCGCATGTGGAGCATTGAGGATTTGTTGACAGCGACAGTATAATGCTCGCGTTCGAAGGAAAGGATGGTGATTATGTTAACCAAACTTTTGACTTCGTTCCCGCTCCATTAGACCATCCCAACCATCTAAAATTTAAGGATGCTGTTCTAAAAGGGCGTGTGTTGACGTGCTGAGGCCGTTAACAGGCGGGAATAATAAAAAGGGGCCGCAGGCAATGCGGCCCTTTAACTTTTTCGTTCAGCAACAATCTAGGAGGACAACAAAGCCATGGACCTTAACTGTAAGGATTTTCGATCAAGAGAGGTCTTTGGCGGTGAGTCGATGATTCGCTATGGGGTGGAATCAAAAGGTGTAGGTCATGTTGGCCACATTTACTTCATTACCGACAAAAACGGAGTCGGATATTTGGAGTGGTGTAAAGGGGAATTGCGGAGGGCATGGAGAGAAAATATCTCTCGAAGACTTGTTTGAGTTGCTCGAAAAGAGAAGTAAGGATGATTAGCAACAATCTAATATCCCAACACCCTGGCTTACCTTGACACTCTTTCGGGCTGGCCGCTATCATCTCCGTTTCCGTCGCCGGCAGGAATTGTCGCCTAGTGCTCTATGTTTGAGTCCTTATCGGATAAGCTAAAAAGGACGCTGAAGAATCTGCGCGGTGAGGGCGTGCTGACGAAGGAGCACGTTGATGCGGCGCTGCGCGAGATTCGTCTGGCCCTCCTGGAAGCCGATGTCAACTACAAAGTCGCAAAAGACTTTATAGCCTCTGTCAAGGAAAAGGCCGAGGGGCAGCAGGTTTGGCAGGAACTCAAGCCTTCGGAGCAGGTCGTCAAAATAGTTTTTGACGAACTGGTTGATTTGTTGGGCGGCCAATCGTCGCGCCTGGTCTTTACGCGGCAGACTCCGAATGTCGTCATGATTGTGGGCCTACAGGGCTCAGGCAAGACGACTTCGACAGGGAAGATTGCGCGCTGGCTGGCGGCCAATCAGGATCGTAAGCCGCTGCTGCTTTCGGTTGACGTTTACCGGCCCGCAGCCCGCGAGCAACTAAGGGTCATTGCCAAAGCAACTGGCCAGCAGATCTTTGAACAAACGGAAACAAACGATCCGCTCACGCTTGTGCGCGGGGCCGTCAAACACGCACAGCAGACCGGCTTCGATACGTTGCTGATTGACACCGCGGGCCGACTTCACATCGACGAAGAGTTGATGGAAGAGTTGGTGAGTATCAAGAGCGAAACGCATCCGGCGGAAATTCTATTTGTCGCCGATGCCATGACCGGACAAGACGCAGTGCGTTCGGCTGAAGAGTTTCACCGGCGCATCGGGATCACGGGCGTGGTGCTGACCAAGATGGATGGCGATGCGCGAGGGGGCGCGGCGCTTTCCATCAAACAGGTTACAGGGCAGCCGGTAAAGTTTGTCGGCGTCGGTGAGAAGTACGACGCGCTCGAACCTTTCTATCCTGATCGAGTTGCTCAGAGAATTCTCGGCATGGGCGACGTCTTGTCGCTGATTGAAGAGGTCCAGTCGAAGGTAGATCAGTCTGAAGCTGAGGAACAGTTAAAGAAGCTTCAGAAAAACGAATTCACCCTCGACGACTTTCGCTCGCAGCTTCGTCAGGTTAAAAAACTCGGTTCTTTCTCAAAAATAATGAAGCTCCTGCCGGATCAGCTTCTCGGCGGGATTGGAATGCCGCAGCTGGATGAAGAGCAGTCGAAGGAGATGGAGAAGGAACTGAAGCGGACCGAGTCGATCATCGATTCAATGACCCGTGAAGAGCGATTGGACCACAAGATTCTGAATGCCAACCGGCGCCGCAGAATCGCAAGAGGCTCCGGAACTTCAGTAGCGGAAGTCAACAAACTCATCAAGCAGTACACAGAGATGCGTCAGATGATGCGACAGCTGACGGGTTCCGGATTGTTTGGCGGAAGTGGTTTGAAGGGGAAAATGATGCGGCGCATGACTGGGATGCCCGATATGAGCGGAATGGGTGGCAATGGAGATGATTTGCCATCGTTGCCTTCAGCCGCAGGGTTGGGTTCGTCCAGAAAAAAGATTAAGAAGAAGCGAAAGAAGAAGCGAAGATAAAGTGATGGGTGGAGGGGTCACTCACAATAGCGAAGTTAATTAGCCATTACGGAGGTAAGGATTTGTTAGCAATCAAACTGATGCGCACAGGCGCAAAGAAGCAGCCTTCATATCGAATCATCGTGAAGGAAAAACAATCAAAACGCGACGGCGCCTATCTCGAAAACCTGGGAACATACAATCCAACACGAGAGCCTGCTGAGGTTAAGTTGAACATGGATCGTGTACGTTACTGGCTCGAGAAGGGTGCAAAGCCGACTGACACAGTGGGTCGCCTGATCAAAGTCGGCGGCAAACAACAAGCTGCGGCGCAGACTGAAGCTTAGTATTTGTGTGAGTCATGAAAGAAGCCATTGAAATGGTGGTGAAGTCGCTGGTTGATGATATTGATGCAGTTGACGTCCGCGAGGTCGATCACCAGGGCTCAACTCTCATCGAAGTTCGCGTGGCTCCGGGTGACATGGGAAAAATAATAGGCAGGCAGGGCCGCACGGTAAACGCCTTGCGCTCCCTTGCGCACGCCGTGAGCCTCAAGAAAAAACATCGCTTCATCCTCGAAATTGTGGAATGACTGCGAGAGACGAAGAAGGACGAGCAGGGTTGGTCATCGTCGCGCGCGCTGTCAGAACGCGCGGACTCAAGGGCGAGCTGGTCGCTGACGTTTTGACAGATTTCCCCGAACGGTTTGCAGCTGTTTCCCACTTGTCGGGCATTGGGCCAGGCGGTGAATTCAAACCGCTGGAACTGGAGAGCTACTGGTTCCAGAACGATAGGATGGTGCTGAAGTTTGCAGGCTTTGACAGCGTGGAAGCAGCAAAGGCGCTGGTAGGATACGAATTCGGGGTACCTGAAGCCGAGCGAGTTCAACTTTCCGAGAACGAGTTTTACGACTGGGAACTGACAGGCTGCCTGGTTGAGATCATAGACGGCACACTCATTGGCAGTGTTCGCGGCGTGATGAGAACGGGCGGTGTGGAACTGCTGGTGGTAAGGGACGATGCGGAGCGGGAACTTCTGATTCCCATGGCCCAATCTATAGTTGTTAACATCGATACCGCCGGCAGGAGGATTTTGATCGATCCACCCGAAGGCTTGTTGGATTTGTAATTGTCTTTGAAATGCACTTGTGTTGCGCTGCGATATCATAACGATTTTTCCAGAGTTCTTTCGCGAAGCGTTTGACTACGGGATTATTCGCAGGGCTCGAGCAGCCGGGCTGGTCGAAACTAAAGCACACGACCTGCGGCGTTGGACCACGGATAGGCATCATGTGGTCGACGATCGGCCGTTCGGCGGCGGCGAAGGAATGGTGCTCAAGCCCGAACCGATCTTTGCCGCTGTCAGGGAACTGACCGGGGCCGGTAGTCGGAAGGATTATTCAACCCAGACCCGCGTGGTTCTGTTATCGGCGCAGGGTCGAGTGTTTACGCAGGAAGTTGCGCAGGATCTTTCAAAGAACGCATCGCAGATTGTTCTGATCTGCGGACGTTACGAAGGCGTCGACGAACGAGTTTGTGACGCGCTGGCCACTGACGAGATTTCCATCGGGGATTATGTTTTGTCTGGTGGCGAGCCGGCTGCTTTAGTAACGGTCGATGCTGTGGTCCGATTGTTGCCGGGAGCGTTGGGCAACGAGGGCTCAACCATCAACGAATCTTTTTCCGATGGACGGTTGGACCACCCACAGTACACGCGCCCGACCGAGTTTGGCGGCTTGAGTGTCCCCGAGGTGCTTTTGACAGGAAATCACGCAGAGATTGCGCGCTGGCGGAGTGAAGCCGCGCTCGAGAAAACGAAACGAAATCGCCCGGACCTTTTGAAGTGAGTTTTGTCTGGGGTTTGGATGTCGAGCTGGATCTTGTATTCTGAACTTCCGGATCTTTAATGGAGTAATGAGATGAACAGACTAGATAGTATTGAAAAGACCCAATTGCGCACGAACATTCCTGATTTCCAGCCGGGCGATACTGTACGCGTCCACGTTCGTATCAAGGAGTCTGAGACTAAAGAACGACTGCAGGCGTTTGAAGGGGTTGTGATTGCTCGCAAGCACGGCGGTGCCAGGGAGACGATTACGGTACGGAAAACCAGCTTTGGTGTCGGCGTGGAAAGAATTTTTCCGCTTCACGCAACCATTCTCGACCACATTGATGTGATCAAGCGAGGGCGTGTCCGACGAGCCAAGCTTTATTACCTGCGTGGTCTGCGAGGTAAAGCCGCACGCATTCGCGAGCGCGATACGCGTGGCCAGCAGACGGCTGAGGCGCAAGCTTCGGCTGCTGCAAAGAAGTAAGCGTCGTTTGAAGCCCGCAGTTTAGAGTTCAGCCTTCAGCCTGCTGTTTTTGGCCACACAAGCTAAAGTTTCAACTCCAAGCTGCCTCAGCGCCCGTAGAAGTTCTTCAAGTCTGCCAGGCCTTTTGAAATAGACTTCCTCACCGGACCAGAGCGCTACTCTTTTCCCAGGAGCCGCGGCTGCTTGCGTATTGCGATTGATGCCCACTCTGTTGGGACCGGACTTGGTGGCAATGAAAGTTACGCTACCAATCTCGTTGAAGCCCTGGCTGAGATTGACCCGACCAATAATTACACAATCTACGTTACGAAGCGGGAAGCCCTGGAGAGGTTTAAGGACCGCTGGCCAAATTTTAGTGTTAAGTCCACGCTGCCGCATACACCACTAATTCGCATCCCGCTCACACTCACCGGTGAGCTGCGCAGAAACCCGGTCGATGTCCTGCACGTCCAGTTTACGGCTCCACCGGTGGCTCCGTGTCCGGTTGTAGTCAGCATTCACGACCTCTCGTTCGAACATTTGCCGCAAACGTTCATGCGCCGCAGCCGCATGCAACTACGCATGACTGTAAGGCGATCGGCACGCCAGGCTGCTCAGGTGCTGACTCTTACTGAATACGTCCGTCAGGACGTCACTGCCACATATGGCATCAGCCCTGAAAAAATCACCGCGGTGCCGTTAGCTGCACCCTCATGGTTTGCACCTGTCCAGGACGACAGAGAACTTCAACGCGTAAGACAAAAATATGGCATTGACGGGGATTACATCTTGTCGGTGGGCGCGATTCAGCCGCGTAAGAATTTGCCACGTTTGCTGGACGCCTATTCAGTCTTGCGCCGCTCGCAACCAGAAGTTAAGCTTCCTAAATTAATTTTGGTCGGCAAATGCGCCTGGCTTTATGACGAAACACTGAGGAAAATCAGAGAGCTCGGACTGACCGACTCAGTGAACTTGACGGGATATGTTCCACAAGTTGATTTACCCGCTTTGTATTCAGGAACTCGGTGTTTTATTTATCCGTCCTACTTCGAAGGATTTGGCTTGCCGCCTTTGGAGGCAATGAAGTGTGGGGCGCCGGTTATCGTCGGAAACCAGACCAGCTTACCGGAGGTAGTTGGTAATGCTGCGGTTCTCGTGGATCCTTTTGATATTGGCGACATTGCTGCTGGACTAACAAAGGTGATAAGTGATTCAAACCTACGAAGGTCGCTGAGGACCCGAGGTCTGGAGCGAGCCAAACTCTTTGATTGGCGTGAAACCGCGCGCAAGACTCTGGCTGTTTATGAAAAGGCAGCAGGGCAGCGTCGATAGTTGAACAACGTCAGTAGCGCCGTTGCTAAGGAAGCATTTTTCAAGTTATGCGCATCGCCATTCTTGGAACGCGCGGCATACCAGCCAGCTATGGGGGCTTCGAAACCTTCGCTGAGCATCTGTCAACGAGGCTTGTTGCCCGCGGACATGAAGTGACAGTCTACGGACGCGCTCACTATGTTTCACCCCGGCAGTTGGAGTACCACGGTGTTCGCCTCAAGGTGCTTCCGACAATCCGCCATAAATATTTTGACACGGTGGTCCATGCCTTTCTGTCAGCCGTTCACGCTGTGTCGTGTCGATTTGACGCCGTGTTGATATGCAATGCAGCTAACGCGCCTTTTGTTCCGATATTGCGATTCACCGGGACGCCCGTGGCACTGAATGTCGACGGGCTTGAACACAAAAGGAAAAAGTGGGGCTGGTTGGGTAGGCGTTACTATCTGCTCGCCGAGCGCTTGTCGACTATCCTTCCCAACGCGACGATAACTGATGCGCGGGTAATCCAGGAATACTACCTGGCGCGATACAAGGCCGCCTCAACCATGATTGTGTACGGCTCTGAAGTCGAGCGACATCCGGATCGTCAAGCTGTGCGAAGGTGGCGAGTGGAGCCAAATCGATACGTGCTCTATGTCTCAAGGCTTGAACCGGAGAACAATGCGCACCTCGTGATCGAGGCTTTTAAGAAAGTGCGGACTGCTTATCGTCTGTTGATTGTCGGCGATGCTCCCTACGCGCGTGAATACATCAACGACTTAAAAGCACGCGCGCGCGGTGATCGACGAATAGGTTTTACGGGTTTCGTTTTTGGCCAGGACTATCGAGCGCTGCAACAGAACGCTTATTGTTACGTCCATGCTACTGAGGTTGGGGGAACGCATCCTGCTCTGGTGGAGGCAATGGGCTACGGAAACTGCGTTCTAACACTTGCCACCCCGGAAAACGTAGAGGTGGTGGGCGATGCAGGAATACCTTATGCAGATGAGTTGGATCTGACCGAGAAGCTGCAACGGGTCTTACGCGATGGGTCCCTGGTCCAGAGTTACCGGCATCGGGCCCAGATTCGAGTGCAAAAGTTCTATGATTGGGAGCGAGTCGTTGACCAGTATGAAGAGCTTTTTGCCGAGATTGCGAGTCGACCTCAGCAGTCAAAGGCCGCGATTTCGCCAGTCAAATCAGAGTCCAGGAAGCCGGTAAGCCTCTCGACCAAGTAATTTCCAATTAACCACAGAAAGAAATGTGCCCCGCTAATCGATTAAGACTGGCGGGGCAACTGTCCGGCAGGTTCGGGTAAAACTGGGTTGGGCGATGGTAAAGAACTGAGAATCGTCACATATGGCCGATCCCGTGAACCAGGCGGTGCCTTTTTAGCGGGTGAAGATAAAGCCGAGCGGTATGAATTAAAAAAAGACCGCGAACCCTCAAATGGCACCCTCATCTTCCGAAACTGCCTAGTTCAATCCGAGCTGCCGTGTGCAGTGTGTGAAATTATACGGAATAACCGTGACGTGTCAAGGACATTCTCAACGATTTCGCAAAACTTCTGTAACACTTTGTAATGTGTGGGTATTTCGTGAGTACTAGGTTCCCGAACGAGCTTGCGCGAGGCGCGCTGCCTGGCGGCGAACCATTTCAGAAACATTGCGATTTAGCGTGAGGCTTTGCAGATCTTTGGTGCGAATACGTGGGAGAGTGCTAATTACCGTGGGAATTGGAGTCCGCGGATTGCGCACCAAATTGTGAATTATGGAATACGAGCGGGCCCATGCGCGATTTGCGGCGATTAGTCGTAACACCTCATCAGCCACGGTTCGCATCGATGCGATATTTTCTATCTCCTGGTCGGTGATACGAGGATTGTTGATAACCCCCGTTGCCACCACTCGGTTGGAATCTCGGATCAGAATGCTGCGGGCCTCGCGATCGCCTTTCATTGCCAGTTTCAATCGATCTTTGACATTCATAAACATGATGCGTTTGATTAATGAAACTCGTTCTGCCGATATCTCGCCCAATTCGATTCGTTCGCTTTCGACGACTCGCTTGAAGTTCGCAGCGCGGTCCGCGGTCGTTTCCGGCTTTAGTTCCTCATAACGCTCGGACGGCAGCCATGAATCATCAATGTCTGCATCCGACACCTCGATGTGCGCGGCAATCAACCACGCATCTTCAATACTGAATCCGTCCTCGAGTTCGGCACTCTCAAAGAACTCGGCCGCGGCACTGTTGCCTTTCGCTCGCAACTCCTGCGCTATCTGCTGAGCACCACGTTCCTTCTCGAAAAATTCGCGCCGGGTTTCGTTCGCGCGACGTTCGGCATCAGCGGGTCGCGCCGCATTTGAGAGAATTGCTTCGATGATTTTGGGAAAGCGGACCAGCCGCTGCTGATTCATCGAGATCAACTCGAGTAAAGATCCATCGGGTGTGGTGGAGGCCAGATTTGCAATGGCTTGATCGGAGGTGTTGCGGTTAAGGATAACGGCTTCCTTGATTTCGCGTGCGCCGTTTGAAGAGGTGGCTAGATAATCCAAAACTGCGGCCGCGGTATCTTCACTCTTGGCCGCGGCCATCAAATCTGCCGATTCCTGGGAGTTGAGGGTCTCATTTGCGGCTTCAGCAATCTCGGCATCTCTTAAATCCCGAAGGCCGACAAGCAATTCGAGTAGATCGGCCTGCGGAAGCGGCAAGAGTCCGCTGGCCGCTGCTAATCGTGCCTGCGGTGGAGCTGTCCCATCGAGGATCGCGCGGACGGTGGGATTTGTTGACTTGATGGTATCCATTCAGAGGTTTTGCGATGTCATCGGAGTCGAGAGCGATGGAGTCTACGCCAACGTGCTTTTTGTCAGAACAGATGGAAATTGTACTCCAACTGGATGAAGGTTGAGACATTTCTTCCATCGATCGTGGCGGGAATGAACCTTATTTTGCGAGCGGCCCTTATCGATGCTTCTGTCAAACCGTTGGTAAGGCCATCAGTACTAGTATGTGTTTGACACTTCCATCGGCGGAGAAGACATCTCTCAACACCACTTTGCCGGTCGTTCCGCTATTCCGTGCGTCTTCGGTATAAGCTGGCTCGGGCTTGCTGAGAATGCGCGCCTTTGTCTTGACTTCTTTCCCGCTAAAAACGGTCCTTAAACTTTTTTCCTGGATTGACGCAAACCCAAGATAGTACCAAGCCAGATGGTCCTCTTTGTTCCTGCCGACTACCGTGAGTAACAAATTCCGAGCTTCGGTAAACTTCCGTTGGTCAAAAAGCGCAATCGCACGCTGGCGCTCGGCAGTGGGTCAGTTTGGTTGAAGGTGTCCGATAAACTTCAGGAACCTCTGATCAAGTCCGCTGTGGGTGATCCGTACCGCGAAGCGGTT
>JBBPIC010000075.1:366-25697 GCA_038040525.1 Acidobacteriota bacterium | reverse complement strand
GAGACCTGAATGTTAGGAGGAAATGGACACCACAACCGGGCTCTTCAAATTGCGGGTAGTAAACAGCCATTTCTTTGACAATGTGCACCACGAAACTGTATTCAGTAGTGGCATCTCGATGCGATACCTCCTTATAAGGCTGCTCAAACTGGGGCCAGCATTGCAAGCCGGCGCCACACTGGCCGCGACCAGAGGTTTGCTCCTCAATATCCAGGTAGCGCCAGACCATTGGCGTAGTCTGTGACTTGAAGAGGTTTGGGCACCCGCGAGTTTGCTCGCTATGAGGCCATTTGATCCATGGACACGCCCACTGGGCCTGGGCCACTACTGAAGTACCTGTAGTAAACAATAAGACGCCGCAAAAAGCGATAGCTGGGATTTTTCTCATGTTCGCTCCGGTGAGAGTTGTAAGGGTAGCGAGGTTTATAAACTAGCAATTCGTTTCTCGAGTCTTTTCTTCAGCTCCAGTAATCGTTTCTGCTGATTCAGAGTCCCATGACGCTCAAGTCTCTGCCGGAGCATTCGCACGTCGGTAATCAGGTCATCCTTCGCGCCTCGCAATCCGCGAGCAGCAAGTGACTGAGCATCCTCTGAGTCCGACGATTCGGTAATCGGGCCGTCCTTCGGTCGTCGCAATCCGCGGGCAGCAACTGACTGAGCATCATCTGAGTCCGACGATTCGGTAATCAGGCCGTCCTTCGCGCCTCGCAATCCGCGGGCAGCAACTGACTGGGTATCATCTGAGTCCAACGAAAAGGAGGAAAACTCAGATTCCAGCCTATCCAGCACTTCCGGCGAATTTACATCGGGTGCCTCCAATGCAGTTTCCAAGAACGGAAGCGCGCGAAGAAGTTGTTGCTTTATTCCAGATCGCCAATGCTTTAGCTGTTTTACGGTCGCTTCGTCGCCTTCAATATTTCCATCCGTAAACATTGCTGCCAGAATCGTAATCTCAGACGAAGCATACCGCTCTGGAATGACAAAGTCGTGTGTGGCCCCGGGTGAAATCGCCCAGCCGCCGACAGAAGCATCGCCCGTAATGCGAGCATGGTCCCGAACACTCAATTCAAATCCGTTCATATCAACGGAAGAGACGTTTTTGAGCACAATAACAATCAGGTTGGGATCTTCTGACTTCACCCCCACGACCTCAATAGATTTAGTCTTATTAGTTATTTTGAGCTCGCTACTAACGGGCGATTGCGGTTTTGACGGCCCGCCTCCTATGAATATTGACAAACCAACGGGCGCAAATACCGATGCAAGAAGAAGTGAACTCCAGGGTTTTGTTGTAAGGAGTTTTTTCATGAGCCCTCCAACCTCGACGAACATGAGAGTCAGCAGGCGTGGTTGACCTGAATGAGGCTTGTTTGAAGCAGGACTCTTGTCAACCATTGCAGTATTGAGTGGCCTGAATTCTATGCCTACCTCAGTAGCCTGTCAAACGCAAGTTTGATTAGGGCTCCGTAGAAAACTTAAGTTTTACAAGCCTTCTATGAACCTCAAAGCAACGGTTATTTTTCCCCGCTCGAAGTTCGTTGACCCGCCCAACTAAGGCGCGTATCCTGCGGGCCTATGGCGAATCAGTACGACTTCACTCCCGAACTAAAGGCGAAAATTCTCGCCAAGATCAAGGCGATTCAGACGCCAGGTCGTGAGCAGCTGTACTGTCCTCTCTGTGGGTACTGGGATTGGGACATGGCGGACGGGTTTGCCACCGTTCCTCTGCTTTGGAATGTCTGGACAAACAACCGGAAGTCTGGCCTGCCTTTGCGCTGCCCTTGTTTGCATAACTTGTGGCAACACTCTGTTCTTCAACTTAGTGGCATTAGGCTTTGCATTACACACCCCTACGGTGAAGCTATATGGAGTCACGCTTCTGGGCGCCTCGATCTGATCGTACCAGCAACACACTAACCGAGCTCTACCTTGATTTTGTGACAGCAAGAGAAGGTTTCCTGCATTTAAGGATTCTTTTATTGACAAGGATTCGTGCCCGCAGTTTTGCTCAGCACTTTCTCGTAAAACTCAATGTATTTCGGAATCACGATGTCGGTGCGATAGCGCGACACCGCTGACTCGCGCGCTCGTTTACCCATCTCGCGTCGCAGCTCCGGATCACTTAACAAGCGCCCGGCATCCTCAGCCATTTTCTCGACGTCACCCACCTCGCTCAAGAACCCGGTTTCTTCATCCGTAACCACTTCCGGCAGGCCGCCCACACGCGAAGCCACCACCGGCACTTCGCACGCCATTGCCTCAAGGGCGGCCAGACCAAACGATTCCTGTTCGGACGGCAGCAGCAGAACGTCTGAAGCTGAAAGATAGTCAACTATATTCGGCTGCTTGCCGACAAAAGTAATCTTGTCGTCGACCTTAAGGCAACGAGCTCGATGCTCGACATTTGTTCTCTCGCTGCCATCGCCGACCATTACCAGCCGGGTGGCAATTCCCTTCTTCAAAACACGCGCTAGTATTTCCACGCAGTCGACCGGTCTTTTCACGGGACGGAAGTTGGAGACGTGGACCAAAAGCGGTTCGCCGCCTGGAGCAAGTGTCGCGCGCAATTGCTCAACGGGATGACGCGCATACTCGGATTGACAAACAAAATTGGGGATCACTTCGATGTCATCAAACTGAAATGTCTCCTTCGTTGCCTCCTTCAAATAATTGGAAATCGCAGTCACACCGTCTGACTGCACGATCCCGTAGCGCGTAATAGGAAGATACGATCGATCGGCGCCGACGAGCGTTATGTCAGTACCGTGCAAGGTAGTGATCACCGGAAGATAGCGTTTAGGCTTGAGAGACTCCCGAGCGAGGATGGCGCTGATTGAGTGAGGAATTGCGTAGTGCACGTGCAACAGGTCCAGGTTTTCGGTTTCGGCCACCTTGGCCATCTTAGTCGCCAGCGCCAGGGTGTAAGGCTGGTGCTCAAACAGCGGATACGACATCATTTCCACTTCGTGGAAACGAACGCGCTCGTTCAGCTGCGTCAATCTGGTGGGCAACGAGGAGGAGATGAAATGGACCGTGTGACCTCGTTGGGCCAGCTCCTTCCCCAGCTCGGAACCGACAATGCCGCTCCCGCCATAGGTTGGATAGACAGTGATGCCGATGTTCATAAAGCAGAGGTCAGATGCTAGATGCTAGATGTCAGTCAGATGATAGAGGTTAGTCCTTTCGAAGGCGAATGCTAACCTCAGACTCCACAATCCGAGTCTCAGCGCTAGCATCCAGCATCTAGCATCTAGCATCTAGCATCTGTTTCAAAAAAAAGCAGAGGCAAGCGACCCTCGCAATCGCCTGCCTCTATCTCAGCTTGGCTCACCTTAAGTTGTAAGGGGGGGCAAGTGAGGGGACGGAGTATATGCCCGCTGGCCCACTTTGGCAATAGTTCTTTGTCGTTATGTTTTATGGTGTTTTGGCGGCCAAAAACCGAGGTTTGAGCGCTTCCCAGACTGCTATCGCCACGCAAACTCGCTATAATAGGAACCGCATCAAAACTCTAATAAATCTTGCGTCTTTTTGGCGGTAAACAAATGGAGATCGAGTAATGCCTAAAATTAGTGATATTGAAGAAACACCCAATCCTAATGCAGTCAAATTTATTCTGAGAGAACCGGTTAGCAATGGGACGGCCCATCAATATGGTTCCGCCGAGCTGGCAGAAAACGACCCGCTGGCAAAATCGTTATTCGACGTGGGCCACGTGGTGTCGGTGTTCTACATGGACAAAATGATTACTGTGGAAAAGGACGACGAGGGAGACTGGGACGACCTGCTCCCCACGCTGGCCGTGCCCATCCGTGCTACCGAAGCCGTCAACTCGACTGCGGCGGCGGCGGCTGCAGTGGGTGGAGCGATTGCGGCGGTAGCCAGCGACGATCCCCGGCTGATTAAAATTAACGACATCCTTGACGAAAAAGTCAGGCCTGCGCTGATGGGCGATGGCGGCTATTTGGAGATCATGGGCCTCAAGGAACATACCTTGAGTATTCGCTATCAGGGCGCCTGCGGCAGTTGTCCCAGTTCACTCACGGGAACACTGATGGCAATCGAAGGCATGCTGAAGCAAGAGGTTGATCCTGAACTCGAAGTAGTTGCAGTCTGATCCTGGTAAAGCAAACTGTTAGTTTGCAGATCGTGCGCAGGAGACAACGCTACGGGTAGTTCCGCTCTTTCGCCAACTGTTATTTGCAGATTCTTGCCGAATACGGAGCTGCTGGTAATTCCACCGCTAAGCAAACTAACAGTTTGCTTTACGCTTTCCGGAACCAAGACTCTCTCGACACGTTTAATTCCTTCGGCTAGCTCTATCTTCCAGCATAAATCTCTTTCCGCAGGAGAATTATCATGGCCCGCCGCTCGTTATTCGTAATGCTTCTGTTAGCCCTGCCGCTTCTTTTTCAGTTAACTCCGGCGCAACCTCAAACTAGTTTCCTGTCCATCCGGCAAGCTAAAGCTTGTACCCTGGACGCCTGAGTTCAGGAATAAATATTCATCGGCCGGGTGAGCAGCTCCACCGGATCGTCGACATTTAAAGCCTCCCGAACATAAAACGGCTCACCTGCAGCAACCCCAATCAGCGAACCAAAATAACGCATTCGATATTCTATCTGGTCGAGAAAACCCGGCTCGCTGATTCGCGTCACCGGCTCACTCGATTCCTGCCGGTAAAACTGCGACACATGGGCTCTAATTGAAGCCATTTTTGCGTCGACAAAATCAGAGACATCAACAATGAATGAAGGCGCCACGTGACGCGAAAAAAGCGAGTGCATAATGGCCGGCATCCGCGAGAGCTTTTCGCCGCCACCTTCATCGTAACGTGCCATCGTGGCCAGCCGTGCCGCTTCACGCACGATGCGACAGGTGTTGGCGTGGTCCGGATGAGGATCGTCCCAGTGTGTGGTCAGCAATACCTTTGGCTTATGTGCGCGTATCACTCGGACAACAGCAGAGCGTGCGTCTTCAGTGGGCCAGATATGACCGTCGGGCTGTTCCAGGTTAAGCCGAATATCAAGGTTCATAATGCGGGCAGCCTCGCGCGCTTCTTCATCGCGCAGCTCAGGCGTCCCACGTGTGCCCATTTCTCCGCGCGTCATATCCAGCACACCTGTCGTGTAGCCGAGCGACTTCAGCTTAAGCAAGGTGCCGGAGACGGAGAGTTCGGCGTCATCGGGGTGGGAAAAAATCGCCAGTACATCAAGCTCTAACTTGGAACTAACCATGCGCCTTGAGGTTTAACTAATGTATGGCCTTTGGTCAAGGGGACATCTACAAGTTGTAATATCTTTGATATAAAGACAAGCGACGATCCACGAATTCACACGAAGCAACACTAACCTTCATTCGTGAGATTTCGTGGTAATTCGTGGATCGTTTTAACCAAGGGACAACACTGAACGCCAAACCAGAATTCTTGCGCTAGAGATTATCCGGATTCCCATTCTCTCGACCGCCCAGCCAACTCGGTTGGGTTGTTTGAATCTGCGAAATCTGCGTAATCTGTGGATATGAAGCTCATCGTCCTGGGTTCCGGCACCTCTGTTCCACACATGCGTCGAGCGTCCTGCGCACATTGGTTAGAAACGGAAAGCGGAAGTCTCATCCTCGACATTAGCGCCGACGCGCCTCATCGCATGGCCGAGGAACACCTCGATTGGGCCAATCTTGACGCGATTTGGATCAGCCACTTTCATCTGGATCATCTCGGTGGTCTGGCGCCGCTTCTCTTCGGGACCAGAACGGCGCCCCAAACTCAAGACCGATCAAAGCCGCTGGCCATCTATGGACCAGCGGGATACAAAAGGATCCTCACTGCCATCGACGAGTCAAACAACTATCGACTGTTGAAGCAGCCGTTTCCATTAGAACTAGTGGAAGTGGAGCCTGCGATTCCGTTTGAGATTCTCCCGGGCGTTTCTGCAACGACCTTTTCCACCCCGCACACAAAAGAGAGCCTTGCCATTCGCCTGAAAGATAAAAGCGGCAGTGTGCTGGTCTACACGTCTGACACTGGATACTCAGATTCGCTGGTTGAATTTGCCCGAGACGCCACACTGCTGTTGATGGAATGTTCGTTTCACAAGAACAAACCCGTTGAAAAACATCTGGAATTGGCTGAGGCCATGCAACTAGCCAGTAAGTGTCAGCCTCAAAAGTTAGTACTTACGCATCTCTATGCCGAATGGGACGGCATCGATCTCGCTGCTGAGGCTCAACGGCTTTGGTCTGGAAATACAATCGAAGCATATGATGGATTGCGCGTGGAATTTTAGTGTCTGGGTTTACTCTACTCTGTGAAGCAAACGTTCAACTTCTTGTTTTTCGGCAAGATTTTGATCGATAAGAAACGATCCACGAAACCACACGAAACCGCACGAAAAGATTGGTTAGTGTTTTTTGGTGTGATTTCGTGGATCGTATTTTAACTTCGCTTGTTGGCGCCTAAGCCGCGCTGTGCAACGGAGAGTCAGACAGCGGAACAGTCCGCTCTTTACCTGTTAGCTCGTAAGTGAGATCTAAGAAGATGCAGAAGCTATTGTTGCTATTCGGCGTAATCGGGTTGGCACTCGCTACCCAGGCTCCGACTTCAAAAAAAGACGCGGGTCATGCAATCAACGCCGACACCCACTTACTGGAAATCGGGCATGCTGCAAAACTTCGCGCACCCCCAATCGCCCCCGACGAAATCAGGGTCGTTTCATACAACATCCGCTGGCGCGGCGGAGCAGAGTTGCGGAAGCTGGCCCAATTCCTGAAGAACGACCCGGAGACCGGCCGCGCGTCTATCCTGGGTCTCCAGGAAGTCGATCGAGACAGAACGCGCACGGGCAATACAAACACCGCAAAAGCGCTGGCGGATGAGTTAGGCATGCACTACGCATGGGCCGCCCCACCCAAGCCAAAGCTCGAGAAGGAAGAAGAGACAGGCGTTTTACTTCTGAGTTCGTATCCCTTAAGCAATGTTAGTCGAATCGTATTGCCTCATGAAGGTCCTAACCGTCGCCGCCGAGTGGGAGTGGGCGCGACTGTGAAAATCGGGCAATCAAGTTTACGAGTATATTCGGTTCACTCCGAGACACGGTTGGCAATGGATAAAAAGCTCGATCAAATCAAGGCAGTGTTGAAAGATCTGGCCCACTATCCCAAAGACATGCCGGCGATTGTGATGGGCGATCTAAACACGTGGGAGCCGGGTGCAGGAGATAAGACGTCCAAACTTTTTACGGCCGAGGGCTTTCATACGCCGTTTGACGGTCAGCCGACTTTCTCCCGGCGCATAGTGATTCGTTTCTCCCTAAAGCTCGATTGGATTTGGTTACGGAATATTGAGGCGACTAAGGCGGGAATAGACAAAGACATTTCTTTATCTGATCATTGGCCTTTATGGGTTGCGCTCAGATTAAAGCCTGTGAGAGGCTGACGTTTTCATAATTCGTCGTTGGCGAGACAAGAAAAACGGTTCGGTGTGATACAGTAATTCCGCACTCACAACTTATTAAGTAAATTAAAACGTCATTTTTGATCCTACTAAAATGAAGTGTCCAGTATGTAGCCGGCGCACTGGTTGGGCCAGGACGCGTTGTCCAGCGTGCAGAACCAAACTAGTTCAGTGGTACATTATCGCGGCAGTGCTGTTTCTAGTGGCGTGTTATGGAGTGCTGTTGATCATGGACCAGCTTTCAAAACCCGTTCGGTAAACTCTGAACTGCAGACTTGAAGTTTAGAGTTCAAGCTTTCGCTTGCGGGCTTAGGGAGTAGACAGCGCTCTGAACTGCAATTACCTATCGAACACTTACGGTGATGCTGTTCGACGTCAGCGCATTGCCAGTCGCCCTCTGCAATTCGGCGATCGCCTTATTCAGATCTGTCTGCGCACGTAGCTCATTTCCTCGAGCGGTAGTCAACGCGGTTTGCCGCTCGAGTACCAAAAACACGGTCGATTGCCCGGCATCGAGTTTCCTCTGTTCGCTTTGATACTGCTGTTCGCTTGCCTGGCGCGCGATGCCGGCCGCTCGCAAACGCGCTTCATTGCTGCGCACCGCTTGTAAAGCATTTCTGACGTCAACCTGAATCGACTGCTCCAATTGCTCGCGTTGCGTGGCAATGCGTTGGCCTTCCACCAACGAACGTCCGAGTTGCGCCTTGGCAGTGCGATTTCTCAACGGCAGGTTAATCTGGACGCCGGCGCGAAAATTAGTGAAGTCGTTGCCGAGCAAGGTTTTGATTGATTGGTTGTAACCGCCAATCAGATTCCCCGAGAGCGTTTGCACGGGTAGTGCCGGCAAAACCGGCAGGCCATTCAACCGCGACAACAGGTCCACGCGCTCGCGCAGTTCGGCGCTCGACGCGGTGAATGGATTCGTGCCTGCGCCATTAATTGCGCCCGCCAATCCCACCATCCCGTAGGTAGCGAAAAGATCAATAGCAGGCTTGGTCTGCTCTTTGAAATACTTCTGGTCAATCTGGTTGATCTCTCGCGTCAAATTCGATTGTTGCAGCTCCGGGCGGTTTTCCATAGCAGCCTTCAGAGCTTCAGGCAAGGACACCTGGGGCGCAGCAATATCCACTGAGTCGGTTGGAATGATAGAGAGACTCCAGAGATCTGCCTGGTGGTTTATCGCAATCAGGTTTTTCAAATTGTTCTCAGTGCGGGCCACTTCTTCAAGTGAGCTAAAGAGCGTTTGCTCAAAGCCTGCCACCTGCGCCTCCGCTGCGACAATATCGATTGGCGCCAGTGCACCTTCCGATACCAGTCGCTTGTTGTGGTCCAACTGCATGCGCGAATCGCGGACCGCGTCCTTTTGGACCTGCAAATTTCTGAGCGCAAACACCAGGTCCCAGTATGCGCGTTGCACCCCGGTAATGGTTTCGATTGCTCGCTGGCGAAACTGAGCATCAGTCAGCGAGAGGTTCTTTTTGGCGATTTCAATCTGGCGACGGTTATTATCAAAACGAAGTCCGCGAAACAGCGGTTGTGTATAAGTAAAATTCAGCGCTGTTGGGTACTGCGGATCAAGAGCCGCAAACAGATTGGTGGTGGTAAGCCGAATAGATGAAAAATCGAGTCGATAATTTCCGCCCCAGGTCGGAGACAAACCTTCCAGTCTTGCAGTCGCCGTGTAATCCGTTTGCGTAATTGAGGCGTCCGCACCACCTCCGCTCAAAAAACTCGAGATGGGGCTCTCAATTCTCTCGTAATAGGACGAAGAACTTATGCGCGGATCATATACGCCGCGCGCTCCTGTCAGATCAAACTCGGCAATCTTGACGTTGTGACGCGCCACCTCGATGTCTTTGTTGTTTTCCAGGGCCATGGCCAGCGCCTCACGAAGAGAAAGCGGCCGTTGGCGTTCCATGTCTACTCCTACACGACCGAGTTCGGGCAAAGGCTTCTGCGTGGGCTTAAAGTCAGCCGCGATAGCAGGCACAGGAAGATCCTGGAGGGGTAGCGCAGGAGTTGGTGCGGGTGTTTGAGCAATAATGGGTAAACTAAACAGCAAAAAGGTAAAGGCAATCCCCGCGGCTTTGCCGCCGCACATGGCGGAAAGGCTGTGCCTTTCCGGCAGCCTGCGAAAATGAACCAGGCGAGGCTTCGCCTCGCCATCCTGACGGAGGCGCAGCCTCATCCGAAATAAAAATTCTCCCGGAAAGGCATAGCCTTTCCGCAGTGTGCGGCGGCAAAGCCGCATAAGAGATCCTGTTTTAAGTTCAATCATTGGTCTAAATCAGTTCTTGTCGGTACCACCTGCGTCAGCGGGGGTATACGTCCGATCCTCAGTTTCTCGAGATCAAACTAAGCAGCGAAGTGGTGGCGTTTGCCGTTCTGCGTCTTAACCGACCGAAGGTTCCGGTAACCCCTCGTCCAATCATTCCCCAAACCCGACTTCGTCCAAGGTCGTCAAACAGAGAATAGAAAACAGGGACCGCCAGAAGCGTCAGCAACAGACACAGTGATTGCCCGCCAACTACCAGCACACCTATCGAGCGGTTCGTACCTGAGCCTGGACCACTGGAGATCGTCAGCGGCAACATGCCCGCAACCAGTGCAATGGTAGTCATCAAAATCGGTCGCAGTCGCTCGCGGTTCGCCCGAATGATTGCTTCCAGTCGTTCCATGCCTTGGGCTCGCAAACCGTTGGTGTGATCGATCTGCAGAATCGCGTTCTTCTTCACCACACCAAAAAGCAACAGCAAACCCAGTCCCGAAAAAATATTCACGGTCTGTCCGGTAATTAACAGGGAGAGGATGCCAAACGGGATTGCCAGGGGCAGTGTCAACAGTATGGTGACAGGGTGAATAAACGATTCAAACTGCGCCGCCAGAACCATGTACATGAAGACAAACGACAACACGAAGGCAAGCATGAAATAGTAACCCGCGCGACCAAGCTCCTTCGACCGCCCCGCCAGACCAGTCGAGTAAGAGGGATCGATGTTCACTTCCTTTGCAAACTGGTTCATCTGGTCGATGACAGCTGCCTGCGAGCCGCCTGGCTTCACGTTTGCCAACAACATCACCTGGCGCTGGCGATTGAGGCGGTCAATTGCCGAAGGGCCTGTGCCTTCTTCGATCCTAACCAGGTTGTCCAGACTTACCCAGCCAATCTTCGCAGAGGAGACAATCATGCGCTTTAAGCCTTCAACGCTGGCGCGATACTCGCCAATCGCGCGTACCCTGACGTTGTATTGATCCGTGCCGGCATTGAAAGTCGAAACCTTCTGACCGGCAACCAAAGTGTTCAAGGCCTGGGCAATATCAGCGACGCGAACGCCGAGATCTGCAGCTCGCGCACGATCGATGATCACACGTAATTCAGGCTTGCCCGTAACCAGCGTCGAATCGGCATCGACTACGTCAGGGATCGTCTTCATCTTTGCCAACAAAGCATCAGAATATTGCGTGAGCTTATTGAGGTCGGGGCCACCAATCACATACTGGATGTCGGCATTCCGGAATCCACCGCCGGAGAAGGCCGCGACTTGCTGAACGCTGGTCCGCAGTTGTCCCGGATACTCCTTCAAGTATTTCGCGAGAATCTCTGATCTGGCTCTCAGCATGACGTCGTCCTGCGCCACGCTGCGCTCTTCAAGCGGCAATAATTTCACATAAATCGAAGCGACGTTTACCTGTTCCTGTTGCCCACCGCCGACGGTGGTCAAGGTGTCGGAAACGCCCGGCAGTTTTCTAACGTCTGCGGCGATCCGCTCTGTCAGCGTGGACGTGAATGGCAGCGTCGAGCCTTCCGGCGTGCGGACGGTAAGTTCAAACTGCGACTGGTCGTCGACCGGGAGAAAGTTTTTCCCGACGAACATGAACAGCGGCACGATGCTGACGATTACCACCAGGCAAGCAACAACGATGACCCAGCGATGGGCCATGGACCAACTCAGCAGCCTCGTATAGGTCCTGTCAATCGGACGATAAAACCGCGACTGCTTTGAACCATGATCTGAAGGTTCAATGTGCCGCTCAATCGGTCCTTCCTCAGCATCGTCACTGCGCTTGATCAGACGTGCTGCCAGCATTGGCGTCAGCGTGAACGAAACCAGCAACGAGACGGCGATCGCAAAAGACGACGTCAAACCAAACGACGACATGAAACGGCCCACAATGCCACCCATGAATCCGACCGGAAGAAACACTGCCAGGAGCGACAGGGTTGTCGCTGAAACGGCCAGGCCGATTTCGCGTGTCCCTTCAATGGCCGCCTGAAACGGCGGCATGCCCTTCTCTTCAATAAAACGATAGATATTCTCCAGCACCACGATCGCGTCGTCGATCACGATGCCCACCATCAAGGTCAACGCCAACATCGTAATGTTGTTGAGCGTGAACCCCATCAACGCCATCAGGCCAAACGTCGCAATCAGCGACGTCGGAATCGCCAGGGCCGCAATTATTGTGGACCGGAAACTCCAGAGAAAGATAAAGACGACGATGGCCGCGAGTATGCTGCCCTCGATCAAGTGTGTTTGAATTGCCGAGATAGAAGCTTTGATGAAGATAGATTGGTCGCCGACTATCTCAGTCTTGAAACCCGGCGGCAGAGTTTTCTGGACCTCTTGCAGGCGCTCCTTGACGGCATCTGCGATCGCGACCGTGTTCTCTCCCGACTGCTTTGAGATAACCAACGTCACCGCGGGCTGGCCATTGAGCCGAGCTTCCGTGCGAGGCTCCTCAGCTCCATCTTCCGCATATCCAACATCACTGAGCTTTACCGAATAATCTCCCCGGCTTCCGACAACCAGATTATTAAAATCGGCGGGAGAGATGATTCGTCCCATCGTTCTGACCGTCAGCTCGCGCGTGCCCTCGTCGATGCGTCCCCCGGGGACTTCCATATTCTGAGCGCGAACCGCGTCGGCAACCTGCGCTACGGTTACGTTGAAAGCGCGGAGTTTTTCCGGATCTACCCAAACTTGGATCTCACGATTTCGGCCGCCGATGATCTGCACCTGGCCCACCCCGGAAATCGATTCCACCTGTTCCTTGATTCTCTTGTCGGCGATATCAGTAACTTCACGAAGAGATCGAGGCGCGGAAACGGCAATACGCACCACGGGTGCGGCATCGGTATCCAGCTTTTGAACCGTGGGCTGCTCGGCTGTGACCGGCAGCTCGTTAACGATCAGGTCAACCTTGTTTCGAACTTCCTGGGCGGCAATGTCGGGATTCTTTTCGAGCAGGAAGGTAATGAAAACCTGGGAAACGCCCTCGACCGAAGTTGAACGCAACTCGTCGATGCCGCTGATGGTATTAACGGCGCCTTCGACCTTGTCGGTTATCTCCGTCTCGATTTCCTGTGGAGACGCACCGGGATTAATCACCGTCACAGTGATTGTAGGCAGGTCTATTTTCGGGAAAAGATCGACGCCCAGCGATTGGTAGGAGAATAGTCCGACCACAGTCAGACTAAGGATCAGCATGGTTGCGAAGACCGGACGACGGACGCAGATTTCAGCTAGCTTTTGCATCTTTAATCAGTTTTCAGTTTCCAGTTTCAGTTTCCAGTTCTCGTCCCCTCACGTTCGTCGTCCCACCGGGTTCCTAAAAACTGCGAACTGAAAACTGAAAACTGATTACTGCCTTACCGCCATTCCATCGCTTAACAGCTCGACGTTGCTCGTAGCCACGGGCTCATCCGCCGCCACACCGCCCTTGATCTCAACCAGGTCACCATCCGCCTGTCCTAACTGCACAACGCGCTCACGCGCGTGACCGTCTTTAATCACAAACACTCGGCTGACTCCCGACTCCGTACGCACCGCTCGCGCCGGTACCAGAAGGGCTGGCTCGGAACGCGCCTGCAGGATTCGAACGGTTGCAAATTGTCCGGGCTTTAGGACGCCACTGCTGTTTTCAATCTCGGCCTCGACCGTCATCGTTCGCGACGTCGGTGTCACGTTCGGCGAGATGCGCGCGATGCGGCCGCTAAAATTCTTGTCAGGCCAGGCGCTCGTTGTAATGGATACTGACTGTCCGACTGTGACCTCCGGGATCGCTTGTTCCGGAATATCAATCCGCACTCGCAAAGGATTGATGCGAACAACGGTGGCGACCTTGGTAGTTGGCGAAACGTATTCGCCCAGGTCTGCCGTACGTTCCGATACATAGCCATCAATCGGCGAAAACACATTCGCATACGACAAGGTCCGGCGAGCAAGGTTTAACTGGCTTTCCGCATTCGCAACATTGGCCCGTGCGGTCATCACACCGGCGTAGTCTTGTCGGGCCTTCGAAAGAGCCACTTCATATAGTTCTTTTAATTGATCGCGCTGGGCCTTCTGCTGGTCGTATTGCGCCCGCGAAATGTCTCCTGATTCAATCAGCTTTTCGGACCGGCGCAGGTTCTTCTCGGCCAGCTCCAAAGCCACTCGAGCATTCGCGACTTCCGGAACTTTATTCAGATCAAACGACTGGCCCGGGCGAACTCCAACTTTCTCTTCCGCCTGACGCAGCGCGGCCCTGGCCTGTTCAACCTGAGCCTGTGCCTGCTGCACGCGAAGTTTGGAGTCCACATCATCGAGCCGAACGATCGTCTGACCGCGTTTGACATAGGTGCCAAGCTCGACGCCAATCGAAACTACTTTGCCGGCAATAGAAGGAGCGACGTCCGTTTGCTCATCGCCAGTCAAACTACCGGTCGCCTCAAAAAATCTGGGTAACTCTCGCAGGATTGCGGATGCAGTCGTAACGTCAACCACTGTGGGCTGCGTGTTGGTCTCGTCTGTCCTGACATTGGCCTTTGAGCCCCCGCATGAGGTAGCCAAAAACAAAAGGCCTGCCAGGATTAGCGCCAAAGACAAAATTTGCAGCGGCTTGGAAGAAAACATTGACTCTATTTCTTTCTGGACAAACCGGCGACTCTGAATCCGTTATTCGTTGGCGGCTTCGATTCATTGCCGGTGCTGATCCCGTTCAGCAGGATGTCCGCGAAGTGTTTTGCCGCATCCTCATTGGAAATCTTCAGCAAGCGGCGACTAGGGTCCCAAAGATTGTTATTGAGTGAGTGGTGAACAATCATGCCGATGAAGGAGCGCACAATAATTGCCGGATCCATCTTCACCATGGCCCCATCTCGTTGTCGCTCGGTTATGTAGTCACCCAAAAGGCCGTACACGCGGAGCACAAACTTCTCGAAAAACATTTGCGCAAGCTCGTGGCCTTCCAAAGCGGCATGAAGCAGCAGGCGCTGAAACTCCGGGTCCATCTCGTGATGGGTGAGCGCTCCCAATGCCAGTCGCTCAAATACGGCACGATCGTCCTTCTCTTTTAGTGCCTCGCAAACCATCGCCTCCGGGTTCATGGCGTCGCCAGAACAGGCCTTGTGATCGAGAATGGCGGAGTAGAGCTCCTCCTTAGTGGCGTAATGGCGGAAGACCATGGCCTCGGAAACCCCTGCAGCCTGGGCGATTTCTTTAGTCGTGGTACCGCCAAAGCCTTTTCTCGAAAAAAGGCTGACAGCCACGCGAAGGATCTGCAGCTTTCTGTCTTCCGCGGTCATGCGCGTCGAAGTGACGCCGTGCTCAGACTTTTTAATAACTTGTTCTTGCAAGAAGTGTCTTTCCTCGGCGAAGTCGCACTCAAAGTAAGTACTTACTTACCATTTTGACTAAAGACCTGTCAAGGGAGGAATGGCCTTAGTGGGGCAGGCGTGGGTTCGCGGTGGCGGTCGATGCTTCGTTTCCTCAACACTGCTTTTTGAGTGTTCGCGATCGTCAATAGTGGGACATTTTCGAGGTAGCAAAGGTCATTACAGAACCGCGCGCTGTAGCGCCGGATGCTAGAATCAACCTGTCGGAAGCAGATTATCGCGCCCTGTTTTTTGGAACTCTCTCCATGTCCCGGTTAGCACCTGCATCGGGTGGGGTGCACTTGGCATTCCCAGACAGCGTGGGTTTGTATCGTTCCCGACCTGGGCAATTTTGACTTGTACCCTTTCGCAACAAGAAATTCGTGCCATGTGAAGCGGTTTAGGCTTCAAACCGCCAACTAGATAGGAATCCAGCGATTCCAGCACCCGGCACATTTCTTGCTGACATGCTAGTGATCAACTTTTATCGGAATAGTTTCACAAATCTTCGATAGCACTTAGAAGGAGAACACAGAATGTCGCAGAACAGCACATCATCAAATTTCCCAGGGACATCAGGCACTACGGGTAACACTGGAACAAGTAACGCGGGAACTGGCACAGGCGCAGCTACCGGCCTGGCGCAAACTGCGCAGGAATATGGTGGGAAAATCACCGAGGTCGCCAGCCAGGCCAGAGACTTTGTTACAGACAAGGTCGGCGTTGTCGGTGACAAGATCAAAGAACTCCAAAACGCAGACCTCGCCGAGATCACCGAGAATGCAAAGGACTACGCTCGCAAGAATCCGGGGCAAGCCATCTTGATTTCGGCAGCCGCTGGTTTACTCGTGGGCTTGATCCTGCGCGGCCGACGCTAAGGCGCAGGACAGACATTCCTGTCTGTCCTCCGTTGATAACAGGTCCTTTTGATGATCGTCAGACAGACAGGAATGTCTGTCCTACTTGAAAGGAGAAACGCGCTATGGCAGCTACAGCTCCAAGGGCAACAGCAACCGCGCTAGCACCGAAGACCGACGAGAGTCTCCCCTCGCTCTTCAGCCGTTTGGGGGATGACGTGATGCAACTCTTCGATACCAAGATGAGTTTGCTCAAAGTTGAAATCAAGGAAGAAGCGAATGAGTTTGCGCGCGATGGCATCATGATCGGCGTTGGTGGGATCATTGCGGCCATCGGATTTGCGCTTTTGAATGTTGCCCTGGCCTTTGGCATATCGACGCTCTTCGCGGAAGCCAACTTGAGTCAACCAGCCAAGTACGCGATTGGCTTTGTCAGCGCTGGTGTGCTCTATCTGATTATCGGCGCCATAATCATTTCGGTTATGAAAAGCCGGCTATCGAAGCAAAATCTGGTTCCCGATAGGACAGTCGAGGAGCTGAGAAAGGACAAGCAATGGCTGAAGAACGAACTTTAGGAATAGCTCGCGCCCGAGAAACCTGGGATGAGGAACCGTCCAAAGATGAGCTTCAGCGTCGCATGGACGAGGCGCGAGACTCGATTACTAACACCGTCACGGAGATTAAAGAGAACGTGGCACAGCAAGTTGAAACTGTAAAGGACGCGCTTGACTGGCGTGAACATTTCAAGAGGAGTCCCGTGACCTGGAGCCTCGGCGCCGCCGGCGTTGGTTTCTTCGTGGGATACGGAATTGCCGCCGCCATCAAAGGCGACGACGATTCATCCGGCAGCTATGTTTCGCAGACGTCGGATTCTTACGCTCACTCCCTTACCGGGGAGCCGCTTCGGACACCATCGACAAAGACCAATGGCCACGACGAAGGTCCTGGTATGCTCGAACGATTCAAAGAAACCTCTGCCTATGAACGCTTGAGCAAGGAAGCAGGCACGATTGGTGATCGAATTGTTGAGGAGCTTTCCACTACCGCTCAAGCGGTTGTGTTGCCGTTCCTGCTGAATAAAATCAAGAACTGGGTCGGACTCGATCTGTCAGAGAAACCAGCCTCAATGGGCAGTACACAGCCACCCCGCAGCGTCTCCAGTGCATCCTCTGTTGAGGGATTGAGAGAGGTCTAACAAGGGGGGCAAGGAAGAAAAGGGCGAGCCTATCCAGGCTCGCCCTTTTTTTCGGCGTAGGACAACATTCCTGTCTGTCTGCTCGTTGGTAAAAGACCCTTGCGCGCACTGAAAGATTTCCATATATCATTTTTCGTTTGTCATCGTCGAGGGCGAGAAGTTCAGAGTTCAAGCTTTAGCTTGGGTTGCGAAGCCACAGCCTAAACGCTGAACTCTGAACTTCCGGCAATATTCCGCCATTTCCGGCGATGACAAATGAAATTAGAAATGATATGGAAAATCTTCTTAGTTTTTATCATTCAGCATTACCAGGCCCCGACAGGCGGGAATGCCTCCCGGTTTATGCTAAGAATGCACCG
The DNA here is from genome assembly GCA_038040525.1 of Acidobacteriota bacterium. Lineage (GTDB taxonomy): Bacteria > Acidobacteriota > Blastocatellia > Pyrinomonadales > Pyrinomonadaceae > PSRF01. Next base: position 8,200 of record JBBPIC010000075.1, on the reverse strand, counting down.
AAGCATCAACGCCTCAACTCGTAATGGCGGCTGAACACTACATCGCATTCCACGGCCTCGAACAAAGATATTTCCGCCATCACCCAACCGGCTGGGATCCATCAAGATTGCAGCACGCTCGTATGGAGAAACTGACTCCGCTTTGCCGCAAATTGGAAGGCGGCTCTTTGCTCTGGCGTTTGCCGCGGGCGGCTATTTCTGGCAACCCGCGATAACGAGTGTCGGTCGTTATGCGGAATGTTGGTATTCCAGCTATCCTCAACGCTATAATCAGAGTGCTTGCTGCCAACTACTGCATTTTATAATCTCCTTGCCGCGGTCGACTGCGAAGTAAAGACCCACGGGAAATTGAAACGAGTCTTGGAGGTGCTGGACGAGTCGAAGCGCGACATGTTTCTCCACTTCCGGCAACACCTCGATTCGGACGCTGCGGCCCAAGCGGTCACGCTAAAGATCCAGAATCTTTGCCTGACCAAGTATCACTACCTGGCGCAGAGCGCGACCGTGCTGTCTCGTCCGTTCGGGCTGGTGGTGGATCCTTCCAACTTCTGCAACCTTCAATGCCCGGGGTGCGTGCATTCGCCGACCGCAAAGAGCGAGGTAATTTGGGAACCGGGCAACCTGGCATCTGACGATTTCGCGGCCTATATGAATCGCTACGGTGCGTACGCCACGCACCTCACGATGTGCAGTTGGGGAGAACCTCTGCTGAACAAGCACACTCACGAGTTTTTGCGTTTAGCAAAGCAATATCTAATCCGCACCATGCTCTCGACGAATCTGTCGATCGGGCGGCTGGATACTGAGGCTTGTGTCGCATCGGGTCTCGATTTTCTTGTGCTTTCGATCGACGGAGCAACGCAGCCGATATATGAGCAATACCGTCGGAATGGCCATCTGGACATCGTCTACAAGAACATCCGCAACCTGGTGGAGGCGAAGAAACGGCTTGGCAAGCAGACTCCGATTCTGAGCTGGCAGTTTCTGGCCTTCGAGCATAACCAACACGAGATTCCTTTAGCGATTCAGACTGCTCGCGAACTCGGCGTGGACATGATCAGTGTCTGTCGGCCATTTGATGTGTCGTGGGATGTTCCGTCCATTCGGCTTGCAAATATCGACGAGCAGATCGAGTTCTTCAACACAGACTGTGGACCAGCGATCCACAACAATTGGAACGCGTTTCCGGACGAACTCGCGGCCGAGGCAATCGCTCGGGAGTTTGCCTCGCGATGGATGGACCGACATCCGATGGACTCGGTGGAGGAGCCCGCTCAGGCGTCAAAACACACATGTCGGTGGCTGTACTCAAATATGACGTTGGACGCAAATCGACAGATAGCGCCGTGCTGCGGCACGCCTAAGCGGACCTTCGATCTGGATTTCGGGAAGTTCGACGCGAGCAGTGGCGAGGAGGTTTTCAACTCGGAGAAGTATCGCTACTCGCGGAAATATTTCTCGGGGTTGACGCAAAATACCGCGTCGCTGCAGCCGCACTGCGTGAACTGTAAGTGGGACCAGGACAATCCGAACATCGGCCCGTCGCACGTCGACCAGTATCTATTCGATGTGCCTGCGATCGATCCGGCAAGCCGGGCGTTGCTGTGCGGATGGTGAGGTAACCGCCAACTAAGAAATAAATGCTACTCGGACCATTTATTTGCTCCCGGCACAAGTTGCCCAATTGCTTTGACGCGTCGTGAAAGAACTTGTCACCATGCGGTTTTCAGCCTGAAGGGCTCTCAGATAGCGGCCGCCTCTGCGAGGTTCCGGAGCATCAGCCATTCTTATCCTTCAGCACTACCAGACCCGGACAGGCAGGAATGCCTGTCCTACTTCCATTTACCTTGCCGGCGGCGTCTTGCGCGGTAATTTCTCGTCTCGCATTGCGGAGTTGTAAACGAACGCAGCCATTATGGTTGACGCCTGTTTCATGTCATCGGCCTGAATGCGATCGAATACATCCTGATTTGAATGATGTGTACGCGTGTCGTATTCGATCTCATCCTGAATGAACTGAAACCCCGGTAGTCCGATAGCATCGAATGAAAGGTGGTCGGTGCCGCCGGTATTCGAGATCGTAAGAGTGGCAGCTCCCATTTCACGAAAAGGCGCGAGCCACTGACGAAACAAGGGACGTATCGCTTCGTTGCCCTGAAGATAAACGCCACGCACCTTGCCGGTTCCGTTGTCCAGATTGAAATAGCCACTCAGCTTCTCGTATTCAGGCTTGGTTACGAGAGCGCCAGTTGCCGCGCCCGACGATGGCGGCGCGCCGGGAGTTGCCGCAGGTGTTTCCATTTTTCCAAAATGCTCTGCCACGTAAGCGCGTGAACCCAGCAGTCCCTGCTCCTCACCACTCCAGAGCGCAATCCGAATTGTCCGTCGTGGCTTGAGATTCAGAGCTTGAATTATTCGCACCGCTTCCATGGCTACGGCCACGCCGGCCGCATTGTCCGTGGCTCCAGTTCCCCCGTGCCATGAATCCATATGGCCCCCCAGCATGACGACTTCATCTTTCAGGTCCGAGCCGGGGATTTCTGCAATAGTGTTGTAGCCCATAGGATCGGCTTCCTGCCATTCCACGTCCAGGTCAACCGTCATCTTCACTTTTTCGCCGGCCTCAAGCATGCGGGCAATGCGATTGTAATGTTCGACCGCCATCACCAGTTGAGGGGTGATCTTCGGTGCGTTCCTGGCATAAACCGGGATTTGTCGCGCCTGAGTAGCGCCAGCAGATTCATCGGCTGGTTGCTGTGGCACTGTGGCGCCTTGAACAAAGATAGTGCCGCCATCACCCAACCGGCTCGAATCAACCAAGATTGCAGCGCCCTCGTTATGGAGAAACTGATTTCGCTTTGCCGCAAATTGGAACGCGGCTCTTTGCTCAGGCGTTTGCGGCGGGCGACGACCGCCCCGGCGCGGCTCGGGAGCATCAGCCAGGGCCAGCAAATCCTTTTCAACCAGGCGCGTGCTCGGAGAATCGAAGAGGGCTTTCACTTCACGCATTGCGCTGGTCAGCACAATGGCGCCTTTGAGTTTGCCTTTGAAAGCCTGCAGGCCGGCTTCATCTTTCGCATCGACATAAATAACCGGTGCAGTGATCGGTCCGCCTGTACCTGGCGACCAGGCTTTCGGATACGCGATGAGCGGAATGGTCAAAGGCTCGGTAACCTGCGCCGAGAACCGTCTCAAGGTCCAACCACGGCCAAAGGGCCCCCACGCCTCAAGGTGCGAGTTCTGCAGCCCCCACTTTGTGAGTTGATCGCGAGTCCACTCGTTGGCCCTCTTCATTCCGGGTGATGCAGTCAAGCGCGGGCCAATAACATCGCTCAAATAACTCAGCGTTTGCATCACCTGAGAACGGTTGAGAGCTTCATCCTTGATTCGCTCGATGGGGTCGTTTGGGTCCTTCGCGGGTTCAGTAGATCGTGCAGCCGCGGGTGACGCGGCTGGAGCAGGTGCTGGTTGCTGGGCAGACGCCGCAATGGGCTGGCCCAGGAAAATTATGAGCAGCACAAACGCTGCATTGCGTCTTAGCATTGCGATGTCTCCTGAAGTTTTAGGGGTGGTTAACGACCAAATGCGCCATGCAGTTTAGAGTTCAAGCTTTAGCTTGCGTGCGAAGCCGCAGCCTAAAGGCTGAACTCTGAACTTCCGGCTTCAAACTGCAGCAAGTACCTTATTAACTGCCGGGGCTTGCAAATATCCCGCGATCGAAACTATTCGACGAACAAACCTACGAAGCTTTCAAAACCTTCCTCGGTTTCGCTTTTTCTTTGGCTGGTGCAGCCGTCGATTCGTTGGAACTATACCCACAATCCTCGATTGCGCAATAGCGGAAAGTGCCCTGTTTCTTGGTTGTCTTCTCGAGCAGGAATGGCGCGTTGCACTTGGGACACGCTTCAGTCACAGGCTTGTCCCAATAAACCCTGTCGCAATCCGGATAAGCAGAGCAACTGTAAAACACCTTGCCGCGCTTCGATTTTTTGACGACCAGTTCGCCCTTGCAACCCGGACGAGTGCAGGCGACTCCCGTAGATTCCTGCTTGATGTACTTGCACTTCGGATAGTTTGAGCAGGAGATAAACTCTCCGAAACGTCCAAACCGCCGGACAAGTTGTGCTCCGTCCAGAGGACACTTCTCATCCAGCGGCACAGGGGCTGGCGCCGCCACACCGCTCTTGGCAATTTTGCGAATGTTGCGGCATTCAGGATAACCCGTGCAGCCGAGAAAGGGCCCAAACCGACCGCGTTTCAACTGCATTGGTTTGTCGCATAGCTCGCACACTTCCGGCTCGGCGGCTTCCTCACCGCTGGTGGAGGATTCGGTTCCCTGGGCGCCACCATTGGAACCCGCTTTCGGTTCCGCATCACGCGATGCACCACAATTCAAACACTTGAGATACTTACCGAAGCGACCCCGCTTCCGAACCATGCCTTTCGTTTCACATTTGAGACAAACCTCGTCAGTCGGTATCTCTTCGTTCTTAATACGCCCAGTGTATTCGGTGAAGGTAACAAGGTCCTTCGAAAACTTGTCATAAAATTCATGCAGCGCGTCGGTCCACTTGAGGGTGCCTTCCTCAACGCTGTCCAACTCTTCTTCCATCCGCGCCGTGTAAGTCTCATTAAACAGATCGTCAAACCCGCCCTCGATCAGCAGGTCGTTAACGGTTTTCCCTAATGCCGTGGGATGGAAACGTCCCTCGAGTTTTTCGACGTACTCACGCGCCAGAATCGTGGTCATGATCGCCGCATAAGTCGACGGCCGGCCGATGCCCTTTTCTTCCAGGGCCTTCACCAGTGTGGCTTCAGTGTAGCGCGGTGGCGGATCGGTAAAATGCTGCTCCGGCGTGATTTGGTTTAGGGCCAGAGTCTCGCCCTTTTCCACCGGTGGCAGCTTGCGCTCGGCCTCTTCATCATCTTCGGTTTTCTCATCGCGACCCTCCTGATAAAGCTTCAGGAAGCCGTCGAACTTTTGCACCGAACCGGTCGCGCGGAAGATGAAACGTCCGGCTCCGATATCAATGGTGGTCTGATCAAAGACCGCGGGTGTCATCTGTGATGCAACTGAACGCTGCCAGATCAAACGATAAAGCCGCAGCTCGTCGTTGTTTAAGTAGCTTGCCAGCGAGTCCGGAGTACGCGTGACATCGGTAGGCCGGATCGCCTCGTGTGCATCCTGCGCGTCCTTCTTCGATCGATAGTGAATTGCCTTCTCGGGCAAATATGGAGCGCCATACTGCTTGCTGATGAAATCCCTCACCTCACCTAAGGCCGCGTCGGAGACACGCGTGGAGTCCGTTCGCATGTAGGTAATTAACCCGACGGAGCCTTCAGCGCCAATCTCGATGCCTTCGTAAAGCTTCTGCGCAATCATCATCGTCCGTTTTACGGCCCAGCCAAGTTTGCGCGCAGCTTCCTGCTGTAACTTTGAAGTGATGAAAGGCGGTACCGGATTACGCTTGCGCTCTTTGCGCGTGACTTCGTTGACAACGAAGCTCTGCTGTTCAGCTTCTGCTACAACTTCCGTCGCCAGCGCCTCATTGCCAATGAGGATTTCGTTGCGCTTAACCTCCTGCTCGAATCCACCTGTCTTGACGGTTTGTTCGCCAATCCTGAACAGCCGCGCATCAAAGGCTGGCGGTAGCCGGGCACCTAAATTGGCGGATATCGTCCAATACTCGGTCTTAATGAACTTCTCGATCTCCCTTTCGCGCTCAACAACCATCCGCAGCGCTACTGATTGGACCCTCCCCGCGCTGAGTTTTCCTCCCACCGTGCGACAAAGAAGCGGCGAAACCTTGTAACCAACCAGACGGTCCAACACGCGGCGCGCCTGCTGAGAATCAACGAGGTTTTGGTCGATCTGTTTGGGGTGTTCAAAAGCTTCGTTGACCGCTCGCTTCGTGATCTCGTTAAACATCACGCGAAAAGTCGGCTTTGCAGGTCGCTTCGGCACAATCTCTTCTGCCAGGTGCTGGCAAATAGCTTCACCTTCGCGATCCGGGTCAGCCGCGAAATAGATGGTGTCTGCTTCTTTGGCAGCCTTCTTTAGCTCCGCGACGATCTTCTTGTTGTTTCGTTTTCTGGTGTCGGGAATCACCTCATAAGTAGGTTTGAAATCGTCGTCTACGTCGACGCCCAAACCTTTGGAAGGCAGATCTTTTATGTGGCCTATCGAGGCCTTAACCAGATAGTCCTTTCCCAGATATTTGTTTATGGTCTTCGCCTTCGCCGGCGATTCAACGATTACTAGATTCTTTGCCATCTTGAATTTGGTGAATGGTAAATGGTGAATGGTAAATAGGACACGCGATCGTCGCCGCCTCTCCCAGGACGCCCGAAGCGCTATCGGAAAGGTCTCTCCTATTCACCATTTACCATTTACCATTTACCCGCCCTTCACATCTTTCGCACAAAACATTTACCCGGTAGTGCTCTTACCAGGTCCCGCATTTCCAGAGTCAACAGCGCGGCCGTCAGATCCGGAATCGAAATCCTGCTCTGGTTAACCAATGCATCAATGTGTGCCGGGTTGTCAGCCGAAAGCAACCTGAAAACGGATTGCTCATAACCGGTCAGTCCCTGCGGCACCATCGCCAACTGATCGGCAACCGACTTCTCCTTCTTCTTGTCACCCAGCGGTGGCGGCAGTAGTTTCGCCGCTATTTGCGGCGGCAACTCAGCCGCAACGTCCTGCCACTGCTGCACCAGTTTCGCACCCGCCCCCTTAATTAGATAATTGGTGCCAAACGAATTGCGCGAAGTGATGTTTCCCGGCACCGCAAACACTTCTCTGTTCTGCTCGATGGCGAGCCGCGCTGTTATCAAGGAGCCGGAATTCTCCGCGGCTTCAACCACCACCACGCCCAAACTCAACCCGCTAATGATGCGGTTCCGATACGGAAAGTTTTCCGAGACGGGCGGAGTGGCCAGGGGAAACTGAGTAACCATCGCGCCACCGGCGGCAAGAATCTCCTCTCCCAGCTTCGTATGATCGCGCGGATAAACTTCTCCGATTCCCGTACCCAGCACCGCTATCGTGCGCCCGCCAGCCTCAAGAGCGCCTCGATGGGCCGCCGCATCTATGCCGCGCGCGAAACCTGAAACGATGGTTACGCCACGCTGCGCCAGGTCCCTGGCCAGCATTGAAGCCGCATTCAGCCCGTAAGTCGAACACCGGCGCGAGCCGACGATGGCCACGCAAGGCTGGTCAAGACATTCTGACCACGCACCCCTCACGTAGAGTGCAACCGGCGGATCGTAAATCTCTCGCAACAAGGCCGGGTAAACACCGTCATCAAGAATCAATATCTCGGCGCCCAGCATTCTTACATTCTCAATCTCAGCTTCTGCCCGTTCATGCATGTCGCGGGCGATGATGCTGTCGACCGCTTCCGGGAGCAGGCGAACCTTTTCCAAATCAGCACGCGTGGCGTTATAAACGGCTTCCGCAGATCCGAAGCGTTCCAGCAACTTAGCCGCCGCTCGCGGGCCAATGCCCGGCGTCATGTTTAATGCAACCCACTCTCTCATCATTGCCGATTTCCAATTGCCAATTGCCGATTAGCAAACAGAAGGCGCCGTTGCCTCCCGCAACCTCCTTGGAGTGCGCCGACCTGTCGGCGCTTTGGCCGGTCGCGGCCAGGCGCGACCATGGTTCGCCTGAATCTAGTTAACATCTCGCATGCGTTTGGCCACGATTGCGGCGTCAAGCCGCCGCGGGCCAAAGCGGTGACAAGGTCTCTCATCATTGCCGATTTCCAATTGCCGATTGCCGATTAGCAAACAGAAGGCGCCGTTGCCTCCCGCAACCTCCTTGGAGTGC
>JBBPIC010000075.1:0-266 GCA_038040525.1 Acidobacteriota bacterium | reverse complement strand
GGCCGGTCGCGGCCAGGCGCGACCATGGTTCGCCTGAATCTAGTTAACATCTCGCGTGCGTCTGACCACGATTGCGGCGTCAAGCCGCCGCGGGCCAAAGCGGTGACAAGGCACCGCACTCCAAGGAGTCGCCTTATGCCTCGGGACTTCCTGCTCTCTGCCTTCTCGCGCATGGCGGAGGCGTGTAGGAATCGAACCTACCTAAGCCTGCTCTCACAGTCTCACTAACGGTTTTGAAGACCGCGCCGTTCACCAGAACAGATTCG
>JBBPIC010000074.1:0-25834 GCA_038040525.1 Acidobacteriota bacterium | reverse complement strand
ATAAAAAGACCACGCCTGATCGGCTTGAGTTTAGCAAGTTCTGTCGCCGTTGCCGGAAACACACTGATCATAAAGAAACGAAGTAAAGAGGGTGCCAGGTTCCAGGTGCCGGGTGTCAGCTTAGCGCTAGCGATGATTCGACTGGCACCTGTCACCCGATACCCGACACCCCTTTTATGGAGGGGTATAGTGTCAACGGTTAGCACGTCGGTCTCCAAAACCGAAAGTCCGGGTTCGAATCCTGGTACCCCTGCCAGATAAGTATTAAGCACTGGTATTAAAGAAGTCGGCAACATCATGGATGACATAGAAAAGCCAGGTACACCGGCACCGCGCGCCGCCCGCTTTGGAGAAGGCGTGGAGGGCCGTGGGGCACGACGCGAACGCGGATTGAGTGGTCGCAGGGAAGGCCCAATCGGTCGCCTGTCGCAGTTTTTCCGTGACGTGCGGGCAGAGATGAAACGAGTCTCCTGGCCAAGTCTTAATGAGGTTAGGAATACTACAATCATCACCCTGGTAGCTGTCATCTTTTTCGCAATTTATTTGTTTTTAGTAGACCGCATATGGGTGTTTTTATTGACCCAACTCAACAGCCTTCTGAATTTGTTGACCGGGGCCTGAGTGGCAAGGAAGCATTATTAATGCAGCATTGGTTCATTCTTCACACATACTCCGGACACGAGAAGAAGGTGCGCGACAGTCTGGAAGCGAGAATTCGCGATATGGATTTGCAGGACCAGATCACGAAAGTGCTGGTGCCGACCGAAACCGTCGTGGAAATGCGTGGCAATAAAAGAATCGAATCGTCCAGGATGTTTTATCCGGGATACGTACTGGTGCAGATTGAATGCGATGAACGCGGGCACATTCCGGATCACGTCTTTCATCTCATTAAGTCGACTCCCAAGGTGACCGGCTTTGTCGGTGGGCACAATCCGACACCACTAACTCCTGAGGAAGTGGACCAGATAGTCAATCAACAGGCCGAAGCGGCGGAAAAGCCGAAGCCAAAGTTTTCATATGCGGCTGGGGAAACCGTACGAATCAAGTCCGGGCCGTTTCAGAGTTTTACCGGCAAAGTGGAAGAGGTTAACGAGGACAAGTCGACGCTGAAAGTGACGGTCACAATCTTCGGAAGGTCGACCCCGGTCGAGTTGAACTTCCTGGACGTTGAGAAGGTGACTTTCGCGGAAGAAGAATGAGGGCATTGCCGATTTCCAATTGCCGATTGTCGATTGGAAAACGTCTTGCCGCGCGCACAAATGAAATTGGATTGAATCTTAGAGACAGCCAATTGGCAATCGGCAATTGGCAATCGGCAATGACTTATGGCAAAGAAAATAACAGGCTACATCAAACTCCAGGTTCCCGCCGGTAAAGCGAATCCGGCGCCGCCAATTGGCCCGGCGCTCGGTCAGCATGGCGTGAACATTATGGAATTCTGCAAGGCGTTCAATGCCAAGACTGCGCAGATGGATCCGGACTTGAAGATACCGGTAGTCATCACTGTCTTCGCTGACCGTTCGTTCACATTTGAGACGAAGACCCCTCCGGCGGCGGACCTTCTCAAGAAGGCTGCTGGGATTCCGAAGGGTTCAGGCAAGCCGAACCGCGAGAAGGTGGGCACGATCTCAAAAGCCAAGGTCGAAGAGATCGCTAAAACGAAATTGCAGGATCTGAACACAACCAGTCTGGAGTCGGCGATAAAAACCATTAGTGGAACGGCTCGTCAGATGGGGCTGACAATCGAATAGATATCGGGTACCAGGTGCCGGGTGTCAGGTTCTTTACCGGCACCCGATACCGGCACTGACACTGTCACCATTAAGAGGGAGAGCAATGTTATCCATGCTCGCCTGCACCTCGGAGAAAAGTAATGAAGAAGCACGGAAAGAAATACAACGCCGCGGCAGAAAAGATCGAGACCGGGCGCAAGTACAACCTCGAAGAGGCTGTCTCCAAAGTTAAGGAGATTGCCTTTGCCAAGTTTGATGAAACCGTTGAATTGACCATGTGGCTCGGAGTTGATCCGCGAAAAGCCGATCAACTTGTGCGCGGCACAATTGTCCTCCCTCACGGCCTTGGTAAGTCGAAGACCGTGTTGGTTATCGCGCAAGGTGAGAAGCTCAAAGAAGCCGAAGAGGCCGGAGCGGATTTCATAGGCGGCGAGGACATGGTAAACAAGATCAAAGAGGGCTGGCTCGACTTCGACGCTGTGATTTCAACACCCGACATGATGCGGCTCGTGGGCGGATTGGGAAAGGTCCTGGGCCCGCGTGGACTAATGCCGAACCCGAAAACGGGGACGGTGACATTTGACGTAAAGACGGCAGTCAAAGAAACCAAGGCCGGCAAGGTTGAATATAGGGTGGACAAGACCGGCGTGGTTCACGTGCCCGTTGGAAAAGTTTCCTTCGAAGCCGACAAGCTGCGCGACAACGCCAAGGCGTTGCTCGAAGCAGTAGTAAAAGCCAAGCCTTCAACCGCAAAGGGCAAGTATGTCAAGAAGGTGAATTTGGCAGCTACCATGAGTCCGGGAGTATTGCTGGACGAAGCGGCCTACGTGAAATAGGAGTGAGGAGCTACTCAGATGAAAACTAAAGCGCAGAAGCAAAAAGACCTGGAAGCTCTCACAGAGCAGTTCAAAAACGCAAAGGCGGCGATGGTGGTAGGGTTCAAGGGGATGACTGTTCCCAAAGACCAGGAGCTACGCAATCAGTTGCGTGAGGCGGGTATTAGTTATGCCGTGGTGAAGAACACTCTGGCGCGCAAGGCGGCCGAAGGCACTCCACTGGAACAGGCCTCGGATCAGTTCAAAGGCGTGACGGCGGTGGCACTGAGCGGCCAGGATCCTGTGAATCTGTCAAAGGCGATAGCGAAGTTCACGAAGGCAAATCCCGACATTTTTAAGTTCAAGGTTGGCATTGTGGAAGGCAAGGTCGTGGAGCTTCGCGACGTGGAAGCGATTGCCAGCCTGCCTTCGAAGGAAGAGTTGATTTCGAAGATTCTGTTCCTGATTAACGCACAGGCGCAGCGTTTGGTAACCGTCATCTCGGCGGTGCCGCGCAACCTCGCCATTGTGGTTAAGCAGATTGGTGATCAGAAGGGCGGGGAAGCCGCCTGACGATTTGGGAGGTGCGATTTCGGAATGCGGAGTTCAATCCAAATCTGAAATCTCATTCGCGGTACGACGTAATAGTAATCTGGAATGCACAGTCGGAAATGGTTTACCAAAACCCACAATCCGACATCTGCATTCCGCAATAGAGGCACAGGGCCGGACGCGGACAACGAGCTTGGCGATGGTCAGGTCGTCTTACGGCTTCGACGTTTCAGTGAGTTGAGATGCAAACAATTCGTGGAAACGTTCCGTGGGTTCTCCTGCTGCATAACAACAACCGTAGCACTAGGAACCCTAGTTGAGGAGGATAGAAAGTAATCATGGCAGCAACACGTGAAGATGTAATTGAGTTTTTGAAGAGCATGACGCTTCTGGAAGCTTCCCAGCTCGTAAAAGAGCTGGAGGAGACTTTTGGTGTTTCGGCGGCAGCGGCAGCTGTGGCATCCCCGGCAGCGGGCGGCGCCGGCGGCGGTGAAGCAGCGGCACCGGCTGAGGAGAAGACCGAGTTTGACGTGGTCCTCCAGGCCATTGGCGGCAATAAGATCAACGTGATCAAGGTTGTACGCGAAGTGACAGCGCTTGGCTTGAAAGAAGCCAAGGATCTCGTCGAAGCCGCACCTAAGGCCGTCAAAGAGGGCGTGTCAAAAGAAGAAGCTGAGACTATCAAGCAAAAACTGACGGACGCGGGCGCAACCGTCGAAGTGAAATAAGGGTGTCGGGTGTCGGGTTCCGGGTGTCGGCAGTTCTTACCGGCACCCGGGACCCTCAACCTGGCACCAGTTTTGGTCGGCTTGACACTCGTGGTTTAGGTGCGTAAGTTAAGAGACGTATTGAGGCGCTGGCTTTACTCTAAACAAATTTGACGACGAAACTGCCGCTTTTCGATGAATAAGCGGTCGGGGCGTTCTGCGCTCTGACCGCGTCTTGGCGTCTCTAGACATTTCCGATTGCCAATTGCCGATTTAGTCGCGAGCTTTCAATTGGAGATTGGAAATCGGCAATTGGCAATATTAAAGGAACCTCTCATGTCTGCAAATCTGCTTCAACAAGTAAGTACAGGGTTGGGAAAACGAACGAGCCAGGCGCCTGAGCGTGTGGATTTTTCAAAGATCTCCACGGCGGTAGCTATTCCTAATCTGATCGAGATTCAACGCGAGTCGTACAATCGCTTCCTCCAGATGGATTTTCTGCCCGAGGAGCGAGAGAACACCGGACTACAGGCCGTCTTTGAGTCAGTGTTTCCCATCTCCGATTTTCGCGGGACTGCGACCCTCGACTTCGTCGAGTATCAAATCGGGAACTGGCAGTGTAAGTGCGGCCGCCTCGAGGGTCTGAACTATCTTAGGGCGAACTGTAAACATTGCGCTTCCACCATCAAAGTAAATCCGTTAGCCGCGGGTGAGACGCTCTGCCACAAATGCGGCACGTTCAATTCGGTCCGTCCCCAACTTTGCGAAAACTGCGGCGAGCCCGTTGGCCTGAAGCACAAACACGATCAGCAGGAATGCCAGGAGCGGGGCATGAGTTACAGCGTGCCGCTTAAGGTGAAGATCCGGCTTACCGTTTACGACAAAGATCCGGAAACCGAAACCCTTTCAATCCGGGACATCAAAGAAGAGGAAGTATTCTTTGGTGAGATCCCTCTGATGACGGATAACGGCACCTTCATTATCAACGGTACCGAGCGCGTTATCGTTTCTCAGCTGCACCGCTCACCCGGGGTCTTCTTCAAGCGCGGCGCCATCTACATTGCCAAGATCATTCCTTACCGCGGCTCCTGGGTAGAGTTTGAATACGATCAAAAGAACCTGCTCTATGTTCGCGTCGGAAAGCGAAAGTTCCTTTCTTCGATTTTCCTGCGCGCGCTCGGGCTTTGGTTTGGCAAGGAACCGGACGGAAAGCTCGTTAAGAGTGACGCGGCGCTGGAAGAGAGGGTGAAGAATGCTTCATTCGGCGACGAGGATATTTTGCGCGCTCTGTACGTCACAGATGAGATTAGGGTGGAAGACGGGCGGTTGATGGTTCAGTTGCCCGAACAGGGTCCTACCAACCTGGTGGGAATGAAAGTCGATTTTGATATCAAGGGACGTGGCCCCGAGCCCATCGTTCGTTCCGGCAAGAAGGTTACCCACACCGGTCTGGAAGCACTGCGCAAATCCAACATCGGAGAAGTTGAGATTGAGACGGCCCAGTTTGACGGAGCTTACGCGGTTTCCGACATCGTCAATAAAGACAGCGGCGAGGTGATTCTGGAGGCGAATAATGAGATTAATGCCGCCAAGCTCCAGGAGATCGTCGAGGGTGGTATCGACAGCTTCAAGGTGTTTTTCCCTGAGCGCGACGACATTGGTCCAATCCTCTCTCAGACCCTGAAGAAGGACGTCATCACCAAGCCCGTCGATGCGCTTCTGGAGATCTACCGGAAGATGCGTCCGGGCGATCCGCCGACGGTCCAGACCGCCTACAAACTGCTGGAGGCGATGTTCTTCGATCCGCGCAAGTTCGACTTTTCTCGAGTGGGCCGCTTGAAGTTCAACATCAAGATGGGCAAACCCGAGCGCCAACGTATAAACGATCCGTTGCTCTCCGCAAAAGACTTTTACGAAGTGGTTTCTTATGTCTTGAAGATGCGGAAGAACCCTTCGGAATACCAGGCAGACGATATCGACCACCTGGGCAATCGACGTGTGCGGGCGGTCGGCGAACTTTTGGAGAACCAGTTCCGCATCGGCCTCGAGCGCATGGAACGTGCGATCAAGGAGAAGATGTCGATCCATCAGGAAATGCAGACGACGATGCCGCGGGACCTGATAAATGCCAAGCCCGTGACCGCCGCTGTCCGCGAGTTCTTTGGCTCCAGCCAGCTCTCGCAGTTTATGGATCAGACCAATCCGCTGTCCGAGATCACTCACAAACGCCGCTTGTCGGCATTGGGACCGGGCGGATTGTCCCGCGAACGCGCCGGGTTTGAAGTCCGCGACGTTCACCCGACTCACTATGGGCGCATTTGTCCCATTGAGACCCCGGAAGGTCCAAACATCGGTTTGATTTCCAGTCTCTCGTGTTTTGCGCGCATCAACGAATTTGGTTTCATCGAGGCCCCATACCGCAAAGTCACGGACGGGCGAGTCGTTGAATACGTGCGAGTTCTGAATGGTGGCGACACCAAGTATAAGCATGGCGAACACTTGCCGCTCGAGGATCTGGAGAAGGTCAACAAGCGTGTGAGCGCTGGCGGCCGGAAAGCCGACTACGAGCCGTGGCCCTTCTACCTGACTGCGTGGGAAGAAGACAAACACGTAGTCGGTCAGGCCAATATTGGATTGGACGAAACGGGTTACATAGTTAACGAGCGTAACGCAGCGCGCAAAGCCGGCGAATTCATCCTCGCCTTACGCAAAGACATCGAATACGTCGACGTGTCGCCGAAGCAACTTGTTTCGGTGGCTGCATCGCTTATTCCGTTCCTCGAAAACGACGATGCTAACCGCGCCTTGATGGGTTCAAACATGCAACGTCAATCGGTGCCGTTGCTGCGTGCCGAGGCGCCATACATCGGCACGGGGATGGAGAAAACGACTGCCCGCGACTCAGGTGCAGTGGTGGTGGGTAAGCGCGACGGGGTTGTCGACTACGTTGACTCCGAACGGTTGATTATTAAGGCAGATCACAATGTTGACGGTACGATCTCGCGCGAAGTTACGGCCGACATCTACACGCTGATCAAGTTCAAGCGTTCAAATCAGAATACCTGTATTAACCAGCGTCCGATCGTGCATGTCGGCGAGCGCGTGGCCAAGGGTCAGGTGATCGCCGATGGACCCTGTACTGATCGTGGTGAATTGGCCCTCGGTCGAAACGTCCTGGTGGCCTTCATGCCCTGGCGCGGTTACAACTTCGAGGACGCGATATTGGTTTCTGAGCGTCTGGTGAAAGAGGACTATTACACCTCGATTCACATCGAAGAACTGGAAATCGAGGCCCGCGACACGAAGCTTGGTCCGGAAGAGATAACCCGAGACATTCCCAACGTCGGTGAAAACATGCTTCGCGATCTGGACGAGAGCGGCATCATCCGCATTGGCGCCCAGGTCAAGCCCGGTTCGATTCTCGTGGGCAAAGTTACCCCCAAGGGTGAAACGCAGCTCACGGCTGAAGAGAAACTGCTGCGCGCTATCTTCGGTGAAAAAGCGGGTGACGTTAAAGATGCTTCACTCGTATCGCCGCCGGGAATCGATGGCACGGTTGTCGACGTCCAGGTCTTCACACGTAAAGGCCAGGAGAAAGATGCTCGCTCTCTTGCCATTGAGCAGGAAGAAGAAGACCGCCTGCGCCGCGACCTCGAAGACGAAATTCGCATTCTTCGTGAACAGCGCGATCAGCGGATTCGGGAATTGTTGGAGGGCCGCAAGCTATCAACCGACCTGACGGTAAATCGCGAAGTGGTCATTCCCAAGGGTGTTCCGATTACACGCGAAATGCTGGAGGAAGTTGATCCCAAGGCCCTCAGGAAGGTGCAGATGGCCTCTTCGCGAGTCGATGTGGGCGCGGAGATCAAGGAATACGAAGAACGCACCGAACGCCAGATCAAGATTCTTTCCGACATTTACGAGGAGAAGATTGCCAAGCTTCGGCAGGGTGATGAACTGGCGCCCGGCGTAATCAAGATGGTGAAGGTCTTCATCGCCATGAAGCGCAAGCTTTCAGTAGGCGACAAGATGGCCGGACGCCACGGTAACAAGGGTGTAATCGCACGCATCCTTCCGGAAGAGGACATGCCTTACCTGCCGGACGGAACGCCTGTAGAAATCGTGCTCAATCCGCTGGGTGTGCCTTCGCGTATGAACGTGGGCCAGATCCTCGAGACCCACCTTGGCTGGGCTGCGCGCGTTCTGGGTGTGCATTTCGCGACGCCGGTTTTCGACGGAGCTACTGAGAAAGAAATCAAAGAGAAGCTGGCGCTGGCGAACCACCGGGCTTCGGATTTGGGCCTCCCGGAGATCGTAAACGAGTCGGGTAAAGCGATTCTTTACGACGGGCTGTCGGGTGATCCGTTTGAGCAGAAGGTGACCGTTGGTTACATCTACATGCTTAAACTTTCACACCTGGTGGACGACAAGATTCACGCCCGGTCAATTGGGCCATACAGTCTGATTACGCAGCAACCGCTGGGCGGCAAGGCGCAATTCGGTGGTCAGAGATTTGGAGAAATGGAAGTTTGGGCCCTGGAAGCATATGGCGCGGCCCACATTCTTCAGGAGTTGCTCACAGCGAAGTCCGACGACGTTGCCGGGCGTTCCAAGATCTATGAAGCCATCGTCAAGGGTGAGGCTGACTTTGATCCTGGTCTACCGGAGTCGTTCAACGTGTTGGTGCGCGAGCTCCAGTCCTTGTGCCTGGACGTTGAACTTATCAACAAGAAAGCCCCAGGCAACGGCGCTGGGGAAGCAGACGGAGTCGGAGAAGCGCTGATTACCAGCGCAGTAGAGGGATAAATCATTTTCGATTGCCAAATGCCGATTGCCGATCGGCATTTGGTTTCGAAGATTGAGCTGGTGTTTGGTTTCAGTGTGACCGGCGCAAGAAACCAATCGGCAATTGGCAATCGGCAATTGGCAATGGAGACTCATGTTTCGATTTCAACAAGAGAAGACGCAATTAGCTCCTGATTTTGAGGCAATCCGTATCTCGTTGGCTTCGCCGGACAAAATCCGGCAGTGGTCGCATGGCGAGGTTACCAAGCCGGAGACGATCAACTACCGCACATTCAAGCCTGAGCGTGATGGCCTGTTCTGCGCCCGCATCTTCGGTCCGGTAGCGGACTGGGAATGTCTCTGCGGGAAGTATAAACGCATGAAACATCGCGGAGTGATCTGCGATAAGTGCGGTGTCGAAGTCACGCAAGCTAAAGTGCGACGCGAGCGCCTGGGCCACATTGATCTTGCCAGTCCCTGTTCGCACGTCTGGTTCTTCAAGGGATTGCCTTCGCGTATCGGCCACCTGCTGGATATTCCTCTGCGCGAGCTGGAAAAGGTCCTCTACTTCGAATCCTACATCGTCATCGATCCGGGCGACGTGGCTGGAATCAAGGAGCGCGAGCTGCTTTCCGACGAGCGGTATCGTGAGCTGGTGCGCGATTACCCGGCACAGTTTGTCGCCAAGATGGGCGCTGAAGCGATCAAAGAATTGCTATCGATGGTCAAGGTTGAAGAGTTGGCAACGGAGCTTCGCAAGCGTATGCGCGAAGAGACGTCGCAGCAGAAGAAGCTCAAATACTCGAAACGGTTGAAGGTCGCAACCAGCTTCCTGAAGTCAGGTAATCGACCTGAGTGGATGATCCTTGACGTGATTCCGGTTATTCCACCTGAGCTGCGTCCCCTTGTGCCTCTTGATGGCGGACGTTTCGCTACCTCCGACCTTAACGATCTCTATCGCCGCGTGATCAATCGCAACAACCGCTTGAAAAAGCTGATGGAGCTGCGTGCTCCGGAAGTTATTGTGCGCAACGAAAAGCGCATGCTTCAGGAAGCGGTTGACGCGCTGTTTGATAACGGGCGTCGCGGCCGCGTGCTGCGTGGAGTCAATAACCGTCCGCTGAAGTCTCTGAGTGGAACCCTCAAGGGCAAGCAGGGCCGTTTCCGGCAGAACCTGCTCGGTAAGCGCGTCGACTATTCCGGACGTTCAGTGATCGTGGTCGGCCCTGAGCTCAAGCTGCATCAGTGTGGCTTGCCGAAGAAGATGGCCCTCGAGCTGTTTAAGCCATTCATTTACAACCAGCTTGAAAAGCAGGGTCATGCAGCGACTATCAAGCAGGCGCGCGAAATGGTTGAGCGGCAAGAGCCTGTGGTTTGGGACATTCTCGAGGAGGTCATCCGCGAGCATCCTGTGCTGCTAAACCGCGCACCAACTCTCCACCGTCTGGGAATTCAGGCGTTTGAGCCGGTGCTGGTTGAAGGCAAGGCCATAAAGATTCACCCGCTCGTCTGTACGGCGTTTAACGCTGACTTCGACGGCGACCAGATGGCGGTGCACATTCCGCTCTCGCCTGAAGCCCAGATCGAAGCAGCCGTGCTGATGCTTTCGAGCAACAACATCCTCAGCCCTGCGAGTGGTCAACCAATCGCGGTGCCTTCGCAGGACATCGTCCTGGGAATTTACTATCTGACACGCGACAAGCCGGGCGCCAAAGGCGAGGGCCGAGTTTTCGCGTCGCTTGAAGAGGTGTTGCTCGCGCTTGATGCGAAAGAAGTTACAACTCAGACGCCAATCAAGCTTCGCATCCAGGGCGATCTGATCGATCTGACGCAGGAGCACGATCCGCAGGATATCCTCCGCGCGGCTGTCCAGGAGGACGTACGCCGAGTTATCGACACCACCGTTGGCCGGGTGATCTTCAACGATTCGATTCCGCCCGGCTTGCCGTTCTTCAATGGCACGCTCAAGAAGAAAGGCCTCCAGTCGCTCGTCAACTATTCGCACATTCGTCTCGGACACGAGATGACCGTGAAGATGCTTGACGACTTGAAGAATCTTGGCTTTCTCTATGCGACTAAAGCCGGCATCTCGATCGGCATTGACGATCTCGTCACGCCGGATGCGAAGAAGCCGCTGGTTGATAAGGCGGAAAAGGACGTCATCGCAGTTGAGCAGCAATATCTCGACGGCGTGATTACCTCCGGCGAACGCTACAACAAAGTCATCGCGGTCTGGTCTGAAGTGACTGACAAAGTCGCCAAGGAAATGTTTAAGGCGATGGACGAGCGGGAGAAGTCGTCTGGTGAGTTGAACCCAATCCTGGTTATGAGCGATTCCGGAGCTCGTGGCAGCGCGCAGCAGATTCGCCAGCTAGCGGGCATGCGCGGACTGATGGCCAAGCCCTCGGGCGAAATCATCGAGACGCCGATTAAGGCGAACTTCCGTGAAGGTCTCGACGTGCTGCAGTACTTCATCTCGACGCACGGCGCGCGCAAAGGCCTGGCCGACACGGCATTGAAGACCGCCGACTCGGGTTATCTGACCCGGCGCCTGGTTGACGTGGCCCAGGACGTGATTATCAGTGAGCCGGATTGCGGCACACTGCGTGGCATCTCTGCCAGCGCTATCGTGGAAGGTGGCGAGGAGATTGAGTCGCTGCGTGACCGCATTGTCGGACGCATTGCTCTTGAAGATGTCATTGACCCGGTTGAAGGTCGTGTAATAGTCGAGGGCAACTCCGAGATTGATGAAGACCTTGCTGCAGAGATTCAGCGTTCGGGTGTGCAGCGCGTTCGTATTCGCTCGGTGCTGACCTGCGAATCGCGCCGGGGCTGCTGCATCAAATGCTACGGTCGCAACCTCGCAACCGGCCGGCCGGTGGAAATCGGCGAGGCTGTGGGCGTGATTGCCGCGCAGTCGATCGGCGAGCCAGGTACACAGCTGACGATGCGTACGTTCCACATCGGTGGTACGGCGCGTTTGGAAGAGTCTTCGAAACACGAAGCGCGCCAGGACGGCACGATCAAATTCCTCGACCTGCAAACGGTGAAGAGCCGCAAGGGCGAGCGCATCGCTATGAACCGCAACGGCTCGTTGACAATCATCGATGACCGCGGTCGCGAGGCGGCGCGTTATCAGATCGTTTATGGGGCCCACATTCTGGTGGAGGACGGCGAACGCGTTAGCCAGGATCAACTGTTGGCCACCTGGGACCCTTTCACGTTCGCGATTCTGACAGAGGTTGCCGGTCACGTTAAGTATCAGGACCTGAAAGAAGGAGTGACCTTTGACGAAGAGGTTGACGAAGTCACAGGTCAGTCGCGCATGGTTGTGAAAGACTCGCCTGACGAGAAGAAGCAGCCTCGTATGGAAATCCGCAGCGCCGGCAATAAGGTGCTGAAGACTTACCAGATGCCTGTGCGGGCCAACCTGATGGTTGCTGACGCCGAAAACGTGGAGCCGGGAGACATCATCGCGAAGATCCCGCGTGAAACTACCAAAACCAAGGACATCACCGGCGGTCTGCCTCGCGTAGTCGAGTTGTTTGAAGCACGACGTCCGGCGGAAACGGCGGTTATGTCGGAAATTGACGGCATCGTCACACTTGGTCCGATCGCCAAGGGCAAACGCAAGTTGATCATTACCGGCGACGATGGTGAGGAGCGCGAGTATGACATTCCGCGCGGCACTCACATCAACGTACAGGAGGGCGATCGCGTGCGCGCCGGCGAGGCTCTGATGGATGGCCCGCTGAACCCACACGACATTCTGCGAGTGCTCGGTATGCAGCGCCTGCAGGAGTATCTCGTCAATGAGATTCAGGAGGTCTATCGTCTGCAGGGCGTGAATATCAACGACAAGCACATCGAAGTTATTGTGCGGCAGATGCTTCGCTGGGTGAAGATTAAGGAAGTCGGCGATACAGACTTCCTGCTCGAGGAGCAGGTGGACCGCTTCCGCTTTACTGATGAAAACGAGCGCGTTGTGGAGAAAGACGGTGAGGTTGCACAGGCCGAGCCGTTACTGCTCGGAATCACGAAGGCTTCACTTTCGACTGACTCGTTCATCTCGGCGGCGTCGTTCCAGGAGACCACGCGCGTGCTTACCGAAGCGGCGATTTCCGGTCGCATCGATTACCTGCGCGGCCTGAAGGAGAACGTCATCATGGGGCGGTTGATTCCGGCCGGCACCGGCATGGAGTATTACCGCAACGTAGACATCGACCGCGACGAATCAATGGAACAGGGCCGCGAACGTGACCTTGAGGAATTTCCCGATATCGTCGGCGGCCATGACGTTCCGGTGCCGCCAGTGCGCGAGCCGCTGGTTCCGGCAGTCGGTGGTGACGGCGAGCCAGACGTGACAGAGTAAGTAGGACAGATATTCCTGTCTGTCTGAGTTGCGGTGATTGCCCGCTGGACTTGACCTTGGACTTAACCGCTGCAATACAGGTAGGAATGCTTGCGTCGCAACAGGAGGCCGGCGAATGGCTCGCCGGTCTTTTTCAGTAGTGTTTAGCTTGTTGCAGCCTCATTGGGGTGGTAATCTCACGAAACCAATCCGGATACAGCAAAACCTCCGAATCACCTAAGCTCAAGGTTTTTCGGATAGTAGAGGATCTTCGACCATTCAAAGGAGTCTAGTAGGCAATGTCCGATTCAGGTGGAGACATTATTATCAAGGGCGGTTCTGTTCAATTACATTTCGACTCTGCGCAGTATACGAAAGACCCGTCTGATCCGCGTAAGCACTCAAATCTGAACAAGAGAATCACAAGGATCGTAATCGACGATGGGGCTGGCGGTATACAATATGACAGTGGCGACCATCCCGACGCCTTAAAGTGGACGATTAAGGTATTGTGTAGGTAAGGTAATCAAGGAAAGTAAGGCCAGTTCACTTAGAGTACCTTTTCTAACCGACCGACCTCATCGATCTTGCCAGAGCTACCGCTCTGAGATACCAGGCTGGACCAAACGTGATGTCAGCCCCACCTACCAACAACTCTACCTTTGTTTGTGATTGTGCAGAACGAATGCGATCTGCATGTCGTGGTGAAGAGTTTTTTAAACAAAGTGGGGAGAAGCGCTATTGTGTTCTCCACTATCCAGGTGAAGAGAAAGCAGAGCAGTTTAGTACTGCTCTGGATCGAAGACTCAAGGCTAAAAAGCTCGACTTCAGCGGTGTCTGGTTTCCTGAGGTGACTTTTTCGGGCCAGACCCTTAACAAGGCTTCTTTCAAAGAGGCGACATTCAGTTCCCTCGCAAACTTCAGCCAGACAATCTTCAACGAGTACGTTGACTTCAGACAGGCAGTTTTCGGTGAGCGAGCTGACTTTCGAAGCGCAATCGTGGCCGACGGACGCTTTCAATACGCGGAGTTTGTCATCGCTGACTTTACAGAAGCACACTTCAAAATAGCCAATTTTCTTGAAAGCGTCTTTCAGCAGGCTAACTTCGTTGACGCGCATTTTGACGGTGATGCCTTCTTCAACCCTATCAGAGTGAGCGAGAGCACTAACTTCCGGAATGCGACGTTTATGGGCAAGGCTTATTTCGGCAAAGCGGTATTAAAAGCCGCTTATTTTGGTGAAGCAAAATTCGCGAACGTGGTCGATTTCGGTGAGGCCCAGTTCTCAAACTCTAACTTCGAAAAGGCACGATTCGGCGATCGGGCAAATTTTGGCGGGGCCCAATTTAGCGACGATGTAGGCTTCAAGGGAACAGTATTCAAGGATGCTGACTTCAAAAAAGCGCATTTCATTGGCAACGCTCACTTTGATGACGCCGAGTTTTTAGATGAAGCCAGGTTCGAGGAAACAATACTTACCGAAGATGTCGTGTTCGACAGGGCAGAGTTTGGCAAACAAGCCTATTTCTATAGGACAAAGTTCATTCCGAAGGTCAGCCATGTCAATCAGACGGGAGCATCGCTTGAGCCGATTTTAGGTGAGAACCCGCGAACTGTCTCCTTCGACAGCGCAAGATTTAAGGACACCTTGGTCTTTGAAGGTTGTGAACTTATAAACACCAGGCTCCACCTTGATTCAGCTACCGCTGAGGAGCCTGCTCGCATCACTTTTAGCAGCATCAATCTGCGCCCAATCTGGCTTAGTAGATTTGATTCTCGCTCGGTGCAATTCATTAAGGTTCGCTGGCGGGATCTGCGACGCCGAAAAGTCATATCTGCCGAGCTCAAAACTTTACAACAGGAAAACGTCGATACGCCCTACGAGTCTTTGGAAGTTGTCTGCCGTCAACTCGCTGTTAATGCTGAAGAAAATAACCGGTATGAAGAAGCCGCGCGATTTCGTTTTATAGCTAACGAAGCTCGTCGTCGCGAGAGTTGGTATAACCTTCGGTCTGAACCTAATAAGCTGGATTCTTGGATTCACTTTAATCCCTTGCTCTGGTTCTATGGAGGAGTAAGTGGGTACGGCGAACGCCCTTGGCAGGCTGCGGGAGTACTCTTGGTCGCATGCGTACTTTTCGCGGCTGTCTTTTATTTCGGGCAGGGAACGGGACAGTGGTGGCAGTCTCCGAAAAACAGTCCTCCCATCGCGAGCCCCTCGCCGCAGAAAACCGAATCTAAGGATCAGTCTCTTGAAAAGCTCGACTCTAAGGCCGACTCCCGGGAAGAAAATGATTCAAAGACGCAGTCCGCGGAAAACGGAAATGATAAGAGTAAGCCGCCGATGTTGCACGACTTTCGAGAGGCTCTACTCTATAGCGCAAATGTGATCGCTTTACAAAAACCAGAGCCATTGCCTGCAAACAAACGAGCCAAGGTCTTGGTTCTGATGGAAACATTATTCGGTCCTTTGCAGCTGGCTTTACTGGCACTTGCCATTCGGCGAAGGTTCATGCGTTGAGCGTTTCGAGGCTGCTACGGTAAGTAGGACTTTCCTGTCGGGCGGAGTTGATGTGGCAGCTATCTCTGCCCACCGTGAATCTAACTTAACAGTGACAGGCAGGAATGCCTGTTCAACAAAAGACCGGCGCGAGCCGGTCTTTTCGTTGAATTGATGGACGCTTCAGTTAGAAGCTCGAGTGGATGAAAGATTCGTGAGGGCGTTGATGCGAGAGCGCACCGCGCTCGCGAGTTGTTCAACTTCTTCCGGAGTATAGTTGGCGGCGCGAAAAGCATCCTTGAGCTGTTCGTCGCTCAGCCGGCTCAACAATGAAGCAAGCCACTTTGCGTCTTCAATGGTAATGCCATCAAATGCCTTCCCCATTTTCCCGCCGTAGTTGAAGTCGACTACATTTCCCTTGACACCATTCAGAAACTCGGCCTTAACGTAGTCGGAAGGTTTGTTGCGGCTGCGGGAAATGATTCCTCCGGTTTTCCCAAAAGTGGCGCCCAGGTCACTGACTATGAAACGTCGCTCAGAATCTGTCACACCCTTGGTTACCAGGATCGCATTGTTATCGTCTTTCATGTCCCAGTTGTTAATCAGGACCATCATGATCTTCAAACCCTGAAACTCCGGTTTGCCGACAAAGGGATTACTGGCCCACAGCCAGAATCCGTCTCGCTTAACATTCTTCGGTCGGGCTTCGAGTTTGACGTTCTTAAAGGTTCCTTTCCCCTGGATCACCAACTCGGGAACCAGGTGCGCGATCTCCGTCTCGTAGCCAATGGCCCACAGTAAGCGATTAGCCGCGGTTTCGGGTTGCGCCTCTTTACTAAGTTTCGCCACCCATTCATCGCCTTTGCCATCGTTAACGCGGTATTTGGTGGACCAGCCACCTTCCTTGACAGCAACGAAGGTGACGCGCGAGAGGTCAGGTTTCATTGACTCGCCACCGGCGCCTACCAGCAAATTTCGGGATTCAATATCATCCGGCGCGCGCCAGAGCACGGGCGTGCCGGTGTAAACCTTCTTCTCCTTTTTACTCTTGGCGTTCTGTGCATAGGTGGGGAAGGTGGCCGCCGCAAAAAGCACCAGCGACAAAATCGTTAACAAACTCATTTTTGCCTTCAACATAATTGTCTCCTACGGGGTATGCTTAGCTTGCAGATTTTTTTGACGACAATCTCATTCAAGAAACCACCTGCAACTGTGGGCTGTGATTTTCGAACACGACAAGGGACAGTAGAGTCTGTCCTGGGTACCAAAAGCTTGGGCAGATAGTAATCTCCGATAAAGGAGCAAATCAAGCTTTTGATGTTGGCCGCGGCAGATTTTCAGTCACATCATTCTGCTATGATCTAACGCGAAACTGACGAGCAATATGGACCCTTGAGGATTATTTTCCTGTCCTCCACTGGAAGATGGCCAAAATTGACCCTAAAAACATTTCGGGAGCACGCAAGGTTTCGATGCCGGAGTTTCTTCGGCCCCAGCTTGCAACGCTGATGAGCGAACCCCCGACAGGCGATGATTGGCTGCACGAGTTGAAGTTTGATGGCTATCGAATGCTTGGCCATTTGAACGGCGGCGAGGTTCGATTTTGGAGCCGTAACGGAAAAGACTGGACCGAAAAATTTGGGAATTTAACCAAAATCCTCAAGACGCTGTCCGTCAATAACGCAATACTCGATGGAGAAGTTGTCGTGGTTGACCCGAAGGGCCGCAGTAGTTTTCAGAAACTGCAACAGTCGATGGGAACTGGGGGCAGCCCGGGCGCCACGTTTGTCTATCAAGTTTTCGATGTGATCTATCTGGATGGGTACAGTCTCACCAAGACTCCTTTGGCCGAGCGGAAAGCGGTACTGGAAAAACTGCTCGCTGCCGACAAATCAAAGGGTCAGTTGAGGTACAGCGATCACGTAGCCGGCAACGGTGAGCAGTTTTTCAAGCAGGCCTGCGAATACGGCATAGAAGGGATTGTTTCCAAACGGGCTGATTCGCTATATGAGTCAACCCGGAACAAGAACTGGGTGAAGGTAAAGTGCAACAAGCGCCAGGAGTTCGTGGTCGCGGGCTACACACCGTCGAAGAAAGGTTTTCCCGGATTTGGTTCGCTCATACTTGGCGTGTACGACAAAGGAAAGCTTGTTTACTCGGGTCGGGTCGGCACCGGGTTCACCATCAAGCAGCGTTTGGCATTGCAGGAGAAACTGGATCGAATCTCGCAAGATTCGATGCCTTTCGCGGTCAAGCCCAAAGACCCGGGACTCCGAGACGCTCATTGGGCCAAGCTAAAGCTGATCGCAGAAGTCGAATTTACGGAGTGGACCGCCGATGGTTCAGTTAGACATCCGTCTTTTAAGGGTCTGCGAGCGGACAAGAAAGCGACTGAGGTTGTGCGGGAAGATCCAAAGTAATGTTTCACCAAGTCTTTCGCTCAAGGCCTCTCCTTGGAGTGCGGCGGCCTGGCGCCGCTTTGGCCCGCGGCGGCCCGGCGCGACCACGATTCGCTTCGGGCCGGGTAAAGGTTGTAGACCACGTTGGCCTGAGACCAAAGCGGCGCCTGGCCGCCGCGGGCCAAAGCGCCGACAAGGCGGCGCACTCCAAGGAGGTTCCGTCACTAGAGATCTTCCCTCATCAGTTCTTTATTGATCGCCACCGCGGCCTGCGCACCCTCGGAAGCGGCCACAATCACAAATTGGACCAGGCGTGAAGCGTCACCTGCGACGTACACTCCGGGCACGTTTGTGGTTTCGTATTCTCCTGTGGCCACGCATCCCTGCTCCGTAAATTCGCAGCCGAGCTCTTTTGCTAACCCCGATCCCTGCTTCTGGCCGGTGCTGAAAAAGATTGCTCGCCTGGCAAGCTTGTCGCCATTGGCAAAAACAATTTGTTCGAGCAACCCATCGGTTCCTTCAAGCCGTTCGATTTTGTCCTCACGTATGCCGATACTATGTTGGCTTAGACTCTCTCTGTGTTCCGCCGTCAGCTGCGATGGTCCATCAGTACAAAGGACTAAATCGCGGCTCCACAGGGTCAACTCCAGCGCCAAGCCAGAGCCGCTCTCGCCGCTCCCACAGACGGCCAGCGGCTGGTCGCGCACTTCCCAGCCGTCACAGTAGGGACAATGAAAGACGCTACGTCCGAAGAATTCGCGCAATCCCTTGATCTCCGGGAGTTCATCCACCACGCCTGTCGCCAACAGCAGTTTGCGCGCAGAAACGGTTTCCCCACTACTTAGAGTTAGCTCGAAACCGTTTTGCACACGGTTCGCCGACGTTACTTCGATCTGCCTCGACTCAACTGTTTTGTAGGGGCGCAGTTGTTCGCGGGCGATTTCAAGAAACTTGTCGGGCTCGATGCCGTCCCGCGTAATAAATCCATGCAGGCCACGCGAGGATGCGTTGCGCGGGTGGCCGGCATCGCAAATAAGCACTCGCCTCCTGCACCTGCCGAGTACCAGCGCGGCACTTAAACCAGCTGGACCACCCCCGACAATGAGCACGTCAAGAAAAGGTTCTGCCATCATGAATTCTCCAAATGGGACGGTACAGTTTCAAGACGGAAGTTCAGTGTTCAGCCTTTAGGCTGCCGGCCCACGCAAGCTAAAGAGCCACTTGCAAAACTCGTCGTTGAAGAGAGTTTTGAAAAACAAATCATCGAAAACACTAGGAGTTTTGGGATCTGCCTCTTTGGTTACCCCGAAACTCCGAGTTTTGCAAGTGGCTCTAAAGCTTGAACTCTAAACATCGGCTTGTAGTTCAGAGTTCAGCCTTTAGGCTGCGGCTTCGCCACGCAAGCTAAAGCTTGAACTCTAAACATCAGGCTTGTAGTTCAGAGTTCAGTCTTTAGGCTGCGGCTTCGCCACGCAAGCTAAAGCTTGAACTCTGAACTACATCAGTCTCTTTTTGGGGGGGTTGGGCGAGGAGTATAACAGGAAAAGACCGGCAAGAGCTGCGTTCGCTCCCGCCGGTCTATCGGCCTCACGTGCTCCAAGTTCTATTGCGTTGAATTGGGAGGCTTGGCGCCCTGCGGACAGAGCCAGAGTTCGACGAGCAACGCGTCTCGGGATGGGCCAACAAGGGTAACGATGCGTTGAGCATTGATGCCACGCGAGTTGACCAAATAATCAACGACGCGTGTCGTGTGCTTTTGCACATCCCCAGGCCTACCGCGTTGACCCGGATAGACAATTACGAACGCTGTCGAAGTCGGATCGTTCTGTAACTCGATTGCGTAGTTGTCCATTCGAGCTTTTTCATCGTTATAGGAAATGGCCGGGTACTCATCGAATTTCCGGCATTCAACCGGCACAGGAAATTGCACCGAGCAGGAGGCTGAGCAATCCAAAGTGTAGCCGCCCATCGAGAGCGTGGCGGTTACAGTTTGACCGGCGAGCCCTGTCGTATCGACACGGATGGTGGGTGTTCCCTGGCCTTCGATGATCCTGCCGGCGGAAACCGTCCAGTTATAAATCGCTGCCACACCTGGTGTCCCGCCCGTGACATTGGAACTGAAAGTAAGCGGCTGTCCGACCTCTCCTCTTTCGGGACAAATGATCGAGACATTTGGACAGACCGGGACTGGAGGTGGACACCGATTTACCAGAACCGCGGTGGATGAAAAAGCCTGGCAGGCTTCGTCGCCGCTGCCGGTATCGATGTCGACATAAGCCTTGTAATAGCCGGGCTGGAGTCCGGAAAGATCCCAACTGACTATCGCTCCGTCACCGGTTATGCGACCGCCGTTTGTCGTCCAGCGATAGCGAATCGGATAGTTGGACGTCGCTCGCGCATTCAGTTGCACGATTGCAGGGCCTGCGCCTTCGCAAACCGTAATGACCTGAGGGTCGGCGGACAGACTCAGATTGGGTGGCGTAAAGGCACGAGTTTCAACCCTTACCTTTTTCTGTGCGATGGCTGAAGAAGCAAAAGCAAAGATTCCTACCAGGGCAATTGGTAGGAACAAACCAATAAGGCGACGCTCGTGTCTCAACATTTCGACTCCTTTTCCGGCATTACGTTTCGCGAGTCCGCCATGACCCGTGGCCGACGAAACTCTAAGAGAAGTAGCAGTTGATTGGAAAATAGGGGGAATAGCGCTGTAATTCCACAACTTTATCGCCTATCCGGGTCCTGGTATGCAAGGGTTGGATTGATAGTAATTCAACACGGAACCGAGCGGTGTAGCGCCCGGCCCTCTGTATAACAAAACGTTCAAGTTATTGTTTTTTGAAGATAGTACGACGATCCACGAAACCACACGAACTGGACACGAACTACGCGAACTCAGGCTAAAGACGTTAGTGTTCCTTATCGTGTGTGTTCGTGGATCGCTACTCGTCGCTCGCTGAAATTCGCTCGCTGACTTTCCCACTGTCTCGACACAGGGTGGTTTGACTCATGTCCCAAATTCAAGTAGATAGGGGTCATCCAAAAACATCTCCCTAAGTCTATATCTGGTAAGAACGAATGAAGCCAGCCCTCGTTATCGTCATGTTTTTGCTCCTGATTGGTCAACCGGCCTGCTCAAGGAAGAAGACTGGCGATGCTGATGCCAACGCTAATGCTTCTGGAACCGCGAATGCAAATCAAGCAGATCAATCACAGGCGAGAGCGTATCTGGAACAGGGAAAAGAGCTTTATCGCGACGACAGTGATGAAAAAGCAGCGGAGGCCTTCCAGCAGGCAATCAAGTTAGATCCACAACTCGCCGAAGGTTATTTTCGTTTAGGGCTTACGTTTGAAGCCCTCGGTAAAGAGCAGGAAGCTGAGGACGCGTATAAGAAGGCGGTAGAGAAATATAAGAAGCATCTCGAAGGCAACAGTAAAGACGCTGAAGCGCATTACAATCTGGGGCAGACGTATGCAGGACTGCGCCTTTACAGCGAAGCTGTACGAGAGTATCGGCAGGCAACACGTCTGAAGGAAGATGACGCCGACATCTACTACGATTTGGGATTAGCTTTGTCGAAGCTGGCCCAGTATGACGAAGCGGTCAGCGCCTTTTCCAAGTCGCTCGAGATCGACCCGGAAAACTATCGGGCCGAGGACGCGCTTGAGGAGGCACGCGAAGGCACTAAGCGGATACGCGCCGGCAGGAAGCATCAGGAAGACCTCCTGAAGAAGAAAAAAGTGGGAGAACTGAAGCCAGGGGAGACGCCCGACTCGACGACGCCCTCTTCCAATCCCAAATCAAACAGCAATCGGCAGCCGTAGCATGCGACTGAAGGGGTGGTCATTCAGAGGAAGAATAAGGACGATCCACGAAAGCACACGAAATTACTCGAACAAAGCTCTGTTTCGTGCCGCTTCGTGTGATTTCGTGGATCGTTACCTGTTTTTCAGAAGTCTCGCTGGGAAGATGCCGAGCCCTAGTTGCATCAACAGCTGGTTGCATCAACAGAAGGAGAAGAATGGCAACTTACACGCCACCACCATATTTCCCGCAAGGGTCGCTAGCGCCTACGGACAAGAATCGGTATCGAAAATTCAAGCTCATAGTTTTCGGATTTGTCGTGGTGCTGCTGTTGTTGCTGGGAGCGATCGGTTGGGGAGTTTGGCGTCTGATGACGTCAGCTTAGAGGATTCGTAAAGCAAACTGTTAGTTTGCGTTGATGGGTTTCCATGTCGGTCCGAGGATTCCACGACCGCAAACTAACAGTTTGCTTTACGATTGGCCACCTGCGCTTGACAGTCAGGTTGCTGGCAATTATAGTTCACGGTTTCGGACTGACAGTCTGAAGTCAACAATGCAACGTCCGGTAGGTTCTGTCGGTGTGGAGGCGTTGCCCCGACTACAATTGTGTCGTCGGTTTTGACAACTATTGTGGCGTAAGCCGCCTGCGTCGCGTTGGCATTGCTATCGCTCCAGCGCAGGCACGCGTCGAAAGGCCTTTGCCTTCTCGTCCCAGATATGCGACGCCACAGAAAAGTCGGCTCCAGGGAAGCCAGAATCCACACCCGCCCCGTAGCGAATTCAGAACATCCCTAACCAGAAAACTAATGACCAGGGCAGCTCGCCTGCGCTGACTGCCGGACGAAGTGTTGACCACCGGTTCCGGAAAGAGGCAGGTAACGCCCTTTTGCGCGCTGAAATACAGCCCGCGTTTACGTGGTATCGTTAAAGAGGAAAGACAGTGCCGACCATAAACCAGCTTGTCCGCAAAGGTCGCCAGGCAGTTAAGTACAAAACGGCCAGTCCGGCGCTCCAAAGTTCGCCGCAAAAGCGGGGAGTCTGCACACGCGTGTATACGCAGACCCCTAAAAAGCCAAACTCCGCGTTGCGCAAGGTGGCTCGGGTTCGTCTGACTAACGGTATAGAGGTCACCACCTATATCCCTGGGGTCGGGCATAACCTGCAGGAACACTCGATTGTGTTGATCCGAGGCGGTCGCGTGAAGGACCTGCCGGGGGTGCGCTATCACGTGATTCGCGGAACCCTGGATTCCGTGGGCGTGGCCGATCGCAAGCAGGGGCGTTCGAAGTATGGCGCCAAGCGGCCTAAGGCGGCGGGAAAATAAACGATGAAAGATGAACGCAGAATGATGAATTCACCGTTCATCATTCATCGTTCATAGTTGAATATTATGCCTAGAAGAAGAGTTGCAGAACGACGCGAAGTACTTCCCGATCCGGTTTACAACAGCCCCCTCGTGACTAAGTTCATTAGCGGGATCATGTGGGGCGGGAAGAAGTCACTGGCCGAAGGCATTTTTTACAATGCCATGCACCAGGTTGGCGACAAGACGGGCGAAGAGCCGCTTAAGGTTTTCAAGCGCGCGATCGACAACGTTAAGCCGACTGTCGAAGTTAAGTCGCGGCGCGTTGGTGGTTCTACTTATCAGGTACCTATTGAAGTTCACCAGGAACGACGCGGCGCGCTGGCAATCCGATGGATTGTTTCCTATGCGCGAGGTCGCGGTGAAAAGACGATGACCGACCGGCTGGCCGGCGAGATTCTCGATGCTGCAAACAACCGCGGCAACTCGGTCAAGAAGAAAGAAGATACGCACCGCATGGCGGATGCGAACAAGGCTTTTGCGCATTACAAGTTTTAAAACGGGTGAATAGTAAATGGTAAATAGTAAATAGATGGCCTGACGGCGAAGAGTTCTTACTATTCACCATTCACTATTTACGATTCACGGTTCTTATGGCTAAGCAGGATCTAAATCTGACGCGGAATATCGGCATCATGGCCCACATTGATGCCGGTAAGACCACCACCACCGAACGTATCCTTTATTACACGGGTATCACGCACAAAATTGGCGAGGTGCACGACGGTACGGCGACGATGGATTGGATGGAGCAGGAGCAGGAGCGAGGTATTACCATTACCAGCGCTGCGACGACCTGTTTCTGGGAGCGCAACGACGTCGATCACCGCATCAATATTATCGACACTCCGGGCCACGTAGACTTCACAATGGAAGTTGAGCGCTCACTGCGCGTACTCGACGGAGCAGTCGCAGTTTTCGACGGGGTCGCCGGTGTTGAGCCCCAGTCGGAGACAGTGTGGCGACAGGCAGACAAGTATGGTGTGCCCCGAATTTGTTTCATCAACAAACTCGATCGTGCCGGCGCCTCGTTTGATCGGTCGTTTGAATCAATCATTTCTCGCCTGGGCGCAAATCCCGTAGCTATTCAAATACCCATCGGTCTTGAGGACCAGTTAAAAGGCGTAGTTGATCTGATAGCGATGAAGGCCCTCGTTTGGAACGACGAAAGCAAAGGCTCGGAATACGAAACCGCGGAAATACCAGAGGACCTTCAAAAGGCGGCTTCTACCGCCCGAGAGAGGCTCATTGAGGCGGTGGCTTCAGTCGACGACGGCTTGATGCACAAATACGTCGAGGGTGAGCAAATCAGTGAGGCTGAGATCAGAAAAGCGCTGCGGAAGGGAACTCTGGAGTTGAAGCTCGTTCCCGTTGTTACCGGATCTGCGTTCAAAAACAAAGGTGTGCAAACCCTGCTCGACGCAGTCGTTGACTACCTGCCGTCGCCGCTCGATATTCCCCCGGTTGAGGGAGTGAATCCCAAGACTGCAGCAGTCGAAGCGCGTCCGCCCGACGCCAGTGCCCCTTTTTCCGGCCTGGTGTTCAAGATCATGGCTGACAAGCATCTCGGCCAGTTATCGTTTGTTCGCATCTACAGCGGCACGATAAGGGCAGGTTCATACGCCTACAATCCAATCAAAGAAACCAGAGAGCGCGTTGGCCGGCTGATGCGAATGCACGCGAACAAGCGCGAAGACATTGAAGATGCGAGCGCGGGCGAGATCATCGCCATAGGCGGCATGAAGCAGGTCACCACGGGTGACACGGTTTGTGATGAGAATAAGCCGATCATTCTGGAGAGGATGGAATTCCCAGCGCCGGTGATCCGCGTTGCTGTCGAACCCAAGACCCGGCAGGACCAGGACAAGCTTGGCGTGGCCTTGAATCGGCTGGCCCAGGAAGATCCTTCATTTAATGTTTCAACCGATCCGGAAACTGGTCAGACGATCATTGCGGGTATGGGCGAGCTTCATTTGGAGATCATTGTCGACCGCATGAAGAGAGAGTTTGGCGTGGAAGCGAATGTGGGCAAACCACAGGTCGCCTATCGCGAGACAATTACGCAAGCGGCACCGGGCAAAGAAATCTACAAGAAACAGACGGGCGGTCGTGGGCAGTTTGGACACGTCGAGATTGAGATCGAACCTGCTCCAGGCGAAGGCTTTGTATTCGAGAACAAGATTACAGGCGGTGCGATTCCCAAGGAGTACATCAAGCCTGTCGAACAGGGAATTAAGGACGCAATGGAGCGCGGTTTCCTGGCGGGCTATGAGTTGGTGGACATCAAGGTGCGCCTGGTCGACGGTAATTACCACGAGGTCGATTCCGACGAGCGCTCGTTCCACATTGCCGGGTCACTGGCGTTTCAGGATGCGCTCCGAAAGGCCAAACCCGTATTGCTCGAGCCAATCATGCGGATTGAGGTGGTAACTCCGGACGACTACATGGGTGCGGTCAACGGCGACCTGATGCGCAGACGAGGACAGATCGAAAAAACCGAGCCTCGGCCCGGCGGTGCGCAGGTGATCACTTCATTTGTGCCGCTTTCAGAAATGTTTGGTTATACGACTGACTTGCGTTCAGCCACCCAGGGACGCGCGACCTCGACAATGCATTTTGAGCGTTATGAACAGGCGCCGAAGAGTGTTGCCGAAGAAGTAATCGCGAAGGTTCAGGGAGTCGCCAAGTAAGTTACAAGTGACGAGTGACAATTAACAGGTAAGAAATGGGCAGGTTTGCTTGTTACCTGTCACTTGTGACCTGTCACAGGATTAAGGAGCAGAGATGTCAAAGGAAAAATTCGACCGGAGTAAGCCGCACGTAA
>JBBPIC010000166.1:0-2053 GCA_038040525.1 Acidobacteriota bacterium | reverse complement strand
TTCTACGGAGCGACCGTTGCGCCGTAGATGTTTTGGTCGAGCCCGCCGGCGTTCGGCGTCGTGTCCGGGCCGCAGCTCGGCGGCGTCCCCGAGCAGACTCGTGTCTGGAAGACGTCGAAGCCGTCCGTCCCGTCGCCGTTCGTGTAGCGGGGGTCGGTGCCGGGCAACGTGTCGCGCTGGTCGGTCCAGGCCATCAGCACCGTGGAGCCCTCCGCGGAGATGTAGTTGTAGTCCCCGTGGAATGGCACGTCGCGGTTGCCGAACTGCTCGTACTGCGGCATCTGCGTGACGGTGGACACGTCCGTGTAGGTCCAGCTCGTGCCGCCGTTTGCCGAGGTGGCGGAGAACGTGTCGAGTCCTCCGCCGCACGAGACGCTGCCGGGCGGGTTCATCGACACCCACCGGTTCGAGATCGGCACCGTCCGGAAGTCGGCCGTCGTCCCGGGCGGGCCGGTCGAGCAGTCGAACCGGCTGTCGTGGTAGACGGCGTAAAGCTTGCCTCCGTTGGCGTCGATATCCGGGAAGAACTGGTGTCCCTTCGCCTGTGGATCGATCCGTGTGGGAGCGCTCCAGCTGGAGCCGCCGTTCTCCGTCTTCACGAAGTACACGGACGCCTGCGTCCCGGTACCCGAGCCGAGCGTGCCGTAGCTCGTGCCCGTCGCCGTCAGGCTGCCAGGCACCGAGGCCTCGTAGACGATGTATGCCGCGTCCGGATCGCCCGCCGCCTCCGGATCGGACGTCACCCGGGTCTGGCTGTCGGCGCGGAAGAAGACGTAGCCCGACTGGCAGACGAATGGACCGTCGCCGCAGTCGCGCGCGTCGTTGCGCGGCTCCGGGCCGGCGCAGCCGCCGAGGGTGCCGTCACCGGCGAGGCACGCGTCGTAGCGGGCCTGGCCGTTCGCAGCCGGCGAGCCGGCGTGGTCGGTGAGATCCCACGGAACGAACTCATTCACGATCCGCGGCTTCGTGAACGTCCGGCCTCCGTCGGTCGACTTCACGAACACGACCGCATCGTTCTCCTGCTTCTTAAACTCGAACTGCCGCCAGACGACAAAGACGATGCCCGTCTTCGTGACCGAGATGTCGCAGAACTGGCTCCCGTGCACACCCTCCGAGAGCTTCTGCTGGCTGAACGAGCGCGCCTCGTCGCCCGAGCGCAGGAAGAAGACGCCGTTGTTGGCGCCACTGGCCGTGAAGCGCGCGTAGCAAGCGTAGACGTTGCCCTCGTACGGGCTCGCCACGCCGCGGTCAACCTCGAGCTGCACCTTGTCGTCGAAGAGTCCGCGGAAGATCGGGCTCGGCGTGCCGCGTGCGGCGATCGTCGTGTAGCGGTAGTCCGGCACCGTCATGACCATGTTCCAGTCGTAGCGGGCGACCCAGATCGACCCGCTCGCCGGCTTGCCGCGATTGAACGCGATGCCTGCGTAGTACGCATGACCGGAGCGGTCCCACGCCTGCACCGGATCGCCGGCGTTGTTGACGAGACCGAAGAGCGGCGAGGCCTGCCCTTCCGCCGAGGTGTCGGTCGGGTAGCCCGGCAACAGGCTGTCGGTCCACGTGTCGCCGCCGTTCGACGAGTGGTAGAAGCCCGCCCACGTGCCGCCGGTCGTCGGCACGGTGCAGTAGTCGTTCGAGCCCGCGACAGCGTGCTCCGAGTTGATCGGGTCGACAGCGACCGACGGCTCGTTCTGCTGCCGGTTATTCGTCGAGCAGTCCGTGATCGTCACGTCCGCGCCGCCATCGTGCCGAACGTACGCCTGGTCGGTGACCTTGACGTCGGCCGAGGCGGGTGCCGCAACCGCGAGGGCGCCGAGCGCAAGAAGCGCTCCGCGCAGCAGAAATCCCTTCACTGTCTCCCCTTCCCTCGAAACCGCAGCACACAAAATCCCGCCGCGGCTCCAGTATTCCCAACCGGGACGATGTCCAACCTCCTCGACAGACACGCCCTCCGCAACTGCTCGAATAAACGATGCGCCCGGCACGATTCGAACGTGCGACCTCTTGTGGGGTGTCAAAATTCGGTGCGCGTTCCCGAAAAATGCGGATTTGCAGG
>JBBPIC010000115.1:0-7233 GCA_038040525.1 Acidobacteriota bacterium | reverse complement strand
TCGAACCCGCGACCTCCGACGTGACAGGCCGGCGTTCTAACCAACTGAACTACGACTCCGCATTAAGACCAGATGTCAGATGCTAGATGCTGGTTTTGAACTCGCATCTTAGCATCTAGAATCCAGCATCTTCTGTGGTGGGCGCGGAGGGACTCGAACCCCCAACCTCTTCCTTGTAAGGGAAGCCGTCTACCATTGACATACGTGCCCGAACTCCGCATCCAAAGATCAGCGCCATCAAGCTTCATCCACGACTGACGGATTGCATGCTAAAGAAGCAGGGCGAGGCTGTCAAGGTGAGCAGTTCACCATGATGTCTTAATTCAACGACCAGTAAACGATCCACTAAACTACACTAAGTCACACTAAGCTCTCTTCGTGAGTTTTCGTGTAAATTCGTGGATCGTAATACCCACAAATTTGGGCAAAATCGATAGACGGTCTGGTACTGATGCAGTTTGGAGCAATGCATCTAATAACAGAACCCAGCGCGGTAGCGCGGGATCCCGGAGGCAACTTAGCCTTAAGGTCGGCAATGCTTCTTAATACTCAGGTTCCTGAAGCATCCCGCGCTACCGCGCTGGGTTCTGTATCTGATTGCGTTTCAGCCCAAATAATCAAACTGCATCAGTACCGACGGTCTTCTTATTTTGCAGCCTCCCAAGTTTCCGGCTATAGTTTGCGCAAAAGTCCGTCTGATTAGCTCCCCATGCCAACCTTTTGACGAGAGAGAAAACAGACATGCACTCCTTTCTCAAATCAGCCGTTCCCATCCTGTTGACGCTTTCGTCCAGTCAATTGTTCCTGGTTGTTGGCCAACAGGCTAATCAGCAACGCCCGCGTAGAGTTGTGACTGCTGAAGAGCAGTCCGCGGCGTTGCCTGGCAAGCCCGCGGTTCAGGAAGTTGACGAAGG
Source organism: Acidobacteriota bacterium (assembly GCA_038040525.1). GTDB lineage: Bacteria > Acidobacteriota > Blastocatellia > Pyrinomonadales > Pyrinomonadaceae > PSRF01. The sequence continues at coordinate 6,319 of JBBPIC010000115.1, read as the reverse complement.
CGATGTCGTACGTGTCGAAACGCAATTGGTGTCTGTCCCCGCGGTGGTCAGAACTCCAAACGGTAGACCGCTGGCCGGCCTGCGCACCGAAAACTTCATGCTCTTCGAAAACGGGCAACAACAGCAGATCACAGACTTCACGACCACGGAGGCGCCGTTTGAGATAGCCATACTCCTGGACACCTCAGGCTCGACGCGCGCTGATGTGTCGCTCATACGTCAGGCGGCGTCCTCATTTATTGATGCGCTCAGGCCAGGTGATCGCATTGCCCTCGTGGGTTTCAGTATGGGCCGGCAACTGCGCACGGCGGGACCGCAAGTCGATGTGCTTTCCAGGCTCACTGATGATCGGAAAGTGCTTCGCAGTGCTATTGAACAACTTGGTTCGAGCAGTGGAACGCCTTTCTATGACGCGCTGGAACGTGTGGCCGACGAGATCTTTCGTGAGTCACCGCGAGAGGAATTGCGTGGACGACGCGCAATCGTGGCGCTCACGGACGGTGTTGATTCAACCAGCAATACAGAATTTCAAAATGTGAGGGCCAAACTGTTACGCGCCGGCGTGGCGTCTTATTTCATTCAGGTAAACACTGAGGAGTTCGTCGAGAATCGCCTGCTCAAAGACTGTCAGGACGAAGGGCGTCTGACACTTTCCGCGAAACAGCTCCAGCGCTACCGCCGCATTTTCCAGCCGCGTGCGAAGCCGGAAGATTTCTTGGACTTCTGCGAAATGGGATCGTTTGAAAGAATGCAGATCAGCCGAGACCTTTACAATCTCGCTCGGTTAGAGATGAACGAATTAGCAAAAGCGAGCGGCGGAACAAACTTTCTCGCGGCCAACTTGCAGGATGCTCGGGCGGCTTTTGCAAGCGTCGCGTCAGAAATCGGGACCCAGTACAGCCTGGGCTACTACCCGAGTAATAAAGCGCGCGACGGCAAGTTTCGTGCGATCCGGGTCGAAGTTCACGGTTTAAAAGATAAGCCGGTCGTCCGCGCGCGCGAAGGCTACTACGCACCGAAGGGCTGAGCGAAGAGACGATCCACGAAATCACACGAACCAGAACGAACGAGGTTTTCGTGTTGGTTAGTGTGATTTCGTGGATCGTCTCTTTGTTTCAAACCTGGAACTACCCAAATGAGAATGGAAAATGAGAAATGGAAAATGGGTCTTTTGATCGCGTCTTATTAATCGTGCTCGATGGCGCCGGAATAGGCGCAATGCCCGACGCTCCGGAGTGGGGCGATGCAGGCTCGGATACGTTGGGCCACATTCTCGAATCGCGGGCTGTTAACTTGCCAAACTTGCAACGTCTGGGCCTCGGAAATGTCAGGCCCCTCGCGAATGTTCCACCGTTGGCCCAGCCCGATGGTTCCTACGGACGCTGTGCTTTGCGCTCAAACGGCAAGGATACAACGACCGGTCACTGGGAAATGGCCGGGATTATTCTCGATCAAGCGTTTCCCCTTTATCCGAATGGTTTTCCGCAATCGATTCTCGATCGGTTTATACGCGAGACGGGCGTGCCTGGAGTTTTGGGGAACATTCCGGCGTCGGGCACTGAGATCATCAAGGACCTTGGTGAGGCGCACGTGACCACTGGAAAACCGATTGTCTACACCTCCGGCGATTCCGTATTTCAGATTGCCACGCATGAAGAAGTGATCCCGCTTGCCAAATTGTATGGGATTTGCGAGACGGCGCGCGCAATACTCGATGGTGAACACCGCGTGGGCCGCGTCATCGCTCGTCCATTTTTGGGCGAGCCCGGCGGCTTCTATCGCACCGAGAACCGGCACGACTACGCCGTTCCGCCGCCACCCGAAAACCTGCTGCCGGCAATGAAGGACGACGACCTTGATGTGGTCTGCATTGGTAAGATTGCTTCTATCTACGACTCCGTGGGCGTGACGGAAGACTTGAAAGCCAAGAACAATCAACAGTCGATCGATCAAACGATTCACGCTCTTCAGCAAAAAACGCGTGGTCTGATTTTCTCCAACCTGGTTGATTTCGACATGCTTTATGGACATCGCCGGGATACGGAAGGCTTCGCACGCGCGTTGGAACATTTCGATGGCAGCTTACCTAAGATTGAGGCGGCGATGCGTGAAGACGATCTTTTGGTTATCACCGCCGACCATGGAAACGACCCGAGCTTCCCCGGGACAGACCACACGCGTGAGTATGCGCCGCTGCTGGTCTATGGAAAAAACGCCCGACCAGGTGTAGACCTGGGCACGCGGGATTCACTAGCCGATATTGGTCAAACCATCGCGGAGAATTTTGGTTTGAAGCTGACTGCCGGGAAGAGTTTCCTGAGTGAACTGGGAAGTCGACAGGATTAACAGGATTCACAAGACCCTAAAGGACCGAGCACGGTAGGACTGATTCCAGGCTGGAATCCTGTTCCCTGCGCTCGGTTCTTTAGGCTCTTGTGAATCCTCTTAATCCTGTCAAAAATCTTCAGGATCGCTTCATGGACAGGCTGCGGTGAATTGTCTCAATCCACACGTCGGTCTTGATGAAACCGGTGCCCCACGATGTCCATTCCTCAGGTAAGCCTTCGGTCTTAATCTGAGCCACAGTTTTACCTGCCGCCATCTTCTTTCGCACGATGTCTGTGGTTTCGAGCAACATACGATGAAACAATTTCAAATCGTCAGGCGTCGACAACGGCCCGTGGCCAGGAATGATCTTCACTCCCGGCGGAAGCTTTGTGATCACGTCACCAACATTTTTCGTAAACCCCTCAACATTGCCGCCACTCTCAAGGTCGACAAAAGGAAAACGGCCGGCAAAGAAGTGATCGCCCATGTGAACTACATTTGAGGTGGTGAAGAATATGATGCTATCGCCGTCAGTGTGTCCCTGAGGAAAGTGAATAACCCGAATCTCTTCGCCATTGAAATGGACCGTCAGAGAATGGCCGAAGGTTATGATCGGCAGCGCTTCTTTGGGTGAGGCTGGAGTCGTTCGCTTCCAGAATTCGGATTTCTGGTCAGTAGACATGCGTTTACGCACGTTGTCGTGGGCAATAACCGGCGCTTCGGGCCCGAATCGCACATTGCCACCCGTATGGTCGCCGTGCCAGTGAGTGTTCAGCACAAATTTTAGCTTGCCTTCTCCCAACGTCTTTAGTGCCGCTTTGATCTTGTCTGCCAAAGGAGCATATTGATCGTCCACTATTAAAATGCCGTCAGGACCGACAGAGACGCCAATATTCCCGCCCCAGCCTTCCAGCATGTAAACGTTCCCGGACACCTTTGTGGCTTTTATTTCAACCTTGGACAAATCAGTTTGTGCCAGAGTCGGTGTTGTCCACATGGAAATGGCGAGTGCTGCGAAAATCAGGATACGCTTTGTCATGATGCTCCTTGCGTTTTCAATATCATATTTCTCTGTGCAACCTCTGTGTTCTCTGTGTCTCTGTGGTGCATCCTCCGTGGCAAACTGCTCACCACAGAGACACAGAGAACACAGAGGTTGCACAGAGAATATGATTACTCTTGATCCGGGTTCTTCAGCACGGCGATGAACGGAAGATTGCGGTATCGCTCTGCGAAATCGAGTCCATAACCCACCACGAACGCGTCCGGAATCGGGAATCCCAGATAGTCGATGTTCACTTCCTTCTCACGACGCTCGTGTTTGTCCAGCAGCGCGGCCAACTTAACATTGGCGGCGCCGCGCGACTGGAGGTTGGCCAACAGATAAGAAAGTGTCAGACCCGTATCAACAATGTCTTCCACTACAAGAATGTGACGGCCTTCAATCGGCACGTCGAGATCTTTCATGATGCGTACCTCGCCCGATGTGCGCGTTGACGAACCGTAACTTGAGATGGCCATGAATTCGATACTCAACTTTGTGTCGATGGCCCGCAGCAAGTCGCTCAGAAAGAAGCACGCGCCCTTCAAAACGCCGATTAAGAGCGGATTCAGTCCTGCATAATCGCGAGTGATTTGAGCGCCCAGCTCCCTGATGCGCTGCTGAATCTGCTCCTCGGAAATGAGAACTTCGAGATTAGGATTTGTGAATTCTGAAGTCATATGTGCGAAGGGTGTGGCCAAGTTAGTAATCTCCTATTGTGCGGAAAAGCGGCAGCCTAAAGGCTGAACTCTGAACTACAAGCTTGAAGTTTAGAGTTCAAGCTTTAGCTTGCGTGCGTCAAAACAAATAGCGCGGCAGCCTAAAGGCTGAACTCTGAACTACAGGCTTCAAACCGCAGGCTTATCAGAAAGAACCTGAATGAACTCGCGGTTGCCTATCAGCTTATGGTGCGACATACTATTGAAGCTTTCCCCTACAGGTCAATTGGCTTCAGCATCCGGGCCTGTTATTTTTTTTCTACTACTGCTAACACCGAAGTCGGCGGTCGCGTTCGTGACCCCGATAACAAAAAAGGATTGCACGAGTGTCGCGTCTAAAACCTGCCCTTCTCAGTTGTGCTCTGTTGCTAAGCCTGATGGCCTCCGCGGCGCAATCAGCCCGCGCACAAGCTGTTGCACCGGCTCCTAAGCCTGCCGGTATTCACGCGCGTGTTACGGAGATTGAGGTTAATTCGAGCGTGCCCGACGACCCGGCAGTAGAAAAGATGTTGCAGGCCTACGCTCGAAAGGTGCGCGCACTGAACGAGGTCATCGGTAAATTGAAAGGCGATCTCAAAAAAGGCGGGATTGGCGCCGGTTCTATGGGAAACTTAGTTGCTGACGCTCTGCGCGATCGGGCCCAGGTCAAACTCGGCAAACCGGTACTACTCGCAATTGTCAACAGTGGCGGCCTGCGCAAAAACGCGATTGCCGAGGGCGAGTTGACTGCCGGCGACATCTTTGAGCTGCTGCCCTTTGAAAACGCGCTGGTAACTGTTGATCTCACAGGCGAACAATTGCGCCGTTTCCTGGACGTCGTTATGAAACATCGTGACGCACAATCAGGAGCGCGGATTACGTTTCGAACAAACGACAAAAAAGAGAACATAATCGAGTCAGTAAAACTGGGAAACGCGGCTAACGAGTTTGAGATCGATCCCAAAGTTAACTATACGATCGCCACGATCGACTACCTCGTGAAGCGAGGTGGCGATTACAGCATTTTGCAGGAAGGCAAGAACCTTCAGCAGATCAACGTCACCATGCGCGATGCGGTTCTCGACTATGTGAAATCTGAAACTTCCGCGGGCCGGCCAATAAAAGCGACGCTCGACGGACGTTTTCGTTCCGACAAACCACAAACCGATACGGAGCAGCCACAGTGATCACTCGACGAAAATTCCTGAGCGCATCAATCATTGGCGGCGCGGCCTTTTCAGTTTCCCCATCCGTTTCTTCGTTCCTTGCCAACGCTTCTGCGCCATCACTCGCCTCCCTCACTGCTCCGCTGTTGTTTCCGAAGAAGGGCGAGACACTCATTACAGTTCTTCACACCAACGATACCCACTCGCAAATCGATCCCCTTCCGGCCAACGACAAACTAAATGGCGGGAAGGGAGGCGTGGCGCGTCGTGCGACGCTGGTGAAGCGTGTGCGCAAAGAGAATCCGAATACGCTGATGATCGACGCCGGCGACTCGTTCCAGGGAACGCCCTACTTCAATTTCTACAAGGGTGAAGTCGAGTTCAAGGCTATGTCGATGATCGGATACGATGCCGCCACGCTGGGTAATCATGAGTTTGACAACGGCGTGGACGCGCTTGCTGCGGCGATGAAATTCGCCAACTTCGATTTCGTTTCCGCGAATTATGATGTGAGCGGAACGCCGCTCGAGGGCCGGGTAAAGCCTTATGTCGTTCGTGTGTTGGGAGGTGTCCGTATAGGCTTGTTCGGTTTAGGGGTCAGCCCCATCGGTTTGATTACGCCGGAGAGTTTTAAGGGCGTGAAATACATCGATCCGGTGAAAGCTGCGGCCGACGTGGTGAAGACCTTGCGCGAGCGTGAACGCTGTGCGCTGGTCATTGCCATGACCCATATTGGCTATTACGCAAACCCCAAAGCGGGGGATATCGGTGATTCACAAGTGGCTTCACAGGTAGATGGAATCGATTTCATCGCTGGTGGCCACACCCATACCTTCATGCACAAGCCGGTGCTTACCAGGACGCCATCGGGTGGCAACACGATTATCTTTCAGGTTGGCAAAAGCGGAATCTACGTCGGCCGCGTCGATATGAAAGTGCGCGGTGGCAAGCTGACGGCGGCCGCCGGACGTTTGCTTGATTTGCGCGACGAGTCGCTGGCGTAATGGTTGTTCGATAAGAGGCAACTCCCTGGAGTGCGCCGCCACGCCACCCCAGCGCGGCTGCCGCGCCGGGGACCCCGGTTG
>JBBPIC010000073.1:0-26123 GCA_038040525.1 Acidobacteriota bacterium | reverse complement strand
ACTTCCTCTTCCAGGATCGTTTGCCCGAGTTCCAGAGCAACCACCGCGATGGTCAATAACCCAATCCCCTCGAGGATCGAATTAAAGCGGTCTCTTAGCGCCATCGCTTCGGTGGGATTGAGTCCATGCCAAAGCTCCAAGGCGGCAAAGAAGATTAAAGCGAGGCCGCAGCAGACAAACAGCAAGATCACTGCTGAATAACTGAGGGCAAATAGCCTGCCGATAATCTGCAACTCATCGACCTCCCTTTATGAATTTGGTGACCCGTATAGAATCGATGGCCGCGTAAAACAGATTTCCTGCGGCTCGACCCCCTTAGTTTCACAACTTAACTTTGGAGACGCGAGGATCATAAGCCAGGTTCGAGGAGCCTGCAAATTCGTTCGAGAATCGCAGTGACATGATTGTTGCTCAACGACTCGTCAAGCGGGTATGCTTTCCCCCGTATTTCATAAACCAGTTTTTTTGGTAAGCGCAGGGGGCACGGTATCGCCGTGCCCCTACCGCTGAATACTGTGGCGTTAGGTTTAGAACGCGAACCCAGCGTTCGCGAATCAAGGGGCTCCAAACATCATGGTGATGCTCTCGCAGTTGCGGCGCTTCAATCTCACGGATGAGCAAGGGCGGCAAGCAAGACTGATGGACATGAGCGTGGCCCTGCTCGATGGCGATCACCCTCCAGTCACGCGCCTTTATTTTGTTAAGGCAAACAAAAAGCGACATTCACTGTCGTGGGATTCGGTCCAATCAGTCGATTGGCCCGGGCGGCTCATTAAGGTACCTGATCTCGAGAAAAGCGTGGGCGAATCAACGGATTCCATGGCGAAAGAGGTCCTTCTCGGTGACGGTATCCTGGACGCGCTCGTTCTTGATTTGCAGAACCGGCGCGCAACCAGGGCCAACGATCTCTGGCTCGAGGATGAGAACGGCAAACTTCTATTGCGAGCGGCTGATATCAGCTTTAGTGCGATGCTCCGCCGCCTTACTGGTGGACGCTATGGCCGCATAGCAAAAGACGCACTTTGCGACTGGAAATATGTAGAGTTTCTGCGCGGCGATCCCAAGGCTGTTAAAAGCGAAGCCGGACAGCGCCTGCGCATCGGACGCTTACCTCCAGGTGAAATAGCGCGGCTCACCGACGCTTTGCCTTACCTGCACGCCGCCGAGTTAATCATCTTGCTGGCTGATCCCAAAGCTGCGGACACACTCGAAGCAATGATGCCTGAACGACAACTTCAGGTTTTTGAGGAACTGGAAGAAGAGCAGGCGCTGCGGCTCCTTGCGTTGATGGCGCCCGACATCGCGACCGATCTGGTTGGACGGCTGCAAACCCCGACGATGCGACGTTATCTCGAACGCTTACCCAGGAAGCAGGCCGAGCGCATCATCGAACTTCTAAGTTATTCCGAGGACACCGTGGGCGGAATCATGACCAATGATGTGATCTATGCGCGCGGGAGTTTAACTGTTGCTGAAGCTCGAGAAACGCTGCGCGGTCCACTAAAGGACCCGGACTTTGTTTTTCTGATTTACATCGTCGACGACGAAAAATCGCGTCGCTTGCGGGGTTTGATCTCTTTGCGGAACCTCATCACCGCTGACGACGACGAGCGTTTGGACGAAATCATGGACCCTTATGTGACGGCTCTAAACCCGCTCGCTCCTGCCGGCGAAGCTGCGTACCGGGTAATCGATAGTCACATGGCCGCACTTCCAGTGGTTGGCGAAGAAGGAAAGCTTCTGGGAGTGGTTACCGTAGACGCGGCCGTGGCCCAGGTGGCTCCGCCGAGTTGGAGCACACAAGCCCCCAGGGTATTCGCATGACCAAGACACCTCAGCCGCAGGGCCTTGAACCGTTGGACGCGGTTGATGCGAAAGTTTTGCCTTTAACTTCTCGCCCCATCCGAACCGGATTGCGACTCAACATTCGCGGACGCAGCGTTCAGCTAAGGGGCCTGCGACGGAATCCAACCGGCGTGCTTCGCTGGCTGGCCATCCTCGGCCCCGGCTTAATCGCCACTTCTGCCGGAAATGATGCGGGCGGCATTGCCACTTACAGTCAAGCGGGCGCCAAGTTTGGTTACGAGCTCATTTGGGTGATGGTGTTGCTCACTGTGTCCTTTGCCATCGTTCAGGAAATGTGTGCGCGACTGGGTGCAGCTACGGGGCGCGGCTTGCTCGACTTGATCCGCGAGAGATTCGGAATCGGGTGGGCCCTCTTCGCAGTTGCGATAATCCTGATCGCCAATGCGGGCGTGACAGTCAGCGAGTTCGTGGGTATAGGCGCGGCGATGGAGCTGATGGGAGTTAGCAAGTATGTGGCGATCCCGGTTGGCGCGGTACTGATCTGGTATATGGTGATTTTCGGTTCTTACGCCAGAGTAGAGAAGATGCTGCTCCTAATGACTCTTGTTTTCTTCGCTTACCCAGTGGCCGCCTTCATGGCCCATCCGAATTGGGGTGAGGTCGCCCGCGGTGCATTCATTCCTAAACTCCGTGGGGATTCGGCCTACATCTTTTTAATCGTAGGTTTGCTGGGCACTACCATCACGCCATACATCCAGATATTTCAGCAAAGTTCGCTGGTTGAAAAGGGAGTGGCCCGGCGACACTACGGTCCGGAACGTATTGACGCCTACGTCGGGGCGGTCTTCTCCAACTTGATGTCAATATCAATGATCATAGCCACGGCAGCAACGTTGTATGTTGTCGGCCAGAGAGATATCGGGTCAGCTGCCGACGCGGCTCGGGCTCTCGAACCGGTGGTCGGCAATGCTGCAACTCTATTGTTCGGGGTTGGGCTTTTGGGAGCCACACTGCTGGCTGGCGCCGTGCTGCCGCTGGCCACTGCTTATGCCGTTAGTGAAGCCTTTGGTGTCCCCAAAGGAGTGAACCTCGACTTCCGTCGCGGTCGGGTGTTTTTCAGCCTATTCACTGCCCTGATCGTAATCGGAGCGGGGTTTGCGCTCATTCCAGCCATTCCGGTAATGCGGTTGCTGGTCGGAGTGCAGGTGCTAAACGGAGTGCTGTTGCCAATTATTCTGGTGTTTATTCTTCTGCTGATCAATGACAAGCGTCTTGCAGGTGAGCTCAAGAATACTCGACGAAACAACGTGCTTGCCTTTGGCACACTGATCCTGATCACAACAGCAGTAGTCGTCATGCTTGGAAGCCAGTTGCTCGACTTGATAGGCATTCAACTCTTCAACTGAACCAGTTAATGCTTAGGCACTCCATCGCTTCACGTTCTGGGATCGAAAGAAGATAAAACGATCCACGAAAGCACACGAAATGACTCGAACTTAGGGCACCTTTTGTGCTGCTCGTGTGGCTTCGTGTGGCTTCGTGGATCGTTCTTAGTTTTCCGGTAGCCTGCTAAGGCGTCTTGTTTGTTCGGACGGTAGGCTTGATGGTTCCCGCGGTTGGAAGTTTGGCGGGAGCGATTTCACCCCTCGGAGCGACGCGACCATTCCGCGTTAGCGCGATGCGCTTATCGCGGCTGGAAGATTCATCCACGGTGACTTTGATTGAGCGGAAAGAACCATCACGTGTTTTGTTAGTAGGGTTGTAAGAAACCACATATTGCGTGCGAAGATCCCGGACAATTTCAGCCGCGATTTGCGGCAACTCCGAAAGAGACTGCGGCATGAAAGCCCGCCCGCCGGTTTCGGTCGCTAATTTGTTGATGAGATTGACTGCTTTATCTCTGGGGCTCTTGCGAATCAAGCCGCCCTCTTTGTCCAGCTCATTCACAAATCCGATTACATAAATCTGAACATCTGCCTCACGCAGCCGGGCGAAGAGCTTCTCCTGCGAATAGAAACTGGATCGATCTTCACCGTCCGTAATTACAATCAGGGCCCGCCGCCTGCGATCGTTGTCGTCGCCTTTTTTGTATTCCGCAACGTGATCAGCCGTGAGATATACGGCATCGATTATTGCGGTCTGGCCGCCTTCTATATAAAGACTCTCCAGCCCATCCATTAACAGATCTTCCTTCGAGGTGAAGTCCTGGACTGTTTCAATCTTGTCGCTACTTATGAAGCGAACCAGGAAGGTTTCGTCGCCCGGCCGGTTGCTATTAACAATGGTCTTCCCGGCGTCGATCACCCCCAGTAACTGAGAACGCAGCGATCCGGACGTGTCTACTGCGAGGCCGTAACTAATCGGCACCTCCTCGCGGGTGAACGACTCGATGGGTTGGGGCACTCCATCCTCGAAAACATGAAAATCCCGATCACGCACGTTGTCGATAGGTCGATTGTTTCTATCGATGACGCGCACATTTAGTGTGACCAGTTCGGTGTTGACCCGTACGATGCTGTCTTCGTCGATATCTTCTTCCGGCGGCGTCGGGGTGGGCTTCGGCTTAAGTACCGGTGGCGGTGGCGGCTCGCCTAAGGTTGGTGCGATGCGGTCGATTGGCCCCGCCGATTTCTGCGCGGGGGTAGGAGTCGGCGTAGGCGTTGGCGTCGCGGTTCTGTTAACAGTTGTTTGGGTAGTTCGAGCCGGGGTTTGCACTACACGCGGAGTTGGCGTGGGAGTTGGCCGTTGCGTCATGGCGCTGCTGCGCCTGGGCCGCGAGTTCTGGCCCCGCGCCGCCAACGACAGGGTGGCGCCAAACAGAAAAATGCCGCCCAGAGCGAGCGTAAAGACGGTCGCAAGTTTTCGCCGTCCCCAAAGAGCCAACTGACCTTTAGCGTGACCTTTAATAAGATGCATTATCAGAGCTAATCCCCAAACCAAATAAAGCCTCAATAGCCGTCGATGCCCACGCAAGAGTCCTGAACGGTTCTCAGTTTAACCTTTCAACCGGAGCCATGCGAACCGCGAAGCCAAATTTCCGGCCGCAGGGAGAGCCCGGAGAGTGCGCGAAGAAGAAGATGTTTGGGAGAGGGAATGCGTTGGCCGGGGGCTGCTTTTGTAAGGCAAACAGTTAGTTTGCTTCCTGGAGATGAAGCGCAGCTGGAGAGTTATCCCACAGTGGCCTTGGGGCCGAAGGTCCGCAAACTAACAGTTTGCGTTACGGGACTATCGAGCACCGGGAATGGCGTAATAGCCTTCCTTTGATCTAACAAACAGGCGAGGCAACCCACGCGGCGGCGTCACTTTGACTTTGATTTTTCGCCATTTGCCGTCGTTGCTGAAGTTTGACGGCTTGTATCCAATCGAGTATTGATGACGCAGCTCGAGCGCAATCTGCTCAAAAATGTCGTCCATTTCGGCCGCGCTTCTGGGGAAAAATGCCTTGCCGCCGGAAACGCTCGCCAATTCGTCCAGGATGCCCTGGCCTTCCATCCCCAGCGAACTTCCGGCGTCGCCTCCGCTGAGTATGCCGACCCCGTAAAGCACTACGTCCGACTCTTTCAGCAGCCGGCGCAGCTCATTAAAGGTGTACCTGGAATTATTATCCTGACCGTCGCTAATCAGGAGCAGCGCCCGTTTCGGATGAGCGCCGCGCTGGACCTTCTCAACACCAAGATAACAGGCGTCGTAAAGCGCTGTATTATTCCGCGTTTGTACAAAGGTAAGTTTGTCGAGAACGGAATTACCGTCCCGCGTTTTGTCCAACAACAGTTGGGCGCGTGAATTGAAAGCAATCAAAAAATACTCATCGGAGTTGTGACTCGTCTGGATAAACTTTGACAGAGCATCGCGCGCCCGCTTGATCTTATCCCCACTCATTGATCCCGACACGTCAAACAATACTCCCACTGAGACCGGCGAATCATCGTCGCTAAAGAAAGTAATTTCCTGAGGCTTTTTTTCGTCGAGAACGGTGAACGCGTTCTTGTTTAACCCGGAAACAAATCTTCCGTAGGTGTCAGTCACGGTCACGGTCAGAGTGATCAGGTCCGTATTAACAATGACCGGCGTTTGCCCGTCGATGTCGGTGCCCCCGGGTTTTTGCTGCCCGCCGGCGGATGTGTCGGGTGGAGGCGTTGCCTCGCTCTTTGGTTTCGCTTCGCCTTCGCTCTTTGGCTGCGCGTTGGCTACGAGTAAAGGACTGAACAAAAGAAAGATGATTGCCAGACAGGCGATAGAGACAGGAGCGGAAATGATCTTAACAGCGCGTCCAGAAGGTAAGTGCATGTGACCCTCGCGTTCTCGCAAGCGTTCGACTCGGATTGTACTCACTTAGAAAGGGGGCTGCAAACACAGATGCCAGAGCAGGGGAGACTGATGCCCGCGATCGACTTGTCTGGTAAATCTATTTCAGGAATGGCTGACGTGGGAGACATGGCCGTCGTTAATTCCATCCAGTCTGTATCAGCTGAAATGGATTGTAGGACAGGGTATCGCGAAGGTAAAGCTAAAAGGGAGGCAGGTACTGATGCAGTTGGAGCAATTTACCTAATCACAGAACCCAGCGCCGTAGCGCGGGATCCCGGAGGTACCTTAGCCGTAAGGTCGGCAAACTTCTAACACTCAGACTCCTGAAGGATCCCGCGCTACCGCGACACAAAAACGCCGAGTCCGACTAGAATCAGTTTGTTCCCGCGGGTCATCCCAAAATTATCTTTTCTTTCCCTCTATTGCTGGGCAGCCAGGGTCTCGTTTTTCGTCCCACGGTTTACCGCAAAGAGCTGCCACTGGCCGGGAACTCCTGTCAGCCGGTGAGCTCCCCTTTCCTCAAATCTAATTCCTGAGCCGGCAACTAAATCCTTGACCGTACTGGAAACTAAGACCTCATCAGGTGCGGCTTTGTTTGCCACCTGCGCTCCAATCTCCGCTGCAATGCCGCCGACCTTGCCGTCAACCATGTCACACTCGCCCGTATGCAATCCGGCTCGCATACTAACCCCCAGACGCGAAGCATATTTGCTAATGGCGCTGGCACAGCGTATCGCGCGCGCAGGACCGTCGAAGATTGCCAGCGGGCGATTGCCGATCATGTCTATGTCGCGTCCTCTGAACCACTCGATCTCCTGGCGAACGTGGACGCGGAGGCGATTAATGAGGCCCTCCCAATGGCGCGCCCCCAATCGTTGGGCGTGTGCTTCTGAGCCGACGATTTGGGTAAACAGGACTGTTGCCAGCACGCGGTCAGGCTCCAGTGTGTGGCGGACACCAGTCAAAAACTCTTCAACTTCGTCGAGGATCGCATCCTGATCGCCGACGAAGGGAAGATGATCGCGGCCCGGCAATTCTACATATCTGGCGCCCGGAATTCTCTCTGCCACGTATCGCCCTTCCTCCACCTTCAGGCATTGGTCCTCGCTACGGTGAATGACGAGTGTGGGAACACGAATTGACGGCAAAACGTGGCGCACGTCGATCTCCGCATTCATCTGTGTCAGAGCCAGGGCTGCGCCGGGACTAGCGCCCATGCGCAGGTAGGTGGCCCACCACTTACGAAACTCCGGATCGCGCGCTACGCTTGGCGCGCGTTCCTCCAAACCAACTGGACCGCCCCACTGCTCACGCATCTCCTCGAAGAACTTTTGGCGGTGCTCCGGGGTTGGCGCCCACGGGTAATCGTCGTCGCGTATCCGTTTTGCGTAAGTTCCAATCATGACGAGGGCGAGCGTTTTCTCAGGGTAAGTGGCGGCAAAAAGACTGCACATAGGGCCGCCTTCGGAAACTCCGCAGAGGGCGGCCCGTTCTGATCCCACCGCATCCATGACCGCGCGCACGTCGTCCATGCGCTGTTCAAGCGTGGGCAGCTCGTTGATAGGCACGCGGTCGGAAAGTCCGGTTCCCCGTTTATCAAAGAGAATCAGCCGCGCGAAGGACGTAAGGCGCAAGAGGAACCGCGCAAAGCTCGGCTCACGCCAGAAATATTCAAGATGAGAAACCCAACCCATGACGAAAACCAAATCGAGCGGTGCGTCGCCGATGACCTGGTAAGCGATGTTCACATCGCCGCTTCTGGCATACATCGTCTCCGGCGGGCGTTCCAGCCCGAACCTAAGCGCTGGAGTTGGCACAGGCGTGGGACCCGGCGGTAGGTCAATGACGGCTGCCCCTCTCCGCTCAAGAGTTGGTAATACATCCTCGTCATCTATTTGTTCCTCGACAACGATTTTAGAGCGCATGTGCTCGTGGACCACTAACTCCCCAGGCTCATCGCCTGTTTCGCTGACATCCGCGGCAAAGCGATAGCCGCGCTTGGGAACGGTTTCGATGAATTTGGCTCCGCCCCCCAGCACTTTCCTCAGGGTCGAAATGTTCTGTGCGAGGTTGTTCTCTTCGACGAAGCTGTCAGGCCATACCTCTTTCATCAACTCTTCTTTATCGAGTATGTGGCCACTGTTTTCCACGAGAAATAGCAGCAGGTCGAAAGCCTTTGGTGTCAGCGGCACAGAGCCTTTTTCGTTGAGTAGAACGCGCTCGTTCGCGTCTATCCGAAAGACTCCGAATACGTAGAAGCGTTTGGCCTGGCCTTTCCTCATCAGCTTTCAGAACTCTTTGAAAAGAATCTCAGCGGAACTTCAGAGTTTTCTAAGTACGCCGCGTCCAGCCTGCGGGTATCGTCCATCGCGGTAGGCAAGAGCGCCCGAGTTGGGTTGCAAGTCAATACGATTACTGGGTGCTTATCTTAGTCGGAAATCCGTTAACAGGAAATAGTAAGAGAGACCGCGATGCGCAAAAGGACCGAAATCACGATCGAGACGGAACGGACTCTGGTCGTGAGCGAGCGCCGGGAGAGGAACAGTCTTTGGTGTAACCGTTGCGCGAGTACCTTGCCTATGCTGACCATCGATGTAGCAGCCAGGGTCGCATGTACCACGCCGCTTGTGATTTTCGGGTTGGCGAAAGCTGGCAGGCTTCATTCTGCAATAACGCCGGAAGGCCGGCTTTTCATTTGTTCCAACTCTCTCGCTTTTGAGAGACCTGAAGAGTGCTCTTGAAGAGAGCTCACATCAACTCAACATTTTGACTTTAGATAAGGAGTTCGCTCAATGAAGACCATAGCATGTGCCGCAATTCTTGCGCTGTTTGTGATGAGCATCGCAACACCGTCGCTGACGTCTGCTCGACCAGGTGGACCGTCTGCTAACGGCAATTACAACTTTGTATTTGAAGACGACCTCACAAAGCAGGTCGAGTTCGAGGCCACCGGGGACGGGCAAGGTACTGCTACTGGCCGGATGACTTTCAGAGACCCGGCCGGGGTCGTGGACCATGACCCCGATGGCGAGGGAGGCCGACCTGAAGACCCGCCTTCAGAATTCCATATGACGGCTGACCTCGACAGTTTGACGATAGAGAATAATAGGGCCTTGATGGGCGGGACTGTCCGGGAATCCAGCAACCAGAGCTACGTCGGCAGATGGGTGCAGCTGGTTGTCGAAGACAACGGTGACGGCAAGGAAGTTCCCGACAGGCTGAGCTGGCGTTTTTGTCAGGTAGAGCCGAGCGGATGGACACCTTCGGATGCCGAAGATCCGCGCGATGAGGGGGCGTGGTGGCGCTGGTGGGCAACCGACGCGGAGCGAGAAGACGACCGCGGAGTGCAGTCTGCGAATATCATTCCGGGTAACAGGAGAGGGTGTCCGACTTTTCCACTCTCATCCTATGAATTCCCAGAGGCAAAAGGCGAAGGCCAAGTTCAAGTTCTGCAATAGGGACCTCGGGGTCAAGACTCGGGCGGCACTCGGTTAAGCGCAACAGACCTCCTGACGGACACAGTTCAGTTCCGTCGGGAGGTTTTTTTTCGCAGATGCGAAAGCAGCATGCTTGCGCTGGAAGGAGGTAACAGGAACTTTCGAAGCTCCTGGTCGTGTAATGCAAGTGCCACAGTGCCAGGTAGGACAGACATTCCTGTCTGTCTTTGATCGGCAACAAGTCCGTAGTCGAGCAGAAGGTCCGTCCGGAATATCATTGAATGCCTGATCTATCCCTTTACCTCGACCGACAGACAGGAATGTCTGTCCTACTACGCCAGGTCAACGGTCCCACTAATCGCATGCTATAATTTCGCGCTGGTTTGAACTGCAATCTTTAATCTATGGCTGAGTTTATTTGTCGACTAGGAACGCCTGCGGGCGAGGTGATCACGCGTACTGTTGAAGCACTCGGCGTTAACGAGGCGCGGGCGCGCCTGGAGCGCGAAGGCTTCAGGGTTTTCAATGTTACGCCGCCAAAAACCACCGGGGTCACCGCCTTAACCCGATTGGGTGGCCGTAGCGGTCAATCGCGTGTAAAAGCCAACGACTTCCTGCTCTTCAACCAACAACTGGCAGCGCTGGTCCGCGCCGGCATTCCCATCCTGCAGGCCATCGCAATGCTCCGCAAGCGCGCCGCCTCAGCGCGTTTGCGCGCGGTACTTGGCGACGTTGAAGACCAAATTCGCGGTGGCGCAGCGCTGTCCCAGGCGTTTGCCGCGCAGGGAAGTATCTTCCCCAGAATCTACACAGCTTCCATTCTGGCCGGTGAACGCTCAGGCGCGCTGGATGAAGTCTTGCTTCGCTATGTCACGTATATGCGACGCAACGTGGCCTTGCGCAGAAAAATTCGCGGCGCCCTTGCTTATCCACTGTTTCTGCTCTTCGCCTCAGGCTGCATGGTGACCTTTCTTGCGGTTTATGTCGTACCGAAAATGGCTGACCTGTTTACCGGATTTGGCACTGAGCTGCCGACGGTAACGCAGATTGTCGTAGGCCTCTCAAACTGGCTGGCGATGAATGTCTTCTGGTTTGGACCACTCTTCATTGGTGGCGCCGTGGCCCTGTTTTTATGGTCACGCACCAAGTCCGGCCGCATGAGGGTAGATGCGTTTTTGTTGAGAATACCGCTGGCCGGGAACCTCGTAATCCAATTGTCGGTCGCTCAAGCCACGCGTTCTCTGGCGACGCTGCTCGCTGGCGGTATCACCCTGGTTGAGTCGTGGGAGATAGCTGCAGAGTCGATTACGAATCAAGAACTGCGCCGGCGGAGTTCCTCCATACTGCCCATGATCCGTGAAGGACGCACTTTCACGGAAAGCCTGGAAGCAGCCAACTGGATGCCGCTACTGGCAATTGATATGGTCGGAATTGGCGAACGCTCGGGCAGTTTACGTGAGATGCTGGACGAGGTAGCGGTCTTCTATGATGCGGAATCAGAGGTCCGGCTCGAGCAGTTGACGACCACGCTTGAGCCTGCGATTCTTGTGGTTATGGGTGGAGTTGTGGTCACGATTCTGCTGGCGATCTATCTGCCTATTATTCAATCAATTTCCGGAGCCTCGGGAATTACTGGTCATCGGTAGGGCCGCGGGCAGAAGTTGGCTTTAGTCACCGGGAAAAGTTCTGAATGAAACAGTTAACCGAAAATCCTTCGCAGACCTCCTCCGCGCCACAGCCCCTCAACTCCGGCACTGTGGGTGTTGGAAAACCCTCTCATCTGGAAGACATCCACGAGCCACCCGAGGTGCGCGCGGCAAAGGATCTGGCGCTTCGCTACCGGCTTCCGTTTGTCGAATTACTTCCCACTGATCAAGATTCCCCAATCGATTACGAAATCTTCCAGGAGATTCCGGTCGACTTGATGGTGCGTCATCAATTTCTACCGCTTAAGCGCGACGAAAAGGGGATGCACCTCGCGATGGCGGACCCCAGCGACCTGGAGCGTTTGGACGAACTATCGAGTGCGCTGCGAACCCGGATCGTGCCGTACGTCGCCACCGCCGGCGCGATTGAAGTCATTCTTCGTCGCGGAGATGCCACCCAGCGCGTCCTGCAGGAAGCGGCTTCCGGATTTCGTATTTCGCTGGTGCGGGAAACCGAAACGGGCGAGGAAGTACTCGACCTCGACAGGCTGGCGACCGATTCCGAGATGTCGCCGATTATCAAACTTGTCGATACGATCATCTATAACGCGATGGAGTCGCGAGCGTCAGACATTCACATCGAAACGCGCGACACTGAAGTGCAAGTAAAGTATCGGATTGACGGCGCGCTTTACGCTAAAGTTGACCCGATCGATCTGGCTTATCATCAGACACTGATCTCGCGCATCAAAGTCATGTCTGAGCTCGACATCGCTGAACGGCGCGTGCCCCAGGACGGACGCTTTCGAGTTCGTTACAAAGGTCGCAATGTCGATTTCCGCGTTTCAATTATGCCCACCATTCATGGCGAGGATGCCGTCATTCGTATCCTCGACAAGGAACAGATTAACGAAGAGTTTCGCAATCTGAATCTGGATGTAGTGGGGTTTGCCGAAGAAGATCTCAGGAAGTTTCGACACTACATAGCCGAGCCTTACGGCATGGTGCTGGTTACCGGGCCGACCGGTTCAGGAAAAACCACCACGCTTTACGCGGCCCTCAACGAGATACGAAACGAAGAAGACAAGATCGTCACGATCGAGGATCCAGTCGAGTATCAGTTGCATGGCATCACGCAAATTCCCGTCAACGAAAAGAAGGGGCTCACCTTCGACCGTGGTTTGCGTTCAATCCTGCGTCACGATCCAGACAAGATCATGATCGGTGAAATCCGTGACACGGAAACAGCACAGATTGCTATCCAGTCTGCGCTTACGGGCCACCTGGTATTCACCACGGTGCACGCCAACAACGTCATCGATGTAATTGGTCGTTTCCTCAACATGGGTGTTGAGCCTTACAACTTTGTCTCATGTTTGAACTGTGTGTTGGCCCAGCGTTTAGTTCGCATGCTTTGTCCTTACTGTAAGCGCCAATATCGCGCTAAAGATCAGGAGTTGATGGAATCGGGCTTGCGGGTGGAGGAACATCGCGAAACCCCTTTCTACATCAACGTCGGATGCGATGCATGCAACCACACGGGTTATCGTGGACGGACTGCCATTCACGAACTACTCGATCTCTCCGACAACATTCGCGAGATGATTGTGGAGCGCCGGCCAGGATCGGAAGTGCGCCGGGCCGCCGAGGCTGAAGGATTGACCAGCCTGAGGGAATCGGCGTTGAAAAAGGTTTTTGCCGGAGTTTCGACGCTGCACGAGATCAACCGCGTAACGTTTGTTGAAGAGATTAGTGCCAACGTCTAAACACGCGACCTGCTTTGGTTTGTTATAATTAGCATTCGCCGTTGCAAACAAACGACAAAATCCATTTATCCCGGAAAGGCTTTAAGGGAACTGGGGTTTTTCAAGAGCGTGTAAAGCAAAGGAATTGCGAGAGTTTGCATCTTAGCCCCCTGAACGGCATTATTAGCCCACGTAGAGTCCGTCAACCTCAACCGAGAGAGACAAAGATGAGAATAAAGACCCAAAATCGCGTCCTCGTTTCATTGCTGCTCACCTTTAGTTTGCTGCTTGTGCCTGTCACAGCGCTGGCCAAGAAAGGTGAGAAAAACTTCAAACAGGGAATGCGCTATGAAGCTGCGCAGCAATGGGAAAGAGCCGCCCGGGAGTTTACGCTCGCGGTGGTTGCCGATCCCTCGAATTTGGAGTATCAACTCCATTTTCGCCGGGCCAGTTTCAACGCTTCTCAGTCTTATATGAAGCAGGGCCGCACCCTTTCTGAGCAGCGGGATTTCGTCGGCGCATATAACGCTTTCAGGCAGGCGTATGGTTACGATCCGGTAAACGAGTTAGCGGTTTCGGAGATGGAGCGGATGCTGCGTCTGCAGGCAGTCAAGGAAGGGAGACCCGGAAGCAACAGCACAAAGGTTGGTGACGTGCAAGATGGAACCATAAGTCCCCTGGGCGCGCAGGAAGCAGGCGTTCCGACGTCGACGCGAACGGAACAAATGCGAGTCATCAGTTACCGAGGCGATCTAAAGGATTTCATCCGCAGCCTCGCCGAACAACTCAGCCTCAATGTCATTTTCGATCGGCAATCGTTTGTCCAACCCAGGACCATCGACATCAATTTGAAGGATGTCAGCACTTCGCAGGCGCTCGACTACATCTTTTTACAGGAAAATCTGTTTTTTCAAAAACTAAGCAGGCGCACTATTCTCGTCGCCGATCAAACGCGCCGTCCTCAATATCAACAACTTGTTTTGCGCACTTTTTACCTGGCAAATAGTGAACCGGATAAAGTTAAGAGTCTCGTCGCCCAGGCCATACCGGCTTCAGTCGGGCGACCACAGACAATCGTAGTTGCCGATAAAGATACCAACAGCTTAACCGTGCGCGATACGGCAGAAAACGTCCGCCTAATTGGAGAATTGATCCAGAGCATCGACAAAGACCGTGCCGAAGTTGTAATGGACGTCAATATCTATGAAGTTTCGAAAACGGATCTGATGCAGTTTGGTAGTCAACTGGGAAGCGAGGCGACGCTTCTCAATCTGGGAGGTATTCAGAAGGGGTTCTCGGTTCTGGGTGGTGGGGTGGGTACGGTCGGTCTGCCCGTTTCTCTGGGAACGGCATTGATCATCCCCAATTCAACCTTTTCCGCTCTTCAGACCAGAAACCATACCAGGCTGGTTGCTTCGACGCAGGTGCACGCGTTCAACGGTGAGGAATCAACTGCGCGTATTGGTCAGCGCGTCCCCGTGCAAACCGCTCAGGCTTACCCATTCGGAGTTCAAACAGGCCAACCTGCGACGGGCAGCACTTTTCCAAGTGGCGGTTTTCCGGTAATCAATTATGAGCCGACAGGACTGACGCTGAAATTTACGCCGCAGGTATTTCCCAATCAGGACGTTCAGGTGAAGATGTCGATCGAGTCGAAAGACGTGCTGGGCGCGAGTACTCTGACACCGACCTTCACCGAGAGAACTATTACCGGAACGGCGCGAGTTCAAAACAATAAGACGATGATGCTTGCGAGCGTTTCCACGGAAGTCCAGTCCAATGGGCGAAAAGGATTGCCCCTTTTGGGTTTGATTCCTATCTTTGGACGGTTATTCACTGCGCCTACTAAAGACAATCGCTTGATTGATATCGTCATAGCTGTCACGCCGCGCGTCATTCGTGCCCCGGCTGTGACCCCAAGGGACGAAGAGATGCGCCCCAGCGGAACTTTGCAGTCGCCGACCACGGGCACACTAGAAGCCATGTTGCGGGAAGTTGATCGTGAAGACCAGTTGGCAGCTGCGCGGGTGCAACAACAAAATGCGAACGCGAAGGCAGCGCGAGTTTCCCCTGAGCCTGTGTGGACATTTCCCAATGGTCAGCCTCCGCAAACCGTAGACACCCTTACTGCCGGCAATCCTGCTGCGGCTACTTCTCTAACCGTCACCAATACCGCTGTCGCGAAAGATACCGGTGCTCCGGCGGCGACAACCCAACCATCCGGCAAGGATGCCACCGCGGTTGAAGAATTACCGGCCTTTGTGCCGGCGCCGAAATCGCTGGTTAGCAGTTCGGCCGCTGCTGACGTGGCCACTGTAAACGCGAATCTCAAGGGTGAAGGTCACGCCGTATTGACGAGCCTGATAAAGCCGATTGCAACAGCGATTACTCCAGTCAGTCCTGCCACAAAAACTGTGCAGATGTCAGTGAGCTCGGCAGACCAGACTTTGAAGATTGGGGAAACACGTCGCATTGCTATCGAAGTGAAAACCGATGCTCAGTTGTCTTTTGCTATGCTTGCCCTACGCTTTGATCCAAAGGTAGTGAAGGTCAAAGCCATCTCAGGAGGCAATATTTTGGCGGACCAGGACGGCAAACCCGCCGGTGTCACTCAGTCAATCGATCCGTCGGGACTTTGTCTGATTTCCCTTTCAAATGCTAATGGCCTGTTTTCCACGACTGTGGGAAATCTATTGTTTATTGAGGTAGAAGCGATTGCCGATGGCGAGCCCGGAATCACGTTTGATAAAGGCGCGATGCATCTGGTAGCGAAAGATGCCCAGGGTATTACACTTGACGTGACCCCCATTCGTCCAAGTCAGAAGCAGTAAGATGTTGAGTTACCTGCAAGACCCATCAACGACTAGACCAGAGCGCGGCGACAAGGTGAGGGCACTGAGGCTTTCCGGTCGCCGCGTAACTTTGTCGCGCCGCAACATAACGCGAGAAGACCTTGATCGCGGTAGCCGGGGGTTCACTCTAATTGAGCTTGTGATCACCATCATGGTGCTGACGATTCTGACGCTCGGTGTCGTGCCCCTGATGAAAGTGTCTGTCAAACGTCAAAAGGAGCAGCAACTTCGAGCCTCCCTGCGCCAGATGCGTATGGCGATTGACGAGTTTCGTCGTGATACGGTCGCAATGCAATGTACTGGCGTGAGCGGTCAGCCAGAGGGAGGAAATCCCCGGCCCAATCCATACATCGATCCCAGGAGCAAGGTAATGCTTTCGGATTGCACCATTTTCGGGGTCGACAATCCGGATCGGTATCCACCGGATCTCCAGACGCTTGTGGATGGAGTGAATGTAGTGCAGAGAGCGGCGGGTCTTGGTAGACGCGGCGATCCTAACACTCCCGCGACAGAAGTTGGCCAGCTGTCGACCAAGAAGAAGATCTATTTGCGGGGCATTCCGGTCGATCCGATGACCGGCGAGCCTGAGTGGGACTTGTGCTCCTGTTACGATGAAGCTAAATGCGACTCGTGGGGCGGAGAAAACGTTTTCGATGTTCGTTCGAAATCAAAAGACACGGCTCTGAACGGTGAGAAATACAGTGACTGGTAAGAACAGGGGAAGAGGGGAAAGGGAAATGGGTAAAGGAAAAAGAGAAACTAGCCCCGCGCAAATTGTTTACCCCTTACCCGTTCCCCCTACCCCCCACCGGCATAAGCGCGCCGGCTTCACCCTTCTCGAGCTGATGATCGTTATCACGATCATTATTATTCTGGCGGCTATTGCACTGCCGCAGTATCAGAAGACAATAATGGCGACGCGCGAAGCGGTCCTCCGGGATGATCTTTACAAGATGCGTTCGCTGCTCGATCAATATGCAGCTGACAAACAGAAACTCCCGCAGTCACTTGAGGATCTGGTTTCCGCGGGCTACATGCGTCAGCTTCCTATAGACCCAATGACGAATCAGCCGGATTGGACTGTTCTCGCAGGCGAGGATCCGAATTCAACCGGCGGCGAGCAGGGCGTGATCGATGTGCACAGCGCCTCTCCCGATATTTCAAGCGAAGGCACGCCTTATAGTGAATGGTGAAAACATTGCCAATTGAGTTCGCTTTCTTAGGGGGCTTTTCTATTTAGTAGTTCATGCCAATCGGAAATTGACACTTGGCAATCGGCAATTTAAGGAATGGCAAATCTCCTCTCCAAGCTGATCAATCCATGGTATCCGCCAACCGCCGTTGGTTTTGAGAAAGGTCTGGCCACTATCGTGCAACTTGAGCGCGGTAAAGGCGGGGCCGCAAATCTTAAGCGCGCGGCAACGGTTGCGTTACCTGAGTCGCTGATTCGTCCGAGTTTTGACGAGTCAAACGTCTCCGATCCCGTTGAATTGGCCGCAGCAGTTAATGAGATGGCAACCAGCGCAGGACTACTGCGGGAGAAGCGGTGGTCCGTAGCATTGCCTGAGGCTGCCAGTCGCAGCCTGATCTTGACGCTGGAATCACGTCCCGCATCGAGTGCTGAACTCGAGGAAGTGCTGACCTGGAAAATGGAGCGCGGATTTGCAAGTCCGCTTGACGAGCTTTCGATTTCCAGGCAGCGCCTGCCAACTGATCAACAGGGCAGAGATCGTTACATGGTCGTGGCCACACGTGCTTCCGTAGTTAGCGAGTTCGAAAGTGTCTTGAGTTCACTTGGCTGGCGTGCCGGCCTGATCCTGCCGCGCCACATGGGTGAGGGACAATGGCTGACGTTGAATGGAGCGCCGGGAGACGCGCTGTTGCTTACTTCATCGGAACAGGGCTTTCTGGCAGTTGTGTTTCGCGGCAAGGAGCCGCTGATGATCCGGGCAGTCTCATGCGACGCGAATGAATGCGAAGATGAATTGTTTCGTTTGCTGCTTTACTACCGCGACCGCAGGGGGGGCGAGGCGGGAAACGGCAGCCAACCCTTAAATCGTGTGCTCGTAATCGGCGAAAGTTTTGACAAAAACCGCGCACTTGAGATCGTCAATGAAACGTTGGGTACCGACCTGCGGCCGCTCGATGCTGAAGGCCTCGGATTACACCTGGCCACGCCGGAATTAAGCTTTGACGCGATTGCCGCGCCCGCCGGCTTAGCCACGCTGTCCTGGCGATAAGACGCTCGGCGTTATTGAGCAAAAGGCAGATTTTCCATATATCATTTCTCAGTTGTCATTTCCGAAATCGTGAGGTATTGCCGGAAGTTCAGAGTTCAGCCTTTAGGCTGTGGCTTCGCAACGCAAGCTAAAGCTTGAACTCTGAACTTCACGGCCGTGCTGTGTCGAATGACAAATGAGAAATGGAAAATCTATTGTTTTTCTCTTACTGAAACCTCTGGAGCTGTCCAGACGTAATACCTTGGCATCATGAACAGTGTTGCATCTCCTGTTTCTTTGAATCTTGCTTCAGCGCCTGATCGGGAGCTGGTTGCTTCGGCGATCAGAGGTCTCGATGGAGGTTTTGAAGAACTCGTCAAACGTTATCAGCGCCCAATCTCGGCTTATGTTTATCGCATGGTCGGAGATTACGAATCGGCGCTGGACTTGACCCAGGAAATTTTCATCAAGATCTATGGATCCCTGTCCAGGTATCGGCCTGAATTCAAGTTTTCAACCTGGATCTACAAGATTGCCCACAACGCCGCGATCGATCATCTGCGCCGGAACGCCGGACGGGAACGCTCGCTCCAGAATGGCACGGAAAGTGATTCATACGATCTTCCCATTGAAAGCGAAGGTCTTAGTCCGGAACAACAGAGTGAGCGCGCAGAGCGCAGGGCAGAAATTGAAACGGTAGTGCGTTCACTTCCAACGCCCTATCGCGAGCTGATTTTTTTGCGACACTCGCAAGATCTAACCTACGAAGAAATTGTCGAAGTAACCGGTTTGCCTTTGGGAACAGTCAAGAACCGCCTGTTTCGTGCTCGAGAAATGATGCGGCAACAGTTTTTACATCGAGGAATAACCGGGGTTTAAATTTCCGACTTGCATGTCCACCACGAACTACACCTGCGATACCGAAGAGATTGCCGCCTTCATAGATGGCGACCTTGAGCCGGGCGCGCGATTGGTGCTGGAAGGACATATCGCGCAATGCGATCGTTGCACTTCCGAATTACAGTCACAGCAGTTATTTATGTGTGAGTTGGAATCAGCGCTGGCCAATTCCGCCGATCTTTCGGTCCCTAAAAACTTTGCCAGGGTAGTCGCAGTTCGTGCTGAGAGTGACATGAGAGGACTGCGCCACGCGACCGAACATAAGCGAGCCCTAAGGCTTTGCCTGGTGCTGGCCCTGGCGGCATTTGCGTTGCTGGGAGCTACTTCCACCAAAGCCATATTTCTTAGTGCACAATTAATAGCAATTAAGGCCATCGCACTTCTTGGGTTGTTTGGCAAGGCCATTTACGATGCCGCGGCGGGCTTGGCGGTAATTTTGCGAGTTCTCGGTGGCGGAATCATTACTGATACTCGGTTCGCGGGTTTTCTTGCTCTCCTTTTGGTGGCCCTAGCTATCTGTCTGCTCACGTTCCTAATCTCCCGTTATCACCGAGCGCGCCTTAGCGAATAGGCGCGCGTCGGAGCATGGAATTATCCACGTCATCAATGGTGAATGAATCAGTTTTTCAGCACAGACGTGATCTACTTAGTCTGCCTGGACTGAAGATTGTTTCCGTTCCGGCACTTCTGCTGATTGCCCTGGTGTTCATGCTCGGCGTTGTTCAGGCTCAGACAATGGCTGAACCAGATCCTTCAGAAACTCCTTTCGTCGTCGATGGTGTCAGTGAAACCATGGCCTACTCGGTCGGGCGCTCGTTGAGAATTAACGGGACCGTCAAAAACGGTGCGATTGCTCTGGGCGGCGATGTCTTAGTTGCGGGCACTGTAGAAGGTGATGTCGCTGCGATTGGCGGCTCAGTGATTCAACTGCAAGGCGCGCGCATCGGCGGGGATGTAATGGTGGTGGGCGGGGCTTACCGGCCGGTGGATCAAAAACCCATTCGTAACCCTGGGACCCAGACAGTTATGTATGCAGGTTATGAACAGGAACTTCGAAACATCATACGAAACCCGAAAGACCTGCTGGCGCCGCGATGGTCCGCCTCTTATATCGGGTTACGGCTGCTCGCGATCCTTTTTTGGTTCATCGTTTCGTTGGCACTAACTGCGGCCATGCCCGGCACAATCAGTCGTGGGATCGAACGACTTCAATTAACTAGTTTGCGGGTGGCCATCATCGGATTCCTCGGCGCTCTGATTATCGGCGTTGTGGTCCCGTTTTCGCTCCATTACCTACCCTCTCCGATAAGTGTCGTGGTAGGCCTCATGGCCTTGCTCCTGATACTCATAGCAGGACTTTTTGGTCGCGTGATCATCTATGCCGCGACCGGGCGTTGGCTGCAACGCAAATTCCTTAAAGCCGGCCAACACTCTGAGTCAGCGGCTCTTCTTCTGGGTACAACCTTCTGGATTACCCTCTCCTCTTTGCCCTACATCTGGCCCTTTGTTGTTGCTGTAGTTCTGGTGACTAGCCTTGGCTTGGCGTTAACCGCTCGTTACCGGGTGGGTTGGCGGCGGCAGGAAGCCTAGTCTTTCCTCTGAAAATCCCCAAAAAAGTTAGACGATCTGGGGAGCTCGCGCATCAAAAGCTCTCCGGTTTATTCCGGTAGGTGGATTTGTGCAACTTTTTCGAACACCGAGCGTGAGTAATCCAGTATGCGTGCGCTCGGATCGCCATATTTCAGAGCAACTTAGATAGAACATTCGTTGAATAGTATGCGTAACAGATTTAGCCATCGGGAGAAGCTCGGGGCGGTTCTGCAATCATCCGGATTCAAAAATTAAGCGGCCGCTCGCGTTGTACTCACAACCAGGAGGAGTAATGAAAGCGCTTTTACTAGTAATCGCGTCTGTAGGAGTTTTAGTTTTCGGTGATACCAGTGCTTTTGCACAACCTGCCTCATCGACCACTGCTAGCCAGACGGGCCAGCAAACAAGTGATCCGGGCGTCACTGCGAATGGAGCCATCGGCGAAATCAAGGTTATCGACGCCGCCGCAAAACAACTAACCGTTAAGACCGACGCTGGATCGGTTGTGGTTGTCGCTCTGAGCGATGCGACAGTTTTCATGCGTTTAGCCCCTGGCGAGAAGACGCTAACCAACGCCACCAGGATTGCGTTTAGCGATGTCGGTGAAGGTGATCGCGTTTGGGCGAGGGGCAAGGTTGCCGAAGATCGCAAGTCTGTTCCAGCCAGCGCTTTGGTCATAATGAACAAAGCGGACATTTCGAAAAAGCAGGAAGCGGAGCGAGCAGAATGGAAGAGACGAGGGATGCTCGGCATGATCACCGCCCTGAAGCCCGAGACGAAAGAAATTACCGTTTCAAGTCGCTCAATGACCGGAACGCAATCCGTAGTAATCCCGGTGTCAGACAAGGTCGAGATGCGTCGC
The DNA here is from genome assembly GCA_038040525.1 of Acidobacteriota bacterium. GTDB lineage: Bacteria > Acidobacteriota > Blastocatellia > Pyrinomonadales > Pyrinomonadaceae > PSRF01. The sequence goes on along the minus strand of JBBPIC010000073.1, from coordinate 4,758 downwards.
TATGCTCCTGACTCGATCAAGTTTGCCGACGCCAAGCCGGCTTCCTTCGCAGAGTTGAAGGTTGGCGATCAGGTTCGCGCCCTCGGCGACCGCAGTGCAGACGGCGCGTCGTTCGCGGCTGAAAAAGTGGTAACCGGCACCTTCAAGACCGTGGCTGGCTCGGTAACCGCTGTCGATGTAGCGACGGGTGAACTGAAAATTAATGACATGCAGACCAAACAGCCCTTGATCATTGTGGTTAAGCAGGATGCGGTGCTGCGCAAGTTTTCTCCGACGGAGGGTGGAATGATGATGATGGGCCGCCCTCCGGGAGCAGGTGGACAAGCTGGACCGGGCGGTGCTCCGCCGGCAGGAGCTCAGGGCGCTCGCCCGGGCCAGGGTGCGGGTGGCCCCGGCGGTCAAGGAGGCGGCATGCGCATGAACATTCAAGACATGCTTGAACGACTTCCCACTATCGCCATCGCCGATGTGAAGGTGGGCGACACTATTATCGTCTCAAGTACCAAGGGTGCTGATCCGACGCGTTTGACCGCGATCAGTCTCATTTCAGGCGCCGATACGCTCCTTACTATGATGGCACCCAGGCCACAGGCAGGCGGTCAAGGTGCTCCAAATCCGTCGGCCGGACTCGGCAGTGGCATTCAGTTCGGCATTGGCTTGCCATAATCGTTTCCGAACCCGCAGCGCGCGGGGTTCTTATTCATTAGAAAGATAATCAAGAAGGTCTCCAATTATGAACGTCTCCAGAAATTTTCTCCGACGCGGGTTGAGTATCTCCCTGGTCGTTTTGTTATCGGTAGTGTTTGCCCTTGGACAGCAAGCTCGTGGAACCCTTCGTGGCGTGGTCAAAGACGAACTTGGCGGCACAGTCACCGGCGCCACAGTTACGCTTATTGATCAGAGTGGCGCGGTAAAAACTGCCACTACAAATGGCGAGGGCGCCTATGTTTTCAATGGATTGGCGCCAGGTAAATACTCTGTTAGCGCCTCATCACCGGGTTTTGGCGTAACCGAGGATGTCGAGGTTGACGTCGCCGCCGGTCAGCGGCCCACGCTTGATATTATTTTGAAGGTTACGCTTGAGGAGCAAAAGGTAACTATCGCTGCGGAGACCCCCTTAAGTACTGATTCCACAAACAATGCCAACCAGACTCTGATCACAGGGAAAGATCTCGACGCCCTGCCGGATGATCCTGATGAGTTGGCGGCAGCTCTCCAGGCGCTGGCTGGACCATCCATGGGTCCCAACGGCGGCCAGATTACCGTTGATGGATTCACCGGTGGTCGTCTGCCTCCGAAGGAATCGATCCGCGAGATTCGCATTAATCAAAATCCTTTCGCCGCGGAAAATGATCAGCCTTCCGGACGAATCGATATTCTTACGCGTCCGGGCACTGACAAACTGCGCGGTAGCACGTTCGCGAATTTCCAGGACGAGAGCTTCAACTCGCGAAATCCATTCGCCACCAGTTCCTCCAAGCGCTCACCTTTTCAGGTCAGACAGTTTGGCGGAAACCTCGGTGGGCCGTTGGTTGCCAAGAAGGCATCTTTCTTCGTGGATTTCGAACGACGGGAAATTGACGATAGTGAGTTGGTGAAGGCTGAAGTGCTGGATGAAAATTTTAATCGGCAATCCCTGGGTTTTGGCGTTGTTGTTCCACGCCGCAATCTGACTTTCAGTCCACGTATTGATGTGCAGCTTAATGGAAACAACACGCTGATCGGCCGTTATAACTTTAGCCATTCGACCACGGCGAACAACGGCGTCTTTGGGTTCAATTTACCCGAGCGGGCGTTCACTTCGAAGTTCACCCAACAGGAGTTTCAACTTACCGAAACCGCAGTTTTGAATGCCTCGATGATCAATGAGACGAGGTTTCAGTTTTCACGCAATCGCTCCGAGAATATTGGCGATATCACCGAGCCGACTCTTAGCGTGAGCAGTTCGTTTACCGGCGGAGGTTCGCAGGTTGGCGACGTAAGAAACACCAACACGCGTTTGGATCTGCAGAACTTCCTCGCCTGGCAGAGAGGAACTCATGCCTTCAAATTTGGTGGCCGGATCCGGAGGGTAAGCATTTCCGATAGCAACCCAAATAATTTCGGCGGCCAATTCACCTTTACTGGCGGCACGGTTCCTACTTTAGACGCAAGCAACAACCCGATTATCGACCAGCCGGAATTCGTCGACAGTTTGGAGCGATATCGACGAACGCTGCTGGGTCAACAACTCGGACGCACTTCCCAGCAGATCCGCGCGATGGGTGGTGGAGCAACTCAATTCAATATCGCGGCCGGCGACCCGCTGGCAGAGGTTTCCCAGACCGATTACGGCGTCTATGTTCAGGACGATTGGCGCATTCGTCCAAACTTCACGCTTAGCTACGGCTTGCGATACGAAGGGCAGACTAACATCGGCAGCGACTTCAACTTTGCGCCGCGGTTGGCGTTTGCCTGGTCCCCCGGAGCGGCTGACAGCACCAAGCCACCCACAATGGTAATTCGCGCCGGAGGAGGTGTGTTCTACAACCGTTTCACCGAGGGCGCCACACTGCAGGCGAACAGATTCAACGGTGTGAGTCAGCAGAGTTACTTTGTCAGTGAACTTCCACTCTATACGGCGAACGGTCAATTCATTCCGCCGCTGATTACCTCGCCTTTGGATACTTTTCCGAATGTCCCGGCAATATCAACTCTCACGGGCGCGAACCAGCAGATTACCTGGAGGGTTTCGCCGGATCTTCAGGCGCCCGTTGTCTACATGGGAGGGACACAGGTTGAGCGGCAACTGCCAAAGAGATTCACACTCTTCGCGGGCGTATTCATGATGCGAATCCAGCATGTGATCCGAGCGCGTGACATCAACGCGCCCATACCCGGAACGTTGGGTGTCCGTCCGTTTGGTAACGTCGGCGATATTTATCAATACGAGTCGAGCGGCCGCTTTAACATGAAGCAGTTGTTCATTGGCTTCAACAATCGATTCAATCGATCGATCTCGTTCTTCTCGAGTTATGTGCTGGCCAAGACGACAAACGACACTGACGGTCAGGGAGGCGGAATGTTTCCGGCTAACTCCTACGACCTGAGCGGCGAGTTTGGCCGAGCTTCTTTTGACGTGAGACATCGCTTCACATTCGCAGGTACGGTTAACCTGCCCTGGTGGCAGGTCAGCTTGAATCCATTCATCGTTGCGACCTCCGGTCGGCCTTTCAATATCACTAGCGGTTTGGACTCAAACTTTGATCGGCTGTTCGTTGAGCGTCCTTCATTCGCACCCGCAGGGGTCGATTGCAACACGACTAACATCGCGTGCACGCCGTATGGAAACTTCAACCTGAGACCGGGCCCCGGTGAGCCGCTCATTCCGCGGAACTTTGGCGAAGGTCCTTCGTTTTTCTCAGTGAACGTGCGCGTGAGCAAAACCTGGAGTTTCGGCACCATCAAATCGTCTTCCGCAAACAGGCAGCAGCAGGGCCAGGGACAACAGGCCGGCCAGCGTGGCGGCGGGGCTCCTGGTGGGGGCGTTCCCAGGGTTCCCGGAGCAGGTGGCGGTCCCGGTGGCGGTGGCGGTGGCGGTGGTCGTGGAGGCGGCGGCGGTGGTGGGCTCGCCAGCATAGGTGGCCCTCCGAGTGGCGGCGGTTCCGAAGCCAAACGTTACACCATGAACTTTTCGGTGAACTTTCAGAATTTGTTCAACCACGTCAACCTAAACCCGCCAGTCGGGAACCTGTCGTCGCCCTTCTTCGGCCAGAGCCTTTCGCTGAACGGTGGTTTTGGTGGCTTTGGACCAGGCGGTGGTGGAGGCGGCGGGGGTTTTGGCGGCAGCGGCACTGGCAATCGCCGAGTTACCGCTCAGGTGCGTTTCAACTTCTAGCGGGAAGGGGAGAATCCAATGAAGAAGTTATCTGTCGCATTGGTCTCATTGGCCGTCATGTTAGCTGGTACATCCGGTGTCTTAGCACAGGGCGATGCCAAACCTACGCCCATCAGTGCACCTGCGGTCGCGATTAACGCCACTACCACGCCTATCGATCTCGCCCGCGCGGCACTCGCGGCGCAGGGTGGAGAAAAATTCAAGTCGGTTAAGAGCATGGTGCTTCGGGGCTCAGTGGATCTTTATCCGCCAAATTCTACGCAGCCACTTCCCGGAGGATTCATTATCGTGAACGCGGGCGATAAAGTGCGACTCGAGGTCGATACGCGCTCGCCTGTAAGTTTCAAGCAGATTTACGACGGGGAACAGTCTTATAGCTCGCTCCCCGGGGTGTCGATGCCGCCTTTTCACAAAATCGGTCTTGCCGTCCTCGTTAAATATGATCAACCGGGCTACACGGTATCTGCAATCCCCGACAAGAAGAAGCACCGTGGGTTTCGCATTGTTGATTCGGAAGGGTTCAGCACCGATTTCTATATTGATCCCGCGACCGGCCGTGTCATGTCCCTCGTGGTTCCCTTGGAGGGTCATACTTTCGGAACAGAGAATAAGAAATTCAAAGAAGTGGATGGTGTGCTCGTGCCTTCTAGTTTTACCTGGAGAATGGAGATGAAGCAGGGCGCATTCTTCGCTGAGTTTAACGTCAAGGACATTAAACTGAATAACCCTATCGGTGATGACGTGTTCGCGATTCCAAACTAGTTCCCACGCCCAACTCGATTGTGGACAGGGGCACGGTACTCCGGCTCGAAATGCAGCGCCGCCCTAATGGTTTTCTGCAATCAGCCTGGAGGGCTGGCAGAAAGTAGCCGGTGGTCGGA
>JBBPIC010000165.1:0-2091 GCA_038040525.1 Acidobacteriota bacterium | reverse complement strand
TAAAAGCAGTAGTCGAGTATGACACAGATTTGTATGAGCGAGAGACTGCCAAGAGGATGATGGGCCACTTCCAGAGGTTGCTGCAAGGGATAGTCAGGGACGGGGAGCAGGCAATAGGCGCGGTGCCCATGCTGGGAGCAGAGGAGCGGCAACAACTGCTGTTGGAATGGAACCAAACCACAGCGGCGACGCCAGCCAGTTGCCTGCACGAGCTATTTGAGGAGCAGGTGGAGCGCACGCCAGATGCCGTAGCGGTGACCTTCGAAGAGCAGCAACTCAGCTACGGTGAGTTGAACCAGCGGGCCAATCAACTGGCGCATCATCTGCGGAGCGTAGGAGTGGGGCCGGAGGTGCTGGTCGGGGTGTTGATGGAGCGTTCAGTTGAGTTAGTCGTCAGTTTGTTGGCAGTGTTGAAGGCTGGCGGGGCGTACGTGGGGATGGATGCGCATACACCTGAACAGCGATTGCTGTTCACGATGGAGGATGCTGGCGTCAAACTGCTGTTGACCCAGCGACAAACAATCACTGCGTTGCCTGAGTACTCGGGGCAGGTCGTGTATGTCGAGAAGGAGTGGGAAGAGTTTGCCGAGGAGAGTCAGGAGAACCTCGCGAATGCATTGGCGGCGGATAATCTAGCCTACGTAATTTATACCTCCGGCTCGACGGGTCAGCCTAAGGGAGTGCTGATCTCTCACCGCGCGATCTGTAATCACTTGCATTGGAGACAGACTGCCTACCCACTGACAGGCAGCGACAGATTCCTGCACAAAGCTTCGGTCGGTTTCGACATTTCTGTCTGGGAGATTTTCGGCCCTCTGCTGGCCGGAAGCGAACTGCTGTTGGCAAAGCCCGGTGGTCAGCAAGAGAGTTCATACCTGACCCGACTGATTGCCGAACGGAAAGTCACGGTCGCCCATTTTGGTCCGGCAATGCTGCAAGTGTGGTTGCAGGAACCGGACATTGGGCAGTGTAAGGACCTGAAACGCGTGTTCTGTGGCGGCGAGCCTTTAACAGTCGAGCAACGAAACAGTTTCTTTGAACGATTCAATGCGGGGTTGTGTCATCAGTATGGGCCAACTGAAGCGACCGTGGATGCGCTGGTCTGGGATTGCCAACCGGATGATGGCGGAGTAATCCCGCTCGGGCGTCCGATTGCAAATATGAGAGCTTATGTGCTCGACGAACGCCTGCAGCCGGTGCCCATTGGCGTGGCTGGAGAGTTGCACCTAGCTGGAGCAGGTCTAGCTCGCGGCTATCTTAATCGGGCGGATTTGACGTCCTCACAATTTATTCCCGATCCCTTCTCTGAAAAGGGAGGGGAGCGACTCTACAAGACAGGAGACCAGGCGCGCTACCTGGCAGATGGCAACATAGAGTACTTGGGAAGGTTAGACGAACAGGTGAAGATACGCGGCTATCGCATTGAGTTGGGCGAGATTGAATCGGTCCTGAGCGAGCATCCCGTCGTGCGCCAGAGCGTGACCATTGCGCGCGAAGACGTCGCAGGCGACAAACGGTTGGTGTCCTATATTGTAGCGGCTGCGGAAGACCCCGTTGAGATCGGCGAACTACGCATACACTTAAAGCAGAAACTGCCGGACTACATGATTCCATCCGCCTTCGTCCTGCTCGACGCTCTGCCTCTCATGCCCAACGGCAAAATAGAGAGGCGAGCATTACCAGAGCCGGAAGCACCGCGCATAGACCATCAACCGTCCACCACCACACAGACCCCAATCGAAGAAATCATTACGGGCATCTGTGCCCACCTGCTCAAAGTCGAAGAACTCTCAGGTGAAGATAACTTCTTTGAATTAGGGGGCCACTCTTTGCTGGCGACGCGGTTGATTTCGCGCCTGCGAGACAGTCTCTCGATAGAGATACCGGTGCGATGGGTATTCCAGACCAGGACGTTGGGAGAATTAGCTGAGCGGGTAGAAGAGCAGTTCGCACGGGAGAAGGCAGTAGCTGGACCGCGTATTGAAGCGATTTGTCGCAGAGGTGAAGATGGAGACAGCCTACCGCTTTCCTTTGGACAGCAGCGATTGTGGTTTCTGGATCAATTAGAGCCCGGCAATCCGGTTTACAACG
>JBBPIC010000072.1:0-26948 GCA_038040525.1 Acidobacteriota bacterium | reverse complement strand
GCCCGCGTAGCTCAGTGGATTAGAGCGTTCGCCTCCGGAGCGAAAGGTCGCAGGTTCGACCCCTGCCGCGGGTACCAGTAAGACAGGGGGAGGCTAACGATGGGTGCAGAACAGGTTTGAATATGACACGTCGAGGGGGTTTTCTGCTGTTGCTGTTTATGGCGATGGCTATGCTGATTTGGGTTACAGCCTGTAACCGCCAGAATGGGGCGACCACGCGATACGCATCGACTTCCGACCCGGGCACCAGCAACCCACCGTTAAACCCTGGGCCACCGAGCACAACCGCAGGCCCTGTGGTCTCTTACGCCGATGTTGTGAGCCGCGCCTCGCCAGCTGTGATCACGATTCACTCGACAATGCAGGTAAGGGCGCCGGAACAATATCCCTTCATGGATGATCCGATGTTCAGAGAGTTTTTCGGCGAACGTGGGCGCGTCCCACAAGAGGCTCCCCGCAAGCGTACAGGACTCGGCTCGGGGGTAATCGTCAGCCCGGATGGATACATTCTCACGAATCATCACGTGGTTGATGGGGCAGAGCAGATTAAAGTCGACCTTAACGACAATCGGACTATGGACGCCAGGCTGGTTGGCTCCGATCCACCCAGCGACCTCGCTCTGCTCAAGGTCGAAGCAAGCAATCTGCCGGTGTTGACGCTGGGCGATTCCGACCGTACACGTGTGGGCGACGTTGTGCTGGCCATTGGTAACCCGATGGGGATCGGTCAGACCGTCACGATGGGAATCATTAGTGCGAAAGGCCGCACCACAGGCCTCAGCGCCGGCAACTTTGAGGATTTCCTGCAGACCGATGCGCCGATCAATCAGGGAAATTCCGGGGGCGCTCTGGTAAGCACGAACAGCGAGCTGATCGGTATTAACTCTCAAATCCTTTCACCATCCGGGGGCAGCATCGGGATTGGCTTTGCCATTCCTTCGAATATGGCAAGGGCGGTAATGGAGACGCTGGCGAGGAACGGCAAAGTCCGTCGCGGCCAACTCGGCATTGTGGTGGCTCCGATAAACTCGGAAGTGGTTGAGAGATTCAAGCTTCGAGATCAGAAGGGTGTGTTTGTGCTTCAAGTCCAACCCGGCGGCCCCGCCGATCGCGCGGGCCTGCAGCCCAACGATGTCATCACCGCATTCAACGGCACGCAGGTAAACGCTCCGAATACCTTCCGCAACATGGTCGCCGCGGCTGGTCCTGGTGCGGACGTTACCGTAACGGTCGTGCGCGACGGTCGGGAACAACAACTTCGCGCGCAGCTGGCAGAGGTCACGCCGCGACAGCAACAGCAGGAAAGGTGAGCCGAGTACGATCCACTAACTAACACGGAAATACACTAACGAGATCTCGTTGGAGTGTTTTCGGGATCGTCCGTTTTGGCTGCAGGCTCTTTTTCCAACGTCCTTCATCTTGCCTTAAATAACTCCATCATTCTCACCCTCGATCTTGGTGGGCGAAACCCTGCCATGATAGGCTAGGCTCTCCCCCGAACAGTCATGCCCGCGGATGCTCCCAAACCTAATGGCCGACAGCGTACGATTCTTGTCGTCGACGATTTTGACGATACGCGCCTTCTCCTCCGAACCTGGCTCGGGAAGAAAGGCTACCGGATCATTGAAGCTGCGAATGGAAACCAGGCAGTTTTCCTAGCCGAAACTGAGCGGCCGGATTTGATTATCATGGACGTCGAGATGCCGGGGTTGGACGGATTATCGGCCACCCGCAAAATCCGCGCACTTCCGCATGGAAAACGGGTTCCAATTGTGGCTGTTTCAGCGTATGGCGTCGATCAGTTTCGAAATGACGCATTGGCGGCGGGCTGCGACGAGTATGTCTCAACGCCTTTTGAACCGGACGTTCTTGAGAAACTGATTCAGTCGTTACTCGACGAGGAGCGCTAGCTGATGAGGTCCGTACACCTCGCGTCGGCCGACCGGGGCAGTAGCCCGACCGTGAGGGAGGCGCGTCCGCATCGTAAGACCACGCCCTCCCTAACAGTCGGGCTACTGCCCCGGACAGCTAACGCGAGGTGGTACTGACCTGTTCCATCGGCCAGCTCCATGATAAAAGATCTACCCAATGACAAATGAGAAGTGGAAAATGAGATATGGAAAATCTCTTTTCTTGTCCGGCAGCGGTCGTGGGTCTTTGCTCTGCCTCCTGGTCCTCTTACTCGCTACCACGGTCGGCGCCCAGGAGAAGCAGTGTGGGCTGAAGCTAGCCGACTTACCTGCTGCTCCGGAGTTGATGGGTTTTCGGCTTGGAATGACACCAGACCAGGTTAAGGCGCGGGTGCCGCAGGTTCTCTTTGCCAAAGCGGATGACTTCGGCGTGGCGAAAACCAGTATCAACCCCGACTTTGATACCCGCATCGATAAGTCAACTTTTGCAGGGGTGAGAACCGTGTCTCTCGACTTTCTTGATGGCCGTTTGACTTCGCTTTGGTTGGGCTATGATAGCTCCTTTAAATGGACGACGGTGCCGGATTATGTGAAAGGTATCTCGGAATCATTGCGTCTCCCTAACGCCTGGACTTCCTGGAGATCACGCGGCCAGCAGCTTCGATGCGCCGACTTTCAGATGACGGTAATAATCGTGGCCGAGGGTCCCAGCTTCCGCATTATTGACGATGCTGCTGAACAGACTGTGACGGCGCGACGAGAAGCCCGGGAAGAGCAAGAGTCGGGCAGTCAGGACGAGCAGACTGAAGAGATAGTCGCTGACAAGAAGTCCAAAGTTTATTACTCGATCGGCTGTCAGCCGGAGAAAGAGATCAAGGAAGCAGATCTCATCGTCTTTAGGAGTAAAGAAGCAGCTGTACAGGCTGGGTACAAGGTAGCGAAGAATTGCCCTGATTAACTTGAATCGCCACCCGGGCCAGCGTTAAACGATCCACGAAGCAACACGAAATTTCACGAAGCAACTTGTGGCTGCTTCGTGTGATTTCGTGGATCGTTTGCGTATCTTTTGAATTAGGACCTGGTTTAAAGCGGCATGGCCGCGCTTTGGGGTTCCCAACCACGAAAGGACACCTTCGATGCTCAAAGACTTCCGAGACTTCATCACGCGCGGGAATGTGATCGATCTGGCAATCGCGGTAGTTATCGGCGCTGCGTTTGGCAAGCTTATTAGTTCGCTGGTTGAAGGCGTCCTCATGCCGCCAATCGGCCAGTTGCTTGGGGGCGTCGATTTCTCAAATCTGTTCATCGACCTTTCCGGCGAGCGGCCGCTCTCTTTGGCGGATGCGCAGTTGAGAGGCCTGCCTGTGATCGCTTATGGCCAGTTCATCAACGACGTCATAACTTTCCTCATTATCGCGCTGGTCGTCTTCCTGATTGTCAAAGCAATAATTCGACTCAAACGCCAGGAAGTCGCAGTGTTGACGAAAGACTGTCCCTACTGCTTCTCTCCAATTCGTATTGAAGCGGTTAAATGCTCAGCCTGTTGTTCACCGCTCGACGTTGTGGCTATTTGACCCGAAGCGCTTTGCCTGAGCGGCAACGAGCGGGGCAGTACGTAGGACAGACATTCCTGTCTGTCAAAGGTTGGCAAGAGACCTTTCAGCCTTTACTCGCTTTTAGCCATAGACCGACAGACAGGAATGTCTGTCCTACGCCGCTCTACTGTAGAATTTTTCCATGCGCGAGTGTCCACGTTGCGAATGTTGTTACGAAGACAATGTTGAGATCTGCCCCCAGGACTCGTCAAAGACCAAAAGTACTTTGCCGGGGCCGATGTTGCTTTCCGCGCGTTACTTGCTGGAGAAACGATTGGGCCGGGGTGCGATGGGCCAGGTTTACCTCGCTCGAGATCAGAATCTTGTCACTCGCCACGTGGCTGTAAAGACAGTTCGGCCCGACATTCTAAGCGACGAAAACCTCGTTGAAGGCGAAGCAATCGCGCGATTCGAGCGCGAAGCACGCGCGGCTGCATCGATTCGCCACCCAAACGTCGTTGACGTTACGGATTTTGGCCAAAGTCCGGAGGGTGTGTTTTTCCTGGTCATGGAATACGTCGACGGCGAAACCCTCTATCAGCTGCTACGTCGCGAAGGCACCCTGGATATTCAGCGTACCGTCGCGATCATGGGCCAGGTGGTGGCGGGCGTCGATGCTGCCCATGACGAAGGCGTCCTTCATCGCGATCTCAAGCCGGCAAACATCTTCATCATGCAGAAACGGAAGAAATCATCCGGCAATGTTTTTGATGGCTTTATTAAGGTCGGAGATTTCGGGCTGGCAAAGATTGTCCACCAGGATCGCTCTGAGCTGGCTTCGAAGGGCGGGCCGGAATCGAGAGGCATCATCGGCACGCCGGAATACATGTCGCCCGAGCAAATGCAGACCGATGTGCAATTGGATGCGCGTGCCGATATCTACGCCCTGGGTGCTATGGCTTATCACATGCTCGGGGGCCGCCCCCCGTTCATCGGCGATCTCACACAGCTCGTCGCTCAGAAGTTGTTACAACCAGCCCCTTCCCTGTTGACTCTGCGATCCGATCTTCCGGCGGAAGTAGACAGAGTGATCATGCGCGCACTCGCTCGTGAGCCCTCTGGGCGGCCGCCAAGCGCGAGCGAATGGTTTGACGAACTGGCAACAGCGGCCGGGAAGCAATCTGAGACTGCCGAGGGGACCGAATCGCGACTCGTGGTCATGGCCCCAATGGGCGCGGAAGTTTACATCGACGATGAGCGGCACGGCAGTGTGGGACGGTCAGGACGCGTGATACTAAACTCCATCCCACCCGGACAGCATGTCCTGCGGGTAGCCAGAACCGGAGAAGTGGATGACGAGCGTGTAATCGAAATCAGGCCAGACGGTATCGAACAGATCATACAGGCCCAATTCAAGACGGCGCCAGGCAGCGATCATCTGTCGCCATCGCGCGGAGGAAGCCTCGACAGCAGAACGGGAGCGCCCTCCACGTCTCCCACTGTAGTAGCGTGCACAAAGTGCCAGGCGCGATTTGCCAAAGGCATCAGGTTTTGCGGACGCTGCGGTAATGGGACGTTTACTGTGGTTGGAGAGACGTCTATTCCAAGTGGCGTGTCAGCGTCTGGCACGACGATGGTGGTCTGCCCAAGGTGCAAACACGAGTATCCCAATTCAATTAGGTTCTGCGGGAGATGTGGTATTCCTATTGGCGCACAATCGCTTGACTGGCGACGACCGCGGCCCGTTGAAGTAGTTTGCAATCTCTGCGGCAACAGTTACGCCAGCGGGACCAGGTTTTGCGGACGATGCGGCAAGCTGATTAACACTTGAGCAGCAGGCGGTTTCCGTGGTAGGACAGACATTCCTGTCTGTCTCGCGTTGCGAACTCGGACAGCTGCGGGAAAACGAAAGCCAGATTTTCGATATATCATTTGCCATTTCTTATTCATTGTCGGCGAGGGCGTGAAGTTCAGAGTTCAAGCTTTAGCTTGCGTTGCGAAGCCACAGCCTAAAGGCTGAACTCTGAACTTCCCGCAATACCCGACCATTTCCGTCAATGGAAAATGAGAAATGAGATATGGAAGATTTTGCCTATGACCCCTAACAGGCCTTCAACTCTAGATAGACAGACAGGAATGTCTGTCCTACATCAAATATGAAACGTTGTCCCTCTTGTAGTAGAACCTACACGGATCCTTCGCTTAACTTTTGTCTGGAAGATGGATCCCCTCTCGTCAGCGATGCGGCTCCGGCTTCGGATCCAGGCAGCGCTGGTGCTTACCCGACCGCCCGTGATCGCAACCCGCCCCCAACACAGGCCTACAACCTGCCCCCAACGCAGGCCGCTTATCCGCAGCAGGTGGCACCTCTGCTGAATCAGCTAGAGCCTTCGGCCCAACCGCGGCAGTGGTCTCCGATGGGGGTGCAGCCGCAGAAAAAGTCGAACGCCGTGTGGTGGGTTCTGGGCGGGGTGGTTGTCGCGGGTGTTATCGTCGTCGGCGCGGCGATCATGATCCTGGCTCTGGTAAGCATGAGCTCGGATTCCAATAAGAATACTAACGCAATCGCGAATACAAACAGGAACTCGAATTCGCGCGTCGTGAATCGGAATAGCAACGCGAACAGCAACGTCTCAAACACTAACTCCACTGCTAACCTGCCGGCGTCGTTCGAGGACGATTTTTCGGAGGCGAAATGGGGCACCGGCAATTATGACTATGGCGACATATGGTACGACAATGACGAGTATCACATGCGTGCAAAGGCCAAATCGTATCTGGTGATGTATGCACCCACGGATGACTACAACACCGAGAACGCCACTGTCCGAGTAACCACGCGCAGTGTTGATGGCAATGGACCAACTACCGGTTACGGGCTAATCATTCATGGCGAGAAATCAAAAAGCGGCGATCTGGAAGACTATGCTCTGCTGATCTATACGGGTGCGGAACCGCAGTATGAAATCATCAAGCATAAGGGTGGTACGCAGACCACGGTGGTCCCCTGGACTAAATCCAAAACCATCAGGTCGGGCACGAACCCCAATCAACTCGAGATTCGAGCTCAGGGAGCGGAACTCACGTTTTATATCAACGGCCAGTATATTGATCGCTTAACTGATACTGAGAACTTCAAACGCGGCGTCGCCGGGCTCTATACGAGCGACTCTTCCGATATAGCCTTCGACGACCTGGAGATAAAGCGATAGGGCAGAAGCGAGATGCTAGATGTGAGATGTCAGATACGAGATGTCAGTACGAGATGTCAGTACGAGATGTCAGTACGAGATGTCAGTACGAGATGTCAGTACGAGATTGCAGGATCCTGAAACCACGACGTCTAGCATCCGGCATCGCGCCATATAGCATCTGACACCTAGCATCTAGCATCTAGCATCTAGCATCCAGCATCTAGCATCCAGCATCTAGCATCTGAACCAATGCAACTTAACCTCAAAGTCCTGGCTGGGCCCTACCAGGGCCGCGTCTTTAGCTTCACCCAAGCCGACACGTTCTTGATAGGAAGGACCACCGACTCTCACCTCTACCTGCCGGAGGACAGATTTTTCTCACGACACCATTGTTTATTGGAAATAACTCCGCCCCACTGCCGGCTGCGCGATCTCGGGTCAACCAATGGGACCTTTGTAAACGGTCAACGCGTCGCGGAAGCTGCACTGAAAGACGGCGACCGGATCCAGGGCGGCGAAACCGTGCTGCTGGTCGAGGTCGGCGATGCAGTCGCATCGGCGCGTGACCCGGGATATGACAGCCCAACCAAGGCCGCGATAGTCCTTGTAGAATGTCTGAACTGTGGGCGTAGCGAAGAAGCTCAGGCGAGTAGTAACGATGACCACTTAAGTTTTCTTTGTGAAGACTGTCGCATCGAGCTGAGGAACGCGCCCCAACCTATCCCTGGTTACGACATGGTTCGTATGCTCGGCCGTGGTGGCATGGGTTGCGTTATGCTTGGCCGCAACCAGAAAACCGGCGCCACAGTGGCTATCAAGACTCTGCTGCCGGAATTTGCCGTCACCGACAAAGCTATGCGCCGCTTTATGAGAGAGATCGACGTGGCATCCGCCTTAAAGCATTCACACATTGTCGAGTTTATCGATCGCGGGGTGCATAAGGGCGTCGTTTACCTGGTCACCGAGTTTGTTGACGGCGCCGACGCCGCCCAACTTGCAGACTCACGCGGCGGCCTGCTCCCGCCGCAGGAAACACTGTCGATTATTTCTCAAGTCCTGGATGCGCTGTCTTACGCTCATGAGCAAGGCTACATCCACCGCGACATCAAAGACCAAAATATTCTCGTCAGCGGCACATGGCCCAACGCCTGTGCGAAGTTGACTGATTTCGGGCTGGCCAAGAGTTTTACGCAGTCCGGGATGAGCGGAGTGACGGTAGCCGGGGAGATGGCAGGTACGCTGGCTTACATGCCTCCCGAGCAACTGAAAAACTTTCGGGATGTGAAACCGCAGTCAGATATCTATGCAGTTGGCATGACTGCTTACAGCCTACTTACTAACGAGCTCGCTCTAAACATACCCCGGAAATCAAGTATGGCGGCAACCATCAAGGCCATCTTCGAACAGCCTACTGTGCCTCTACGCGAGCGCGCGCCTCACGTGCCTCTGCAGGTTTGCGAAATCATCGATCGCGCCCTGGTTAAAGACCCCGCCCAACGCTGGCAATCCGCTCAAGCCATGCGCACCGCGCTCCTGCACGCCATGTAGCCTGATTCTTCGTGTTAGTTCGTGTTGTTTAGTGGGTCGTGGGCTTTTCCAAAACCAACAAGGAAGTAGCGGCCCGAAGATGGCTCTGAAAGACTAAGAATGATCCACGAAATCACACCAACCTCCACGAAAAGAGCCCTTAGTTCGAGTCATTTCATGTGCCTTCTGGATAATCTTACTCTTAGAGAATGTTTTACAGCCTGCCCAGCGGTTCTTGCGAAACCAGCCTCTAGCATCCGGCGCTACCGCGCTCGGTTCTGTAATGGCGCAAACCCGCCCGATGACTTCAAACGGACCACGACCCACTAAATTAGTTGTTTACTTTCACGCAGTACGAACTGCATAATACGTCCCCCCAAACCACCGGCCCAGAGCCGGTTTGCTTGTCTAGAGGCGCCTATTTTGGCGTCGCTGTTCGGCAGGTATACTTGGCCGGACGTCATTAGGAGAACTGAATATGAGATCCATTTGGAAGGGCCACATAAGGTTTTTGCTGGTAGCCATTCCCGTTCGCATCTACAACGCGATCGAGACGGCCGAGAAGATTCAGTTTAATCAACTCCACCGGGATGACTATGGACCAATCGGCTACGACAAGCGCTGCAAAAAATGCAACCAGGTTGTCACCAACGATCAGATAACCAAGGGCTACCAGTATGAACCCGACCGCTATGCGATCATCGAGCCCGACGACATTGCGAAAGTAAAGATCAAGACCACTAAGGCCGTAGACATTATCGGTTTCGTCGACAGCTCAGAGATTCCGACCACGTTTTACGACTCTCCTTACTATGCCGGCCCGGATGGACCAGTTTCTGAAAAGCCTTACGCCTTGCTGCGAGAGGTGATGAAACAAACCGGTAAGATTGGCATTGGCAAAGTCGTGCTCAGGGACAGGGAAGATATGGTGGCAGTGTTTCCTCACGAAAACGGGCTGGTGCTTCAGAAGCTGCACTATCCGCACGAGATCAGAAGTATCACAGACGTGCCCGAACTTGAGGGCACCACGAAGCTCGACAAAAACGAATTGAAGATGGCGACAATGTTGGTTGAGCAGATGGTCACCTCCCTTGCCGAGATCGATACCGCTGACCAGTATCACCAGGCGCTCAAGAAACTGATCGAGTCGAAGATTAAGGGTAAGAAGGTTGTTGAATTTGAGGTTGAAGAACTGCCCAGACTTGATATTATGAGCGCGTTGAAGAAGAGTTTGCAGGCATCGAGCCGTAAACCGATGGTTAAGGCAACGCCCACGGCAGCGAAAAAGAAGCCGCTTACTCTGGTTAAGTCGGTCGCCAAACCGAAGGCAGCGAAGAAGCGAAAGGCATCGTGATCGTATCTTTGGTAGAGCAAACTGTTAGTTTGCGTTGCCTACGAAGGAAGTCCGCTGCGCACGTTCCGCAAACTAACAGTTTGCGTTACGAATGACGGAATGAACGAAAACAGTAATAAGGTTTTGTCCTTCCCCTCACGTGTTCCCGCGAAGGCTGACTACCAGCGCGTTAAGTCAAACTACACAATCCCCGAAATCAAACAACTCTTCGGACTCAGCGAACGCACGATTCGACGCTGGACCGAGCAGGGCATTATTCAAGGGACGCCGGCTGGCGAAACAGGCAATTACAAATACGACTTTCAGGCACTCACGCAGTTTCGGCGGGTTCGGGAATTGCGGTCCCAGGGCCAGAGCATTCGTCAGATCGAGGCCGAGCTTCAGGGACAACTGAACCTGTTTCGCGCTCCGGAGGTTGGAAAGCTATCCCGTCTGCTAACGCCTTTTGAAGAAGCCTTGCTGCTCCACGAGCAGCGCGATCCGAAAGCGGCTGAGTTATACCTGGAAGCAGTTAATAACGGCGACAATGTGGCTGAAGCCTATTGTAACCTGGGAATCATTCATGGCGAGTTGGGTAGTGCCGGCAAAGCGCTCGATAGCTTCACCCTCGCGCTCAAGCACGAACCGAGACACGTGGAGGCCCATTACAATCTGGGAAACCTCTATTACGACGCTGGAAATTTTCCTCTGGCGCGCCTTCACTACGAAGCTGCCGCCCAGATCGAGTCGGGTTTTTCTCTGGTCTATTTTAATCTTGCTCTGGTCCACCACAGACTTAGCGATCTGCCTGCGGCTCTGGCAGCGTTGGACAAATATAAACAGCTTGCGCCGGATGATGAGGAAATTGAAGCGGTCAATCAACTGTTGAGAGCAATGCAGGATCCACGACCCCCTAGTAGATAAATAAGTTCTCGTGCTTTCTCTTCACCATTCACGATTTACCATTTACCATTTACCAGCTTTTTTGGTGGTGGGCAGGGAGAATCTACACATCCTGACGCGGTGCCCGGTTGTGCCCCGCTCACTGCCCACCTGCTAGTATGGGATCGCAAGAAAGGTAAACGATCCTTTTACTTAGGTACTCATATTCAAAGCGCCAATGTTGGACCATTTCCATAAGTTTTCCTTCGATTCGCGCTTTGGCGCCTCCTTGGAGTGCGCCGGCCTGGCGGCGCTTTGGCCCGCGGCGGCCTGGCGCCACTTTCGGTGCAATAAGTTCCAACGTGGGCGCAGGTCTCTAGCGCAACGTGGTTGCGACCATGTCGCAACCGACCAAAGCGCCGCCTGGCCGGCGCACTCCAAGGAGTTGACTTTATCCGTTGGCTCCCTGGCCCAAATAAGTCTAGAATCACTTTCTCTTCCCGCAATCTGACTTTATCTCAGGAGGGTTCCCCCATGGCGAAAGCAAAATGTCGCGTCCTCTGTATTGACGACCACGAGGACACGTCAGAGATGTTGCAGCTCATTCTGGCCCATGAGGACTATGAAGTAGCTACCGCCGTTACCATGCAGCAGGCGTTGGCGCTCGCGGCAAGTCAGGAATTCGATCTCTACGTCCTGGACCGCCACCTGCCTGATGGCAGCGGTCTCGAACTCTGCCAAGAGCTAACAAAACTTACGCCAGGTGTGCCCTGCATCTTCTATAGCGGAGACGCTTACGACATTCACCGTGCTGAAGCATTCGCTGCAGGTGCAGACGGGTACGTGGCGAAGCCAGACATCGATGGTTTGATTGAGAGTGTTCGTGAGTTGCTGGCCGGAAGAGAATGCGCCACCGCCATCACATAGAGCTTTGAAGCTCAGAAGCAAGCAGTTCAGAGTTCAAGCTTTAGAGCCACTTGCAAAACTCGGAGTTTCGGGGTAACCAAAGAGGCAGATCCCAAAACTCCTAGTGTTTTCGATGATTTGTTTTTCAAAACTCTCTTCAACGACGAGTTTTGCAAGTGGCTCTTTAGCTTGCGTCTTCCTCTATACAACCGACGGCCTGCTAAAGCTTCTCTTGAGTTGTTCTAACTCTACTTCTGCGAGTGACGCGCCGCACGGACGCTGTTTCAACTTCTCTGTTTCAGTGACATGAGATCAGTACCACATCGCGGTAGCGAGTGTTCTTGTGGATTGCCAATTGCACTTCACTGGGACCGCGGGCGTCTCGCCCGCACTCGTGGGTAGGTGCTATTGAATCTCTGGATTAGTCTTCGCCACCGTGGCGGGCGGGACGCCCGCGGTCCCAGAAATGGCGGTCCCCGCAAGGCGTTGCCTCTAATCGCGCAACGAGAGCCAAACGACCTTAGAGCTTCCTAACTACATGAGAAGTATTTTGTCTGCCGCACTTCTCAACGTCCGCGCTTCTCATATTGCAAACTCATCACGCTTCCGCCGTGTTGGCTTGACACTCAAATTGACGGACGTATAATTTTCTTCCCCTTGGGCCGATAGCTCAGTTGGTAGAGCAGCTGACTCTTAATCAGCGGGTCGCAGGTTCGAGCCCTGCTCGGCTCACTATTTATTTTCAACAACTTACACCCTTGCGCAAAATCGCCAAAAAGAGCCAAGGTGGGCCACTAGTGGGCCAACTTTTCTCTCCCACAAAAGAAACTGTAAACTAAGTAACCACCGCAAATTAGATAATCTACTCGCTACCCCCCCCTCAAAGAAGGCGCGAGCCCGGTCCTTCGGCCAAATTCCTGATGGAGATCCACAGCAAGCTGGCGCAAGGTATTGTCAGGTTAAAGGCGGAAGATGTAATCAGGCTGTTCATGCGGCATAGTCCACTGATGCGGATCTCCGTCTCTCGCTACCATCGTCATCGCTTCCCCACCGAGATTATCAGTCATTGCGTTTGGTTATATTTTCGCTTCGCCTTGAGCTTCCGCGATGTGGAAGAAATGTTAGCGATGCGCGGCGTCGCACTCACTTACGAGACCCTCCGAGAATGGTGCCTCAAGTTCGGTCAGACTTACGCCAACGGCTTGCGCCACAAGTCTCCTCGTCCCGGCGACCGATGGCACCTCGACGAAGTGTTCCTAAAGATCAACGGACGCCTCCATTACCTCTGGCGTGCAGTAGATCAGGATGGTGACTTATTGGACATCCTGGTCCAGAACTACAGAGATAAGAAAACCGCCAAGAAGTTCTTCCGCAAGCTATTAAAGGGGTTGCGATACGTCCCACGTGTGCTCATCACAGACAGGCTAAGGAGCTACAGTGCGGCGAAGGCCGAAGTGGTGCCGGGTGTCGAGCGCTGCCGGGACAAGGGGCAGAACAATCGGGCCGAGAATTCGCATTAGCTAACCAGGTTGCGGGAGTGGGTGATGAGGAGCTTCAAGTCAGCGGGGCACGCGCAGCGTTTTCTGTCGGCCTTCGGAATCATTACCTCGCACTTCCGAGTCGGGAGACATCTGTACAGAGCTAATGGTTATCGAGAAGTGATGAAAACAGGATTCGCCGTTTGGGAAGAGGTGGTTGGCGCTCCAGCAGCAGCCTAATGCGAGCGATCGTTAATCAATTACATGACGAGAAGTGGATTCATCTTGTCTGTCGATAATGTTGTTTCTTTATGAGTTAAGTTGACAATTACCGTCTGCAATGGAAGTTGGGCATTCCTCTGCTCGGCTAGCCCACTCCTGAGGAAGTACGTCTCGAACCTCCCGCCGAAGACACTAATCAGAAAGGCTGTCGATGTCACGACGCGTGCAATCGATGAACGAATTCACAGTATGTATGAGATGAGAGCTGTAGCTCCTGACTTTTTCCAGAGGCTCGGTTTGCAAGTGTTCAGTCGCCGTACCTGATGACACGAAGAACAAGCGGCCTCCCGAGGCCAACGGAATGCCGATTTCCAAACCCGTTGGTGGCTTAGTTGGGACAATGGTCGGTAGCCGGTTTCACGACCCACTGATGACCGGAACAGACTGCTGGATTCCCAAACACAAGGCGACTTTTGGGGACTGTCGCCGTCTTGCGCCTGCAACGGCGAATAGTGAATGGTGGAACTTATTGCACTATTAGCTCAGCAATTGGGCATTCCTACGCAACTAATTCCATTTAT
The DNA here is from genome assembly GCA_038040525.1 of Acidobacteriota bacterium. Lineage (GTDB taxonomy): Bacteria > Acidobacteriota > Blastocatellia > Pyrinomonadales > Pyrinomonadaceae > PSRF01. The sequence continues at coordinate 13,380 of JBBPIC010000072.1, read as the reverse complement.
TAAGACTTACAGACGAGCTGGAAACGCGATGGCCTGATATTGGCCACCCGGCTTGAATTGCTCCTTCTGCGCGAGAATCAATCTTACTTAACCCTCTGTAGGATTGACGCTTAGGCGCGCTTGAACTTTCTCGTCCAGCCTATTAGATAGCATCAACGCACCACGCCAGAACAGCCATGGCGCTGCTCATTTTGTGCTGTGCCTGTCGAAAGGCATGGCTTTGTGGGCCGTCTAGAATCTCATCAACAACCTCAGAGCCACGAATGGCCGGCAAATCATGCAGAAAAATGGTTCCCGCAGGCTTTGAGACGTAGGACATCAGTTCCGATGTCACACGATACGGAAGAAATCTGTCGTGCCAGTCGGCATCGGCCTTGGGCTCACCCATTGTTTGCCAGCGAGTTGTATAAACCACATCCACGTTCGACGGCAGGTGGTCCATTCCATGATGCTGCTCAATAACAGCTCCATTCCGCTTCGCAAGGTTCGCGGCCAACTTCAGCGCGACAGACTTCAGCCCGTAGCCTTCTGGCGCAATCACGGTGAGCCGCATTCCGGGTGTCTGGGAAACGGCAAGGGCAAGTGCCGACGCGGAATTATTGCCTTCGCCAAGATACAGAACGTGGATGTCATTCAAATGTCCGAAAGCTTCCTTGATCGTCACCAGGTCAGCAATGGCCTGCGTCGGATGTTCATCCTCGCTCATGGCATTAATAATCGCCATTTTGTCTTGCGAAGCAAAAGCCTGTGTCTCAGCAATTGGTTCGTTAGTGCGAATGACAAGGATGTCCAGAAAGCCGGACAAAACGCGGGCTGTATCAGGAATTGATTCGCCGGTGTTAATCTGTAGATCGTAAGGCCCATAGGTGATGATGCCCGCTCCCAAATGAATTGCTCCCACTGTGAATGCGGTGCGCGTTCGAGTTGACGTTTTCTTGAAGTAGATTCCAACCACTTTCCCTGCGAGTGACCGCTTCGTCGTAGCGCATTCCCGCGCTATTGCCAAAGAATTATCAACCAGCGCCGTCAATTGCTCTGCTCCGATGTCCCTAAGCGAAAGTAGATGTCTCACGGTCATTTTCCTTTCAATTTTGATTGTGGGCGGGCTCTCTTTTCTCTTTAGAATCGAGATGCGACTTGCGCTTCGTGGTTTTATGAATTTGCCGAAGAATGCGCCGAATCGCGACGACGGCAGATTAGGCCCGCATAGGTGGCGCAAGGATGCGAAGAGGAGGAAACAGAGGCAGCGGCGGAACGCAGGAATATTGACGAGATATCAGGAAAAACTGGACGTCCCCTTCATCAAGACGTGACGTCGACCGAGACGAACTCGCGGATATCGTCTAGAGAATCTGTCCTTCGTGGAATGAGCGCGAGTTGGTATGTTTCTGGGCTGTGGGCTGAGACTTATAGTTGTGGGCAGCTAATTCCAGCAAGATGGGCGCGCCTTCGACTCTCATAGCGCGTGTCTGCATCTTGCAGCGCACGTGCCATCTCGATAGCTGGCACCAGAGCAGCTTCGCATAGACAGGATCAACACCCCAAACCTTCTCCCCTGGAGTACGCTCAAGCGCTATCTCGAGTTGAGCTTCTCTGTGAGAATCTACGTCGCCTTTGCTGCTTTGGACGATTTGTTTCGCTGTTCGACACGCCGTTTATCGGGCAAGAAGACTGTTTGATCAGTGTCTTCCCCACTCAAGGTGCTTTGCCATTAAACTGATCGTAGGATACTGAAACATTGACAGCGGCTGAATCTCTGTTGGAGAGCTTCGCGTAGTTTAATTTGATAATGCAGAAGTGACAATAAGCGGATCGTCAGTGCATCAGATCAGGAAAGGACAGTTCGATAGTTCTGCGACCGGCATCCGTGGTGACGCCGACGCTCTGCGAGTCTTAAGGCGTAAGAGCAAAAGGATGTGCTGAAAAATTAGCCCAATCCGCCGGAATCATCTGGGCCGGTCGTCCGGGAATATTGCCAGTGCACAAGCGCCCTCTATTTTTTGACCCGGGTGGCGCAGTCTGACTAACTCTCTCAACGAGGCGTTTGGGTGCCCCTGAGCTCTCATGCGCGTTATGAATTCGACGGTGACTCCCTGTATTCGCAAGCACGTCAGTTGATTGGCCGACAGGCCCTTATAGCCTAAAGCTTCGAGCTCTCTGATGAAGCTCGGCGTCACGCCTTGTATTTTCATCGCAATCAGTTCGTCGGCAGACGGACGCCCGTAGCCCACCGCTTCGATTTCGTGGATGAAACTCGCCGTCACGCCCTGCATCCGCATGTTGATGAGTTGATTGACTGAAAGACCCTTATAGCCTAAAGCTTCAACCGCTCTGATGAAGCTCGGCGTGACCCCTTGCGTCTTCATCACAATCAGTATGTCGGCAGATGGACGGCCGTAGCCCATCCCTTCGATTTCATGGATGAAACTCGCCGTCACGCCCTGAATCCGCATGTTGATGAGTTGATTTACTGAAAGGCCCTTATAGCCTAAGGCTTCGACCTCTCTGATGAAGCTCGGGGTGACCCCTTGCATCTTCATCACAATCAGTTTATCGGCAGGCAGTTGACCGTAGCCCATCGCTTCCAGTTCCTGCACGTAGCCCGCTGTTACACCCTGGATCTGCATGTCAACCAACTGCTTGGTTGAATCAGTATCAGCACGCGCCCGGCCTAGTTCCCGGATCGAATCTGGGTTGACGCCTTGATATGCCAGGGCAGTGAGTTGATTGAACGTCAGAGGACTGCCATTCAGTAGCTTCAATTTTTGAATGAGCGCCAAGTCTATTCCATGGACTGCCATGAAAAGCTGATCCTCCGGCAACAGCTTGTCATAACCCTGCTCTTTCAGTTTGGAGAGAAACATCGTGTCAGGAGAGAACGTATAGCGCCCTGCTCCTTTGCCATTCTTGAAGCTGCCCTGGCAGTTGAAAGTGCCGGCGTCTCGCCGCAACTGGAAACGAACTGACGGACTGTTTTCCGTTGCCACAGCCGCGGACAGACCTTGTAACTGCTCCAACTCGACGCGGAAGAATCGCTTATCGTTCCCTTTCCCTCGGAAGTCAACCATCATTTGTAGCACTGTCGTGCCCGGAATGAATTCGGCCAGCCAATCACCCGAAAGAGTGTTCTGCGATCTCGCGGCAGGCATCGGAAGCTGCCACAGCAATAGGGCGGCTATGCTCCACAATCCCTTTTTATACTTCGAGCCGCGCTTCACTGTTTTCGACTCTTTCTGTTCGGTGTTTTTTTTACTCATTTGCTTGACTCCTTCCTTTATTAGGCATTCCAATTTTAGGCTTGGAATGAAGTTCTCTATCGGCGCAATCAAATCCGCGCACTGCTGATTAGGTCCTACTCGCCGGACGATTCAACCCGCCTCAACCCCCATAGCGATTTCAAATACTCATCCTGTTGAGCCGTTGACCTTGAGACAACTCCTGCGCGATCGCAGCTAAGACAAGGTGCTGATCGATGTTGATGAAGAAATGGTTTCCGGGAAACAGCCGCAACGAAAATGACCCAGTAGTTTGCTCGCGCCAAGCTCCCAGATCTTCGCGGCTGAAGCTCGGATCCTGCAAACCGCCAAAGGCCGAGATCGGACAGTTCAACGGAGGCTCGGCTTGATAAGAGTAGGTTTGAATGGCCTCGAAATCCGCTCGCAGCAGTGGAAGCATGGCTTGCATCAGCTCGGGGTGTTCGAGCACTTCTTGAGGCGTTCCTTCAAGCCGTCGCAGCTCGGCCAAAAATTCCGGGTCCGGTAAAGTATAGGTAAGAGGATCAGAATCGGCAACTTGCGGCGCGCCCCGTCCCGAAACAAACAAGCGTATAGGCTCAAGCCCGTCTTCTCTGCGGAGCAGGCGCGCGAGTTCAAAACTGATAATAGCTCCCATGCTGTGACCGAAAAAAGCAAATGGCTTTCCGAAGTAGACGCTCAACCCGCGCGCGGTCGCTTCGACCAACGGCTTCATCTGTTTGGAGGGAGTCTCGTGCAGGCGACTGCCTCGTCCTGGTAATTGAACCAGACACGTTTCAACAGAAGGCGGAAGTTGTGCCGCCCAGTGGCGATAGGTGAGTGCGCTGCCGCCAGCATAAGGAAAGCAGAACAGGCGCATTGCCGCCTGCGGATTCGGATTATGAAAGGCGAGCCAAGGAGTGGTGGCTTGTGTCCCCGTCATACTCTATTGCAGTCGTTGGCCAGAAACTGGGGCGGTGTCGTCGCAGCCTGGCCGATTCGTAGCGCCGCCCATCGCCTACTCGTATCGTAAAGCAACCACCGGATTGACTCTGGTTGCGCTGCGTGCGGGCAGATAGCTGGCGACAAACGCCACTGTCACCATCAGCAGCGAGACAGCTACAAAGCTCACAGGATCGCTGGCGCTAACGCCAAAAAGCAGGGTGGACATCAAACGCGTTAAAGCGAAAGCAGCCGCCAGGCCTATTCCGATGCCGATCAGCGTCAGAACAAGCCCCTCCCTGACTATCATCTTGAAAATGTCCCGCGACTTTGCTCCGAGTGCCATCCGAACCCCTATCTCATGCGTGCGTTGCGTCACTGAATATGAAATCAAGCTGTAGAGTCCAATCGCGGCGAGAATCAGGGCTACACCGGCAAAGATGCCGAGCAGCACCATGGCGAGGCGGTTCAGATAGCTCGAGTTGTAGACGAGTTGCTTCATCGTCCTAATGTTAGAGACTGGCTGATTCTTATCCACACCGAAAATCTGGTTCCGCACGGTGGAAGAGAAACTAGCCGGATCCAGGTTTGTGCGCACAACCAGCATGAGGCCGCGCTGAGGGTTCTGCTGGAGTGGAAAGTAGAGTTCCGGGTTGGGTTGAGCACGTAAAGTGGAATGCCTGACATTTCCCACCACACCGACGATCTCCGCCAGAGGGCTATTCGGACCAGCCAACTTAATCCGTTTGCCGAGCGGTTCTTCATTCGGCCAAAAGCGTTTGGCTGTGCTCTCGTTGATGATGGCAACGCCGGCCCCTTTTTCGTCGTCCTTGGCGGTGAAATAGCGCCCCTTCTTTAAAGGGATGCCGAGCGTTCGGAAATAGTCGTAATCGGTCGTGCGAATCTTAACGACAAGCGGCTCATTGGGCGCCGGCTCGGGCCGACCCTCTATGAGAAAGGCACCGCTGGCATCCTGGCCTGTTAAAGGAAGTGTTGTCGTGAGCGTCGCTGACTGCACGCCGGGCAAAGCTCTGATGCGCTCTAGAGCCTGCTGATTGAAAGCGGCCATCTGATCTTGCTTCTGATACTTGGCGGGGTTGAGACTGAGATTCATCACGAGCAGGTTTTCCTGGTTGAAGCCCAGGTCCACCTTCAACAACTGCATGAAGCTCCGAATCATCAACCCTGCTCCGCAGAGCAGCACTAACGATAGAGCGACCTCCGCTACTACCAGCACGTTGCGTAGACGACGGCCTTTAGTGCCTCCCGATGCGCCCTTATTTCCGTCCTTCAGAGTCTCCACCAATTCCGGTTTAGAAAGTTGCAAGGCCGGAGTGAGGCCGAAGAGAATCCCGGTCAGCAGCGAAATCCCCAGCGTGAAGAAAAGCACAGTGTTGTCAACCCTGATCTCTGTGAGGCGCGGAATGAAAGGGGCGTTCGGTTGAGAGATGCTGTTGGCAAAAACATATACTCCCCACCAAGCCAGAGCTAATCCGAGCAGACCACCCAATAACGACAACAGGATGCTTTCGGTCAGCAACTGGCGGATCAGGCGCAGTCGTTTCGCCCCGAGGGCCAAACGAATACCGATCTCTTTTTGCCGGGAGGTGGCGCGCGCCAGCAACAGGTTAGCCACATTCCCGCAGGCTATCAGCAGCACAAAACTGACTGCGCCGAGTAGCATCAAGATTGCCGGTCTAATTGAGCCGACTATGTACTGATGCAGAGGAATGAGCTTGATACCAACGTTGGCGTTAGTCTGTGGGTATAGCTGCTCAAGACGTCCTGCGACACCGGTCATGTCCGACTGAGCCATATCCAGTGAGACGCCTGGCTTGAGACGTCCGACTGCGGTCAGAAAGGCCATACGGCGCGCCTCTTTGTCCTTAGCACTGAAGGAGAGCGGAATCCATATATCTATGCCCGAATCATAGAACTGGAAATCAGCAGGCATGATGCCTACGACCGTTCGAGTCTTGCCGTTGATCGTCAGCGTCTTTCCGACTGAATTCGGGTCTGACCCCAAGCGGCGCTGCCAAAAACCAGCGCTCACCATAACAACATTGTCTTTTCCTTCCTCTTCCTCTTCAGGCAAAAAGGATCGCCCTTGGATCGGTTTGACGCCGAGCATCGGGAATAGACTCGGAGAAACGGCATAACCGTCAAGCCGCTCCGGTTCATCGCTGCCCGTCAGGTTGGCAATCCAGTAGGTCAAGGCCGCGACGCTTTCGAATGACTGGTTCTGCGCGCGCCAATCCAAAAAGTTCGCCGGCGAGACTTCATTGAAAGCATAAGCGAGCAGCACCAGGCGCTCAGGCTCCTGGTAGGGCAAAGGACGAAAGACAATCGAGTTCGCGAGGCTGAAAATAGCGGTGTTCGCCCCGATGCCTAGTGCCAGCGTAAGTACTGCCGCAAACGTGAACCCCGGATTTTTCCGGAGCGTCCGCAACCTATATCGCAAATCTTGCAAGAGACTTTCCATCAGCGTCCTCTCAGCGCAATTTGTATCCGCGCACTCGGTGCTTTTTCATACTTGACCGCCGGACCCTCAGATGACTGTATGTGCGAAGCGTGTGTAACCGGAAAGATGGCCGTCGGCCGCAGTGCAATCGGCCAACTCAGCGATGGATTGTCTCGCTGTCAAGAGCGGCTCGCATTAATTCGCGCTGGCATCCGCTTCCATCTTCTTGCGCAGGCTCAGTGGCCGCATGTCCGTCCACACTTCTTTGATGTAAGCCAGGCACTCGGCCTTCGGGCCGCTCTTGCCGGCATCTTCCCAGCCGAGTGCGTTCTCTCTGTCGGCGGGCCAGATTGAATACTGCTCTTCGTGATTCACCACAACTTTGTAAATAGTGGTGTCTTCATCTTCATCTCTATTCATGTGTGCCATCCTTTGGGTGATCTACCTGGTTAAGCCGGAGCAGTCGGTGAGAGAACTCGGACTACTACTTGGGTTGGGAGGCTTTTACTATCTGTCCTGCCTTCGGCAACTAAGTCGAAGGCTCACAAACGATCACCGGGATCTCGGCCCGCGAGACTGCCTGAGCGGAAGGCAACTGTCCGTCTTCCTTGAGGGAGAACGTATCCCGTTCGACCTGACCGTAATCCAGTTTGATGAGACGATTTCCAAGGTGATAATACCGATCATCGTGGCTAATGACAAGAATCGTCTTGCCTCGAGCCTGAAGTTCCGGCAAAAGATTTAAATAGAAGATGTCTCTGAAGAACGGGTCTTGATCGGCAGCCCATTCATCGAAGACATAGATCGGGCGATCCTCAAGAAACGCTGTCAAAAGTGCCAGCCGCTTCCGTTGGCCCTGAGAGAGATCAATGGTGGAGAGCACTCCGTCCTCCACTTTCACCTTGTGGTCAAGTTGGAGCTGGACTAAATAGTCACGCGCTTTCTGGTCAAGTTCTTTGGACTCCAATCCCAGCAGACTCTCGAACAGGAAAAAATCCGAAAACACTGCCGAGAAATGTTGCCGATAATAATCTCTGTTCTCATCGTTGATGGGCACTCCGTCGAGCTTGATCCGGCCCTGCTCAGGTGCGTATAGGCCAGCGATGAGCTTAATCAAGGTGGTCTTGCCGCTGCCATTGCCTCCGGTCACAAAAGTCAACTCCCCCGAATGAAGAGTTAAATCAATTGGGCCAAGCGTAAAGCTGCTATTGTCCTTCTCGTTGCGATAGGTGTGTACGACGCCCTCTAGTGTCAGGCGATTCCAGGATGGCTGAGTTGCCGGCTCACCCGAAACCTTTCTTTCCCTGACATCCTTCTCAAGGGCAACTCCCAACGACTCTATTCTCTTCAAGGCGACCTGGGCCCGCGACAAATTTGGAATAATCCCCTGCAGAGTTTCCAACGGGATGAGCATGTAGAAGATCGCGAGCGTGTAACCAGTGACTGTCTTGAGGTCCAGCGCTTGAAAGTGTGGCAGTACGAAAATGACTAGACCGATCAGAGCGAAGAACACCAGTTGAGACCAACTGTTGGCAAACGCCAGGATAACATTAGAAACAATGTTATTCCTGCTCAAGGACAAAGAGGCGTTGCCGAGCAGCTTCGAGATGAAGGTCTCGCGCCGGTTAGAGTGGAGTCGGAGTTCCTTGGCACCATCGTTGAGGGCACGAAAGTGGCCCATCAAAATATCTCCGTCACGACGCGCGCCTTGCAGATATGGTCGCGCCATCTTCACGGCTCGCTGGAAGCTCAGGAGTCCGATGGCCATTCCTGCGAGAACGGCCAGCAGGGCCGTCCAGGAGAGCCACGCCAGATAGATCAAGCATCCAATCACTACAGATACTTGCATGAACATCATCGGCACGTGGAGTATGGTGATGGCCACGGCATACATGTCCTCCGTCAACGCGGAAAGGAGACGGGCCGCACCGATCTCTTCCAAACGACGCAACGGTGTTTCCAAAATCTGACGGCATAAACGCATACGGACTTCGAAAACTACAGTCTGGGAAAGCTTCGTCAACAGCCACTGAGAACACAGTCTAGCGGCGGGCAAGAGCAAAGCCAGTCCGACAAACCCCCATAAGAATCTGTTCGCGTCTGAAAGACTGTCGCTGCTCAGGGCCAGGCCTATCAGAGCGATGAGACCCGCGCTCGCCGCCCCACTAATGATGCCTGCGACAATCGCCAAGGTAAGCATTCCTTTGGAGAATTTCATGAGAAAGAAGATGATTTTCATGGTCAGTGACTCCTCGGTTTAAGTTCGATTTATTTGTGATTAGGTGAGGTACGAAAGTCTCTCTTCTTTGTGGCAACCTCTATGTCTCAGTGGTTGATTTATTGCGCTGGAAAATGACCACAAAGGACACAAAAATTGCACAGAGACAGCAGTTGAGCCAGTTACTTTTCGGGCAAGGCCGGCTTGGCCCTTACGTTCCGAAACGCGGAACTCTGGTGTGCCCTCTCAAGACAGGCTGTCACGCTGCGGGCCAGATTCTCAACATACGGGTCAAAGAACATTCTGTTGTGATGGCCGGCGACAACATGCGCTTCGAGCGGCTGCGAACTATGCGTGGTCCATCCGTACCACGGGTCATCCGTCTGAAGACCAGCCTGCTCAAGAGTCTTTCGCATTTCAGCATCCGCCTCTTCGCAGCGGAAAAGCGTGATGCGTCCTTCATAAATCTCTCGCGGTTGATAGCTGCGAACGGCTTTCTGCCGGGCCCTAAACCCTGTCAGAAAGCGCTTGAGCATAGTGATCTCAACATTGAGCGGTGTGATGTCAGCCTTCATGATTTCGTCGATGAAGTATTGCAGCCGCTCTTCAGACTCCAGTGACCGCATGTGCTCGGCAGACAGGTGCAAGTATTTGTCTCTGGAGCGGGCTTCGGCCCAAGCGAGTCCAACCAGCAGGTCAACCTCATCGTCAGAGGCCGGAAGGCTGTTGAAGATGGACGGCGAAGCGGTATCAAACACAGCCAGCAAAGCCACCTCTTGTCCTTGCGCCTGTAACTGTTGGGCCATCTCGAAGGCCACAATTCCGCCGAAGGAGTAGCCGCCCAGGAGGTACGGCCCCAGCGGCTGAATCTCGCGTATCGCGGCCAGGTATCTCGCGGCATATTCTTCGATGGTCAGATATGTATCTTCCATCTCGTGGAGCTTGGGCGCCTGGAGACCGTACAGCGGCTGCTCCAGATCCAGATAGCGGCCCAGATAATAGAACGAGAGAAGATCTCCGCCGACCGCGTGAACACAGAAGAAAGGAGGCCGTGAGCCTTTGGGCTGAATTGCGACCAGTGGAGACCAGGCTGCGGGCTCGACCTGCTTACTCAATAGATCTGCCAGGTATTCGATCGTTGCACCTTGAAAAAAGGTTGCGAGCGGAAGTTCCCGGTTAAACCGCTGCTGGATTCGGGCCATCAGGCGCACGGCCAAAAGCGAGTGACCGCCGATATCAAAAAAGTTGTCTTTAACGCCGATCGGTCTGAAATCCAAAAGTTCTTCCCAAATCTTTGCCAGACCTATCTCCAGTTCGTTTCGCGGCGCAACCAAATTCTCTTTCCGGCTAGCGCGCGACAATACGTGAGCAGGGAGCGCCCGGCGATCCAATTTGCCGTTTGGCGTTAAGGGCAATTCATCCAGCAATATGAAATCACTCGGTATCATGTAGTCCGGCAGGTTTCGCCTCAAGAAATTTTTCAGGTCGCTGATTTCGAGCAAGGAATCCGAATCCGCAACGACATAGGCAATCAATTGCTTATTGCCGCGCTTGTCTTCATGAGCTATGACCGCGACTTTGTCTAGCTGCGGATGTCGGCTCAGGGCGTCTTCTATCTCGCCCAGCTCAATGCGAAAGCCACGCAGCTTTATTTGATGGTCCAGACGCCCGAGGTATTCAATGTTTCCATCGTTTCGATATCGCGCCAGGTCGCCGCTGCGATACAGCCGCTCTCCGCCCGTACTGCTGAACGGGTCAGGAATGAAACGCTCTGCAGTCAACCCCGGACTTGCCACGTATCCTCGCCCTACTCCCGTTCCTCCGATCAGGAGTTCACCCGCTACTCCGATGGGCACCGGCTGCATACGTTCATCCACGATGTATATTTGCGTGTTTGCAATCGGCCTGCCAATCGGCACCACCTGCTTCTGTGTCTCTCGTTCACACTCCCAGCTCGTCACATCTACCGCCGCCTCCGTCGGCCCATACAGGTTCGCCAACTTTGTCTGCGGTAGACGCTCAAAGAATCTCTCCTGTACTGCGTAGCGCAAGGCCTCTCCACTACAAATCACCTCTCGCACGCTGCGGCACGCGGTTGCGACTCGTCGCTCTTCAATGAATAGTTCCAGCATCGACGGCACAAAGTGGAGGACCGTGATCTGTTGCTCATCGATGAGTTGGACGAGATAAGCCGGATCGTGATGACCGCCAGGGCGTGCTACGACGAGGCGTGCGCCGGTCATCAAAGGCCAGAAGAACTCCCAGACCGAGACATCGAAGCTAAAGGGAGTCTTCTGCATAACGGCATCGGCGGGAGTCAATGCGAAAGCTTGCTGCATCCAAAGGAGACGATTGATGATGGCGCGATGAGAGTTCATTGCACCTTTTGGTCGGCCAGTCGAGCCGGAAGTGAAGATGACATAGGCGAGGTTGTCCGCTTCGATCGTAACGTCGAGATTTGATCGTCTCTCATGCTTCCAGCGAGAGCAGTCCGTATCCAGGCAAATCAGCTTTGCGTTGTGAGGGAACAAATTCGCGGACAGAGATTGTTGAGTGAGCAGCAGGGAAACAGATGAATCCGCTAGCATGAACGAGAGACGCTCGCGCGGGTAGGCCGGGTCGAGAGGGACGTATGCTCCACCAGCTTTAAGCACCGCTAAGAGACTGACGATCATCTCCAGCGAACGCTCGAGGCAGATTCCCACTCTCACTTCCGGCCCCACTCCCAGGCCCCGTAAATAGTGCGCTAACTGATTCGCTTGCCGGTTCAATTCTCCATAACTCAATTCCCCATCTTCAGCAACAACGGCGAGCGCCTCGGGTCTCAGCAAAGCCTGCTCCTCAATCAACTTATGAAAACTCTTCTCCTCCTCGTACTCCACTGCGGTTTGATTCCACCCTGCCACTAACTGCTCTCGTTCCCCCTCACCCAACAACTCCATTTCCCAAATGCATTGCTCGCTATCTTTCACCACCTCCTTACACAACCCCTCCCAGTGCTGCCCCAGCCGCCTGATCGTCTCCGCCTCGAATAACTCCGTGCTGTACTCGAGCCCACACACTAAGCCGCCCCCGCTCTCCTCCACCACCAAACTTAAATCATACTTAGAGACCGCCGCCCCGCCTCCTGCCCCGCTTACCTCCAGCCCCTTTAACTGCAACTCTCCCTGCAGCACATTCTGCATCACAAACATCACCTGAAAGATCGGCTGTCTGCTCGTGTCCCGCTCCGGCTGCAATTCTTCCACGATCTTCTCAAACGGCACATCCTGGTTCGCATACCCCGCCAGCGTCACCTCCCGCACCTCTCGCACCAGCTCCCGGAAACTCTCCCGCTCCTCAAGCTTCACGCGCAACGCCAGCATGTTCACGAAGAACCCGATCAACTCTTCCGTCTCATACCGGTTGCGATTCGCGATCGGCGTTCCCACCACCAGATCCCGCTGCCTGCTGTAGCGCGCCAGCAGTACTTCAAACACCGCTAACAAAACCATGAACAGCGTCGCTCCTTCGCGCAACGCCAACTCCCGCAACTCGCCCGTCAACTCTGCCGAAACCCTGAAGATCTCTTGCCCCCCGCGCATGCTTTGCAGTACTGGTCGACTCTTGTCCGCCGGTAGCTCCAGCACCGGCGCCCCCGCCAACTGCTCTCGCCAGTAAGACAACTGTGACTCCAGCGCCCCGCCTGACAGCCACTCTCTCTGCCACAGCGCATAATCCGCATACTGCAGCGGCAACCGCGGCCAGGCCGCACTCAGCTCACTGTTGCTCTTGTCTACCGCAGCGTTGTAGAAAGCTGCCAACTCACGGATCAATACTCCCAGCGACCACCCGTCACTGATGATGTGATGCATCGTCAAACTGGCGATGTGCTCCTGCTCTCCTAGCTTGATCACCTTCGCTCGCAACAGTGGCCCCCGACTCAAGTCAAAGCCCTCGGCTGCTTCCGCCGCCAGCAACTGCGCCGCCTCCAACTCCCGCTCCGCTGCTCCCAGCTCGCTCACATCAAACACCGGCAACGCCAGCTCCAACTCTGCCGCTATCACTTGAGATGGCTCCCCATCTTCCATCACGAAGCTGGTGCGTAAGCTCTCATGTCTCTCAATCACCCGATTCAAACTGCGGACCAACTCCGCCAACTCCAGCCTGCCTCGCAGCCGCACCGCCAAAGGCAGATTGTAGGCCGCGCTGTGCGGCTGTAACTGGTCGAAAAACCATAAGCGCTGTTGTGCATATGACAGCGGCAAGCGCGCTGGTCTCGTACCAGCCACCAGTTCCGGCAACCTTGCGCTCCCACGGTCGAAACCCAGTAACTCTTCCAGACGCGCCGCAAAGGCCGAAATGGTGGGAGCTTCAAACAGGGTGTGCAGCGGCACCTCCAGCGAGAGCTGGTGGCGCAGCCGCGAGATCAGCCGCGTCGCCAGCAGTGAATGTCCGCCTAACTCAAAGAAGTTGTCATGCACCCCCACTTGCTCCAACCCCAGCACCTCTGCCCAGATACCCGCCACCAACTCTTCCACCACTGT
>JBBPIC010000164.1:0-2109 GCA_038040525.1 Acidobacteriota bacterium | reverse complement strand
GTTGTAGGGTCTGGCATATGGAAGTTACAAAACAGTCAGTTAGCGGAAAGGTGTGGGATAGCCTGCCACAGAGGGTAACAGCCCCGTATGCGAAAACTGATTGTCTTCCGCTAGATACCTGAGTACTACCGGGCACGCTAATCCGGTAGGAATCTGGGGAGTCCACTCTCCAAGGCTAAATACATTTGGCGACCGATAGTGAACAAGTACCGTGAGGGAAAGGTGAAAAGTCCCCCTGTTAGGGGAGTGAAATAGAACCTGAAACCGAAAGCCTACAAACAGTTGGAGGGCTAACAGTGGGTTGAGCGCTCTAGAAATAGAGATGTTCCCCGCTATGCCTGACAGCGTGCCTCTTGGAGAATGAGCCTGCGAGTTAATCTCAGTGGCAAGGTTAAGGGAGTAACACCCGAAGCCGTAGCGAAAGCGAGTCTGAATAGGGCGTATAGTCGCTGGGATTAGACCCGAAACCGAGTGAGCTACCCATGGGCAGGGTGAAGCGAGTCTAACCACTCGTGGAGGCCCGAACTTACTAATGTTGCAAAATTAGAAGATGACCTGTGGGTAGAGGTGATATGCCAAACGAACTCGGAGATAGCTGGTTCTCCCCGAAATAGCTTTAGGGCTAGCGTCATGCGTTTAGTACTGGAGGTACAGCACTGAATGGGCTAAGGGGCTTACCGCTTACTGAACCCAATCAAACTCGGAATGCCAGTACTCCATAGCATGGCAGTCGGACTACGGGAGATGAGTTTCGTGGTCGAAAGGGAAACAGCCCAGATCATCAGCTAAGGTCCTTAAATCTACACTAAGTGGGAAACGAGGTGAGGTTACTTGAACAACCAGGAGGTTGGCTTAGAAGCAGCCACCCTTTAAAAAGTGCGTAACAGCTTACTGGTCTAGTGACCTTGCGCGGAAAACTTAACGGGGCTAAGTGTAGTACCGAAGCTATGAGTCTTGTCCGCCTTCGGGCGCGACAGGGCAGTAGGGGAGCGTTCCATCAGCAGTGAAGGTCGATCGATAAGGGCGACTGGAGCGGATGGAAGTGAGAATGCAGGCATGAGTAGCGTATAAACACGTGAGAACCGTGTTCGCCGTAAATCTAAGGTTTCCGACGCCAGGTCATTCCGCGTCGGGTTAGTCGGGTCCTTAGCCGAGGCCGAGAGGCGTAGGTGATGGACATCCGGTCAACATTCCGGAACCACTCAGAATGAGTGATGGGGGGACGCAACGAGGTAGGCCAGCCACCGATTGGTTGTGGTGGTGCGATCCGTCTAGGTGTTGAGGCTGGTAGGCAAATCCGCCAGCTGAGCTGAGGCGAGAGCGAGCCGTAAGGCATAAGTGGTTGAGCCTTGTTGCCAAGAAAAGCCTCTAAACGTTGATTTCTGAGTGCCCGTACCGCAATCCGACACTGGTAGATGGGTAGAGTATACCAAGGCGAACGGGAGAACCCTTGTTAAGGAACTAGGCAACATGACCCCGTAACTTCGGGAGAAGGGGTACCTTCTAGCGTTCGGGTAACCAAAGCGCTGGAAGGTCGCAGTGAAATGGCTCTGGCGACTGTTTAACAAAAACACAGGTCTCTGCTAAGCCGTAAGGCGATGTATAGGGGCTGACGCGTGCCCAGTGCCGGAAGGTTAAGGGGAGAGGTTAGCGCAAGCGAAGCTTTGAACTGAAGCCCCGGTGAACGGCGGCCGTAACTATAACGGTCCTAAGGTAGCGAAATTCCTTGTCGGGTAAGTTCCGACCCGCACGAACCGCGTAACGATCAGAGCACTGTCTCAACGAGGGACCCGGTGAAGTTGAAATGGCTGTGAAGATGCGGCCTACCCGCAGCAGGACAAAAAGACCCCGTGGAGCTTTACTGCAACTTGGCATTGTGTTTGAGTATGATTTGTGTAGAATAGGTGGGAGGCTTTGAAGCTGGGGCGTTAGCCTCGGTGGAGCCGCCAGTGAAATACCACCCTGATTATACTTAGACCCTAACCCCGCACCGTCATCCGGGCGGGGGACCGTGCCAGGTGGGCAGTTTGACTGGGGCGGTCGCCTCCTAAAAGGTAACGGAGGCGCCCAAAGGTTCCCTCAGGCAGAATGGAAACCTGCCAAAGAGTG
>JBBPIC010000071.1:0-26968 GCA_038040525.1 Acidobacteriota bacterium | reverse complement strand
ACACAGAGTTCACAGAGATCGCACAGAGAGTTAAAGGTTATCCCGACAGACTCCAACGGGGCTGCGACCTACAGCCCAGGGTTGCCGCCCTTGGCGGCTACCCTGGGTATTGAGTCAAACATTTCCCAACCCTGAATGGGTTGCGACAATACAACGGGAGCCGCATGCCTCAATCGCTATCTGCTGTCTATATACATCTCGTGTTTTCCACCAAGCATCGACAACCTTTTCTCCGCGATAAGAACTTGCGTAAAGATCTCCATGCATTTCTGGGAGGCACATCTAAAAACCTGGACTGTCCACCAATCATTGTCGGTGGCGTTGAAGATCACGTACATCTCTTGTCCCGATTTGGTCGAACCATCACCCAAGCCGAATGGGTCAAGGAGCTCAAACGAGTCTCAAACCTTTGGCTAAAAAAGGAAAGAGGTCTTAACGGGTTTGAATGGCAGGGAGGCTACGCTGACTTTTCGGTGAGTAAATCAAATCTAGCGGAAGTCAAACGGTATATTGAAAATCAGGAGGCGCATCATCAAAAAATTAGTTTTCAGGATGAAGTGCGAGCTCTTTTACGAAAACACGAGATGGAATGGGATGAGCGTTACGTATGGGATTGACGCACCCAGTGCGCGCAGAATACTCCGGTTTAAGAAGCGAGCTATAAAACTGACGCAACCGCTTTGCGGTTGTTAATTTTCGCGAACTGAACCCAGGGTAGCGGCTATCGCCGCAACCCTGGGCTGAAGGCCGCAACCCCCTTGGGGTTATTTCTGGCAATTGCGTTCTTTTAGCATCCCGTGTTGAACTCTGCAATCCGCCTTCCCATCGTTGTTTCGCCGCGGCTGAGACGGCCCGGAGACGCTCCACTTTTGTTCAAAAGTCTCGCCGGGGTTGGGCCAGTATCGACCACTCCGCAGTGAGTTGATCGAATCATTAATGTGCGATCGGCTTGTGCGGTGGGTTTGTGGGTTGTTCCTTCTGACGCTGTTCCCGGTGCTGTCGAGGCGGAAGAAGGCACGGCTGGAGGCGGCGTCATTGCCGATTCCAGAACGGCTTCTACAATGGGCGTGGATCGTTTTCTACAAAAGACTCCAAAGCCACAGCGTCAGAAAGAGACCGTAGAAGAGCGCGAGGGCTACGAGCGCGCAGCGTCGCCACATTGGAGGTCTCAATTCGACCGGCAGCAAATGTGTGTTCACGTAGAGCAAATGTAACGAGCTTATGATGAAAACGATGCCGGCCATGTTTGCGCTCAGCGCCAGTAACACTATTGGTTGACTTAGACGCAGCGCCACGATGCCCCACAATGAAACCACGGTCAGCACACCGTAGTAGACCACGCGTACATCGCCACCCCGCCAGCCGCGGATCCGCTTACTTCCTGTCCAGAGGATATCAGTGATCGAGCGGGTCATGCCTTCGAGGATGTCCAGCTGTGTCTTAAACAGAATCCAAACGCCGAGTATTGCAATCACACCTCCGAAGATTGCGCCCTTTTGTGTCGCGACGGCTTGGGCCAGCGCGGCGGCAATGCCGAGACCACGGATGTCGCTGCCTGCCGGAATAAACGTGACATAGAGCAGCGCAGGCAACATCATCCCCAAAACAGCGCCAACAAAATATACGCACCACTGGTCGACGCTAATGATGCGCCACCAGCCTCGCCAGCGCTCGAGCGCCGTGGTTGTAGGCCGAAATGTACTGCCGGAGTGTGCAAGGGCGACTTTCTTTCCGCCGACTGCTGCCGGAATATAGCCGACCGCGCTGCTCATCCCGTATCCCTTATCGCGGGCCCAGTTGCTCAACGTAAGGTTAACTACGCCGCCGCCGCCCGCGTACGCGGCGAATGCTCCAAGCAGGAAGTAATCAGCACCTTGTGGAATGAATTGAAACGAGCCGCTGCGCACATCGAAAGCGACAAAGCCGGCCAGGGCCACGCCCCACGTCGAGGCGGGAACAAACAGCAGCGCCAGCGATCCGAGCCCGCCAAGTATCAGAGCGACCATGATCCAATTCAGATATTCGAGCGTGCGTTCAATGCGGCGTCCAACCAGGAGGATGGCGCCGCACATGAGGAAGAGACCGACGCCAATGCCATAAACCAATCCCACATCGGCCGCCCCGGGAAGCCTTTTGGCAAAAAGGAAGAACACCGCGCCTGCTGCAGCTCCAGCCCAACCGGGCCAGCCCATCTGTAGGAAGTAGAGGATTGAATAGAACCACGCCCAAAATGTGGCGTGTGGACGTGTGCGCATGAAGCCCGTGAAGATCGGCTCGCCGGTCGCCATGGTGTAGCGCATCAACTCGACGTTGAGCAGCGTTTGCAGCAGAGCAGCCACGCCCACGACCCAAAGCAAGGAGAGCCCATACTTCACGAAGGCAGCAGGCCCAAGCAGGAACTCCCCGCTTCCGATCGAAACGCCGAGCACGATTACACCTGGCCCAATCGCACTGAACCAGCCTAAGCCACGTGGTCTTGGAGCAGGCGGTAGCTCGGCGATTCGCCAGGGATCGAGCCCGGTTCGCGATTCGGGCGAGACCATGTGGTTTGTTTTAGCTTCCGAGACGGGTGTATTCATAGCTTTAAGAGTTCAGGGTCCTGGCGAATGTCATGAGAATAACTTGGAGTGCGCCGCCACGACCACCCCTGGCTGGTCACACTGATTTTTGTCAGAACAATCTCAAATTCCTCTATCAACAGAAAAGCAAAAGACACGATCCACGAAAAGAACACTAAGCCACGAACGCATTTCGTGTTGGTTAGTGTCGTTTCGTGGATCATCTGTTTTTTTGACCAGACTAACTGAGCGCGGCAGCCGCGCTGGGGTGGCGAGGCGGCGCACTCCAAAGAGACGCACCACTCCATGAAGTCGCCGGGATTATTAAAGGACGCCTGCTCAGTGTTAAGCTGACAGGGCTTTAACTTTTTTGCTGGTCGTAGCGCGAAATGTTTTCCATTATTCAGATTCCTAGTCCCTTGTGTTCACGACTGAAGCACAAGTTCAGACGGGCCGGCGTCGCCCTGGTGTTTTTCGTTTGCCTCACGAGTCTTAATTGTCAGACCGGAACACACGCCAATCGCTCTGGCACCAAAACGGCCACAACTGAAAGTGTCCCAATCTATGGTTACGAGGTGGTCAACACCTGGCCGCATGACCCGGATGCTTATACGCAGGGATTGATTTTTCATGACGGGAAGTTGCTCGAGAGCACCGGAGAAGTAGGACATTCCACTCTCCGCAGAGTTGAGCTTGAAACGGGCAAAGTAGTGCAAAAGGTCGACGTGCCCCCTCCCTATTTTGCGGAAGGCATCACCCTCTTCAAAGGAAAGATCTACCAGTTGACCTGGCAACATCAAAAGGGCTTTATCTACGACGCGTGGAGCTTTGAAAAGCTGGGAGAGTTTACCTACGCCGGCGAGGGATGGGGTCTCACAAACGATGGTAAGTCCTTAATCCTGAGTGACGGTACTAATCGAATAAAATTTCTCGATCCCAATAACTTTCAGGTCAAAAAAGTCATCACAGTCTCAGATAGGGGCCAACCGGTTAATCAATTGAATGAACTCGAGTATGTTCATGATGAGATCTATGCCAACATCTGGCACGAGAATCGGATAGCTCGTATTGACGCTGAGACGGGCCGAATAGTCGGCTGGATTAACTTGAACGGTCTGTTATCGCCCGGTGACGTTAACGACGAAGAGGCCGTCCTGAATGGCATCGCCTACGACCTTGCGACTGGAAGACTTTTTGTTACAGGCAAGCTCTGGCCGAAACTTTTTGAGATTCGATTAACCGACAATACCCGGAAGTGAGCTAGCGGTCACGGCGACACGCGGCTCAAATAGTTATCAGATGAACCTGGCGACCTACTTCAAGCTTTCCTCATATACGATGATCGCTACCGCAACGTTGGCGCTCACGCTGGCCGGAGGACTGCACATCGTCCTTGCGATCTTGTTTTACCTCGCAATGATTGTGGCTTGGCGATTAGAGGGGAAGTTTGAGAAACCAAAGCGGCAGCTGTCGGAACGCACTGGGCTGGTAATTGTACTGCTTTCGATTCCGTTGTTTATCCTCGATTGGTATTACCAAAAGTCGATAGGGGAACCGGAGGGAAGGCTGGGAGTCAGCGCACTTGCCCATCTCATTATTTTTCTGGCGGCGGTAAAGCTGTTGCAGGTGAAGAAGAATCGCGACTGGGTTTTTCTGTATCTGATTTCGTTCTTCTCCGTGTTGCTGGCGGCGGGTTTGAGCTTCAGTCCTGTCTTCCTCGGTAGTTTGACTCTTTACCTGCTTTGCGGTCTGGCGACGATAATTGCTTTCGAGATTCAGAAATCCAAGCAGTCAATCGCCCCGAGCGAAACCCGACTCCTCGTGCCACCTGATTCGCGCATCTTCAAAAACTGGTCACCGCGCAGCAGGGGAAATGTCGAAGCCAGCCGTTTGCCCTGGGTCGCCGGGGTCCTGCTGGTGCTGATTTTTACTCTGGCTGTGCCCTTATTTCTGGTGGCGCCGCGCTCCAGTGCTTCGATCCTGTCTCGCGGCGGTGGAGCGCTGACCAATTTCATCGGTTTTTCAGAAACAGTCTCACTGGGTGAAATTGGCAGCCTCAAAAAAGACAATGCCGTTGTGATGCATGTTCGAATCGAGGGGCTGCGGCCCGGGCAAGATGTCAGGTGGCGAGGCGTGGCCCTGGACGAGTTTACCGGACGTGGCTGGAAAAAATCCGCGGTCGCGCGTAACGGGACCCAGACGAAAAGCGAGAAGGGACTGATTCCGATCAGCACGACGCAAGCCCTTGATCGCTTGACCGCACAAACGGTTTTCCTGGAGGCGATAGAAACTCCCGTTCTCTTCGCAGCCTCACGACCGGTCGCTATCCAGAGCGACTTCCCGTCGTTGTGGATTGACGAAGAGAGTTCGGTACAACGGCGCAGGCTTGGGTTTGGTCGCGTGATGTACAAGGCGCTCTCCGATTTGACGCGTCCCGATGTCGCGGTGTTGCGAAGCGACGATCAACCCTATCCGGCCCTTTTTCAACGCTACTTACAATTGCCTTCCTCACTGGATCCGAGGGTCGGGGCACGAACCAACGCGATGATTGCCAACGCGCAGGCCCGCAACCGCTACGACATCGCGAAGGCCATCGAGTCGCAGTTGCAGCAGGATTATGGTTACAGCCTGGAGATGAAGGCGTCTGGCCCAGACCCGCTTTCAGACTTCCTCTTCAATGTTAAGGCGGGCCACTGCGAATACTTTTCGACGGCCATGGCCGTCATGCTGAGAACGCGCGGAATTGCCGCGAGGGTGGTGAATGGTTTTCTGCCTGGCGAGTACAACGATGCTGCCGGCGCATACACGGTCAAACAAAGTGATGCGCATTCATGGGTGGAGGTCTATTTTCCTGAGAGTCGTTCCTGGGTGACATTTGATCCGACGCCGCTCGCGGGCAGGATCGAGCCTGTCAGCCAGGGTCTCACCGCCCAATTGGGAAAGTATGCCGCGGCGCTGGAGTTGTTCTGGTTTCAGTACGTCGTTGGCTACGATCAAAAGGAGCAGCGTTCGCTGGCAACGTCTCTCAATAGCCGCCTTTTCGCATTGCGGCATTCCATGGCTCAAACCGCACTTGCTGTTCGCGACGGCCTCGCGGCTAGTGGACGCGCTTTGATCCTTGTCCCCGCTGCCGTAGCTGGAATGCTACTCCTACTGTTTGTCGCAAGTCGTGTGAGGCGTTTTGGGTGGCGCCGCGGATTGAGTATCAGGGCAGCGCAGCCGGTTGCTGACCAGTCGGGTGTGGTTTTCTTTGAAAAGCTGATGTCTTTGCTGGCACGTCGTGGTGTGCAGCGAGAGTCGCATTTGACGCCCCTTGAGTTTGCGGGAAGCCTCGATTTCCAATCCGCCCTGTCCGTCACTCGCGCATACAACCGCGTAAGATTTGGCAAACAGAGACTATCTGCGGCGGAGCTAAAGGAGATCGAGCACACTCTCAACGAATTGGAAGGGGAAGAATCGTAAATCGTGAATCGTGAATCGTGAATTGATAATAGATCTATCAAACCGAGCATCCACAGCTCGGTGTTCAGTGCTCTCGCCGGGTTAAAACGATCCACGAAGTCACACGAAATCTCACGAAGAAAAAGTTAGTGTTGTTTCGTGTGTCTTCGTGGATCGTTCAATTCACGATTCACGATTTACGATTCACGATTTACCAATTATGAAAGTTGGATTTGTTAGTCTGGGTTGTCCCAAGAACCTTGTCGATAGCGAGGTTATGATGGGCCAACTCAAAGCAAACGGTTACGAGTTGACTGCAGATGCCGGCGACGCGGATACGGTCGTTGTCAATACCTGTGGTTTTATCGAGTCAGCGAAGCAGGAGTCGATCGAGGCTATCCTCGAAGCGGCACGCCTAAAGACGGAAGGCAAGGCCAAACGTTTGGTGGTAGCGGGCTGCCTGGTCGAGCGTTATCGGGATGAACTCAAGGCCGCGATGCCGGAAGTTGACGCATTCATTGGCACCAGTCAGATCAGCGAGATCCTGGCGGTTTGTGATCCGAAGATCGATACGCGCTCACTCCCGGTTGTATCGTTAGGGAATCAAAGCGCCACCTACCTGTATGACGAATCTACGCCGCGCGTGCTTGCCACGCCGGGCCACTACGCTTTCATCAAGATAGCCGAGGGTTGCGATCGACCGTGTGCTTTCTGTTTCATCCCGCAGATGCGCGGTCATTTTCGCAGTCGTCGCTTCGGCTCGATCGTCGCCGAAGCCCAACAACTCGCGGAAGAGGGCGTGAAGGAATTGATTCTGGTCGCGCAGGACTCATCGCGTTACGGTGAGGACCTGGGCAAGCAGGACTCTCTGGCGCATTTGTTACGCGAGCTTTCGCACACGGAGGGGATCGAATGGGTGCGAGTGATGTATACCTACCCGACGCACATCAGTGATGGGTTTCTCGACGTTATCGCGGAAGAACCGAGGGCCGTGAAGTATCTCGACATGCCTTTGCAGCACGCTTCTCAGAATGTTTTGAAACTAATGAAACGTGGCGGCAACCGGCATAGTTTGGAGCGACTGATTGGGCGTGTGCGTGCGCGCGTGCCGGGGATTGCCGTGCGCACCACATTTATCACCGGCTTTCCCGGGGAGACGGAAGCGGATTTTGAGGAGCTGATGACTTTTGTCAAGAACGTTGAATTCGATCGCGTCGGTGTCTTCACATATTCAGATGAAGAAGGCACGCCGGCTTTCGATCTGCCGAACAAAGTGGACCCGAAGGTCGCAAAGCAACGCCAGGCACGTTTGATGAAAGAGCAGGCGAAAATTGCCAAACGAAAACACAAGTCAATGATTGGTGAAAGCGTCATGGTCATGTTCGAAGGTGAGTCAAACGAAAGCGAACTTCTTTGGCAGGGCAGAATGGAAACCCAGGCGCCGGACATCGACGGCTGCGTGCTAATCAACGATGTGCCGGAAGACTTTGTGCCTGTCCCGGGCGAGATGGTAAACGTCTTGATTACCGAGGCGCAGCAATACGATCTGGTCGGGAGAATTGTTGGGTAGTTTTCGCCGGCACTTTCAAAGTTTTAATCCTTGCGGCTTAGCCGCCCTCCGTGCCGTAAGACTGCGCCTTACCGATCAGGCTCATAAAACTCCCGGAGGCTATGCCTCCGTGCGTCAGAGGCACAGCCTCGAAATCAAAGGTCCGTGCGGAAAGGCAGAGCCTTTCCGCACGGAAGGCGGCAAGCCGCACTAATTCATTCTCGAACCCCACCATGCCCATTAAAGAATCCAGCGACGAATTGAATCCGACGGTTGTAACAACTGAAGCCGTGGCGCCCCCCAAATCAGCGCGTACAGCAAAAGATTATCTTGCGCTGGCAATTGGAACTTGCGGCGTCGGTTATTTGCCGCTCGCCCCCGGCACCTGGGGGTCGTTGGTTGGAATAGCGCTCTACCTTCTGGTTCGTGGCGTTCTGATGTCAGTCTTGTCCGATGTCGCACTTGAATTCAAGCTGAACCTGTTTCATCTTTTTTATGCGATCATTGCTTTCGAAATGATCTTCGCGGCAGCTCTCTCGCTCATCGGAGTTTGGAGCGCATCCCGCACGGAAAAGCTTTCCGGTAAAAAAGACCCGGGCAAGGTCGTCATCGACGAAGTTGCAGGGCAATTCATTGCTCTGTTACCGGTGCCGTTTATTATCGATTCGGCGTGGTGGTCAATAATTTTGGCCTTCATACTCTTCCGATTTTTCGACATCGTTAAGCCATATCCGGCACGTAAGCTCGAGTCGCTCGAAGCCGGTTTAGGAATAATGGCCGACGACATTGTGGCAGGAGTGTATGCCGCAATGGGTGTGGCCCTGGCGGTCGCTATTAGCTGGTTACTGTAGGGAGGAATTACATAATGCCGGAATCAACTGGCCGAGAATCATCACGAAAAAACAACGACTCTGAACACGACGCACAGGGAGCGGACACTGAAGCTACCAGTACGGAAACCGTGAGCGATCTGGAGGAGAACCAAGCGGACGTCGAATCCGGCACTTCTGAATCTGATCCTGGCCCATCGCCGGACGGTGCTCTCGACGAGAGCAACGAGATCAAAGATGCAGGCCCGATGTGAAAAGAAAAGGGGAAACAGGGTAAAGGGGAAAACAGGGTAAAGGGTAAAGGGTAAGGGAAATATTAACGAACGGTTTACCCTTTCCCCCTTCCCCCTTCCCCCTTCCCCTTTCCCCTTTCCCCCTTTTCCCTTTCCCCCTTCCCCCCTTCCCCCTTCCCCTTTTCCCCTTTTCCCCAGTTACCCTATTCTTTACTCTACCGGCATCTGTGAGATTTGCCAGGCGATGAAGCAGATGAAGGCGAGCATCCCGCAGAGGATCACCACAACTACGGGCTCCATTCCCAAAAACGTTCTTTCCCTCTGGCCTTCGATAATATCTTTCGAGAGAGTGCCCGGGGTGTTATCAATGACGATGGCGCCAACCTCATGATTTCCACTGCCATCTCTTAAGCTGGGAGTGGTTCGAGCTTGTTGCTCCGCGGCAAGCCTGTTCTGCTCTTCGAGTGGCGCAAGCTGTGCCGCCAACTTCTTAGTGTCGCCCTTTTTCCTTTTTCCCAGATGCAAGCGGTGAGAAAAGTTGTGCTTCATATCCATTCCACTTTCTTTAGATACGTGTAGAGTGCCAGCCCAACACCGACCATCGAGAGCAGTGCAAATACGTAGCCGTAACGCCATTTCAATTCAGGCATGAAATCGAAGTTCATGCCGTAGACTCCGGCAATCAAAGTTACCGACATCAAGATCGTGGAAATGGAAGTGAGGCGCTTCATGATCTTGTTCATTCGATTTCCCGAAACGGAAAGATAGGCGTCCATCGTAGAGCTGAGCATGTCTCGCAGAGAGTCGATCGTATCGGCTACGCGTATGAGATGGTCAAACACGTCCTGGAAATAGACATGCGTTTCCCGAGGGAAGATCGGCTGCTCTCTCCTGAGCATTGTGTTGAATACGTCGCGAAGGGGAGTTATTGAGCGACGCATGAAAAGCAATTTCTTCTTGATGGTGAAGATGTCTTCAATGACTTCGGCCCGCCATTCGCCGAAAATTGAATCCTCCAGCTCGTCCATTCGTTCGCTAATAACGTCGAGGAGGGGAAGATAGTCGTCCACAATTGCGTCAATCAGGAGATAAGCAAGTAGCCCGGCCCCTTGTTCAGACCGATCCATCCATTCATGCCAAAGCCTCGATGCCGTATCAATGGCGCGAATAGGGCGGCTGTGTACTGTGACAAGATAGTTCTTGCCAAGGAAGATGTTCAGTTCCCGCAATTCGAGCCGGTCATTTGGTCCCGCCAGCTGCGCTTCGTAAAGGACGATAAAATAATAGCCGGTAAATTCTTCTATTTTGGGACGCTGGTGCTCGCTGCGGCAATCTTCGATTGAGAGAGGGTGAAAGCCAAACTCTTCGGCCAACTCTTCAAAGTCACTGCTGGTCGGATCGCTGACATCTGCCCAGACAACATTTCCTTCAACAATGCGGAGGTCGCTGATGTCTGCCGAAAGACAGTTTTCCGTGAACTTCTTAGTCTTGCTGTTAAGACAGACTGTCCTAATCATTTAGCGGCTCCTTCAGGGTAGGACAGACATTCCTGTCTGTCTGACATTCGCTAAAGGCCTTATCAATTCAACACGATCCCTGTTGCCAATCTTCGACAGACAGGAATGTCTGTCCTACCAAAAGCTGGTTTCAAGGCTGCGGGGGAGTTTATCACTACCTTGGCTGAGAGACACTCCTAAATAAAAACCGCTATAATCCGCGCACTAATGAATCAAAGCAAAATATTCGTAGCTGATGAAGTCAGCGACAGCGGTCTTCAACCATTACGCGATGCCGGGTTCGTAGTCGAGAAACGTACGCGACTTGGACCTCACGAATTGCTCGACGCACTTGACGGTTGTGCCGGGTTGGTGGTCCGAAGCGAAACCAAGGTTACTGCCGAACTGATGGACGGCGCGCCGGCGCTGCGCGTGGTGGGTCGCGCTGGCGTCGGCGTCGACAATATCGATGTACCGGCAGCGACGGCACGCGGGATTGTCGTGATGAATGCGCCCGATGGAAATACCATCACTACCGCCGAACACACCATGGCCCTCCTGATTGCTTTGGCGCGGCGCGTTCCCCAGGCAAATAGCAGTCTCAAGTCTGGTAAGTGGGATCGAAAGTCTTTTATTGGCGTCGAGCTGCAGGGCAAGACCCTGGGGATTGTCGGCATGGGCCGGATCGGAAGGACGGTGGCGTCTCGAGCTCGCGCCTTTGGGATGAAGATCCTGGCGTTTGATCCGTTTATCGCGCCTGAGCAGGCGCGCGACTCAGAGGTCGAGCTCGCTTCGCTTGACGAAGTACTTGCCAGCGCCGATTTTCTGACTGTGCATACGCCGTTGACTCCGGAAACGAAGGGATTAATCGGCGCAGATGCCTTCGCCAAAATGAAGAAAGGCGTGCGCGTAATTAACTGCGCTCGCGGCGGGCTGGTCGATGAGGCAGCGCTGTACGAAGCAATTAAATCGGGAATGGTCGCCGGCGCAGCCCTTGACGTTTTCACGCAGGAACCTCCAGGGGCGGACAATCCTCTTTTGTCGCTCGACGAAGTTGTTGCCACTCCGCATCTCGGGGCGTCGACTACAGAAGCGCAGGAGGGTGTCGCTTTCACAGTCGCCGAGCAGATGCGCGATTACCTCTCAACCGGCGCCTTGCGTGGAGCTGTGAATGTGGCTGCCCTGGGAACGCAGGAACTAACGGCACTGCAGCCATACATCGAACTGGCCGAGAAGCTGGGAAGATTTCAGGCGCAGCTTGCTGAGGGCGCGGTCCGTGAAATTAAACTCGAGTTTGCGGGAGAGTTGGTGGACCTCAACGCGGCGCCGGTTACCAGGGCCTTTCTGGCGGGGTTGTTGCGCGGCGTCAGCGCTCGCGTCAACGCGGTCAACGCGTTCTTGATTGCGGAAGAACGCGGGATCAGTGTGGTTACCAGCTATCATCGCGCCGGCGGAGACTTTGTTCCGTCCATACGCACGCGCGTCACGGGTAATAACGCCGAGCAATCACTGGCGGGAACGATCTTTGGTTTTGGCGAACAATCTCGCGAGGGCCGGATCACCGAAATTGATGGATTTCACATCGAGGCCATTCCGGATGGGCACATGATTGTAATGCGCAATCGAGACGTGCCAGGAGTGATCGGACGTGTGGGAACGATTCTTGGAGAGCGTGGCGTCAACATCGGGCGCTTTCATCTGGGTCGCCAGGAACGGGGCGGGGAAGCGATGGCGGTGGTTGAAGTGGATGCGCCGCTGAAAAAGGAAACTCTGGATGAGCTCCGTGGACTGCCGCAAGTGATCTCAGCCCTTGAAATAAAACTGTAAGTAGGACAGACATTCCTGTCTGTCAGAGAATCGCAAGAAGCTGGTAGTGTCTTAATTTGAAGATAAGCAAACGATCCACGAAATCACACGAAGCTACACTAACCCTTGTTCGTGAAAAGTTCGTGAAATTTCGTGGATCGTTTTACTTTGGCGAAAGCACTACCGCGAAACTAGGACACTCCCCAAGAAGCTTGTTTGACCACACAGGTCTTTATCAAATCTCCGACAGACAGGAATGTCTGTCCTACTCTATTTCAAAGCTAACCTGTTGGGAGGCGCTGGTTTTTGCCACCCGATCTGCAACCGTTACCTGCAGCAGATAACGACCCGCCGGCAAGGTTTGCAGCGCGATGTCAGCTCCGTAAGGTATGCGCGTGGCATCAGCACCGGCCTCGACTACAACCTTGCGTAGGGGACTAGTCACAATTGCCTGCCCGCCGCGCGAGATCTTGATCTGGGCTTCCAACTCAGGAGCCCCGCTGCTTGCTCGAGCAGCATTGTAGATTATCGATAAGAAGTTGAGGTGTGCACCCCGTGCGAACCGCCGGTCAACGCTAAACTGCAGCTGCTCCGAAGCACTCCCTGCCTGCTTTTGACCTGAACCAATAAACTGTCCACCCACCAGCAGACTGCTGAGCGTTAATTGTTTGCTCGCCAGGTCAGGAATCTCAATCCACTCCGTCGCACCACCCACGCGGCCACTCTTATCGTCGCGTGCCGCCACGCGCACTTGATAAAGACCCGGAGGCAGAGGGAGTTTGTGATTGTAGATTACTCCTGGATTCATACTTGCTCCGGCGGCTTTCGCGAGAGGATTGACATTAATGCGGGTTTTGAATCCACCCACCTGTTTACCCTGGTCATTCAAAACGACTCCCGCGACATCGATTGCGGCCGCTTGTTTGTCGTCCGGGCCGTAGCTCAGGACGTCTGTAGCCATCTGCATCGAGGTGGACAACACTAGTCCAATGCCGGGCAAATCCAGAAAAGCAGTCGACACTTGCGTTGCCAAACCTTTCTTCGGAGACGTCAGGCCCAGGGCAACGCGTAGTTCAGCTTCCGGCCCCTTTGCAGCACCCACAGGGGGGTTGCTTTTACTCGATGACACGCCCCCAGTTTCAGATTCCGGTACACCGCCCAGGATGAATCCGCGCGGCAGGCGCACGGTCAGCTCCGGGCGTCCAACTATGCTGACTTCGATGCGCTTGTAACCTCGCGTTTTCTGCTCGTCGCTTTTCGGTTTCCAACCCAGGAGGTAATAATTTGAGGTTTCCTGAAGCGCATCCTTTACCAACGCCCCAAGAGCGCCGGTGTTGAGTGACGCGCGTCCGCCTGTGTCGTCTGCCAGAATAGTTAACGCATCTTGCGAGGCCGCTATTTCGCCGACGTTGGAACGCGATACGAGGCCCGCCGGATCGGCACGATTGCTGGTAGCATCCGTCGTGCTCACTAAGCCCCTGGCGTCCACCGTATAAATGACTACCCCGGCCCGGGTTGCTGCGTCAGTGATGAGTCTTAATTTCTCACCCAATCCTGTTTCACGGTCGTTCAGGTAAAAGCCGTCAGAGATGAAGAAAACCACTTTGTTTCCAGTCATCTGACTCGATGTCTTCATCAAACTTTCGAGTGTGGTCAACGTGTTGTGAGTGACGATGGCCGATTGTTTAAGCAGTAACTGAGCGCGCTCCCTGACCATGCGATCGGCAACGTCGCGTGTGATGCCGGGTGTCATGCCGGCATTTGGCCGCCCGCCAAACGGACCAGAGCGCGATGGTCCAAGTCCGCCTCCGGCATTGAAGTTCGTGGCTTTGAGCAACTCGCTCGAGTAGTATTCAAGGACGAATTTATCTCCCTGCGCAATTTGAACAGCCGTGTACTCGGTCATCGGAATGTTCTCGGAGTCTCTTACCGTATAAGGACGGTGATGCAATCGCGCGATGGCAGCGCGCAGGGCCGGCACGACGTCGGTAAACTGCTGGAGAAATCCAATCTGCCCGCTGGGCGACGCTATGGCCACTTGATCGCCAGTACCAATCTGATTCTCGACGAACTCGAGTATAGTCTTGCGCGTGCGCTGTGTGCTTTCGGCACTCAGGTGTAGGTCATCTATGAAGAAAATAATGGTGCGGCCGCGATAGGTGGCCGCCGCGGGGCGGGTCCCTGCAGTGATCCTGCCGGCTGAAGTTTGTCTCAGCCTCTCTTCTTCAACCGTGCCTGCAGTCACCCGTTCTACAAAAGAGATTGTGACTGGGGCACCGTCGAGCCGAAGTTCAAACTGCTCGGGCTTGAGATTTTCTACGAAGCGAGACTGCTTGTCGAAAACCATGACACTGGTTTGTACGAGGTCGGTGCTGACTCGCACGACGTCTTCTGCTGGTTTGTCGGAGGAGGGTTTCTGCTGAGCCTGGAAGGTCGAGCCCACAAGTTGTAAGGATAACGCGGCCGCCGCGAGGACACACCGAAGTGAGAGGAGTGATAACTTCATAACAAGTATCGGAAACCGAAAGACTAAACAGTGAGCAGAGGTACTCAGAGGAGAAGTCCTGCGCTTATCTTTCGTGCCGTTTCGTGTAATTTAGTGGATCGTATGCTATTTGGGGGATAGGACGATCCACGAAATCACACGAACCGACACGAATCACAAACTTCTTCTTCTGTCTCCTGCCCACTGCTTATTGGCAGTTGATCAGAGCTCTCTTCACTCGATTTCGAAGCTCACTTGTTGCGTGGCAGTTGTCTTCGCGACTTTGTCCGTAATCGTGACCTGCAGCAGATAACGACCGGCCGGCAAGGTTTGCAGCGCAATGTCAGCTCCGTAAGGTATGCGCGTGGCATCCCCGCCGGCCTCGACTACAACCTTGCGCAAGGGACTAGTCACAATTGCCTGCCCGCCGCGCGAGATCTTGATCTGGGCGTCCAACTCAGGAGCACCGCTGCTTCCTCGAGCAGCGTTGTAGATTATTGAGAGAAAATTGAGATGCGCACCCCGTGCAAACCGGCGGTCAACGCTAAACTGCACCTGCTCCGTTGCAGTGCCTGCCTGCTTTTGCCTTGAACCAATAAACTGCCCGCCCACCAGCAGACTGCTGAGCGTTAATTGTTTGCTCGCCAGGTCAGGAATCTCAATCCACTGTGCCGCACTGCCCACCCTGCCGCTTTGATCGTCGCGAGCCGCCACCCTCACCTGGTAGATACCCGGCTTGAGCGGCAGCTTGTGACTGTAAATGACTCCGGGATGATCCGAAGCGCTGGCTTGAGCTGAAGGGTTCACCTTGAGGCGGGTTTTGAAACTGCCTGCCTGCTTGCCCTGATCGTTGAGCACCACAGCGGCGATATCAATGGCTGCGGTTTGTTTACCGTCAGGTCCATACCCGAGCACATCCGTGGCCATCTGCGTCGAGGCAGTCAGGACCGGGCCAGCGTTGGGAACATCGACAAAACTAACCGCGAGGGTGGTTGGCAGACCCTTGCGAGCAGACGGCGCACCGAGCGCGGAAATCAGCGCTGCCTCAGGCCCCTTGGCGGGTGAAGTGGCGCCAATCGCCGGATCGGAACTTGCCGGCTCCTTATCCTTAGCCGCTGCTTTGGGTTCGGTCATTAGGAAGCCGCGTGGCAGCCGGACAGTCACGTCGGGACGCCCGTTGATGCTGACCTCAATGCGCTTGAAGTTGCCACCCTTCTGATCTTCAGCCGGTGGACGCCACGCCAGCAAGTAGTAGTTGGAAGTCTCTTTCAGTGCATTGTTAACTGCGGTAGTAAGCGCGCCGGAATTCAGCAGGGCACGTCCTCCGGTGTCTGCAGCCAGGGCAGTCAAAGGATCCTGAGACGCTGCAAGTTCACCAATGTTTGAGCGCCCCAGGCGACCTTCGGGATCGGCGCGATTGCTAGTGGCGTCCGTCATGCTTACTAAACCCCTGGCATCCATCGTGTAGATAACCACACCTGCGCGGATCGCAGCGTCGGTAATCTGCTTCAGTTTGTCGCCAAATGCCGTGTTGCGATCATTGAGGTAGAAGCCGTCTGAGATGAAGAATGCCAGCTTGCGCCCACTCATCTGACCTGACGAACGCATCAGGCTTTCCAGTGTAGTTAAAGTGCTAACCGTGACGGCGGCAGACTGTTTTAGAAGAACCAGGGCGCGTTCCTTTACGTTGCGTTCTGCCATCTCGCGCGTCATTCCCCCGGAGTTCGGCTGGGGGCTGTTTTTTGCGCCAAAAGGACCCGAACCTGGAGGGCCGAGATTGCCGGCGCCGCGAACTTTGAAGTTGGTCGCCTTCAGCAATTCTTCCGCGTAATAACTGATGGCGTCCTTGTCGCCCGCATCAATTCTTAACGCCGAGTATTCCGTCATCGTAATGTTCTCGGAATCACGGATGGTATAAGGGCGGTGACTTACTCGACCCACGGCTGCCCGCACCACCGGCTTCAGATCAGTAAAACGTTGGAGAAAGCCTATCTGCCCGGACGGCGAAGCGACGGCCACCAGATCCTCCGGGGCCATCTGGTTGTCGACAAACTCGAGAATCGCTTTGCGTGTGCGCTGGACACTCTCGGCGCTCAGGTGGAGATCATCTATGAAAAAGATGATGGTGCGACCGTGATAAGAAGAGCCGGCAGCCGGAGTCGGCGCCGAATTAGACGGGTTGCCGCGCGCCACCGCAGCCTCCACTCTTTCCTCGTTTGCAGTGCCCGCTACCACGTGCTCGAAGAAAGTCGGTGTCACAACTTTGCCGTCGACCTTTAATAAAAACTGCTCCGGCTTCAGACCTTCTACGAAGCGGCCCTGTTTGTCGAGGACCACCACACCCGTTTGAACTAGCTCAGTGCTGATCCTTATTACCTCAGCTTGGTCGGCGGGCTGTTGAGGTTGTTGAGCGACAATCGCGATTGCGGCTGCCGATAAAACTGCGGCTGAAAGCAGACGCCCGGCGTGCGAGATTAAGATTGACATTGTTCGGCCTCAGGAAAGAGAAAGACAGGGAGATTGGACGGAAGTATAGCACAGCACACCTGACGGGCAGGTGACAGCCCGGGATGGGTACTGATGCAGTTTGGAGTAATGCATCTAATTACAGAACCCAGCGCGGTAGCGCGGGATCCCGGAGGCAACTTAGCCTTAAGGTCGGCAATGCTTCTTAATACTCAGGTTCCTGAAGCATCCCGCGCTACCGCGCTGGGTTCTGTAACTGATTGCGTCGCAAATAATCAAACTGCATCAGTACCCCCGGGAAGGTGTCCAAAACTGAGATCGATCTACGAAATCACACGAAGGGGCACGAAATAGCACTTTAGTTCAAGTCATTTCATGGTAAGCCGTTTGAGTTGGAAATACGTTCGACTTTGAAAAGATAGCCGCCAAGATGCCAGGAGCACCAAGGAAGCACTGCATTGAAGCAAGTGAGTCTTTTTGGGTTTATTTCCGGTTCCTTGGCGATATTGGCAGTCTTGGCGGCTTTGTTCCCAGTAGCGATTTGCCTGGCTATTCCTATATGATCCGCGCCGTTCCAACCTTTCAAATTTCTGAGGAAGCAGGCAGAGCTCTACTCCAAAGAAATAACCGCGTAGCGGTATCAGAACCGGAAGCGGTAGCGACCGTGTGAAAACTCCCGGGTCTCAGCGCCAAAGGCGCGAAATGTAACAGCCTGGGGCAGCGCCCCAGGCTAAAGGTTCATTAATTCTTGGAAGCGCTGAAGGCGCGAAATACGCACGGGTCGTTCGAAAATAGTTTTCATTATCCAGGGGTCAACCATATTTCGCGCCTTCAGCGCTCAGAAGATTTTGAATGGTCCCACCTGGGCCGATGGCCCAGGCTTTCACACTTCGCGCCTTTGGCGCTGAAAGCAGGTGTTTTCACACAGTTCGGTAGCGACCGGGTCGCCTCGGTGACAAGAAGTCAACGGTTGATGGTGTAATGCTTGGCCTTTTCTAACAAACGTGTACCCGGTCGGTACCGCTTCCGGTTCTGATAGCGGCGTGAACGACCTTTTTAATATCAACTTAACCATTCGTCGGGTCTCACCATGGATGAATCTTCCGGCCAGCTCCACCAGGATCAACCTGCAGGCGCTTTGCCGCCATTACCCGTCTCAGCGGCGATTGAGCCTTCGCCTCCGTCACGTCCGGCGGTAGGGCGTGTAGATTCCATCGATCTGCTGCGTGGAATCGTGATGGTCATCATGATGCTGGACCACACGCGCGACTTTGTGCATCGCGATATGCTGCAGGGTTTCGATCCGACCGATCTGTCACGCACGAACGTCATACTTTTTTTCACCCGCTGGATAACTCACTTCTGCGCGCCGGTCTTCGTTTTCCTCGCCGGCACCGGTTCTTACCTGCAATGGGCACGCGGTAAGAGTAAACGAGAATTATCAACTTTCTTGCTCACGCGTGGGCTGTGGTTGATCGTGTTGGAATTTACCCTGGTAAGGTTGTTCGTTTTCTTTCATGTCGACTACAGAGTTCTCGGCCCGGCTCAGGTGATTTGGGTTATTGGCATCTCGATGATCATCCTGGCGGGATTGATCCACCTTCCCCTGCGCGCAATAGCGGTCTTCGGCGTCGGAATGATTCTCCTTCACAACCTTTTGGATGGTATCCGTGTACAAGGCTGGCAAGGGCCGAACACTCCAGTTCCCGGCCTATGGGCCAAGTTGTGGATCATACTGCATCAGCCGTTTGAGGCAGTCCCGGTGGCTGGGTTTCCCAGCCCGGTAATTTTTGTAATTTATCCGATTATTCCCTGGGTTGGTGTGATGGCTGCCGGGTATGCATTTGGGGCGCTTTACCAAATGGATGCCGAACGGCGACACAAACTCTTGATAAGGATCGGAAGCACAGCGACTGCGCTCTTCATAATTCTCCGTCTGATCAATCGATATGGCGATCCGAGTCGCTGGTCACGACAGGATTCCTGGATGTTTACCCTCCTCTCGTTTCTCAACACTACGAAATACCCACCATCACTACTGTTTCTGCTGATGACCCTGGGCCCGGCGCTGGTGATGCTGGCATGGTTTGAGTCGGAACCTGCTTCGATAAGAGAACCACCGCATTCACTCGCCAACAGAGTGCGCAGATTTTTTGTCACATTCGGTCGCGTGCCTCTGTTCTTCTATCTCCTCCAGTGGCTTACGGCACATCTCATTTCGGTCGTTTTACACTGGGCCGCCGGTAAACCAGTAGCCTGGATGTTTTCCAGTGAAACTATGCTCAGTGGCCCACCGTCCGGAATGGGTTTCAGTTTGGCAGTCGTATATGCAAGCTGGATTGTTGGGGTAATTTTGCTGTATCCGCTGTGTAAGTGGTTCGCTGGGGTAAAAGCCCGCCGCAGGGATTGGTGGCTGTCGTATTTGTGAGCCGCTGTGCGCTATCTGGATGACTTCCGTGAAATGCGATCCACGAACTCACACGAACAAACACGAAGGTTCGTTAGTGTTGCTTCGTGTAATCTAGTGGATCGTAAAGGAAAATAGGGCTCGGCAGTGTGTCAGCGGATGTTTACGGAATTGACATTTAAGACTCTGCGGAATATCGTCCGGATTCTAGGATAGTGGGTCAATTCGGCCTTACCGGAGGTCGCTACAGAACCGAGCGCGGTCGCGCCGGATGTAAGAGTCTACTTTATGATAATAGTAAGGCAGACCAAATCACTCATTTCTGAAGTTGCTTTTCGCATCCGGCGCTACCGCGCTCGGTTCTGTAATTGAGCTGACTCAAGGAATTCAATTGACCCACTGCCGGGTTTCAAAGCTGGTTGACTTCTGGCGAGCTCCCCCCTTGGCTTGCCAGCTCGTTGCGGAGCTCAACCTGAAGTTCTGTTAACACCATAGACCAGGTAGTAACGCAACTATGTTTTACAAGCCTTGCCACTGGCTCCTCGCAACTTGCGCGTTTCTTTCATCTCCCACACAGGCTGCGGTACCCTTCGGTGCGTTTACGGATAGTATCCGGCAACAGGACCGACCCCCGGCAGTTAGCATTGAACCATCCAACGCCAACAGGCCGGGACGACCGGCTGTAACCGTCACCGTCGATAAGAGTCGCGTACGGGTCGGTGAGCTTGTTCGGTTTACTTTGGGTCCGGGAAGTCTGGTTACCAATCCAAAGCTCAACGTCACTATTGACTTTGGTGACGGCACTCGCATCGAGACAAGACAAACCCAGGTCTCACATCGCTATGGCGCCACGGGTCATTACAAAGTCTCTGCTTCGGTGGTATCTCCAGGGTTTGAGTTTGGAACACAACATGTAAGTCCTCAACGGCCACTGCCGCGTGTCACGCTGGTTGCTAAACCGACCTCGGTTGTGGCTGGTAATTTAGTAAGCTTCAATGCTCAGCTCACCCTCAATTATCCAGGTATCAAGTATCGCTTTTCTTTTGGCGACGGTTCGCAAACAGATTGGCAGGAGGGCCCCTTCACCAGCCACTCTTATCCTACCGGCGGGACGTATCTTGCCTACGTTGATCTGGGGATAGGCTACAGCGGAGGTGTCAAGCAGGTAGGCGGCAGTGTTCGACAGCCGGTTGTTGTCACGAAGCCGATCAATCCGCCGACCAATCCGCCGGCAAATCCGGTTGGCCCGAAAAATCCGCCAGACCCAAGAAATCCACCAGACCCTTTGCCGGGATCCGTACAACTTACGGCAAACCCAACACCGGTGCAGATGGGCAAACCGGTGACGTTCAATGCGCAGGTTGCTTCCAAAAAACCCAATATCCGATATCGATTTGTTTTCGGCGACGGTTCGTCGAGCGGCTGGCAGGGCAGCTCTCAATCGACGCATGCGTATCGTGCGGCGGGAAATTATTCGGCGTCTGTAACTATGGGTTTGTCCACGAACAGCACGATTCGGCGTCTGAGCAATGCTCAACAGGGCATTAGGGTTACAAAATCGCCTGCGGTCACCGCGGACTTCGCGGTGAACCCAATCCCCGTGGAACAAGGGCGGCCGGTAACTTTCAACGCCCAACCAAGTTCCAAAGCACCGAACTTACGATATCGGTTTGTCTTTGGTGATGGCTCGTCACCAACCGGCTGGCAAACAGGTCCGCAAGCTTCCTACAGCTACCCGACCGCGGGTAACTATGCCGCACACGTCGAGATTGGCCGGTGGAGCAAAGGCCGCGTTGCACCGATGGGCACCAGCAATACCAAGATGATCACCGTCACGTCTTCTCCCGTCGCGACGGCTTCACCCGGGCCAACTCAAACTGGCGGTCCAAGCCCCTCGTCGAGTCCAACGAGTGTTGTACCCTTTGGTCCAATTTCGTCGCCCGGCAGTACCTCAACGCCAACCCCACTCGGAGGACTTCCTACCAACTGGTGGATATACCTGGCGATAGCATTGCTGTTGACTTTTGTAGCCTACCAAATCTATCGAGCACTATTCGTGCCGCGTGCCACCTTTCACGCCAATCGTGACACTGGGAATTCCGAGGTGGACGCTGGGGCGAAGGGCTTGTCAATAAACAGTCAGGTACTCCTGCGGCCAAACGTGTCTGAGGGCCATTACTTGGTCCATTCGGACGAGCCTAATATCGTCCGATCAGTAAGGAGGGAAAATGTCTAAATCGTCGATGACAGTTCGCGATGTCTTTGAGCTTCCCGAACCGGGTGCGGACGGATCCGAGGGTTGGAAAACTTTTGAGGACAGAGTCAGCAAAGAGATCGAAGGCATCAAGACCGCAGCGCTGCCTGACATCGCCGAAAAAGTGGCGGAGCTCTTCGAGATCCCGATCCCGGACATTTTCCTAACTTCGTGGAAGAAGGCTGAGGGCATTCAGGCTCTTTTAGACGAGTCGCGAAAAGCCCCGGAGACAGTCATGAACACCGAGCTGGGGGAACATACGATTAACAGCCAACATCGTCCTCACATTGAGATTCGAATCCAGAATAAAGCTGTTAAGAAGATCGAGTTTACTCTGCGTCTGGCTTTCGATTTAAAGGGCTTCGTTATCAAGATTCAGGACGGGGCAATTCGGGGGATGCAAACAGGACTGTGCGAGGTCAGGGGAAAACTGGAGTATCAGGGGCTGGTGGTGGCCGAGAAGAAACTTTCGCCCATTACCTTGCCGGGCTCAATCTCTTTTCTCGAACCTGGGCTTGAGCGGAAAGAGGAAGCTGCTAAGAAGAAACCCGCTGATACGATTGCGGGAGATATTCAACGAGGAAGCAGAACGCCGACTGATAAGGTTGCGGCCGAGAACCACGCACACACCAGAATAGTCGAAGAGATCAACGCGCAACTTGCAAAGCCGGTTACGAGCGCGTCCTCTGAAATCGCAAAGAACGAAGGGGCTGAGATCAGTACGCCGCCCGAGACGTCCGTTCCCGAACCGCCGGAAACCAGCGGCACGGCCGATGCGGTTGACGTCGAGACGCCGCCCGATACAGACGTCACGGAGCCGCAGGAGAAGCGCGGCACGATCGAAGCCGTCGGCGTTAATATGCTTCCAAAGATAGCCGTCGCTGAGTCTCAGCAAACCAGTGTCGTGGTCGAAGAAAATGAAGAACGTATGACCTGGGAAGTAGGCGACGCCGAAGAGGACACCGGTACGCCGCACCAGGCAACCGAAAACGCCCAGGATGCTATTGACAGAATGAGCAGGGAACTTGCTGACAGCCGGCAAAACGGCGCCCAGATTGAAGTCGCTGATCGTGCTAAAGCTGCTTCGTGAGATCTTCCTTGTAAGCCATGTCCGCTAATAAGGGCACCATCCGGTGCCCTTTTTGATCAAACGGTCTGCTTTTGCGCATCTTAAGGTTATGCCCGCAAAGGACAAAATCCACCAAATTACACAAAACGACTAACGACCTTTCGTGTTGCTTCGTGTGGTTTCGTGGATCGCATTTGACGTTGACACGATAACCTGATCGCGGGTTTCATCTCATTCAATGAAGAACATCAGGATCCGGATGATTGCGGTCTCCAGCGCTCTTGCAGGCGTACTCGGTATCGTATTGTTCACGCCCGGTGCCAACCGCCGCAACGAAAGCGAGACTGCTTCTGCGGCCGTCGGAGCAGCAGCCGCACGGAATGCGCAGCTTAGAACTGAGCTCAAATGGATATTTGGAGGTAAGCAACAGCGTGGCTGGTATCTTTACACGCCGCTGATCAGTCGTTTGCTCGATACGAAACGCGATCCTTCCTCCGATGGATTCGCCTCCGCGCTTCGGCGTTGGCAGAAGAAGACTGGGCTAACACCAAGCGGCGTACTGGACGAAGAGTCGCTCTATCGAATCATTGCCGTGTGGCAGGATCGGCGTCTTAAAGACCGGACAGTTGCCGAACCGCACCAACTTGTTACGGCCCCATCGTCTGACTTCTATGATCCAACTCGCGCTGAGGAACTGCGGCAGGTTGACCGTGAAACTTACGCTGCTTACAAGCGCATGGTGGAGGCCGCAATTGACGAGAAGTCGCTAGGCCTGGCACACATTGGGAAAAGGGAACTTGCCCCTGGGGAAAAGTATTTGAAGATCATTTCGGCTTTTCGTTCACGCGAATATCAGGAAAAGCTGCGACGAGAGTCGCCTCATGCCGGCCGCGCCGGATTGGCGGTTAACAGCCCTCACTTTACCGGCCGCACGCTCGATCTATACGTTGGGGGCGAGCCCGTTGAAACCAACGATCCCAATCGCGCGATCCAGGTCCAGACACGCGTTTACCTGTGGCTTGTTCGCAACGCAGGTCGCTTTGGGTTCCAACCATATTTTTACGAGCCATGGCACTGGGAATACGTGGGAAAGCAGTAGGCAGGAGGCAGGAGGCAGGAGGCAGGAGGCAGGAAGCAGGAGGCAGGAGGCAGGAAGCTATCCGCAGATTCCGCGGATTCCGCAGATGACGGTTAAGACCATCCCTGTTCGATCCATTTTGACGCGAGGGACATCGTAATAACTCTCAAAGGAATCTGCGAAATCTGCGTAATCTGCGGATAGCTTCCTGCCGCCCGCCGCTTGCCTCCTGCTATTGTTGCAACTCGGCTTCGTCGGATATTCTGAGCCAACTCCAATACTACAAAGAGGGTTCCCTAAATGCGTACACGTCAGGTTCGGCAATTACTTTATCCGCTCGTGGTCCTGCTTCTGGCAGTCAGTGCGGCGGCCCAAAACCGAGTAATCACCAGTCCGAAGACGCAATTCGGATTTAGTCTCGGCGATGATTATCATCTGGCTAATTACGTTCAGTTAACGGACTACTGGAAGAAGCTGGCGCAGCAGTCCGACCGCATGAAACTTGTAGAGATTGGCAAGACTGCAGAGGGCCGTCCAATACTAATGGCCATCATCACCTCGCCTGAGAATCATAAGAAGCTCGATCGGTATAAAGAGATTTCGCGGAGGTTGGCGCTCGCCGAAGGCCTCACTGACGAGCAGGCGCGTGCACTGGCAGCCGAAGGCAAAGCAGTTGTCTGGATCGATGGTGGTTTGCACGCCAACGAAGTGCTCGGCGCGCAGCAGCTGATGGAATTGGTCTATCAGATGGTTAGCAGGAATGATCCCGAGACCCTCCGGTTCCTTAAAGACGACATACTTCTGGCTGTTTGTGTGAACCCAGACGGACTGGATCTGGTCTCCAACTGGTACATGCGCGAGCCTGAACCTACAAAACGGTTAACCTCGGGAGTGCCCAGGCTTTATCAGAAGTATATTGGTCACGACAACAATCGCGACTTCTACATGACCTCACAACCCGAGACCGAAGCAATTAACCGCATCTTCTATCACGAATGGTTTCCGCAGATAGTCTACAACCATCATCAAACTGGACCAGCTGGAACGGTTCTGTTTGCGCCTCCTTTCCGCGATCCGTTCAACTACTATCACGATCCTCTGGTTCCTCTCGGGCTCGATCTTGTAGGCGCAGCGATGCACAACCGCTTTGCTGCCGAAGGTAAACCGGGAGCGACTATGCGTTCAGGGGCGCCGTATTCGACCTGGTGGAATGGCGGTTTGCGGACTACTACGGGTTTCCACAACATGATTGGATTATTGACGGAGACCATTGGTAACCCGACCCCCATGGAGATCCCGTTCCTACCGAACAAGATGTTGCCCAAAGGTGATCAGGCTTACCCGATTGCTCCACAGAAGTGGCGTTTCCGTCAGTCAGTCGACTACTCGATAACTGCCAACAGGGCGGTGCTGGATGTGGCTTCAAAACACCGCGAGGATTTCCTCTTCAACATTTATCGCATGGGTAAGAACTCAATCGAGCGTGGCAGCCGCGACAATTGGACGATTCGACCGAAAATGCTGGCTGAAGTGCAGGCTGCGATTGCAAAGGATGCGCCCGCTCAAGGCGATGGACCAGCACGGCGAGCTGCCGATGCACCGGGCGATGCAGGAGATACAGGCGGACCAGCTTCCCGGCGCGGGGTGGCTATTAAATACTACGAGATGCTGCGCAACCCTAAGGACCGTGATCCACGAGGTTATGTCATTCCATCTGATCAGCCGGATTTCCTGACCGCCACCAAGTTTGTTAACGCACTGATCAAGAATGGCATCGTCATCCAGCGAGCGACCGCACCGTTCCAGGTTGCTGGGAAAAGTTATCCGGCCGGCTCATTCGTCATTAAAACCGATCAAGCGTTTCGGCCTCACGTCCTGGATATGTTTGAGCCCCAGGACCACCCGGATGACATTCCTTATCCGGGTGGACCACCGACGCCACCTTACGACAGTGCAGGTTGGACACTTGCCTACCAGATGGGGGTTGTCTTCGATCGCTTTCTCGAAGGCTTCGACGGCCCATTCGAAAAGGTCAACGGCTTGGCCAAGCCGCCTCCAGGAAAGATAGGAGTTCTCTCGGCCTGCCCTCCCGTCGCGGGGTTCCTGCTGAGCCATCAGGTCAACGACTCATTCATCGCAATCAATCGCCTGCTTGCCGCCGGGGAAGACGTTTACTGGTTGAGGCAGCCACTCAGTGCAAACGGCAAAACCTATGGCCCGGGAACGATCTATGTTTCCAACAAATCTTCAGCGCTGCCGATCATGCAAAAGCTTGCGCAAGAGTTCGGCCTCAACTTCGAAGGCCTTTCCGCAAAGCCCCAAGGCGAAGCGCTCAAATTGAAACCACTGCGCATTGGATTGTGGGATCGTTACGGCGGATCGATGCCTTCCGGCTGGACGCGCTTCCTTCTGGAGAAGTTTGAGTTTCCATTCACAGTTGTGTATCCGGCGACTCTGGATGCTGGTGATCTGGCCTCGAAGTTCGATGTGTTGATATTCGTGACCGGGGGTATACCCGCGCGTGACGCCAGGGAGCCAGTCGAGAACCCGGCCAATGCAATACCGGCCGCCGAGAGAATTCCAGCGGAGTATCGCGACCGTCTCGGAAATGTGACTGTAGCCAAGACGGTGCCGCAGTTGCGACGTTTTCTCGAAGGCGGAGGAACCATCATTTCGGTGGGCACGTCGACGACCCTCGCTTATCATGCGGGCCTTCCGATCGCGAGCGCGTTGACGGAGAAGCTTCCGGATGGAACCGAGAGGGCCCTGGCGCGTGAAAAGCTTTATATACCGGGGTCGATTCTTCAGGTGCGAGTGGACAACACAAACCCCGTAGCTTACGGAATCAACGAAAGACTCGATGTCTTCTTTGACAACAGCCCCGTGTTTCGACTGCGGCCAGAAGCCGCGCTAAGGGGAGTGAAACCGGTTGCGTGGTTTGACACTGACAAGCCTCTGAGAAGCGGCTGGGCATGGGGTCAGAAGTATCTTCAGGACGGTGTTGCTATTGTGGACGCGCCCGTCGGTAAAGGCAGGTTGTTACTCTTTGGGCCTGAGATCACATTCCGGGCCCAGCCGCACGGCACGTTTAAGTTTCTATTTA
The DNA here is from genome assembly GCA_038040525.1 of Acidobacteriota bacterium. Lineage (GTDB taxonomy): Bacteria > Acidobacteriota > Blastocatellia > Pyrinomonadales > Pyrinomonadaceae > PSRF01. Next base: position 193 of record JBBPIC010000071.1, on the reverse strand, counting down.
ACGGCATTTACTACGGAGGCGCGGAGAGTATAAGCCTGCAATAGAATCTCCTGGAGGCAGGAGGCTACTCTTTGGAGTGCGCCGGCCTGGCGGCGCTTTGGCCGGTCGCGGGCAGGCGCGACCACGATTCGCTAGAGTCTAGTGGTGTGCGTCATTAATACCTTTACTTATTTAGAATAACCTATTATGCTCA
>JBBPIC010000163.1:0-2146 GCA_038040525.1 Acidobacteriota bacterium | reverse complement strand
CACCGCAATGGCGATGCTTACCTTGTGGACATCCAATCCAACGTAGTACTTTCGCGTAGGGCTCTCCTTAATCAGTGGAAAACTTAGAGGCGGAACAACTCCAAGCTACCACTTTGAGGGGCGCCCTTTCATATATCAGTTAGCTGCCGACTCCAGTGTGACATAACTCTTGCTCATGTTCGGGGCGGCTCAGGGGCGATGCTAGCAGAGCGCAGAGCTGAAAGGACGAGAGCAGAAGTCAGCACGGTCAGGATGACAAGTTGCGCCGCGACGCTTGCGCCTGTCACGCGTCCACCGATAACGGAGAAACAGACCATGAGCAGGTTCGTACCGATGCATGTGGCGCGCAGACCGAACGCGGCGAGACCATATCGTCGATTCAGGAAGTTCAGGACTCCGTGAAGGGCGATAGCCATTCCCGCACCAAAGAACCAGACCTTGGTGACGGGGCTCGAAGAGAGCCGGAACGTCGTGGCCATGTGGAGTACGCCCAAGGCCAGAATCGCGGCAGCAAATACGGCGTAAAGGATCTTCATGGCATCGACTCTACACTCAACTTCCGTAGGCGGCTAACGCCTGCCTTCAGCTGCGGCGCGCGATCAGCATTCAATCTGAAGGAACGAAGTTACTTCAGAAGCATGCTATCGCGCCGTCAGCTGCAAGGCTTTGTTATGCTTCGCGCAACATAAAATCATTCAATGTTAGCCGCTACGGTGAACACGATCATTATGATAAGCAAGATAGACGCCAGAATAATCCCCGCAGCTATTCCTTGCTTTTTACTTGTTGAGGCAGAAGATGATTGTGCCTCTGGCCATAGATCACCATTCTGCAGGTAATAGCTCAAACCTCCGATGATTCTTTCTATGTTTTGCCAATAACGATGCGCTCCCGCCATGCCGAACTTCAGGCTGGATTCAATGGTAATTAGTGTATTAGCCTCATCAATCTTCTCAACTATAATTACGATATTTTCACCCCATGAAAAAGCCGACATTGAAGTACTGGCAGTTATTCGACCAATCAACATATCGCTGATAAGCACATTGAATCCAGCCGGTTCCAATATGAAGACTAATCCCTGAAAGACACGCTCATAAGAGAAAGGAAAGTTCTGTTGAGATTTGTGATTGAAGAACCCCATAAATGAATTCGCCTTTCCTGATACCTAACTGCCGGTAAAAAATAGAAGCATAACGCTTGGCTTCAGCGGCGCGGCGCGAACTCACACAAGCTAGGCCGCAGGAAGCATCATGAAGAGGGCGCTCTCGCCGCGTCCGCTGCAAGCCTTTGTTCGACGGCGCGTGGGAATGGTAGCGACATCACCTTCGCCTTTTCTTCTTCGGTCATGAACGGCGACGTGTGGACTGCGGAGTCCGCCTGCGCCAGAAGTATTTGCCCTTGCGCCGAGATCAAGATCCCAAGGAGAAAAACAATACCGCCCACAAACGTCCCGAACACTGCGCCCACCACGAACGTACCGAACAGAAACGATGAAGCCGCCGCACTTTGCTGTGCGCCGAAGTTTGAAGTTTGACTGGAACCAGCCAACCCCGCAAAAAGACAAAGCAAAAGGATTCCGGTCCCCACGACTATACCGAGGACCTTCACCGTGTTTCCAACTCCAACCAAAAGTCGAGCAGCGCGGTAGAGGTCAAGATACCGATACATCACTGGGTTTTCCCCGGTTGCGCTAGAAGGCGCTGCCGTGAGGCCGACTGCGCTCGTCGAACTCCGGACATAGTCCTCGACGGGGGCGTTACAATAGGGACAAAACTTCGTCTTAGAATCAATCGCGTTCGAGCAGTTTGGGCAAGTGAGCATGTCGACCTCCGAGAGAACTGGACGATAGATAAAGCCGTCGAACGCTGGGCATCGGCGGCGCGCACGAACCGCCGCTAGAGACGAGCCTCGCATGAGAGACGGGCTAATTGCGCGTCCGCTGCATGCCTTTGTTATCTTCGCCATTTGATTTAATCATTTAACCTGCGCCTACCATCTTTGAAGATCAGAAACAACTTTCAGTTTGCCGTGTCGGGTTTCTTTTCCGCGAAGCGAGATAACGCTGGGCATCAGCGGCGCGCACGAACTGCCGCCAGCGACAAGCCTTGCATGAGAGACATGCTAATTGCGCGTCCGCTGCATG